>DEZK01000027.1 GCA_002365175.1 Raskinella chloraquaticus (SeqCode)
ACCGTTTCGCCCAAATTAATGGGTCCTGACCCTAGAATTCACCGTGCAAAGCGCGTAATCACCGGGACATGGTCGGAAGGCCGCTCCCAGTCGCGCGTGTCTGTTTCGATGCTCATGCCGGTCCAGCTGTCCTTGAGATCACGCGACGTCCAGACATGATCAAGGCGGCGTCCGCGATTCGAGGCGCGCCAGTCCTGGGCGCGGTAGCTCCACCAGGTGTACAGTTTTTCAGGCGGCGGGATGATCGCCCGCATCACAT
Organism: Raskinella chloraquaticus (SeqCode); assembly: GCA_002365175.1. Lineage (GTDB taxonomy): Bacteria > Pseudomonadota > Alphaproteobacteria > Rhizobiales > UBA4765 > Raskinella > Raskinella chloraquaticus. The sequence goes on from DEZK01000027.1 coordinate 260, forward strand.
CCTGCCAGCCGCCGGCCTCAAGGATGGCGTTGAATTTTTCCACCTCGATGGGTGTGTGCGACACCACGTCCAGAAGCTGCTTGTGGCTCCACACATCCTGTTCAAGGGGGGCGACGTTCAGATCGCCGACAAGAATGGACGAGACGCCACGGCGCGCGCGCGCCTGCGACCACCGGGCGAATTCATCGAGGAAGGCCAGTTTGTGGGCAAACCGCTCGTTGAGATCGGGATCGGGAATGTCGCCACCGGCGGGCACGTAGAAATTGGCGATATCGATGCCGGCCAGCGGACCTTCATCGAAGCGCACCGTTAGGGAGCGGCCATCCTCCTTGCCGCAGAACACATGACGCTCTTCTCCGGCAAAGGGGTGTCGCGAGACAATCGCCACCCCATGATAACCCTTGAAGCCGTAAACCGCCTGATGGACATAGCCAAGCTGACGCAGCTCTGCGGCGGGAAACTGGTCGCTCTGGCACTTGATTTCCTGCAGGCACAGGACATCGGGCGCCTGCTCCCGCAAGAAGCGGGTAACGAGAGGCAGGCGCAAGCGGACGGAATTGATGTTCCAGGTGGCGAGAGAGAAAGCCATCGTGCCTCAGGATCAGACGCAATCACCAAGCCATGCGCGATCTGCCCGAAAGGCGCAAGCATTGTCAGAAAAATCGTTATTGCGGGCCGATTCCTGGTAGAACATAAATCTTGAAGAGTTCGGGGTTATTCGGCCGATTGAGCGCGACGTTATGAATCGCGACTGCGGTTTCCCGGCCATTGCTGTCAATCACGCTCCACTGGCGCAGTTCATAGGAATGGGCGTCAAAGAACAATGTCAGCTGTCCTTGAGAAAAATCATTGCGATCCTCGATGACGACGGTGACGAGATCATTGTCCTGCAACACCGCCAGCACCTTGGCGTCCTTCGTCAGGTCGATGCGCTCGTTGAGAAGATAGCGCAGCGGCGTCTGTTTCAGCGGATAGAAATCCTGCGTGTTGAGTTTACGGTCGCGTACCACGAGATCACTGCCATCAGCGACGATTTCAAGCGGGCTCGGGCGGTCATACTGGAAACGCACCCGGCCGGGCTTTGTCAGGAAGAACCGCCCGGTGGCGCGGGCGCCGTCGAACTCGACCTGGGTAAAGGTTGCCTGCATGTCGTGCATGGCGTTGAACGCCGTTGATACCTTTTGCAGCGTGGCGGTCTGCTGGGGGCTGAGCGGCTGGGCGCTGCTGACGACGGGCGTCGAGCGCAGGGTAACATCGTTTGTTTTTCGCTCCGGCGTGCTCGGCGGCTTCGCCTGAGGCTGAGATTGCTGCGGCCGTGCCTGGGGAACGAGCGGGACGGGTGCCTGAGCATGTGCCGCACCGGCAATGATCGTCACAGCCAGAAGCACAACACCACAGCGAAAACCGTCAAGCGAAAAGGGCATTCATTGGTCCAATTGAAGTCGTTACGGGCGATTACCGATAGGCCGGTTTCGTGGCGAAGATGAGGCTATTCGTCATCCATCGGCGTGTTCTTCGGGCGCTCGATCAGAATCTCGCGCTTTCCAGTGTGATTGGCGGGTGAGACGATGCCTTCCTTTTCCATGCGTTCCATCAGCGAGGCGGCGCGGTTGTAACCGATCTGGAGGCGTCGCTGAATGTAGGAGGTTGACGCCTTGCCGTCGCGCAGGACGATGGCGATGGCCTGATCGTAAGGATCGGCGCTCTCGCTTTCGCCAAACGCGCCCTTGTCGAAGACAGCGCTGTCGGCTTCCTCCTGCACCAGTTCATCCTCGCGGGTGACGGCATCAAGATAGGATGGCTGACCTTGTGATTTCAGGTGGGTGACAATGCTTTCCACCTCGCCATCGGATACGAAAGGTCCGTGAACACGCGAGATGCGGCCGCCGCCGGCCATGTAAAGCATGTCACCCTGCCCAAGCAGCTGTTCGGCGCCCTGTTCACCCAGAATGGTGCGGCTGTCGATCTTCGACGTGACCTGGAAGGACACGCGAGTGGGGAAATTGGCCTTGATGGTTCCGGTGATGACGTCAACCGAGGGACGCTGGGTTGCCATGATCAGGTGAATGCCGGCCGCACGCGCCATCTGCGCCAGGCGCTGGATCGCGCCTTCGATATCCTTGCCGGCCACCAGCATGAGGTCCGCCATTTCGTCGACGACGACGACAATGTAGGGCAGCGCCTCAAGGTCGAAGGTCTGCTCTTCGAATGTCGGTTGACCGTTATCGGCGTCAAAGCCGGTCTGGACGGTGCGGGTGATGGTTTCGCCCGACACCCGGGCTTCCTCGACACGGGCATTATAGCCGTCGATGTTGCGCACGCCGAGCTTCGACATTTTACGGTAGCGCTCTTCCATTTCGCGTACCGCCCATTTAAGCGCAACAACCGCTTTTTTAGGATCCGTGACGACCGGCGCCAGCAGATGGGGAATGCCGTCATAGACGGACAATTCCAGCATCTTCGGGTCAACCATGATGAGACGGCACTGATCGGGCCGCAAGCGGTAGAGCAGCGACAGGATCATCGTGTTGATGCCGACTGATTTGCCTGATCCCGTGGTCCCGGCGATAAGCAGGTGCGGCATCTTGGCAAGATCGACGATGACCGGCTCGCCGCCGATCGTCTTGCCTAGGCAGAGTGCCAGCCGCGATTTGTTATCCTCGAAATCGCGTGAGGCCATCAGTTCGCGCAGATAAACGGTTTCACGCCGCGCATTCGGCAGCTCGATGCCGATGGCGTTACGGCCGGGGATCACTGCGACACGGGCGGAGATCGCGCTCATCGAGCGGGCAATATCGTCGGCAAGGCCCACCACGCGCGATGATTTGATGCCGGGCGCCGGCTGCAATTCATACAATGTCACGACCGGGCCTGGCCGCACCTGCATGACTTCGCCGCGCACGCCGAAATCGTCGAGCACGCCTTCGAGAATACGGGCATTGCCTTCCAGCGATTCTTCCGAAGGGGCAGCCGCCATGTGACGCTTGGGTTCGGCGAGCAACGCCAGCGGAGGGAGTTCATACTCATTGCCCGCCAGCAGATCAGGTTGCGCCTCCTTGGCGGCACGTCTGCCAGGTTTCAGCGACCGCTTGTTGGCAGCAACGCGCGTTGCGGGCGATTCAGGAAAGGGCGCCTGGATATCAAGCCCTTCGACTTCGATGGCGTCAGGCGGCGCGCTTGCCCCAAACAGGGCAGGTTCGCGACGGTGCTGCGGGGCAGTGTCAATCTCGCTGCGTTGCGATGTCGACTGGCGTTGGTCCAGGCGGCGGGCGACAAACGCCTTTGCCGACAGGAACCAATGGGTCATCAGGCCGAGCGGGCTGAAGCCGGTGTTATGGCTGTCGTCGCCGTCATCCATGTCCTCCACATCGTCGATCGCCGGGGCAATGACCGCACTTGCGTGCAAAAGCGAAAAACCAGCGGCAAGCGCCATGATCGAGGCCAGTCCGGCATCGAAAGCAATGCCAAGACGGGGTGCCAGAGGCGCAGCCAGGGCATTGCGCAACGCATCCCCCACGATACCGCCAAGTCCGCCTGGCAAAGGCCAGCTGGCGGGCACGGGCAGACATGACACCATGGTGGCGGATGCCGCGATGCCGGCAATCCACGCAGCAACGCGGGTCTTTTCCTGATCAAGCCCGCGTTTTGTCAGCAGACGCCACCCCCAGCAGGCAACGGGTATCAACATGACGATGACGCCAAATCCAAGGATCTGGATGAGGAGATCGGCAAGTGCGGCGCCGGGAAAACCGAGCGCGTTGCGAATGGGAGCGGTGGTGGCATGGGTGAAGCTGCGGTCATCGACCGTCCAGGTTGCAAGAGCCAGGAAACAGCCAGCCGTGATGATGAGCAGGGACAGCCCGCCGATTTCCGCTGCCCAGCGTCCGGCAACATCAAGAACGCCATTGGAATAGCGGCGGTTCATTCCATCAACGGTTCGACTGTAGCGCATGAGATTTCCTTTATGGCAGGCAGTCGGCAAGGCGCCCGAGGGCCGTTTCGACGCTGGCAAAATGGTCGACAAGGGCTAGTCGCAGATATCCCGCGCCGGGGTTCGTTCCATCGCCAGCCGGGCTGGCGAGATAGCTGCCGGGAACCACACGTAATCCGGCCTCGCGCCACAGGTTGGCCGCGATCGTCTCGTCATCCCCGAACCGTTTGACGTCCAGCCAGACAAAAAAACCGCCCTCAGGCTGCGTTACGCCAAAGCGGTTGCCCAGCAGACGCTCGGCAAGGGCGAATTTCGCGCGGTACAGGCCACGGTTTTCATCCACATGACGTTCATCACCATAGGCAACCTCGCCGACGGCCTGAACGGGCAAGGGAACCTGCGGACAGGTCACGACACGAAACTCGGTCAGATGATCAAGGAAGTCAGCGTCACCAGCGCAAAATCCCAGCCGCAGACCAGCCAGGTTTGAGCGCTTCGACAGCGAATTAAAGACCACGAGATTGCTGAAGGAGCCGGAGCGCGCGGCAACCTCAAGGCCGCCGGCAGGAGCGAGAGAACTATAGATTTCAGAATAGCATTCGTCGACGAACAGCAAAAAGCCGTGCCGGCGGGCGAGCGCGAGCGCCTGTGCAAGATAATCGCTGCTGGCAATCACGCCCTGAGGATTGGCGGGTGAGCAGATGAAGAGTGCAGCGGTGCGATCGAGAATCGCCGGCTCGAGCGCGGCGAGATCGGGCAGGAAGCCGCTTGCTTCGGATGCGTCCATCAGGCCGATCTTCATGCGTGCGGCCTGAGCTGACGCTGCGTAGGGAGGGTAGTAGGGATTGGGAAGCAGAATATGATCCCGGCCTTTGAGACGTGGCCAGCAGGCGGCAGCAAGCGTTGCCGAGAACAGACCCTCGCGCGAGCCGTTGAGCACGATGATTTGTCGTTCGGGGTCGAGTGTGACGCCGGGATAGCGCCGGGCCGCCCAATCCGCGACGGCCTGACGAAAACCATCGCTGCCGCGCACGCCTGGATAGCGATTGAAATCAGCGGTGTGGCGCGCCAGGACCGGGCCTACAAAATCCGGAACGGCATGGCGCGGCTCGCCGACCGACAAGACAAGCGGAGGCTTGCCGGGAGGGATGCCTGCCAGAAGATCGGCCAGCCGAACGAAGGGCGAGCGGATGGCGGTTGGGCTGTCGGCAGCAGACATCATCACTCACGGGCGGCTTGGTTTGACACGCCTTGCAACCCTAGACGGCCAGGGTTAAGCGGGCTTTAACCACGCCTTGTCGCGGCGACAAAAAAAGGGCTGCAGGGTCAACCGCAGCCCTTGAAGTTCGGATATCTGCTGATATCCGCCGGGAGAAACGATCAGTAATTGTAGGAACGTTCGCCATGCTCGACGATGTCGAGACCTTCGCGCTCCTTGTCCTCGCTGACCCGCAGGCCAACCAGCACATCGGTAATCTTGAAGAGGATGTAGGATCCGATACCCGACCACAGGAGGGTGGCGATGACGGCGGTAAACTGCGCGGTCATCTGGGCGCCGAAGGCGTAAGTCCCCGCATTGGCGTTGGCGTAGTTGGTATAATCGGTGATGCCAACGCCGCCCAGTGACGGATTGACCAGAATGCCGGTTGCAAGGGCGCCAACGATGCCGCCGACGCAATGGATGCCGAAGACATCAAGCGCATCGTCATAGCCAAACTTGTTCTTCACCGTTGAGACGAAGAAGAGACAGATCGGCGAGACGATGAGGCCGAGGAAGAGGGACCCCATCGGCCCAGCATATCCCGATGCCGGTGTCACGGCGACAAGACCGGCGACCGCGCCGGAGGCAAGGCCCAGCAGGGAGGGTTTGCCTTTGCTGGCCCATTCAACCAGCACCCAGCTCAGCGCCGCGCCGCAGGTCGCGACCATGGTGTTGACGAAGGCCAGTGCGGTGGCGCCGTTTGCTTCGAGGTTCGAACCGGCGTTGAAACCAAACCAGCCGACCCACAGCAGCGACGTGCCGATCATGGTCATGGTGAGCGAGTGCGGCGACAACGCATCGCGGCCGTAACCAACCCGCTTGCCGATGACGATGGCACCCACAAGGCCAGCAATCCCGGCATTGATATGGACGACGGTGCCGCCGGCGAAATCAAGGGCGCCAACACCACCCATCCATGGCGCAAGGCCACCATTGAGCCAGCCGATGCTGCCGGTCATTTCCGCCAGCTTGGCCTCGGCGACCTTCTTTGCCTCGGCACCCGCAGCCTCGGCGACTGCCTTGGCGGCCGCAGCGATGTCGTCAGGTGTCACGGTCGCCCACGCCCAATGAGCGATGGGGAGATAGATGAAGGTGACCCACAGGCCGATAAACACCAGAACAGCCGAGAATTTGATGCGCTCGGCAAAGGCACCGACGATGAGAGCCGGGGTGATCATGGCGAACGTCATCTGGAAGACCATGTAGGCGTATTCGGGAACCACGACGCCGTTCGAGAAGGTCGGCACCACCGAATCAGGCGTGATTCCGGCCAGAAACAGCTTGCCGAACCCGCCAATGTAATTTGACAGGCTGCCGCTTGAATCGCCCAGGGCCAGCGAATAGCCATAGACAACCCAGATGACACCGACGAGCGCCACGATGGTCATGACCTGCGTCAATACCGACAGCGCATTCTTGGTGCGCACGAGGCCGCCATAAAAGAGAGCAAGGCCGGGGATCGACATCATCAGCACGAGCGCGCTGCACAGGAGCAGCCAGGCGGTGTCACCCTTGTTGGGGACGATTTTGGCGGCCTGGGCGAACGCCTCTCCCGCGACAGTCAGGGCTGGAAAGAGAATTCCGGCCGTCAGCATCCATTTACTCTTTGTCATTTCGGAAACTCCATGAAGCAAAAGGCGTCGAATCAAAGGGCGTCGCTGTCGGTTTCACCGGTGCGGATGCGGACTGCCTGTTCGAGATTGAAGACAAAAATCTTGCCATCGCCGATCTGGCCGGTCTTGGCGGCTGACGAGATCGCCTCGACGGCTTTGGCGACGAGGGCGCTTGGCGCTGCAATCTCGATTTTGAGCTTGGGCAGGAAGCTCACGGCATATTCGGCGCCGCGATAAATCTCGGTGTGTCCCTTCTGCCGCCCGTAGCCTTTGACTTCGGTGACGGTGAGACCCTGCACACCGATCGCCGTCAAAGCATCGCGGACTTCGTCGAGCTTGAAAGGTTTGATAATGGCCATGATGATCTTCATCATTTTTCTCCCTATGCGATGCGGGTCTGCGGCAGAAATCAGCGCCCTGACGCAGACAACTCCGCACCCGTCATTCAAGGGTCATGCCAAAAGACCAGCCTTCAGCTAAGCTGTTGTTTTTAATTGCTGTTTTTAAACAAGAACGATGTGCGATCAGGCAAGACGACGTGAAATGGCGTCAAAACAGGCATAACTGCCCCGGCAGTGCCGTAAACGCTTCGCCAGTTGGTCACTAATTAGGCATTGCGCATCTGAAAACCATTGTCGCGCCGGCGGATAAGCCCCTCCTGGGCAACCGAGGCCACCAGTGTCCCGTCCTTGCGGAAAATGAGGCCGCGGGAAAAACCGCGCGCGCCATGTGCCGACGGGCTGTCCTGGGCATAAAGAAGCCAATCATCGGCGCGGAAGGGACGATGAAACCACAGGGCATGATCAAGCGAGGCTGGCTGGATGTCCTTCTGAAAAACGGTCTTGCCATGCGGGATGAGTGCCGCATCAAGCAGCGTCATATCCGAGGCATAGGCGAGGACGCATTGATGGATGTGCGGATCGTCAGGGAGCCTGCCGGTGGTGCGGATCCACACGTTGAAACGCCCTTCGGGGTTTTTGACACCCGCATAACGGTTGAATTCGACCGGTTTCAGTTCGATCGGGCGCTCGCGTTCGAAATATGTGCGCACCGGGTCCGGCATCAGGGGCATGACGGTGGCGCGGATTTCGCTTTCATTGGGCAGATCTTCGGGATGAGGCACGTTGGGCATCACCGCCTGATGATCAAAGCCCTCTTCCTCGATATGAAACGAGGTGGTCATGGCGAAAATGGCCTGCCCGTGCTGGATTGCCAGCACGCGGCGTGTGGAGAAACTCTTGCCGTCCCGCAAGCGATCGACTTCATAGATGATCGGCGCCGAAGGATCGCCGGGCAGCATGAAATAGGCGTGCATGGAATGGGGTTGGCGCGGGGTTTCGTCAAAGGTCCGGCAGCAGGCGACCAGTGCCTGCCCGATCACCTGGCCCCCGAAGACGCGCTGCCATCCCACTTGCGGGCTCAAACCGCGGAAGAGGTTGCGTTCGAGGCGCTCTAGGTCAAGGATTGTGAGAAGCTGTTCGACGGCGGAGGACATGGACAAAACCACAAAGGATATTTCGGGGCCACAGGGTGACACGACACCGCGCCGCGCCCGACGTCAAGCGGGGCCTGCGCATGTCAGTGCGGCGCGCCCGCATGTGGTGATCGCCGGCGCGGGCATGGTCGGCCTGTCGCTGGCGCTGGCGCTTCATCAGGCAAGCGGTGGCATTTTCAGGGTGCGGCTGGTTGATCCGGGGTTTGGCAAGCCGCCGCGCACCGATGGCCGGGCGTCGGCGATCGCGGCTGGCGCGCGGCGCATGCTCTGTGAGCTTGGTGCCTGGCCTGAGGCTGCCGACACGCAGGCAATCACCGACATGATCGTCACCGACAGCCGGCTGGATGACGGGGTGCGGCCAACCCTGCTTACTTTTGCCGGCGAAGCGAGCGAGGGCGAGCCGTTTGCCCACATGGTCGAAAACGCCGTTCTCGCCGCACGGCTCACGGCCGCGCTCGCGGCAACCGATGTGGTGCAGCAATCAGGCAGTATTGCCTCTCTGGAGCGCCACCCCTCGCACGTTGATATCCGGCTTGATGATGGTGAGCGTCTGGCGGCGGATGTGGTGCTTGCCTGCGATGGCGCGCGCTCGCGCCTGAGGACTGACGCCGGCATTCGCATGGTTGGCTGGGATTACGACCAATCCGCCATCGTCACCACGCTTCTTCATGACGAGCCGCATCACGGGCGAGCGGAAGAGCATTTTCTCCCCGCCGGGCCTTTTGCCATTCTGCCACTCAATGACGACGCACAAGGGCGCCATCGCTCATCGCTGGTGTGGACAGAAAAAAGCCGGGAGGCGACGCGTCTCATGGCGCTCGATGATGACGGTTTTCATGAGGCGCTTCTCCAACGCTTTGGCCATCATCTGGGACGGGTGCGCGCGGGCGCTCAGCGCTTTTCCTATCCGCTGGCGATGAAGGTGGCGCGGCGCTTCGTTGCCGACCGGCTGGCGCTGGTTGGCGATGCGGCCCACATCATCCATCCGATCGCCGGTCAGGGGCTCAATCTCGGATTTCGGGACGCTGCGGCGCTGACCCAGGTGATGGTCGAGGCTTTTCGGCTGGGAGAGGATTTCGGCAATCTCGCCATCCTCGAGCGCTACGAGCGCTGGCGGCGATTCGACACGCTCGCCATGGGTTTTGCGACCGACGGGCTCAACCGGCTTTTTTCAAACGATATTGGCGTCATTCGTGGTCTTCGCGATCTAGGGCTTGGTATTGTCGATCGTTTGCCACGGCTCAAATCGGTGTTTATCGGCAATGCCTCGGGGCTTGTTGGTGACGTGCCCCGACTGCTCCAGGGGCAGCCGATCTAATCCAGCTTGCGTGCTTCTTCCGGCAGCATGATGGGAATGCCATCGCGGATCGGATAGGCAAGTTTGGCGGACAGCGAGACCAGCTCCTGCGCCTCGCGATTGTAGCGCAGAGTGTCCTTGGTGAGCGGACAGACCAGCAGTTCAAGGAGACGAGGATCGATCTCGGTTTTCGGTGCAGCCATGTCAGTCATCCTCTCGCAGCGTCGGGCGCTGATGTTCAGTTCAGGTTCTGGTTTTCCTCACCGGCCTGGCGGGCCAGTGACATCTCGGTCATCGCCACCAGCATTTCGGCGCGGTTGGCAAGTGTCACCGCCTCAAGCAGAGCCTGTTTTTCGCGCGGACCATAGGGCGCCATCATCGACAGAGCCGTCACCAACGCCTCATTCGGCGCCTGGTCGATGCCCTCCCAGTCCGCTTGCAGATTGTTTGCCTCAAGATAGTGCGAGAAGGTACTCAGCAGGAGCTTGCGATTGACGCTTTCCTCGCCAAGTCGCGGCTGCAGATCGTCGGCAAACCGCTCATAACTGACGCGGCATTGGCGATAGGGAGTCAGCGCAGCCAGTTCCTCGGCGACGTCAAATCGGCATATGCCGGTCAGTGACAGAAGATAGCGGCCATCGCCCGATTCCTGAAAGGCCGTGAGCCGGCCGATGCAGCCAACCGCGCAGAGCGATGGATTGGTGTCGTGCCGGTCGCTGTCGAGGGCCGGCTGGATCATCCCGATCGTGCGATGACCGGCGAGAACGGCATCCACCATGGCGATGTAGCGCTGCTCGAAAATATTCAAAGGCAGATCGCCGCGCGGTAACAGCAGCACGCCGCTCAAGGGAAATACCGGGATGACAGGAGGAAGCTCGTCAATCGTCTGCGCAAGTATATTGATCGGCATTTGCTCTCCCCTTGTGTCAGGAAAAGAGAATGGCCGACAGGCGGCGCCTGCCGTAAAGCGTTGCGTCAGCGTCAAAACCCCAGGCGGCAAAGAACTGCACAAGCTGTTTGCGGGCGGCCTCTTCGTTCCACTCCTTGTCGCGACGCACCAGATCGATGAGATGGTCGACGGCCTCCTCGCGCCTGCCGGCGGCAGCCAGACCAAGCGCCAGGTCAAAGCGCGCCTGATGGTCAAGCGGATTGGCCTCGATGCGCGCAAACAGCGGACCAAGATCACCAAGCGACGCCGTTTTCTCGGCAAGATCGATGGCGGCACGAACGGCGGCAACCGGTGGCTTGTCGAGGTCGGGTTCGGGAATGGTTGCAAGCATGCCTTTTGCCTTGTCGACGTCACCGACCAGCAGATAGGCCTGCGCCAGGCCGGCAAGCGCGCGCACATTCTTGTCGTCGATGGCAAGCGCCTCGGTGAAGGCTTCGACAGCTGCCGCCGCCTCACCATCGGCCAGAAGCGCGTCGCCCGCCTCCAGCGTGTGTTCAATCTCGGAGGGGCCGATGGTGGTGCCCGTCACCTGTTCGATGAACTGCTTGATCTGACTTTCCGGCAGCGCCCCCATGAACCCATCCACCGGACGGCCATCCTTGAAGGCAATGACAGCGGGAATGGATTTGATGCCCATCTGGCCGGGAATGGCCGGGTGCTCGTCGATGTTCATTTTGACGAGTTTGACCTTACCCTGCGCAGCAGCAATGACTTTTTCCAGCACCGGCGTCAGCTGCTTGCACGGCCCGCACCATGGCGCCCAGAAATCGACTAGGACCGGTTGCGCCCGCGATTCCTCAATCACATCAGCGGCGAACGTTTTCGTCGTCGTGTCTTTGATGGCGTTTGCAGGGGTAGCTGGCTGGCTTGGCGTCAACATGGCAGCGGTTTGCTTTCGTTGGTCGGTGCTGACATGGGAATGGCAGCAGAAAAATCAAGGAGGCGGCACTGGCGCCGCCGCTCTGTCCCTCTTCGTTTGCCCCGTTCTTCACACAAGATCAATGGTGCGTGGCTGGTAGCCAAGCCCGTTCAGAAACACCATCAGGTCAACGCGTGCCAGCGTCGTCGTCATGGTGTTGGTCAACGGGTGATAGCTCAGCTGCTCGTGAGTAAGCATGGCAGCGTCGAGCAGCACCGTGACGCGGCGCTCATGATCATTGATGAGGGCAAAGGGCGATACCGACCCTGGCGTGACGCCCAGCACCGCCATCAGCAAATCCGGCTTGCCGAAGGACAGCCGCTTGCAGCCCACGCGCTTGTGAAGCTGGTTCAGTGTGATGACCGCGTCTTCGAGGGCGACGAGCAGAAACAACGCGCCCTTCTCGTCTTTCAGAAAGAGATTCTTGCAATGACCGCCGGGGATGTTGCCGCGCAGGCGCTGACTGTCCTCCACGGTAAAGAGCGCGGGATGGGTGACGGTGGTGGTCTTTATGCCCTGGCGGGCAAGTTCGGCCAGAAGGTCTTCAGGAGTAAAAGATTTCACCCTGGTCCTCATCCTCGCGGTTGTCGCATGGTGTGCAGCCAGCGAGCGTCGTTTTCACGATCAATGATGGAAAACGCCGCACGATATCGCGCACGGCGCTTCCCCGCCTTCCTGCATGCGGTTTTGTATCAACCAGCCTTTTGCTGCCGGTTCTGACGATTGGCGATGAGGTCATCGACGACGGCAGGATCGGCCAGCGTCGAGGTATCACCCAGGCTGCCGAACTCGTCCTCGGCGATCTTGCGCAGGATGCGGCGCATGATCTTGCCCGAGCGCGTCTTGGGCAGGCCGGGGGCGAACTGGATGAGGTCGGGCGAGGCGATGGGGCCGATTTCCTTGCGCACCCAGCCGATCAGCTCCTTGCGCAACTCCTCGGTTGGCGTTTCGCCCGCATTCAGCATGACATAAGCGTAGATGCCCTGCCCCTTGATGTTGTGCGGATAGCCGACGACGGCGGCTTCCGCCACTTTGGGGTGCGCGACGAGGGCCGATTCTACTTCCGCTGTGCCCATGCGGTGGCCGGAGACGTTGATGACGTCATCAACGCGGCCCGTGATCCAGTAATAGCCATCAGCATCGCGCCTGCAGCCATCGCCGGTGAAATACTTGCCGGGATAGGTCTTGAAATAAGTGTCAATGAAGCGCTGGTGATCACCATAAACCGTGCGCATCTGGCCCGGCCAGCTTTCGGCAATCACCAGATTGCCCTCGCAGGCGCCCTCCTGCACGACGCCGGCGGCGTCAACGATCTGTGGCACGACGCCGAAGAAGGGGCGGGTGGCCGAGCCTGGCTTCAGGGCGGTTGCGCCGGGCAGCGGGGTGATGAGAATTCCGCCGGTTTCCGTCTGCCACCAGGTGTCGACAATCGGACATTTTTCGTTGCCGACCACGCGATAATACCACTCCCAGGCTTCCGGATTGATCGGCTCGCCCACCGAACCCAACAGCCGCAGCGAGGTGCGTGACGTCGTCTTTACCAGGTCTTCGCCGAGCGCCATCAGGGCGCGGATGGCGGTAGGCGCGGTATAGAAGATATTGACCTTCCATTTGTCGATGACCTGCCAGAAGCGCGAGCCGTCGGGATAGTTGGGAATGCCCTCGAACATCAGGGTGGTGGCGCCGTTGGCGAGCGGTCCGTAGACGATGTAGGAATGGCCTGTGACCCAGCCGACATCGGCCGTGCACCAGTAGATATCGCCTGGCTGATAGTCGAAGACATATTGATGGGTCATGGAGGCGTAGGCGAGATAGCCCGCTGATGTATGCAGGGCGCCCTTGGGCTTGCCGGTGGAGCCGGATGTATAGAGGATAAACAGCGGATCCTCGGCGTTCATCGCCGCTGGCGGGCAGTGATCAGCGACACTGTGGACGGCTTCATGATACCAGACGTCGCGGCCCTCCTGCATCGCAACCTTGCCGCCGGTGCGCCGCACGACCAGCACCTTCTCGACGCTCGGGCACTTGGCGACCGCCTCGTCGCAATTGATCTTCAGCGGCACCTTGCGCCCGCCACGCAAGCCCTCATCGGCGGTGATGACCAGCTTCGAGCTTGCATCATCGATGCGGTTTGCGAGGCTGTCGGGTGAGAAGCCACCAAAGACGACGGAATGAATCGCCCCGATCCGGGCGCAGGCAAGCATCGCGTAGGCCGCTTCCGGGATCATCGGCAGGTAAAGCGTGACGCGGTCGCCCTTGCGCGCGCCCAGCGCCAGCAGGACGTTGGCGAATTTGTTCACATGAGCGTAAAGTTCACGGTAGGTGATGGTTTGTGAATCTTTCGGGTCGTCACCCTCCCAGATGATGGCAATCTGATCGCCGCGCTTGTCGAGATGGCGATCAATACAGTTGGCGGCAACGTTGAGGGTTCCATCCTCAAACCATTTCACCATGACGTCAGCGCTATTGTAATCGGCGTTGCGGACCTTGGTGTAAGGCTTGATCCAGTCAAGCCGCTTGCCATGCTCGCCCCAGAAGCCGTTGGGGTCATCGACCGAGCGGCGATACATCTCGAGATATGACTTGTTGTCGATGAAAGCGCGCTGCGCCCACTCCTTGCTGACCGCGTAGATTTTTTCGGACATGATTGTTCCCACCCTATTACCGCATTTTATCAGGCGACTTTGGACGATCCGGCTAGCGTCTGGAAATTAGCATAAAGGCGGTTTGGCGCAGCAACAACCTACTACCATCGTCTAGGGTCGGGACCCGTAGGGTGTTGTTGCGGTGGTTTGCGTTCGCCGCAGGGTCACAGCAAGGTCTATCGCTTCATGGCGATGATTTCGACGGTGCCTGCTCCGCCACCGACGGAAATCTCGCCCATGTAGCGCTCGATCACCACATCCTCGATGGCGATATCGCGATCCTCGATGAAGGATGACAATTCGTCATAGGTGGCATCGATATCATCATAATCGCCGTGATGGATGATGCGCACCGCTTGCCCGTACGGCGTGGTTGTCAGGCCAAGACCCGGGGGAATAGTGGCGGGGCGTTCACTGAGGGGGACCATAATCTCGACGCTGAAGCTGGTGGTTGCCAGCTGGTCGAACACCGCCATTGCCGGGCCGGCGGGGGCGATGCCCGCCTCGTTCAATGACTTTGCCATCTCGCGCAGGCGTTTGGCGACGAGATCCTGCAGGCGCCGTGTGTCGCCGGTGAGCCTGGTTGACAATGCCGGCACTGCGGCGAGCGTGACTTCGTCAACCTCAAGATCATTGGGCGAGTTTCCCAGGGGTTGCGCGCGTTCGATGATGGTCGACGAGGCGGGTGGTGCGACCGGGACCGTTTCAACGCCCGATTGGGCAAGCGCTACGCCTGCCGCCAGTAAACATCCGAGAGCTACAACAACGCGCATGCCTGTTATCCCGATGATGATCCGCCACTCTACATGCGCCCGTGGCGGGAACATGTCGAGACGGCCCTTCCAGCCGGAACGCTTTCGGCCTATATGGGCGCGATGAGCACGCTCAACGGTAGGCCGTTCCGAAAAATGAACGGGCTTGGCAATGATTTCGTTATTTTCGACGGACGCGCGCACCCGATAACGGTGACGTCGGACGAAGCGCGCGCCATTGCTGATCGGACAACCGGCATCGGCTGCGATCAATTGATCGTGCTTGAGCCCTCACCCGCGGGCGCTGATGTCTTCATGCGCATTTACAATGCTGACGGGTCGCAGGTTGCCGCCTGCGGGAATGCCACACGCTGCGTCGCCCGTATAGTCATCCAGGCAAGCGGCAAGCCTCAGGTGGCGATCGAGACCAAGGCCGGGCTCCTCACCGCCAGCGCAGGCGGCGGGGATATCGTGACCGTTGATATGGGTGTGCCGCGCCTGGCGTGGAACGACATCCCGCTCTCCGAGATGTTTCACGACACGCGCACCATCGAATTGCAGGTGGGGCCGATCGATGCGCCGCTCATTCATTCACCGAGCGCGGTCAACATGGGCAATCCGCATGTTATTTTCTTCGTTGATGATCTGAATATCGTTGATCTCGCCAAGGTCGGGCCGATGCTCGAGCATCATCCGCTCTTTCCCGAGCGCGCGAATATTTCACTGGCGCATGTCGTGGCGCACGATCAGGTGGAGCTCGTGGTGTGGGAGCGTGGCGCCGGGCTGACGAAGGCCTGCGGCACGGCTGCCTGCGCTGTGGTGGTTGCGGGTGTCAGGCGGCGCCTTCTCGACCGGGTGTGCGATGTCCATCTGCCCGGCGGCACTCTCTCCATCGAATGGCGGGCGGATGACAGTCACGTGCTGATGAGCGGGCCGAGTGCGCTCGAATTCGAAGGCGAGATCAGCGCCCGGCACCTCCAGGGCGCGGCGGCCTGAGGGATGAGTGACACAATCGAGGTCGCGACCTTCGGATGTCGCGTCAATATCGCTGAATCGGAAATCATCAGGCAGCAGGCAGCGGCAAGCGGGCTCGGGGCCGCCTATATCGTCAATTCGTGCGCGGTGACGGGCGAGGCCGTCCGTCAGGCCCGCCAGTCCATCCGCCGGGCCTTCCGCGCCGATCCGCACCGCCCGATCATCGTCACCGGCTGCGCGGCGCAGATCGAGCCGGCGACATTCGCCGCCATGCCGGAAGTGGCGCGGGTGATCGGCAACCGCGACAAGCTTGTGGCTGATACCTACCGCCCGGCTGCAACGCAGCGGGTGAGTGTCAGCGATGTATTTGGCGCTCACCAGATGAAGGCGCCGGTGCTGTCGCGCATCGCCGGCCATACGCGCGGCTTCGTGCAGGTGCAATCAGGTTGCGACCATCGTTGCACATTCTGTGTCATCCCTTTCGGGCGCGGCGCCTCGCAGTCGCTGGCGCCGGACACGGTCGTTGCCGCGGTTCGCCGTTTCGTCGCGGCAGGCGCGCGCGAGGTGGTCCTGACGGGCATAGACCTTGCGTCCTACGGCGAACATGGCGGCAGCATGCGGCTGGGTGATCTCGTCCGCCACATTCTTGCGGCTTGCCCCGATCTGCCGCGCCTGCGCCTGTCCTCGCTCGACTGCATCGATATTGACGCGCAGCTGATCGCCCTTTTCGGCGCGGAAGAACGCCTGATGCCAAGTCTGCATCTGTCGCTGCAATCAGGCGCTGATCTTATCCTGAAGCGCATGAGGCGGCGGCATGGGCGCAATGATGCCATCGCCCTGTGTCAAACTCTGAAGCACCGCCGGCCGGAGCTGGTGATCTCGGCTGACATCATTGCTGGCTTTCCTACAGAAACAGATGAGCATTTCGCTCAATCGCTGGCGCTGATCGATGAGTGTGTACTTGACCGGGTGCATGCCTTTGCCTATTCGCCGCGCCCGGGCACGCCGGCAGCGCGCATGCCGCAGGTGAGCGCTGGCATCATCAAGGAGCGGGCGGCCCGCCTCAGATCGGCTGGTGATGCGGCGTGGCGGGCTTGTCTTGCGCGCCATGTCGGCAGTGAGCAACACGTCCTGGCTGAGCGCGGCGGCATCGCGCGCACAAGAGGCGGTCTACCGGTTGCGTCAATGGCCGGACCCGGCACGCTCACCACCATGCGCATCACCGGTCATGACGGCATCCAGCTGCGGGGCATCGCCACATGCTGACGCCGCGCTCCTGGTGGCAGCGCCTCAAACAGGGGCTGTCTAAAAGTTCAAGCCGGCTAACCGACGGCATCCAGCGCATCTTCGGCGGACGACGCATCGATGCGGCTACCCTTGATGATCTGGAAGACGTGCTGATCGAAGCCGATATGGGGGTCGAGACGGCGGCGGCGATCACGGCTGCGTTGAAGCGCGAGCGCCTTGAAGGCGAGGTGACGCCGCTTGCTGCCAAGCGCCTGCTGGTACGCGAGATCGCCGCGAGGCTCGAGCCGGTTGCCAGACCGCTGCTTATTGACCCCGCACTGAAACCGCATGTGGTGCTGATGGTTGGCGTCAACGGCACAGGCAAGACAACGACGATCGGCAAGCTTGCCGCCCAGCTGCGCAGTCAGAAGCGGCATGTGGTGATCGCAGCTGGCGATACGTTCCGGGCGGCTGCCGTCGAGCAGCTCAAGGTCTGGGGGCAGCGCACTGGCGCGGAAGTGATCGCGCTTTCGCAGGGCGGCGATCCCGCAGCGCTGGCGCATGAAGCCTATACGAAAGCGCGTGCGCAGGCAGCCGATGTATTGCTGATCGACACCGCTGGACGGCTTCAGAACAAGTCGGGGTTGATGGCGGAGCTGGAAAAGATCGTCCGTGTGCTGAAAAAGCTCGACCCCCTCGTGCCGCACAGCGTGCTGCTGACGCTTGATGCGACCACCGGGCAGAATGCTCTGTCTCAGGTGGAGCTATTCACCAAGGTCGCGGGTGTCACGGGTCTCGTTATGACCAAGCTTGACGGGACGGCGCGCGGCGGCATTCTGGTGGCACTTGCCGCCCGCTTTGCCCTGCCCGTGCATTTCATCGGCGTTGGCGAACAGATCGAGGATCTCGAACCCTTCGAGGCGCAGGCGTTCGCCCGCGCCCTCGTCGGCCTCGACGAGGCTGAGGGTTAAACCACTTTCAGGCTGATCGCCGACAGGCCCTCGACCTCGCCCAGCATGACATTGCCAGCAACCACCGGGCCAACACCCTCGGGCGTGCCGGCGAAGATGATATCGCCGGGGAACAGCTCGTAATAGCGCGACAGATGGGCGATCTGTTCGGCGACATTCCATGTCATCGCCGAGAGATCGGAATTCTGCCTGATCACGCCGTCAACCGATATGCGGATAAAGCCCTTGAGCGGATGACCGATCCTGGCTGCTGGATGGATGAGACCGATCGGGCCGGAATGATCAGCGCTCTTGCCGATTTCCCATGGCTTCTTGGCGTCGCCCATCTGGCGCTGGAGATCGCGCCGCGTCATATCAAGCCCAACTGCATAGCCAAACACATGATCAAGCGCTGCTTCGACGGCGATATTCCTGCCGCCCTTGGACAGGCAGGCGACGATTTCGATCTCGAAGTGGTAATTGGCGGTCAGCGGCGGATAGGGATGATCAACCGTGACGCCGGGCGGGCAATATTGCAGACAATCGGCGGCCTTGTTGAAGAAAAACGGCGGCTCGCGATCATCATTGCCGAATTCCCGGGCATGGGCGGCATAATTGCGCCCGACGCAATAGACACGGCGCACCGGAAAATGTTCGGGCCGGCCCTCAACAGGGATGGTGATGGCGGGAATATCAAACAGGGTGGCCGTCATGAAACGCCTCTTTGCCAAAGTTTTGGTTGGCAGCTTGTGCCATGCAGGCTATGCGGCGGCTAGAGGAAAAGAAACCATGAGTGATCTTCCCCCAGCCGCCCAGCGCCCGCCGCTGGCGCCTGTCATGCGCCTTGTGCTGGAGCTTGGGCCGCTGGTCGTTTTCTTTTTTGCCAATCAGCGAGCAGGGATTTTCACCGCGACGCTGTCCTTCATGGCAGCGATGGCGGTGTCCATGCTGACGATGTGGATCATGGCGCGGCGCGTGCCGCTCATGCCGCTTATTTCCGGCGCGATGGTGATGATCTTCGGCGGGCTGACGCTCTATTTCAACGATGACGGCTTCATCAAGCTAAAACCCACCATCGTCAATCTGCTCTTTTCGGGTGCGCTGTTTGCCGGGCTTGCCCTGCGCCACAACCTGCTGCCGATTGTTTTTGACGGGGTGTTGTCGTTGAGCGAACAGGGCTGGCGCCAGCTCACCTGGCGCTGGGCGTTCTTCTTTCTGGTGCTGGCGGGTCTCAATGAAGTGGTCTGGCGTTCCTTCACGACTGACATTTGGGTAGCGTTCAAAGTATGGGGTGTGATGCCGCTCACTTTTATATTTGCCCTGGGGCAATTGCCGTTGATCTCGCGCACGGGTATCGCGGTGCCAGATGAAAAACCCGACTAAAGGAAAACACCAGCGAAACATGTCCATTTCGCCACGTGCCGAAGCACCCTGCCGGGTACGGACGCGGCAAACCGGCCGCCTGCCACCATCGGCTATTTGACACCCCCGCGTCTCGCGCACTATAAGCCAGCCTTCTTCGCCGGCTCTGCTTGAAGCCGCCGACCGGGAGTGCGCTCCCGGAGGTCAACGCCCGACAGCGCGTGTGCGCCCTCGGGCGCGTTTGTCGTTGTGCGGCCATGCGCCGCGTTGGGGAGGTGCCGCGCATGTTCGATGGGCTGTCACAGAAGCTCACGGGCATATTGGATCGTTTGAAGGGGCGCGGCGCGCTCTCGACAAACGATGTCAACGAGGCGATGCGCGAGGTACGCCGCGCGCTGCTTGAGGCCGATGTGGCGCTTGACGTGGTGCGCGCCTTCATTGACCGGGCAAGCGCACGCGCCGTCGGCCAGGACGTGCTGCGCTCGGTGACGCCGGGCCAGATGGTGGTCAAGATCGTCCATGACGAGCTGGTCGCCACGCTGGGCGGCGAGGGCGCGGTGATCGATCTGGAAGCAACCCCGCCGGTCGCCATCATGATGGTCGGCCTTCAGGGTTCGGGCAAAACCACGACCACGGCGAAGATCGCCAAGCGGCTTGCCGAGCGCCAGAAGAAAAAGATTCTCATGGCGTCCCTCGATGTGCGTCGCCCGGCAGCGCAGGAGCAGTTGCGCATTCTGGGCGCGCAGATCGGCATCGATACCTTGCCCGTCATTGCCGGCCAGTTGCCGGTGGCAATCACTGAGCGCGCCCTCACCGCCGCGCGTCTCGGCGGCTATGATGTCGTCATGCTCGATACCGCCGGGCGCACCACGCTTGATGAAGAGATGATGGTGGAGGCCGCAAACGTCGCCCGGGCGGCTAACCCGCACGAAATCCTGCTGGTTGCCGACAGCCTGACCGGTCAGGACGCGGTCAATACGGCACGCGCCTTCAGCGCCCGCGTCAGCCTGACGGGTATCGTTCTGACGCGCGCTGACGGCGATGGGCGCGGTGGCGCCGCGCTCTCCATGCGGGCTGTCACCGGCAAGCCGATCAAGCTGCTGGGTGTCGGCGAAAAGCTCGACGAGCTGGAGGATTTCCATCCCTCCCGCGTGGCCAATCGCATTCTCGGCATGGGCGATATTGTCGGTCTCGTCGAAAAAGCGGCTGAAAATATCGACGCTGAAAAAGCCGCCGCGATGGCCCGGCGCATGCAGAAAGGTGAATTCTCGCTCGACGACCTCGGCCAGCAATTACATCAGATGATGAAGATTGGCGGCATGTCGGGTGTGCTGGGCATGCTGCCGGGTATGGCCAAGATGAAGAACCAGCTGTCGGCTGCCCAGCTTGATGACAAGGTGCTGAAGCGCCAGATCGCCGTCATTTCATCGATGACGCCGGAGGAGCGCCGCCGCCCTGACAAGATCCTCAATTTCTCGCGAAAAAAACGCATTGCGCGCGGCGCCGGCGCATCGCTTGAGGACATCAACAAGGTGCTCAAGATGCACCGCGGCATGGCCGACATGATGAAGCAGATGGGCAAGCAGGGGCGCGGCGGCATGGCTGGCGCGCTTGGCGGCCTGTTTGGCATTGGCGGCGGCGGTGCGCCGCCCATGCCGAGCCCCGAGGACATCGCGGCGTTCGAGAAGCAGGCCAAGGCCGGCCTGCCGAAGGGATTTTCACCGCCCGGCGGCATGCCGGGTCTGGGCGGGTCCACGCTCAACAACTCACCTTTCGCCCGGCCCGGCCTTCCCGGTCTCGGCGGCTTTCCCGTTCCACCGAAGAAGAAATAATTCCGACCCTATAAACACCTAACAGGAGTAATCATGTCTCTCAAAATTCGTCTCGCCCGTGGCGGCACCAAGAAGCGTCCCTTCTACCGCATCATCGTTGCCGACAGCCGCTCACCGCGCGATGGCCGCTATATCGACCGCGTCGGCACCTATGATCCGATGTTGCCGAAAGAATCCGACAAGCGCGTATCCCTTGACGCTGAGAAGGCCAAGGAATGGCTGGCCAAGGGCGCCCAGCCGACCGACCGCGTGCTGCGCTTTCTTGATGCTGCCGGTCTGATGAAGCGTGAGGCTCGCAACAATCCCGAACGCGCCGTTCCCGGGACCAAGGCCAAGGAGCGCGCGGAAGCCAAGGCAAAAAAATCGGCGGCGGGTGAAGCCCCTGCCGACGCGCCGGCTGGTGCTTGAGCATATCCGCAGCGCCACACGAAAAGCGCCTCGTTCTTGCTGTGATTGGCAAGGCGCATGGGGTGCGTGGCGAGGTCAGGGTGCGCAGTTTTGTCGGCGATCCGGCTGATCTTGGCGCCTATGGCCCGCTGTCAGCCGGTCGCGGGCGTTCGCTTACGCCGCAGACCATCCGCGTCCTGCGCGATGGCATGGCGGTGGTGCGTTTTGCCGGTATTGAGGATCGCAGCGGCGCAGAAGCGCTCAACGGTCTTGAATTATCAATCCTGCGTTCCGCACTGCCCGCACCCGATGATGAGGACACCTTTTACCATACCGATCTCATCGGCCTGAGCGCGGTGACGAGTGACGGCCTGACGCTCGGCCGGATCGTTGCCGTTCATGATTTCGGCGCCGGCGACATTCTGGAAATCCGCGGCGAGGTGGGTCAGGCCTACTATCCTTTCACCAAAGCGGTTGTACCGAGCCTTGATCTCGCGGCGGGCAGGGTGGTGATCATTCCGCCAGCTGAGACAGGCACGGAAGAGGGCTGAAGGGTGATGTGGCGGGCAAGCGTGATCACCCTTTATCCGGAGATGTTTCCTGGCCCGCTCGGCCAGTCGCTGGCGGGGCGGGCGCTTGGCGACAGCTGGGCGCTCGACACCGTGCCTTTGCGCGATTTTGGTCACGGGCGTCATCGCGCCGTTGACGATACGCCGGCCGGTGGTGGCCCGGGTATGGTCCTGCGGGCCGACGTCGTGGCGCGCGCGCTCGACAGCCTGTCGCCTGACGGGCGCCCGCGCCTCGTGCTCTCGCCACGCGGCGCGCCGCTTGACCAGCGCCGCGTGCGCTCCCTGTCGGCTGGACCGGGTGTCGTCTTGTTGTGCGGGCGCTTCGAGGGGGTGGATGAGCGGGTCATCGCGTCACGCCACCTTGAGGAAGTATCCATCGGCGACTACGTGCTCTCGGGCGGGGAGCTTGCAGCACTCGTGATCATGGATGCTTGCGTGCGCCTGCTTGAGGGTGTCATGGGCAAGACAGAATCGGCGGTCAGCGAAAGTTTCGAAAACGGCCTCCTTGAATATCCGCAATTCACCCGTCCCCGCCTGTTTGAGGGTCAGGCGGTGCCGCAGGTATTGCTTGATGGCGATCACGCGCGAATTGCGGCGTGGCGGCAGGAACAGGCGGAGAAACAGACGGCCCTGCGTCGCCCCGATCTGTGGGCGAGCTATGCGGCGAGCCACCCGCCGCCGGCTGGCCGCACAAAAAAACCACGCGAATCCCCGTGACAGCGCTTTTCTTTTAAGTTATACGGCGCCTCCCCTTTTCTCGCCGGCGGCCGTGCCCGCAAGGCTGGAGCATTTTAAATGAATATCATCCAGAAGCTCGAACAGCAGGAAGTGGCGCGTCTGTCGGCGCAGCGTGCGGTTCCCGAATTCTCTCCCGGCGATACGGTCAGCGTCAGTGTCAAGGTTGTCGAAGGCGAGCGTTCGCGTCTTCAGGCCTATGAGGGCCTGGTGATCGCCCGCTCGGGTCATGGCGTCAACGAGAACTTCACGGTTCGCAAGATTTCGTATGGCGAAGGGGTTGAGCGCGTTTTCCCGATCCATTCGCCGATGATCGATGCCATCAAGGTGGTACGGCGCGGCAAGGTGCGGCGCGCCAAGCTTTATTATCTGCGGGCGCTACGCGGCAAGAAGGCCCGTATTGCCGAGCGCCAGGACCGTCCGACGACGGAGCGGGCGGCAGCGGCCAAGGTCGCGGCGCCGCAGGCCAGCTGACACGCTGTTCTACCGGCGTAGCGAACAAATCGATGAGGCGCGCAGGGTCAGTCCTTCGCGCCTCTTGCGTATTCAGGCGCAAGACGTCAAGGAAGGGGCATCGGGCTCAAAAACCGATTGCGGTCACGACGTTTGAGCAATGACAGGATACCAGAACTACAGGATACCAGGATGAGCGCGCCGAAAACCCTTTACGACAAGATTTTCGATGATCATGTGGTTGACCGTGCCGAGGACGGCACCTGCCTTCTCTACATTGATCGTCATCTCGTTCATGAAGTGACAAGCCCGCAGGCGTTTGAGGGATTGCGGCTGTCAGGGCGCAAAGTGCACGCGCCAAAAAAGACCCTGGCTGTGGTCGATCATAACGTGCCGACCTCGGATCGGCGCCTCGGTATTGACGATGAGGAATCGCGCATCCAGGTCGAGACGCTGGCGAAGAACGCGCAGGAATTCGGCGTCGACTATTTCAACGAGGTGGACGTTCGCCAAGGCATCGTCCACGTGGTTGGTCCCGAGCAGGGCTTCACGCTTCCCGGCACAACGATTGTGTGCGGCGACAGTCACACCTCGACCCATGGGGCCTTCGGCGCGCTGGCGCATGGTATCGGCACCTCTGAAGTCGAGCACGTGCTTGCGACCCAGACGCTGATCCAGAAAAAAGCCCGCAACATGCGGGTAACCGTCGACGGCGTGCTGCCGGCGGGGGTTTCGGCCAAGGACATCGTGCTGTCGATCATCGGCACCATCGGCACGGCTGGTGGCACCGGGCATGTCATCGAATATGCCGGCAGTGCGATTGAGGCCCTGTCGATGGAAGGGCGCATGACGGTGTGCAACATGTCGATTGAAGGGGGGGCCCGCGCCGGCCTCATCGCTCCCGACGACAAGACGTTTGCCTATATCATGGGTCGCCCGATGACGCCGAAAGGGATGGCGTGGGAAACGGCGCTGGCCTACTGGAAAACGCTGAAAAGCGATCCGGGCGCGTTTTTCGATCAGGAAGTCACGCTTGACGCCTCGAAGCTGCCGCCGATCGTCTCGTGGGGCACCAGCCCCGAGGATGTCGTTGCCATCACCGGCACCATTCCCGATCCCGATCTCATCGCTGATGAAAATCGACGCGCCGCCAAGAAGCGGGCGCTTGCCTATATGGGTCTGACGCCCGGCACGCGCATCAGCGATGTGCGCCTTGATCGCATCTTCATCGGTTCCTGCACCAATGGCCGGATCGAGGATCTGCGTGTGGTTGCCGGCATGGTGAGCGGCAAGAAGGTCCACGCC
Source organism: Raskinella chloraquaticus (SeqCode) (assembly GCA_002365175.1). Lineage (GTDB taxonomy): Bacteria > Pseudomonadota > Alphaproteobacteria > Rhizobiales > UBA4765 > Raskinella > Raskinella chloraquaticus. The sequence goes on from DEZK01000027.1 coordinate 24,917, forward strand.
AATGTCTCCGCCATGATCGTTCCGGGCTCGGGGCTGGTCAAGGCGCAGGCCGAGGCCGAAGGCCTCGACGTCATCTTCAAGGCTGCCGGTTTCGACTGGCGGGAGCCCGGCTGTTCGATGTGTCTTGGCATGAACCCGGACCAGCTCAAGCCCGAAGAGCGCTGCGCCTCGACCTCCAACCGCAATTTCGAAGGCCGTCAGGGCTTCAAGGGCCGCACCCATCTGGTGTCGCCCGCGATGGCGGCGGCGGCAGCGATTGCCGGCCATTTTGTCGATATCCGCAACAGCCTGTAATGCATGAAGACCCGGCCGGTCCGCACCGGCCAGGCTTCAATCGCTGCTGGATCAGCCTCGTCGTCAGCGGCAGACGCGCGCACGCTTTGTGACGTAACCACCGTAATAATTGCTGTACCTCGTCTTGCGCACGATATGGCATTGGCTGGCGCAAGGCACGCGCAGATAGCGCACAACTAAACGACGATGAGGTCCGTGGCCGCGGCGGACCACGACGCGTTGCCGGCACACGCCGCTGTAAGCCACGTAACGGCGCTTGTAGCCGTTGGGGTAATAATAATAGGGGGAGGCGTAAGCGCCATAATAACCCCCTCCATATCCGTAGCGCGAGTAATATCCGCCACGTCGAAACCCGCCGCCACGCAAACCACCACCTGCAAAGGCCGGGCGAAAGCTGCGCCCATCGCGAAACCCGCCGCCGGCGAAGGCTGGCCGGAACCCGCCACTGCGAAAGCCTTGGCCGCCAACAAAAGCCGGGCGACCTCCGCCGCCTCCCCGAAACCCGCCGCCGCCGAAGGCTGGCCGAAAGCCGCCTGCGCCGCGAAACCCACCGCCGCCGCCACGCCCGCCAGCACGGGCCTGAACCAGCGGCAGCGCAGAGCGCGCCTGATCAGTCAGAACATTTTTACCAGCCACAGACGACAGCACGGCCGCCTGCAGGGTTGAATTGGTCATCACCAGCGCCATGAACGCCGCTGTGAGCGTTGACACAAGAATGAACAGTTTTTTTCGCATTTTGCCCTCCCGGACATGGATAGGAACGATCAGAGCATAGGCTTCATGGCTGAACCGCCGGCGCGAATTTTATTCACTTTCTATTTACCTTATCGACGAGGGTCAGCTTAGTGTCGGCACTAGAGACGGCTGGACGCACGCTTGGCGGTGACACGGGCTGTTTCTCTTGCTAATTTGCCGCATGAGCGAGCGGGACAAAAATTTCCAAGATGAACAACAGGCAAAGGCGAAAGACACGCTCGCGCAACTGGCGCGCCCGGGCGTATCGCCCCTTGGCAGTTCGCTTGCGGACGCCGCCAACCGGACGCGCGATCATTTTGGCGCGGCTGACGCTGACCAGGACGACCGGATTGAAGTGTGGGGCAAGCGGGTTGCCCGCATCGCGGCGCTGGGATTCGTTATCTGGCTGATCTGGTCGTTGCTGCACGATCTGCGGCTCGCCGGCTGAGCGCACGGTTGTTGTTCATGAATGCGCCGGATCACACCATAATCGATGGACAGAAGACAAGGCGTTCATGATCGGCTAAAACAAGCTTCGCAAGCAGGTTTGACGCCGTGCTCTGACGATGCTTGGAAGATTGTTTGCACAAGAGGTAATGCCTTGCAGAAGTTTACGGAATTGACCGGGGTTGCCGCACCCTTGCCGCTGATCAACATCGACACCGATATGATCATCCCCAAGCAATACCTGAAGACGATCAAGCGCACCGGACTGGGGAGCGCTCTTTTTGCCGAGATGCGTTATCGCGAGGGCAAGGAAAACCCTGATTTCGTCCTCAACAGGCAGGGGTATCGCAAGGCCAGCATCCTGATTGCGGGAGAGAATTTCGGCTGTGGCTCGTCGCGCGAACATGCGCCGTGGGCCTTGCTCGATTTTGGTATCCGCTGCGTGATCGCGCCGAGCTTCGCTGATATTTTCTACAACAATTGTTTTGAAAACGGCATATTGCCGATCCAGTTGCCCAAAGACGTGGTTGACCGCCTCATGAAGGACGCGGAAAATGGTGCGAATGCGACGTTTACGGTTGATCTGGAACATCAGCATATCGCCCTGCCCGACGGCTCACATGTGTCCTTCGACATCGACAGCTATCGCAAATGGCGGCTGCTCAACGGCCTCGATTCGGTCGGATTGACGATGCAGAAAAAGCCGGCAATCGACGCTTTCGAGGAACGCACCAGCATGAGCCAGCCCTGGCTCTAGGCCGATCAGGACGGATCGACGTTAACCCTTTTTTAACAAAAGGCTGGACGGCTACCCGGTCAGTCGTCTGATAATAAACCATGTCGAAATCACTTCTCATTGCTGCGGTCGCACTTGTGGCCCTCGGTCTGCTCCTGGCCTTTCTGGCGCCCACGGGAAATATGGGCGCGCAGGAAGCGTTCTATGCGCGCCTGCTCCTTCTCATCCCGTCCCTGATCTGCAGCCTCATTCTCTTCGGTTTCAGTGCGGTCGTTGGCGCGATCCAGAGATTGGAGACGCAAGGCGAACAATTACGTCTTCTTCTGGCCGCCCGAGGCGCTGATGCGGGAGCTGATCGCCCGCCCGTCAAGATCACCTTTCCAGGCAATGAGGAGGAAGCGCAGCCACGCCCCCGCGGGAATGTCTTCGGCCGGGCGATGGACAAGGTGCGCAACGGGCGCAATCCGCCAAAATCGCCCGAGATGGATATGGTGACGGCTGATGATGCGGGGGATTTCCTGACTGCGTCCGCTGTCGTAGCCGACCATAAACGATCAGACCCGCCGCCGCTGACGTCCGCTGCGCCGCCAGCGGTCGTGAGACCTGCCGCTCCTCATGGCGATGACGATCTGCCACGGGCTCAGCCCGAAGCGCGGAAAGAGCGTGATTCGCGGTTTCCCGACGTTTCGCTGCCGGCCCCCGCAGCTGATGATGATTACCAGCCGAAGCCTGTCGGCATACCGCCGATGAACCCGGTGCCCCGCGCGGGAATGCCGCCTTTGACGCCGCGCCCGCCTATTGCACCTCTTGCTCCGTTGAAATCGGCCCCGGCTGCCTTGCCGACATTGCCGCCCACGCCGGAGCCGACGGTGATGCCCGCAGCAATTTCCCCCCCAGTGGCACCCCCCATGGCGCCATCCCGGGTCGACGCGACACCGGCTGCGCCGACAGTCGATGCTGGCGCACCCGGTATCGCTTCCCAACCAGCTGCGAGAGCGCCAACCATTGCGGAATTGCTGGAGCGCGATCTTGCCAATTGGGAACCGCCCGCAGAACCGGTCCGGCCGCAGCTCGTCCGTGAAGGCCAGTTTGCCGGGCGCACCTATCGCACCTATGACGATGGTTCGCTTGAGATCGATACCGACCAGTCGACCTTGCGCTTTGATTCGCTTGACGAATTCCGTGCCTTTATCGGCAATCCGACGTCCTGAGGCGGAACAGGCTCAGCCTGCCGCGAAAGTGCTTGATCCTGACGCTGGTCCGGGTCCGCTGCAAAAGGCCTCAGCGGTCGCTGAGCAGGCGTCCGCCCCATGGAGAATCAAAGGAAAAGCTTGTCTGGGGATAGGGCAGATAGTACGGATCGCGGCGCAGATTGACCTGATCGTAACCGGAAATATCACGACCCGTGGTGCGGAAGCGGGGATCGGCGCCGAGCACAGAGCCACGTACTTCATCCGAGGACACGATTGTTCCTGCCGTCAGATAACGCGGCGTAATAACGACCGTCTGGGTGCGCCCGCGTATCGCTACCGGCTTGGTAGCCGGTTTCTTGACATTGCGTGCTTTAACAGCGCCTTCCTGCGCCTGCGCCGCCACCACACCTGACAGGCTGACGGCGAGAGCGAGGGACAGGGCAGCAAGAAGAGGACGGCGCATGAGATTCTCCACCGGGGGCGCGTGATCGCCTCTATATAGCCTGAACCGGTACTGCTTTGAAAGTCGCAATTCCACGAAGGACTTGCCAACCAAACGCCCGCGTGGCGATGTTGTATCTTTGTAACGTTCGAGGGAGGTGGAGTTGACGCTTGAGATCGTGCAATTGCTCTGTGGCCGCGACAACTACGCCGCCCTGCTCCATGACACGGCATCGGGCATGACGGGTGTCGTCGACACGCCTGATGGGGGCCCGATTGCGGCTGAACTGAAACGTCGGGGCTGGGGTCTCGATGTGATCTGGACCACCCATCATCATGGCGACCACACGGCAGGCCATTTGCTTCTGAAATCGGCCTACAATTGCAAAATTATCGCGCCCAAGCGCGAATTTGCCAAGGTCCCCGGCGCCGACACAGCGGTAAGTGGCGGTGACGTTTTCAACTTCGCGGGCCGTCAGGTTTCCGTCATCGACACGCCCGGCCACACCAGCGGACATATCACCTTCCACATTCCTGATGAGAATATCATGTTTGCGGGCGACACCTTGTTTGCGCTGGGATGCGGGCGTTTGCTGGAAGACACGCCGCAGGCGATGTGGACGTCACTGCAGAAACTGCGCGCGCTATCGCCGCACACCCAGGTCTATTGCGGCCATGAATATACTGAATCCAATGCCCGCTTCGCCCTCACCATCGAACCTGACAATCCGGCGCTCCAGGCGCGTGCGGCGAAGGTTTTCGCGCAGCGCGCATCGTCCCTGCCAACGGTTCCCTCCAGTCTGAGCGAGGAGATCGCCACCAATCCCTTCCTGCGCGCCGACCATCCCGCGATTGCCGCTCATCTCGGCATGACGGGCGAGGCGCCGGACAGGGTGTTTGCGGAAATCCGCGCCCGCAAGGACCGTTTCTGAGCCTGGCTCGATGTGACAGCTGATTGCCATGCATAGGCCGCCTGCCGATATGATCATCAACCGGCTCGGGCTTCGGCCCCACCCCGAGGGTGGCTGGTATCGCGAGACTTTTCGCGATGGCGCGGGCGTCGACGGGCGGGCGCGCTCGACGCTCATCTATTATCTGCTGAAGCATGGCGAACAATCAGCCTGGCATCGGATCGACGCGGTTGAGGTCTGGCACTGGTATGCGGGCGCGCCGCTTCGCCTGTCTCTGGCAGATGATGGCAAACCTGCCCGTACCGTCATACTTGGCGCGGACATCGCTGGTGGCGAAGTCCCGCAAATGGTCGTGCCGGTTGCCGTCTGGCAGGCGGCTGCGAGCATGGGTGAATGGACCTTGGTCGGCTGCCAGGTGGCGCCGGGCTTTGAGTTTTCAGGCTTTGACCTTGCCCCGCCCGACTGGAGACCGCCCGATGCCTGAGCTTACCCGCATCCGTCATTGTGAAGAGATCACCTTCAACTCCTGGCCTGCGCTTGCCACCCTTTATGTCGATGGCTGGCTGGCACGCTTTGCCAATGGTGTGACGGGGCGGTCGAATTCGCTGAACGCGCTTTGTCCGGGCGGGCGCCCGCTTGATGATATTCTGGCGGCAGCCGCTCCCGCCTATGCCGCCCGCCATCTGCCGATGATGCTGCGCCTGACGCCGCTGTGCCCGCCGGGGACAAGAGAGGCTGTAATCGCCAAAGGCTGGCGGATCGAAAAGGAAAGTCATGTTTTCGGCTGCGATGTGACCCGTCCGGTCATCGATCCTGCCGTTATCATGTCGTCTGTTTCGACTGCGGACTGGCGCAACGCCTATCAGCAGGCTAATCCACGCTTTGATGCCGCCGGCATGGAGACGCTGGCCAACATGCATGCGGCGCTTGTGCCGCGCGCTTCCTTCGCCAAGCTGGTTGAAGAGGGCGAAAACCGCGCGCTTGGCATGGCGGTGGTCGAGCGGGAAACCGTCTCGCTGCATGAAATTGCAACCCTTGGCGCAGCGCGTGGACGCGGCCTTGGCAAACGGCTCGTCAGCTCGCTGCTTGCCTGGGGCGCGGCGCACGGTGCAAAGGAAGCGATCCTGCAAGTGCAGGCTGACAACACGCCAGCAATCAGGCTTTACCGCAGCCTCGGCTTTACCCGTCTCTATGATTATTGTTACGCAGTGGCACCCTGAGATTTGCGCGCCGCGATCACCGCGCCCAGCGTCACCAGCCCCATCGCAACCAGTACGGTTGGTGTCAGTGTCGCGCGCCCGAAGAGGGCGAGCAGCAGCGTCGAGATCACCGGCGTCCCATACGACAACACGCCCAGAAGCTGGATGTCGCCATGCTTCATCCCGACATCCCAGGCATAGAAGGCAAGGCCCGTCGGAAAGAGACCAAGCAGCAGGATCGCCAGCCAGCCCGTGATATCGCCGGGCCACACCGTCGTCTCGAAACCGAGATGGGCGATCATCGCCAGCAAGGCCGAGACGAGACAGAAGCCAGCAATGCTGTCACTCGACACCGCACCCAGCAGGCGCGACAGCACCGAATAGCTCGACCAGATAACGGCACAGGCGAGGGCTGCCGCATAGCCCGTCGCGTAGGCGCCATCGGGCGAAAAGCCACCACCGCCGCTCACCAGCATGCCGGCACCGAGAAAACCGAGCCCTGCGCCGATGACATGAACGGTCCGCAGATGCTCGCCCGGCAGGAATGACGACATCAGAACGATCAGCAACGGCCACAGATAGGCAATCAGGCTGGCATCCGCCGCAGGCGCCAGCTTCAGCGCCGTGAAATAGGCGAGGTGATAGCCAAACAGGCCGAAAATCCCGAGCGCCCAGGCGCGGCGTGGCGCGCCAAGCGCCTTCCAGGCGCCAGGCCGCACCAGCCATGACAAGACGCCGATGAAGCCGCCGATGCCAAGTGTCATTGCGGTGAGCTGGAGAGGCGGAATATCGCTGGCCAGGCTCGTCAACGTCGCCAGCATCCCCCACATGCCAAGGGCCGCCACACCGCATGAGGTGGCAGCCCTTGTCGAGATAATTGTCATCGCAGTTGTATCAGCCGAAGAATTGTCCGCCATTGGCGCTGATGGTGGAGCCGGTGATGAAACCTGCTTCATCGGCGGCAAGGAAGACGACACAACGGGCGATTTCCTCCGGTGTCCCCAGACGACCGACGGGGATCTGCGGCACGATCTTGGTCTTGAGCACTTCCGGATCGATCGCCATCACCATTTCGGTCCCGATATAGCCGGGGCAGATGGCGTTGGCGGTGATGTTCTTGACTGCGCCTTCCTGCGCCAGCGCCCGCACGAAACCGATATCGCCAGCCTTCGCCGCCGAATAATTGGTCTGGCCCATCTGGCCCTTCTGGCCGTTGATCGAAGAGATGACGATGACACGGCCGAAGCTGCGCGCGCGCATGCCCTCGATGACCGGTCGTGTCATGTTGAAGAGCGAATCAAGATTGGTGCGGATCACCGCCTGCCACTGATCCTTGGTCATGCGATGGAGGAAACCATCACGCGTGATGCCGGCATTGTTGACGAGGACATCGATCGGCCCGACCTCTGCCTCGACCCTGGCGACACCGGCCGCACAGGCGTCGAAATCGCCCACATCCCATTTGAACACAGGAATGCCGGTTGCCTTGTTGAAGGCGGCCGCTGCCTCATCATTGCCGGCATAATTGGCTGCGACCTTATAGCCTGCCGCCTGCAAGGCTTTTGAAATCGCTCCTCCGATGCCCCGGCTGCCGCCGGTCACGAGCGCTACACGTGCCATAGAATCCTCCCTGATCTTCTTCTTGGCGTAATTTTTCTTGACTTAAACTTGTCTGCTGCCTCAGCGCGCGATGGTGAGCGCAATCCCCATGCCGCCACCGATGCACAGCGTTGCCAGACCTTTCTTGGCGTTGCGCCGCCCCATTTCATGCAGGAGCGTGGTGAGAATGCGTGCGCCGGAGGCGCCGATGGGGTGGCCGATGGCAATCGCGCCGCCATTGACGTTGACGATTGAGGTGTCCCAGCCGAGATCCTTGTTGACGGCGGCGGCTTGCGCTGCGAACGCCTCATTTGCTTCGATGAGGTCGAGATCGCCTGCCTTCCAGCCCGCTTTTTCCAGCGCCTTGCGTGAAGCCGGGATCGGGCCCGATCCCATCAGCGAGGGCTCGACCCCGACTGTTGCCCATGAGGCGATGCGGCCAAGCGGGGTGAGGCCGCGCTTTGCCGCCATGTCAGCCGACATCAGCACGAGCGCGGCCGCTCCGTCATTGATACCCGAGGCATTGCCGGCAGTTACCGTGCCATCCTTCTTGAAGACGGCCTTCAATGCCCGCGCCGCATCCATGGTGGCGCCGTGGCGGATATATTCATCCTTGTCGACGGTGACGTCGCCCTTGCGCGTCTTGATGATGACAGGCGCGATCTCATCAACGAATTTTCCGGCCTTTTGCGCCGCCTCCGCCTTGTTCTGGGAGGCGGTGGCGAAGATATCCTGCTCCTCGCGGGTGATCTGCCATTTCTCGGCGACGTTTTCGGCCGTGACGCCCATATGGTAGCCATGGAAGGCGTCCCACAGCCCGTCGCGGATCATGGTGTCGATGAAGCCGTAATCGCCCATCTTGTGGCCGGCGCGCAGATGGGCGGCGTGGGTGGAGAGCGACATCGATTCCTGGCCGCCGGCCACGACAATCTGCGAATCGCCATTGGCAATCGCCTGCATGCCAAGCGCCACCGCGCGCAGGCCCGAGCCGCATACCTGATTGATCGAGAGCGCCGTTGCCTTGGCAGGAATACCGGCAATCATCGCCGCCTGACGCGCCGGGTTCTGGCCTTGAGCGGCGGTCAGCACCTGGCCGAGGATAACATCATCGACCTCGCCGCCCTCGACCCTGGCGCGAGCGAGCGCTGCCATGATGGCCGTCTTGCCGAGTTCATGGGCCGGAACGCTCGCAAGCGCGCCGTTGAAGGAGCCGACCGGCGTGCGGGCGGCGCTGACGATGACGACGTCGTTCATGTGAATCTCCCGTTTTTTGGTTGGCCCACGCGCTGAGGCTGGTTAGCTCCGGCGTGGCGTCCGGTGTCTCGACAACAATGCCCGCGTCCACCGCTCGAAGTCAATTTGCCGCACACAACTCTTATGTAGGTAGTTATGCGCCGATCAGCCCCTGCATCGGCCTGACGCCGGCGCTATCGGGGAAAATCCTGTCTCCCAATACCTTGGCGCTGAGGCCGAACTGGTCGGCAAGCAGACCTTTGAAGACGCTTCTGAGGTCCGTTGTCGGTTTAAGATCGCGGTTTTGATAAAGATCAGCCTCACTCAGCCCCGGCCAGTCGGCGATCACCCGCCCGCCCCTGATGGCGCCACCAGCGAGGAAGGCCATTGTACCGGTCCCGTGATCGGTGCCGATGGTGCCGTTGATGCGCGCGGTCCGCCCGAACTCGGTGACAGCGACAATCGCCGTGTTCTTCCAGCGCGCTCCGAGCCCCGTTTCGAAAGCCGCAAAGGCGCCATCAAGACCGCTCAGCAATTGCGCCAACCGCCCGGTCGGCCCGCCCTCATTGGCATGCGTATCCCAGCCATCAAAAGCCAGTGCTGCAATTCGCGGCCCCTCATCGCTGGCCATAAGGCGGGCTGCACCCTCGGCTGCCTGACGCATGCCGGGAATGGAATTAGGCCCGCCTCTGGGCTTGGCCGCCTCTGCGGTCAGGCCACCACGCTGCGCCAGCCTGTCGGTATCGATACCGCGGCTGAGGGCCGAGAAAAGGGTTTTGTCGCGATGCTGATAGAGATCAAGCACGCGGGCGGTCAGATCATCCGCTGCACCGGGGACACCCTGTGGTGCCCAGCCGAGGACAGGGGCGGCCCCGCGCAGGATAAGCGGCGTTGCAACGCCAATGCCCAGCGCCCGCGCCCGGGCGATCTTGTCGCCCTGAGGCAGCGCCTGTAGCGCCCGATTGAGCCAGCCCGAAGCGAGCGAGCCCACCCCCGGCAGACCGGATTCCAGCACGTCCTGGCCGTCGAAATGGGAACGGTCGCGATAATTGGTGGCCACCGCATGTATGATCGCGGCCTGTCCGGCGCGAAAATAGCGGGCGAAATGGCTCATGGCGGGATGAAGGACGAAAAAACTGTCGAGCGGCAATCCGCCATGGCTGCCCGTTGCCGCCAGCGCGAGATCGCCATGGAGCCTGGCGTAGTTTGGATCGCCCACCGGGCCGACCGCAGCCAGCCCATCAAGCGCGCCGCGCAGGATGATCACAACCAGCCGCGGATCGCGGCCATCGGCGGCAAAGGCGAGCCTTGGCATATGTGCCCAGGCAAAGAGCGCTCCGCTGCCCGCGAGCACACGCCGCCGCGACAGGCCAGGCTGTTCGCAAAAATCCCGCATCGTCCCTATCTCCGTTGCATTTCAGGCGACATGAGCAGGAGCGCCAGGCCCTGCTGGCGGCTTTCTGCACGGCTTACCGCCTGGCGCGTTTCGATAGAAGCCGCCGCGCCGATCGCCCGGTCCAGAACGTCAAGCGGATTGGCGACGTCGCGCATCCGGTTGGCGATGAGGGCTGCCACGTCAAGACGCTGCTTCATGCCTTCGGCAGACGCCCAGGCGCTGACTGTGTCCGGCCAGCCATTGGGGCCCGGCGGCTGCCATAGCGGCATGCCAAGCAGGCTGAGCGCATTGAGCGTCGCATCGGCATTCTCCGGCATGCGCCCCGTCAGGCGCGCGGCGGCGATCAGAAACTCATAAGGGTTGCGCATCTTGTCGAGCCGTGCTGCCCACGCTTCATCCGCCTCGATCAGTGCCAGCGTCACCGCCCGCAGATCACCACCGCTTTCGAGAAACCGTTTGGAGAGCCGCTGCACCAGTGCCGGTGGGGGAATATCAGCAACAAAATGCTGAATCAGCTTGGTGGCGATGTGGCGGGCGGTCGCCGGGTGGCGGGCAAGATCGGCAAGGGCAGCCTCGCCCTGCTCGCTGCCGCCATCACGGTAGATTTTACCGAGCAGCGTTACCTCGCCAGGTTCATGGGCATTCGTATTGAAGATGAAACGACCCGGCTCGCCGAGCCGTCCCTCGCGCCCGACATAGGTCCAGCCGGTGATGATCCGCGCCAGCGCCGTCACATCGCCTTGGGTATATCCAGCGCCGACCCCCAGCGTATGCAGCTCAAGTATTTCGCGCCCGAGATTTTCATTGAGCCCGAGCTTCCGGTTAAGGCCGGCCTTTGACGTCGGGCCGACCGATTGCTGGTTATCAAGATAGTGCAGCATGGCCGGATGCTGTTCGACAGCCCGCAGCATGTCGGCGAAGCGCCCGAGGACATGCGGGCGAATGGCTTCGCGTTCGAAGGCGCCGGCGGTGATGCGCACAAACTGGCTTTTGCGTGCCGAGACGCAGAAATGATTTGACCAGAACGCAACCAGCCTTTCGCTGATCCCGCATCGGGCGGAAATGGCGCGTTGCAGACGGGCATAAGCGTCGGCGCGGAAGGCCTGCTGCTCGAGACTGGGCGGCTTTGCGGACGCTGGCTTCACGCCATCGCGAGGCTTGGCATTGTCAGGCGGCGCGCCGTTCGTCACCAGCGGTGGTTCGGACGCATTGTCTTTTGTCGTTTTGCGCTCCTGCTTGACGCGCTCCTGAGCATCAAACAGCGCCTGGATCAGAAGCGGGCTTGCTTTCAGTGGGGCGCCATCCAGCAGACTGACACCTGGCTGGTTCAGTTCAGCCTTGACGAAGCCACGCGGGTCGGCGGCGGCTGCCGCAATATCGCCATCGCCGCGCGAGCCATAACCAAACCGTGTCAGCGCGACAAAACCCTGCCGTAATGCGTCCGGCGCTGCCATGCGTGTTGTTCCTCAGAGCCAAGCCTCCAGCTTAGCTTGCCGATGGCGGATGATTCTGTCGATCCTGTGAAGGAAACGCCGAAACGCGCAAAAACCGACGAAGACAAGCGCGCGATCCGCAAAGCTGCGCATTCCGCCATCGTGAAATCTGCTTGGCAGCAAGGTGAAAACCGCCCTATCGTGGCCCGATAAGCGCGGTTTGCGCGCCAGAAGGGTGGCCCACAGCATGTCGGACACGGAAAATCCGGTCATCGTCAAGAAATACGCCAATCGTCGGCTCTACAACACCGACAGTTCGACCTATGTGACGCTTGAAGACCTGGCCGAGATGGTCAAGGCGGGTACGGTTTTTGTCGTCAATGACGCCAAGACGGGCGAAGACATCACGCGCTCCGTGCTGACGCAGATCATTTTCGAGCAAGAAAGCAAGGGCCAGAATTTGCTGCCCGTCGCCTTCCTGCGCCAGTTGATCCCGTATTACGGCGACAGCCTGCAGAACCTCGTACCGGGCTTTTTGGAAGTATCCCTGCACAGCTTTTCACGCGAGCAGGAACGGTTCCGCGACCAGATGGCGAAAACCTTCGGCGCGCCCTTCGAGGTTTACGAAGGGCAGGTCCGGCATAATCTGGCGATGTTCGAACAGGCGTTCCGCATGTTCCTGCCGTTCGCCAATCCGGGAAAAGCGCCGCCGGCGGGCAGCGACAAACCGGACAAAAATGAAAGCGAACTCGAGACCATGCGCCGCCAGATGGCCGAGATGAAGCAGCAGCTCGATATGCTGTCAAAGAAGCGCTGATAAGAGAAATATCGGCGACAGCATTATCGCTGAAACGGCCCGGGCGCTGGTTGCGTTTAGGCGGAAGTGCGATCCCCCTCGCCTGAAAGCGTTCTGAAAGGCCGCGGCAGCGTTCAGGTTTTTTTACTTGCTGTCGCCCGATCAATGGCCTCGACGATCATTCTCTGCGCGTCCGCCGCGCTGCCCCAGCCCTTCACCTTGACCCATTTTCTGGGCTCCAGATCTTTGTAATGCTCAAAGAAATGGGCGATCTGCGACAGGGTGATGTCGGGAAGATCGGTATATTCATGGACTGATTCATACCGCCTCGTCAGGCGCGGCACTGGAACGGCGATGATTTTTTCATCGCCCCCCGCCTCGTCCTCCATCATCAGCACGCCAACCGGGCGCACGGCTATCACGGCGCCGGGAAAGATGCCGCGCTGATTGGCAATCAGCACATCGATCGGATCGCCATCATCGGACAGGGTATGGGGGATGAAGCCGTAATTCCCGGGATACCTCATGGAGGTGTAGAGAAACCGGTCGACGACCAGCGTGCCGGCGTCCTTGTCCATTTCGTACTTGATCGGCTCGCCGCCGACCGGCACCTCAACGATGACATTCACTTCGCGCGGCGGGTCGCGGCCAATCGATATCGCTTCAATACGCATGCTGGATCTCTGGGCTGGGTGAACGGGCCCTTTCAGTCGATGACGCCAGCTGCGGGCGACGTCAACCCAATAATACGGATATTGCGCAAGGTATTTGCACCCGGGCGATGGCCGCCGGGTGCGTCCAAACGCAGCGAGGCGACGCTCTCACGCCGCCCCGGCAGTTTCAACGCAGTGATGATCGCCTGTCAAAGTCTCAACGGTAGTGGCGGCGATGCGTGGCATGGTGCTTGTTATGACGGGTGTGGCGGTGATAGCGATGGCGGCGCGGCGCGCCGAGATGGTTGGCGATATGGGGCCCGGACGTATATCCAACGCCGGCGCCGACAATGGCACCCACCGGACCGCCGACCAGTGCGCCGGCGCCGGCGCCAAGAAGCCCGTCCGTCAGACGTTCATTGGCAAATCCGGTTGCCGGTGCGAGCATCAGCGCGGCGACAAAGCCGCCGATCATCAACAATTTTTTCATGGTCCACCTCGGGTTGCTGAGCTTGGACAGGACAGCGTCTTGTGACGCAAAACGCTTCCCACGCCGGAAGGGCGCATATCCAGGCATGCGAGCCTATGGAGAGGAAACGCCATCACCAGGCGTTTGGTTCCCTCAGTCTTTGCTGGCGTGCTGCATGGCAAAGAGGAAGGCAAGCTTGCGCAGCCGCGCCTCGCCGAAGCGTTCCTCGCCGATGGCTGCCGCCGAGCCGCCATGATGGCGATAAAATGAGAGCGCAGTTGTGTTGGCCGCCAGCGCCCACACCACCACCTTGTCGCAGCCATAGCTGGCAAGGCGCCCCAGCGCGGCACGGAACAGGCGGCTGCCAAATCCGATGCCTTGATATTCAGGTTTGAGATAGATTTCGTAGATTTCGCCATCGGCGCCGAAACGTCGCCCGGTCCGCGCCGCCCCGAAACTGACGTAGCCAACAATATCATCGCCGACGGTGAGCACCATCAGCCCTGAACCCGATTTCTCGATCGTCCGCGCCCACCATTCCGGTCCGCGCCGCTGCACGGCCTTTTCCAGCGCAATGCCTGGCAAAATTCCGGCATAGGCCAATCGCCACGCCGCATCATGCACCGCAGCGATGTCAGCGGCGTCAAGCCTGTCAGCGGTACGGATGTCAACGCTCAGGACCTTCATGAGGGAGAAGTCTAAGCAGGATGGCGATAAAGTAAACAGCCTATGAAGCTCATTGACATTTAACCCTAAGGCGCAGGAATCCTCGCTGCGAACGAGGCTTTCATATAAATTCCCATTATTCCTCAATCCTTGGCGGGATTTGTCATGCGTTCCCACGATCATCGGTTGCACCGCATCATGGCGCGCCTCGGCGCAATTTTTATGGTGTCGGGCTCGCTCACCCTGATCGCGCAGCCGGCATCTGCCCGCGATCTGGTTGCCTTTGCCAGCGCACCTGCCGGCGCCATCGTCATCCGCAACCATGAACGCGCGCTCTATTTCACGCTGGGTGGCGGGCGCGCGATCCGCTATCCGATCGCCATCGGCCGGCAGGCCAAGCAATGGGTTGGCTCAACCGTGGTCGAGCGCAAGGTGCCGTTTCCCGTCTGGCAGCCGCCGGCGGTCGTGCGCGCGGACAGTCCCAACCTGCCGGCACTGGTGCCGCCCGGGCCAAAAAATCCGCTGGGAACCCGCGCCCTCGTCCTCGGGCGCGCTGAATATGCCATCCACGGCACCAATGCGCCGCAATCCATCGGCCGGGAAGCCTCCTATGGCTGCATCCGCATGTTCAACCCAGATGTCGAGGACCTGTTCCAACGGGTCAGCGTCGGCACGCCGGTTTATGTGGTGAACTAGACCCTCAATTCGCCATGGCGATGGTACCGCTTTTCTCGAAGCGTTTGCGCTCTGTCGGATCAAGATAGCGCTTGCGCAGGCGGATGTTGGTCGGCGTCACCTCAAGCAGTTCGTCGTCCTGGATCCACGCCAGCGCCTTTTCCAGCGTCATGCGGATGGGTGGCGTGAGGCGCACCGCCTCGTCCTTGCCCGACGCACGCACGTTGGTGAGTTTCTTGCCCTTCAGAACATTCACTTCCAGATCGTTGTCGCGCGTATGCTCGCCAACGATCATGCCGCGATAGACCTTGACGCCCGGCTCGATCATCATCGGCCCGCGATCTTCCAGATTCCACATCGCATAGGCGACCGCTTCACCCGCTTCATTCGAGATCAGCACGCCATTGCGCCGCCCCGGCAACTCGCCCTTGAAGGGCTGGTAGGCGTGGAACAGGCGGTTCATGATGGCGGTGCCGCGCGTATCGGTCATCAGTTCCGACTGGTAGCCGATGAGGCCGCGGGTGGGCGCATGGAAAACCAGACGCAGGCGATTGCCGCCAGACGGGCGCATCTCCGCCATCTCGCCGCGCCGCTCCGAGAGCTTCTGCACCACGACGCCGGAATGCTCCTCGTCCACGTCGATGACGACCTCTTCAATGGGTTCCAGAACCTCGCCGCTCGTCTCGTCTTTTTTAAGCACAACGCGCGGGCGGGAGACTGCGATCTCGAAGCCTTCGCGACGCATCGTCTCGATGAGGATGGCAAGCTGCAATTCGCCACGGCCTGAGACGAAGAAGCTGTCCTTGTCTTCCGATTCCTCGATCTTCAGCGTCACATTGCCTTCCGCCTCCTTGAACAGGCGGTCGCGGATGACACGGCTCGTCACCTTGTCGCCCTCGGTGCCGGCAAGGGGCGAATCATTGACGATGAAGGATACCGTCACCGTCGGAGGATCGATCGGCTGGGCGGGGATCGCCTCATTCACTTCGGTGGCGCAGAAGGTGTCGGCGACCGAGCCTTTCTGCAGGCCGGCAATCGCCACGATATCTCCTGCGACCCCTTCCTCGATGGGCTGGCGCTCGATGCCGCGGAAGGCGAGGATCTTGCTGACGCGCCCCTGCTCGAGGAGTTTGCCGTCATGATGCAGGATCTTGATCGACTGGTTGGGCTTGACGGATCCGGAAATGATACGGCCCGTCACCATGCGCCCGAGGAACGGGTTGGCTTCCAGAATGGTGCCGATCATGCGGAACGGCCCCGGCTCGGTGCGCGCGACCGGCACATGCTCCAGCACCAGATCAAAGAGCGGGGCAAGGCCCTGATCGGACGGGCCTTCGGGCTTTGCTGCCATCCAGCCATCGCGCCCTGAGCCGTAAAGGATAGGAAAATCAAGCTGATCGTCATTGGCGTCAAGTGCGGCGAAAAGATCAAAGACTTCATTGATCACTTCCTGGGCGCGGGCATCCGGGCGGTCGACCTTGTTGACCGCAACGATGGGGCGAAGCCCGACCTTGAGGGCCTTGCCAACGACGAATTTGGTCTGCGGCATCGGTCCTTCGGCAGCGTCCACGAGCACGATGACGCCGTCTACCATGTTGAGAATGCGCTCAACCTCACCGCCGAAATCGGCGTGGCCGGGCGTATCGACGATGTTGATGCGCGTGTCCTTCCATACCACCGAGGTGGCTTTGGCCAGGATAGTGATACCGCGCTCGCGCTCGAGATCGTTTGAATCCATGACGCGCTCGACCACCCGCTGGTTGTCACGGAAAGCGCCCGATTGCTGCAGGAGTTTGTCGACGAGTGTCGTCTTGCCGTGATCGACGTGGGCAATAATGGCGATGTTGCGCAGCTGCATTCGGGCACCGATACTTTCGAGGGAGGTGCGCCATGGGGCGCGGCGCCCTTATATCGAGGGTTTGCGGCGGTGGCGAGATTAAATTATCGAATGCCGTTAACCGGCCTATTCGGCGGCCATCGCGTTTTTCACCATTCCCTCGCCGATCCGGCGGCGGCGATCAGCGATGGCATGGCGCACCTGGTCAAGCGTGAGAGCAAAGGTCGTCACCTGCTGCTGGTCGAAATCGCGCTCGGAAATATGCTTCAACGCCACGGCGAATACCTCACTGGCGCGTTGATCGGCTGCGTCAAGCTCGTCGATGCTCATCGCCTGGCGCGCCTGCAGCAAGGTCTGCAACAGAGTAGCGATGGCGTCGCGATAAGGCTCCGGACGCCTGGCATTGGCATGGCTGGCAAGAGCGGCAAGACCGGACCCGCAGATCGATAATGCCATGATCCCTATGTAGAAAAGATCACCATAGCGATCAAAAAAGCCGCGCACATTGCCTTCGTAATAGGACGAAGCGCCGGGATGAAGCGCCAATTCGCCGGCGCGGTCAGCGTCGGGAGCGGAAATCCGTGCCGCGCTCGGTTCTTCGCCAGCGATGGCGACGCGCAGTGCAAAAATCTGCTGGATGAGCGAGGCGATCACCGCCTCACCGACGTTCTTGTTAGCAACCAGGCGGTGTGTCACCGCGATGGTTGGTATTGATTCAGGCGGATGGGGTGGCGCGCCACCAAACACCCCACGCACCAGCTCGTCGGCCAGCAGGGACGGGCTGCGCTGGGCAATCGCCGGGGCTTCGCTGATCGGCAGATAGAGGGGAGGCTGGCCCAGTTCCGCGGTGACACGGGCATCCAGCCGTCCCATCAAGCGGCTGGTGGGAATGCCAACCGTCATGATCGCCGCGATATGGCCGTTTGCCAATTCGCGGGCAGCATCCGCCATTTCAAGCGGACGCAGCTGCACGTCCAGAGCGGCGGCGCCGTAATAGGCAAGAAGCTTCTGTATCAGGCTGACATTGAGGGCTGCAGCTGACACCACACCGATATCCTTGCCCCGCAACTCCGCCATCGTCGTCACGCCGCTTTTTGGTCTGGCAAGCAGCACGACCTGCTCGCGGCGCAGATCGACCACTCCCAGCGCGTCGTCGGGTGCGGTGATGTCAGAGCGCAGTACCGCGAGGTCCGCACCATTGCTCTCAAGGGCGGCGGCGCTGGTTGCCGAGCCTTCAGTGGTGATGATCTTGAGGCGGACATTGGCTTTCTCGCGCGCCAGAAGATGCGCCAGCACCGCGATGAGGCGATGGTTTTCCGAGCCGACCGGCCCAACGGCTACCCGGAGCGTGGTTGGCAGCGACAAAGCATAATAACCGATGGCGACGACAGCGACGAGGCCGAGCACGGCTGCCACCATCGTCCATATTGTCTGACGCCGCATTTAACCGCCCTGATCCCGCATCACCTGACGCGCGCTCTCTATCGTCGTCAATGGGCTGCAAATATGGCCGAACGGACCGCCCGCGTCACGGCTTTCTCTTCGCCCGCTGTGCGAGCGTGCGCAGCCGCAGGGCGTTCAGCTTGATGAAGCCGGCGGCATCGTGATGATCATAGGCCACCGCGCCCTCCTCGAAGGTGACCAATTCCTGATCATAGAGCGAATAGGGGCTTTCGCGCCCGATCACCGTCACATTGCCCTTGTAGAGCTTGAGGCGTACCCGCCCGGTGACCATTTCCTGACTTTTGTCGGCCATGGCCTGGATCATCTCGCGCTCGGGGGCGAACCAGAAGCCGTTATAAACCAGCTCCGCGTAGCGCGGCATGAGCGATTCCTTCAGGTGCATCGCCTCGCGGTCCAGGGTGAGCGATTCGATGCCGCGATGCGCCACATGCAGGATGGTGCCGCCCGGCGTTTCGTAGATGCCGCGTGATTTCATGCCGACAAAGCGATTTTCAACCAGATCGAGACGGCCAATGCCGTTGGCTTTGCCCAATTCGTTGAGACGGGTGAGCGCCATGGCAGGTGACAGGGCCACGCCGTCGATGGCAATTGCATCGCCCTTCTCGAAATCGATGCTGATGATGGTTGCCTTGTCGGGGGCGTCCTCAGGCGCAATGGTTCGCATATAAACCAGTTCAGGCGCTTCAATCGCTGGATCTTCCAGCACCTTCCCTTCGGATGAGGAGTGGAGAAGATTGGCGTCGACCGAGAACGGCGCTTCGCCACGCTTGTCCTTGGCAATCGGAATCTGGTTGGCTTCGGCAAATGCCAGCAGCTTGGTACGCGACAACAGGTCCCATTCGCGCCATGGTGCGATCACGCGGATCGACGGGTTGAGCGCGTAGGCGGTGAGTTCAAAACGTACCTGATCATTGCCCTTGCCGGTGGCGCCATGGGCGATCGCGTCGGCGCCCACCTTCTCGGCGATCTCGATGAGTTTCTTGGCAATCAGCGGGCGCGCAATCGAGGTGCCGAGAAGATACTGGCCCTCGTAAAGCGCGTTCATGCGGAACATCGGATTGACGAAATCGCGCACGAATTCCTCGCGCACATCCTCGATATAGATGTTCTGCGGTCTGATACCGAGCAATTCCGCCTTGCGCCGTGCCGGCTCCAGCTCCTCGCCCTGACCAAGATCAGCGGTGAAGGTGACCACTTCAGCCTGATAATGCGTCTGCAGCCATTTGAGGATGACAGAGGTATCGAGCCCCCCTGAATAGGCGAGAACGACCTTCTTGACCGGTGGCTGCGTCATGACGATGTTACCATTTGTGAGAGAAACCGCCGCCTTCTATCGGCTAAGCGGCGCTGATGACAACCCCGTCACCGCCGGGCACGCGGCCACGCTCCCCATTTTTTACCGACGACGCATTGCAGAAGAACGCGACGCACTGCACAGTGCGTGACCGCAATAGCGCAGTTCCGGAGTGGGCGATGATCGAATTCTGGTACGATTTTGCCTCGACCTACTCGCATATAGCCGCCCAGCGCATCGATGCCCTTGCCAAGGCAGCCGGCACGACGGTGCGCTGGCGTCCTTTCCTGCTTGGCCCCATCTTCGCCGGTCAGGGCTGGTCGACGTCACCCTTCAATCTTTTCCCCTCCAAGGGCAAGTATATGTGGCGGGACATGGAGCGCTGGTCGGCGGAGCTTGGCCTCAAGCTGGTGAAGCCGCAGCCTTTTCCGGCCAATTCGCTGATGGCTGCCCGCATTGCCCTTGCCGGCGAGGAGGGCGGGTGGATCGGCGATTTCTCCCGGCGCGTCTTTGCCGCCGAATTCTGCGAAGGTGCCAACATCGCCGATCTGGAGGTGCTGCGCGCCATTTTGTCGGCGATGAACCTCAACCCCACGCAGATCCTTGATGCGGCACGCGCGGATGCGGTGAAAAGCCGTCTGCGCTCGCAGACCGATCTTGCCACCCATCTGGGCCTTTTTGGCGCGCCGAGCTTCGTCGTCGACGGCGAAATCTTCTGGGGCAATGACCGGCTGGAAGAGGCGCTGCGCTGGTCCGACAGGCCGTGGGCTTGAGAATTGTCGCAACGCATAGTCGCCCCTTCCCATCGCCCTCCTTTTCGGCTATAGGCCGCGTTCCTTTGCGGCGCCCTCAGCGGGCGCGCTTTTTTTTCGGAGTTTGAGCCGTGGCCGTTCCCAAGAGAAAAACCTCGCCGTCGCGGCGCAACATGCGTCGCTCGCATGACAAGCTTGCCCAGCCGACCTATGTCGAGGACAAGGATTCAGGCGAGATGCGCCGCCCGCACCACATCGACCTCAAGACCGGCATGTATCGTGGCCGCCAGGTACTGAAGGCGAAATCCGACGTCTGAGGCGGCTCACGCCGCTCCGCCATCGCCGGTCAATCCGACCCCGGCGATGCCAGCCAGCGCGCAAGCCTCATCGGCATCCGACGTGTCGCCCGATATGCCGACCGCTCCGATGATCGCGCCCTTGGCGCTGCGGATCAGCACGCCGCCCGCCACCGGCACCATGCGCCCGTCGGTTACCGCGCCATAGGCTGAAACGAAATACGGACGCTCCAGCGCCATCTTTTGGATCGCCCGGCTGCCCATGCCAAGGCCAAGCGCGCCGTAGGCTTTGCCGAACGCGATCTCAAAGCGCATCAGCGATGTGCCATCGGCCGCCGCCGCCGCTTTGAGCGCGCCACGCTCGTCCAGCACCACCACACATAAGGGTTTGAGCTGCAGACGCGCGCTTTCGTTTAAAGAGAGCTTGATAATCTTCTGCGCCTTGTTGAGCGTAAGCATGGCCATCGGCAGTTCCCGGTTCTGTGGACGTGTTCAACCTGCGCTAGGCGAGCGCCGGCGGATATGCAAGAAAAAGAACAGGCCTGAGCCACAAGTAACAATTATCGGGGGAACCATGCGCGATTTTCAATTTCCCGGGCGCTCGCCCGTCTATGCCACGCGCGCCATGGTCGCGACCTCCCATCCGCTGGCGAGCGAGACGGCGATACGTACTTTACGCGAGGGTGGAACCGCAGCCGATGCGGCGGTGGCGGCGGTGGCGCTTTTATGTGTGCTTGAGCCGCACATGGTGAGCCCGGCGGGGGATTGTTTTTTTATTGTCTCAAAACCGGGAAAACCGCTTGAGGGTTATAATGGCTCGGGCCGTTCGGCGAAGGCGGCAAAGCTCGACTGGTTCAAGGAGCGCGGCTATGGTCCGGGGATCCCTGAGCACGACATTCATGCCGTTACTGTCCCTGGCGCGGTCGAGGCGTGGGAGACGTTGCTGAAACGCCATGGGCGCTTTGGCCTTGACCGCGCCCTGCAGCGCGCCATCGAGATTGCCGAGAACGGCCATGCGGTGGCGCCGCGCGTTGCCCAGGACTGGCGCACTCATGTGCCACCTGGCGGCGATGCCGGCTTTGCCAAGCATTATCTGCCGGGCGGGCGTACGCCGCAGGCGGGCCAGATATTCGTCAACAAGGCGCTTGGCAAAACCTATCGGCTTTTGGCCAAGCAGGGCGCACGCGCCATGTATGAGGGCGAGATCGGCGAGGATATCGTCAAGACCATTCAGGCGCATGGCAGCCTGATGACCATGGATGATTTCGCAGCCCATAAGGGTGAGGTGGTGAAACCGATCACCGCTCCCTATGAGGGCTATGATGTTGCTGAAATTCCGCCCAATGGTCAGGGGCTGACGGCGCTGGTCATTCTCAATATTCTGGAACAGTTTGACCATCGGGCCTTTGGCCCCCTGTCGGCCGAGCGTTACCATCTGCTGCTCGAGGCAACGCGTCTTGGCTATGCGATGCGCGATCAGGAAATCGGCGAATCGGCGGCGATGAGCCGCAGCGTCAAGGCGCTGACATCCAAGGCCTATGGCAAAAAGCTCGCCGGTCTTATATCGCGCGATCACCGGCTTTCACCCAAGGCGTTTCCACCACCGCGCCCCGAAAACCATACCGTCTATCTGTCGATCATCGATCAGGACGGGATGGCGATTTCGTTCATCTGCTCGATTTTTTCCAATTTCGGGGTCGGCAGGGCGACCAAGAAAACCGGCCTTGTGCTGCAAAACCGCGGCTCATCCTTCCGCGTCATTGACGGCCACCCCAATGCCATCGCCCCATCAAAGCGTCCGATGCACACCATCATCCCCGGTATGGTGATGAAGAATGGCGAGGTCGAAGCGAGCTTCGGCGTCATGGGTGGCGCCTACCAGGCCTGCGGCCATGCCCATATCCTGACCAATATGTTCGATTACGGCATGGATCCGCAGGAAGCGCTTGATCAGCCGCGTGCTTTCTTTGACGGCCCGTCGACAACCGCCGAGCGCTCACTGCCGGCTGAGGCACTGGAAGGGCTCGCGCAGCGTGGTCATGACATCAAGATGCCGCTTGGCCCCATCGGCGGCGGGCAGGTGATCCGTGTCGACCGGACCCGCGGTATCCTGATTGGCGGATCGGACCCGCGCAAGGATGGCATGGCGCTTGGCTATTGATCAGGCGCGAATATCGAGCCCTGGCTGCGTCGGCGGGGCTGACAGGAATGTGCCGACCGCCTGATAGAATGCAACAGCCTGTGCCGGCTCGACACGGCGCTTGTCGCGAGTTTGTGGCAGTTGATCGCGGGTAGCCAGAAGTTGTGCCACCAGCGCGCTCACGCCATGGCGGTGGGCCGGGCGGCAGGACGAGATGGCGATCGGGGGTTCGACAGCGATCAAGGCGTGCCCGCTTTCGGTCGTTTCTCCCCGGGTTGACACCCTGCCGTGCTCCACATGAGTGGATTGCGGGACAGATCGCGAAGGGTTTAGCGCAGTTATCATCAGCAAACCTGTAGCAAAACGGGACTGATCATCCGGTCCCATCACGATTTGCAATCAATGTGCCATTAACCTTCCTGCCGGGTCGTGGAAACGCATGACCCGATTATGGTGTTCAGCCATCGCTTTCGTGGGCGGGCTTTGTGGTTTCGTAACCGCTTCACGACATGATGACGGCTGCAGTGGAAACGGGGTACGGGACGCCGGGATGAACCAGCCAACAATGTCAGAGGGCACGGATTGCGTCGGGCTTGACCTTGCCGCCAGCCTCAACGCCGCAGGCGAGGCCGCCTATTGCTGGGATATTTCCTCTGATCGCCTGGAGTGGAGCGCCAATGCGCCGTCCTTCTTTGCGGCAGTCGGCGATGCCGTGCCTGCGAGCGGGCGCACCCTTGCTGGCCTGATTGCGGATAATGCTTCCTCGCGCCATGACATGATCATGAATGACACCGCGCGCCCCGGGCCGGAGGGGGCGGTGTTTACCATGCAATATCGCCTCAAACGGACGTCACCAAGCACTGGCTGGGTGGAAGAAACCGGTCGATGGTTTGCGGGTGCTGATGGCAAGCCCGCCCGCGTAATGGGCGTCGTGCGCGCCATTGATGAGCGCCATGAGGCTGAGGAGGCTTTGCGCATTCTCAGCGAAATTGATCCTTTGACAGGCACGCTCAATCAGAACCGGCTTTTGTCATTGATTGATCAGGAAATGATCGTCAGCCGTCGCGAGAAACGCCATTTTGCGCTTCTTCTGGCCTCGGTTGACAATCTGTCCACCATCAATGCGGGTCTTGGTTTCAGCATCGGCGATGAGGCGCTGAAGGCGGTGACGGCGCGGCTCTCCAGCAATCTGCGCGGGCGCGACAGCATCGGCCGCTTCACCGGCAATAAATTCGCGATTTTGCTGCGCCAATGCGACGCCAGCGAGATGGCGATTGCCGCGCAGCGTTTCATCGATGTGACGCGCGCGCAACTGGTCACGACGTCGGCCGGTCCCGTTACCGTCAGCCTGTCGGTTGGCGGGGTTGTCGGCCCCCGCACCATTGCGTCCAGCCGGGATCTTCTGGCCGAAGCGCATGAAGCGCTGTCGGAAGCCAAAGCGAAGAAACGCGGCCTGTTCATTCCCTTTGATCCGCAAGCCTCGCGCTCACAGTCGCGCCGGGCCGACGGGCGGGTGGGCGAAGGCCTCATCAAGGCGTTGAACGAGCGGCGTATAGCGCTTGCCTGTCAGCCTATTGTTCACGCCGGCAGCCGTCTGCCCTATTCCTACGAAGCGCTGATGCGCGTGGAAGGCGAGGATGGTGACACGCTGCCGCCCGGTCTTCTGGTGCCGGTCGCCGAACGGCTGGGTCTGTGCGGGCTTCTCGATCATCGCGTCCTTGAGCTTGGGCTTGATCTCCTCGCCAGCCGCCCCGACACCCGCATCAGCGTCAACATCTCGGCACAGACAACGTCTGACCGTGAATGGCTTTCCATCCTTGCCTCGCGCCTGGTCAGCCGGGAGGATATGGCCAACCGGCTGGTGGTTGAAATGACTGAAAGCGCCGCCATCCAGGATATACAGGAGAGTGTGCGCTTCCTTGAACAAATCAAATCGCTGGGTTGCCGTGTTGCCATCGATGATTTCGGCGCCGGCCATACATCGTTTCGCTATCTGCGCGAAATGAAGGTTGATAGCGTCAAGATTGACGGCTCCTACATCAGCAATCTGGCAAATTCGCCCGAAAATCAGATTTTTGTGCGCACCATGATCAATCTCGCGCGCGAGCTTGGTATCCGCACCGTCGCCGAATGGGTCGGCTGCGAGGCAGATGCCCTGCTTCTTGAATCATGGGGTATCAACTACATGCAGGGTCATTTTTTCGGCGAAGCGATCCAGTCTGACAGGCTTCTCGAAACGCCTCTGGCCAGATGCGCCTGAGCGCGATTGCCAAGAAGCCTCTTGCAATCGCGCCCGTTCTGCGGCATCAACCGGGCCTCGCCGTTTCTCGACACGATCGGGAAACACGGAGCGCGGGTGTAGCTCAGGGGTAGAGCACAACCTTGCCAAGGTTGGGGTCGAGGGTTCGAATCCCTTCGCCCGCTCCAGATTTTTTGCGGTTATCATTTGGTAATTTGGCGCCCATACGTGACCCGTCTTCTGCGTGATGGTCTCACGTCCGCTCAGTGACAGCGATGACATCGACGGCCTGCTCGGTTTTCTGGCTGCCGGCGGTCTTGAGGATGCCGCTGACCGGCGCCACATCATTATAATCGCGACCGATCGCGACCACGATATGGTCGCTGCCAACCGTGATGCCGTTGGTCGGGTCAATTTCGATCCATCCTGCTTCAGTTCCGCACCACGCCATCACCCAGGCATGCATGGCATCCGCCCCTTCCAGACGCGGCTGGCCCTCGGGCGGGATGGTCCGCAGGAAGCCGCTGACATAGCCGGCTGGAATACCCATCGCGCGCAGGGCGGTGATCATGATGTGCGTGAAATCCTGGCAAACACCTTTGCGATGGGCGAAGGCGACGCCTGCCGGCGTCTTGACGTCGGTTGCCTCGGGATCAAAAGCGATATCGCGATGAAGCGCGTTCGAGATGGCGATGACATTTTCCAAGACCGGCAGGTCGCGGCGACTGATGGCGTGAGCATAGGCGGCGATGGCATTGTCGCGGCGGATGCGCTGCGATTGCCCGATAAAATGATGCGGCGAATAGGCATCCAGGCCGCGATAGCTGGCAATCTCGTCGGCCAGCGCGCCCAGGCGCGTCGGCATGTCGGGCTGCGCCCCGGCGTCGCTGCGCCGCACCCGCGCATGAACGGTGAAGCATAGTTCGTGCTGCACGTAGCGGTAGCTCGCATTGACGGTGGCATTGCCGAAGAAGTCGATCCCGTCCACGCGTGCCGTCGCACGCGGCTGGAAATCGAGATGGGAGGCGATCACTCTTTGGATGCCCGGCAGTTCACGCGGCAGAACACGCAGGATCTGGCTGCCGCTCGCCGTAAACTCGCCGAAGGAATACGAGATGCGCAGGGAGATATCGTAGAGCATGAGGATCTCTACTGGAAATAGGCCAAAGTCAGGATATCCGACATCTCGCCGAGGCGCTGCGAGAGAAGATCGAGAGCGGCGCCATCGAATGTTTCAGGTGTCAGAATGGCGATTTCGGACTGTGCGCGCAGGACAGCGCGGGCCAGCGGCGACATATGGCCATAGACATCAGCGCCCGGCAGATAGCTGATATGTTCGTGCATTTCCTTCACGCTGAAAAGGATCGAGCGCGGATTGAGCGGATCAAGGGCGATGAGATCAACCACGGTGTTGCGGGTCATGGCCACTGAATATTGCCGCCGATGTGTCATCGCGCTGTCGCCGATTTCAATCGCCAGTTCGAGCGCGCCGTCAAGTCCGGCGCCTTCAACGAAGGCCGTGAGGCCGGCAGCGATAAACGTCGCGCGCTCCAGCGCCCGGCCGATACTGAGGAAACGCCAGCCGACGAAGCGATACATGTTCTCGTGAACGAGGCCGGAAAATCCTGAAATCTTGCGCAGAAGAACCCGCATCGCGGCGGCCGCGTCATCTCCCGCCATCACGCTTTGCTGGAAGCGCAGGGCTGTCTTTTCGACATCCTGCAGTGCCATCCAGCCATCGACCGAGAAGCGCTCACGTATCTTGCTGGCGCTGTTGAGCGCGTGGCGCAATGTCTGCAGCAGACCGGCGGGGACCGGTGAGGTCACATCAAGGTCGCGGGCCTCCAGCGCATCGTGCAGCAATTCCAGCAGCGGATTGGTTTCAGCTGTCCCCTCGGCGAGGCGCAGATGATAGGCGCGCAGCAAACGGATATCGCCCTCGACCCGTTCGATATAGCGCCCGAGCCAGAAGAGATTGTCAGCCGCCCGGCTGGGCAGCGTGCCGGGCAGAGCGCGGGTGAAGGGACCAGGCGGCGGCGCCATCATCGTCTCGGTCGATACCGGCCGATCACTCACCACCCAGACGTCGGCAACCGACCCGCCGCGGCGCATGGCAATCGCGGTCGGATCCTCGCTTTTGCCAACGCGCGCATAACCGCCCGGCATCACTTGCCAGCCCTCGCTTGTGCGGGCGAGAAAGACCCGCAAACTCATGGGTCGCGGAACCAGCACGCCATCGACCAGCGCCGGCGTTGTCGACAGCGTCACGACTTCCTGACCGACAAAGCGCGCGCCATCCTCATCAATCATGCGCTCGAGCAAGCCGTCGTGTGGCTGCTGGAGCAGGTTGCCCGGTGCACCATGTTCATCGATTTCGAACGGCAGACGGGTCGACAGCGCTTCGCCGATCATCATATGGGCGGCGTGGCGGCGCACATGCTCGGCTTCCGCAGGATGGCCGCACCACCAGGTGGCGATGTTTGGCAAGGCGAGCTTCTGCCCAAGAAGATGTTCACTGAGCCGCGGCATGAAGGCGAGAAAGGCGCGCGATTCCAGGATGCCTGAGCCCAGCGCGTTGACCAGCGTCACATTGCCCTGCCGCGCCGCATGAACCATCCCCGCCGTGCCCAGTTGTGATGTTTCGTCAAGCTCGAGCGGATCGGCGAAATTACTGTCAAGTCGACGCCACAACACCTCGACCGGGACCAGGCCGGATACGGTTCTGACTTTCAGTTGCCCCTCTTCCACCGCCAGATCTTCGCCTTCAAGCAGGCCGAAGCCGAGATAACGGGCGATGTAGGCGTGTTCGAAATAGCTCTCATTCATCGGGCCGGGGGTGAGGATGGATGCGCGATGTGTGTCGTTGCGGCGCATGCCATTCAGCGTGTCGCGGAAACGACGAAAGAAACCGGCAAGACGGTGGATGCTGGTACCGGTATAGAAATCGGCGAATACCTTGGCTGTCGCGACGCGGTTCTCCAATGCAAAACCGGCGCCCGATGGCGCCTGTGTGCGGTCACCCAGTACCCACCACGAGCCATCGGGGCCGCGCCCGATCTCGAACGCGACAAAATGAAGAAAATGGCCGCCGCGCGGTTGCACGCCCACCATCGGGCGCAGCCATTCCTTGCTGGCAGCGATGAGCGAGGCCGGCAGATGGCCTGATGCGGCAAGGCGATTTTTGCCATAAATATCACTCACGACCGCTTCGAGAAGATCAGCGCGCTGGATGAGCCCGGCGGAAATAGTCTGCCATTCATGATCGTCGATAAGGATCGGCATATGGCTCAACGGCCAGTCGCGCTCAGCCGACCCCTGCCCATCATACTGGCGAAAATACACTCCCGCATTGTGGAGATATTGATCGCCTCGTGCCAGCATATGAGGAAGCCGGCTTTGTGGTATCGTCGCCAGATAATCAATGAAGCCGCGCCACACGGGGCGGATGTTGCCATGGGCATCCAGCAATTCGTCAGCCACCCCGGGCTGGCCCTGATATCGGCTCAGCAACGGCGAGAGCAGCGCTGACCGTCTGGCCGGCCCGAACGGCATCGTTTAAACGCCCGGCTGGCGACGCAGATCAAGCGTCATCGGGAATTCCGGGTGGATATCGGCTGCCACCGGCTCATAAGGCCCCGGCGAATGGCCGAAGGGGATAAAACGCGCCAGCCTTCGGGCTTCCGCTTCGTTGTTATTGACCGGAAATGTCTCATAGCTGCGCCCGCCGGGATGAGCGACATGATAGACGCAGCCACCGAGCGCGCGCCCGCTCCATCGGTCAAACACGTCAAATGTCAGGGGTGCATGTACCGGCACCTGCGGGTGCATGGCCTGCGCTGGCTGCCAGGCCTTGAAGCGTACACCGGCGACCGCCATTCCGCCGGTTCCGCTTGCCGTCAGCGGCACATGGCGCCGGTTGCATGACACGCTGTAGCGGGCTGGATCAGCGGTTGTCAGCTTGACCTGCAGGCGCTCGACGGAACTATCCGTATAGCGCACCGTGCCGCCGATGGCGCCCGTTTCGCCGAGAACATGCCAGGGTTCCAGTGCCTGCCGCAATTCGAGCCTCACCCCCTCGATGTCGATCTCCCCGCACAGGGGAAAGCGAAACTCCGCCTGCGCCTCGTACCATTCGGGGCGCAACTCGAAGCCATGGTGGCGAAGATCGGCCAGCACGTCGAGAAAATCCTGCCAGATATAGTGCGGCAGCATGAATCTGTCGTGGAGAACCGTGCCCCAGCGGGTGAGCGTGCCGCCAACAGGCTGCGCCCAGAAGCGCGCGACAAGGGCGCGCAGAAGAACCTGTTGCGCCAGGCTCATGCGCGGGTCAGGCGGCATTTCGAAGCCGCGAAATTCAACGAGCCCGAGACGCCCGGTTGGTCCATCGGGCGAGAACAGCTTGTCGATGCAGATTTCGGCCCGGTGCGTATTCCCGGTCACGTCGACCAGCAGATTGCGCAGCAACCGGTCAAGCAGCCATGGTCTGGGCGCCACACCTTCGCCCGGCCGGGGAATTTGCGCGAGCGCAATCTCAAGTTCGTAGAGCCCGTCATGGCGCGCTTCATCGATACGCGGCGCCTGGCTGGTCGGGCCGATGAAGAGGCCCGAGAACAGATAGGAGAGGCTGGGATGGCGCTGCCAGTGCAGGATGAAGCTGCGCAACAGGTCGGGCCGGCGCAAAAACGGGCTGTCGCCGACTTTCGCCCCGCCCAGCACCACGTGATTGCCGCCGCCCGTCCCGGTGTGGCGGCCATCGATCATGAATTTGTCAGCACCCAGACGGCATTGCCGGGCCTCTTCATAAACGGCTTGCGTGGTGGCGACGCATTCGCCCCAATTCGATGCCGGGTGGATATTGACCTCGATGACGCCGGGATCGGGAGCGACCCTGACGACGTTGAGCCGCGGATCGGCAGGTGGCGCGTAACCCTCGATATGGACCGGCAGCCCGAGCGCGCGGGCTGCGGCCTCGGCGGCGCTCACCAGTTCGAGATAATCCTCTACCTGCTCGACCGGCGGCATGAAAATGCACAAGCGGCCATCGCGCGGCTCGACACAGATGGCGGTGCGCACCTTGCCATCGACCGCCTCGAAGGATTGTTCGATGCGCTCTTGTGTGGCGCTGGCTGCGGTGAAATGGGCCGCTGCCTGCTCGCGGGGTGCAGCCGCGCGCGGCGCAAATTCCGGCAGCGCACCGAACTCCTGCGATGGATCGGCGGGATAGACATACGGGTATTCGGCTGGTGGTACATAAGGCAACGCGCCCAACGGCAGACGATACCCTGCCGGGCTGTCGCCTGGCACCAGAAACAGATGCGCGCGCCGCAGTGACCAACGCTCCGAGCGCCAGCGGGGGCGCGCATCCCTGGCCTGCCAGCGCTGGATCGGCAGCACATAGCCGGTCGGTTTGGTCAGGCCATGGGCGAAGACGCGGGCCATGCGGTGGCGTTCTTCCGCATCCTCGAGTCTGGAGTTTTCCGGTGTGACGTTTTCGGGAAGATTACTCTCCTTGAGGAGCCATTGGGCGGGATCCTCATAGGCAGGAACGATCGTGTCGTTGCTGACGCCTAACGCCTCAGCCATGGCGGTGAGGACTGCCTGGGCATCGCTCGGCGCGACGAGGGTCGGCGCGGCTTCGCGGGCGATCAAACCTTCATCGTGCCAGATCGGCTTGCCATCGCGCCGCCAGTAAAGCGAAAACGTCCAGCGCGGCAGGGTTTCGCCAGGATACCACTTGCCCTGACCATAATGCAGAAAGCCACCTGGTGCGAATTTCTCGCGCAGCCGCCTGATCAGCGTATCGGCAAGCGCCCGCTTGTGCGGGCCGACAGCGTCAGCGTTCCATTCCGCACTTTCAAAATCATCGATGGAGACGAAGGTCGGCTCGCCTCCCATCGTCAAGCGCACATCGCCATCGTCCAGCGCGGCGTCGACTTTTTGCCCCAGCGCATCAAGCGCTGCCCATGCCTCATCCGAAAACGGCTTGGTGATACGTGGATGCTCCGCCACCCGGCGCACCTGCATATCGAACGCGAATTCGACGTCAGCCGCGCTGGCGAGGCCGGCAATCGGCGCGGCGTTGCGATAATGCGGCGTGGCCGCGAGCGGTATGTGGCTTTCGCCCGTCAGCAAACCGGAGGTGGGATCAAGGCCGATCCAACCGGCGCCGGGAAGATAGACCTCCACCCAGGCATGGAGATCGGTGAAATCAACGCTTGTGCCGGGCGGGCCGTCAATGGCCACGAGATCAGGCTTCAGCTGGATGAGATAGCCGGACACAAACCGCGCAGCGAGGCCGAGATGGCGCATGACCTGCACCAGCAGCCAGCTTGAATCACGGCACGACGCCTGGCGGCGTGCCAGTGTTTCTTCGCCCGACTGGACACCTGGCTCCATGCGGATGACGTACCCAATCTCACGGGCGATGCGGGCATTGAGGCCGACGATAAAATCGACGGTGCGCAGCCGCTCGCGCGGGATGGTGGCGAGAAAAGCGGAAAGGAGCGGCCCTGCCGCCTCGGCGCGGCGGTAAATATCAAGATCAGGGCCGATATCCTCCGGGTAGGCGAAGGGCCAGAATTCAGCGCTTTCCTCGACGAAGAAATCGAACGGGTTGTAGACCGTCATGTCGGCCACCAGATCGACTTCGATCTTCAATTCCCGGACTGGCTCGGGGAAGACGAAGCGCGCCATCCAATTGCCGTAAGGGTCCTGCTGATGGTTGACGAAGTGGTTGGCCGGTGTGACTTTCAGACTATGCGAGATCACTCGCGTGCGGCTGTGCGGGGCCGGGCGGAGCCGGATGAGCTGGGGACCAAGTGTGACCGGGCGATCATACCGGTAATGGGTGAGATGATAGATACTGGCCTTGATCGACATGAAACCCCGATATTGACGCCCGCGGAATGGCTGGCAGTGTACATGTTTTATGGCGTTGCACTATGCTGATGCGGCGACGAACCGCTCTACGGTTTAGCGGCACCACCTTCCGTAATGCCAGCCAATGCTGCCTCAACCGCGTTTTGAAAACGTGACAGTTCGCCGGTGTCATGGGCCAGCAGCAGCGCCAGCCGGGTCAAAAACAGCGCCTCGGCGTCAGGCCCCGCGCGGTCAATCGCTGTCGCCAGAAGCTCGTAGGCCGCTTCCATCTCGTCAAACGGCATGGTGGTCATGACAGCGCAACTCCAAGACAGCGGCCGGCGGTGGTCAGGATTTCATCGCTGCTGAGGTTGGCCCAGCGCCCGGCGACATGGAGATCAGGGCGCAGAAGATAGATCGCGCCATCACACGCGGAGAAGCTTGCAGACAGAGCGCCATCAGCGTCGGCAATGGCGATTGCTGGCGCATCAGCGCCCGCGCCGCCAATGATGAGGGCCGTGAGCCGACGGTCGAGTGCTGCGAGCGCGCCGATAAGCGCTGCTTCCTCGCTGCTGAGGCCCCTTTGTCGAAAGATCATGAGCGTCATCCCATCGCCCGCATGATCCAGCAGATGGGTCCCGTCAGCGAGGCGAGGATTGGGAGCGGCTGCACCGCACACAGGTCCGCCGGCGAAGGCGCGGTCTCGCCCCGGATAGGGCGTGAGCTCGCTTGCCCCATAGGTATAGGGCTGCATCTGCCGGGGATTGGCGAGGGCGCGCGGAAATTCGTGATCAAGGCTGAGCGACAGCGCAGCGTCGCGCGCCAGCCGCCAGCCGCGTGTTGGCGGTGTCATGAAGCGTGTGCTTTTGGTGGCGTTGGCAAAAACGTCGAGCGTCGCCCCGCGCCGCTCCGGCGAATAGCTGTCGAGCAATCCTTCATCAGCCTCGCCGCGCGCCACCAACGCCAGCTTCCACCCGAGATTATGCGCGTCCGCCAGGCCATTATTGAGCCCGCGCACGCCGAAGATCGGCACGATATGGGCGCTGTCGCCAATGAAGAACACGCGCCCTTGGCGATAGTCATCAAGCAGCAGCGTGTTGGCTGAATAGATGCTCCACCATTCAAGCGCCCACGGGCCGGTATGGCCGATCTCCTCAAGGATCGCCGCCACGCGGGTGCGGATGTTCTCCTCGCTGATCGCCTCCTCGGCACGTTCGTTGTCACGCAATTGGTAGTCGACACGCCAGATATTGTCGGGCTGGCGGTGGATCAGTACGGTCCCGCCGGGATTGCTTTCAGGCTCGAACAGCGCCCGCCGTTCAGTCGGGAAATCATGGTCCATCTGCACGTCGGCAATGACGTAGCGGCCTTCATAATTCTCGCCCTTGAGGCGCAGGCCGAGCTGGGAGCGCAGCGTTGAACGCGCGCCGTCAGCGGCCAGCACATAGTCAGCGTCGAGCTGATAGGCACCCTCGGGGGAGGCAATCTCGAGGCGCACGCCGCCAGATTCGCTTGCAATGCCAGTGCATTCGCTCAGCCAGCGCATATCGATGAGCGGGGAGGCGGTGATGGCGTCATGGAGAAATTTTTCGACATATTGCTGCTGGAGATTATACATCGGCAGATATTTTTCGTGCGCCGGATGCGGCATGTCGAGGCGGAAGAATTGCCGCCCCTTGTAATAGCTGCGTCCGAATCGCCAGCCGAGCGCCTTGTCGATGAAGGGTTTCACCACGCCGAGACGCTCGAAAATATGCATGCTCGCCCGCGCGATACAGGTGGCGCGTGAGCCGTCGTTGAACGTCTCCTTATTGTCCAGGAGAACCGAGGCGACGCCGTAGCGCGCCAGTGTCAGCGCCGCCGTCATGCCGATCGGCCCCGCGCCGACGATCACCACCTGACGGCGCCGGGCAATGCCGTCGATTTCCGGTGCGCGTTTTGCTGCGAAGAGCGGATAATCGAAATAAAGCGAGTCGTAGGTTGAACGCCCGGCCGGCCGCATGCTCTCTCCCTGACGCTGTGAAGGCCCGGGGGAAGGTTACGACTGGCGATGCGGCATGTGCAACTGCGTTGGTAGCGAGGATACCAGCCAATGCCCTGTCATGGTTTGGAAAATGGTGCCGCTTAGGTGACTCGAACACCTGACCCCATCATTACGAATGATGTGCTCTACCAACTGAGCTAAAGCGGCATCGCGGAGCAAGGCCCCGCCGCGCGGTTCTCATAGGCGCAGCCGTGGTTTTTGGCAAGAAGGCTTCGCCGCGATCGCCTCCCTAATAGGTCGGCCGGCTGCGCTGCGAGCCAGCCTTGTCAGTCGCATCAGGCGGGCCGGGGTCATCGGGGATAAAGGTTGGCTTTGGTACCGGCTGCGGCGCAGCGGCGGCGGGTGTGAGCCCGGCCGGGGACACAAAGGCCTGTGGTTTCGGATCGGGGGGGCGCATCACGGGAGGCGGCAAAGCTTCCGGTGGCGCTGCGGGCACGTGAGGCAGGACAATCACCGGCTGGTCTGTCTCGGCCGACATCGCCGGCGCCTGCCACACAAAGGCATCGAGATCGCCCGAGACAGGCGACACCGGCAGCCAGCGGTCGGAGACGATACCATCCGCCGTCCATGCCGGATCAGCCGGCGCAATGGCTGCCCGCTGCAGCCATTCACGCCCTTCGCCCTCCTTGCCCTCGGCCTCGGCCAGGCGGGCAAAGAACAGACAATGGCGCCGCGTCGGCTGGCCGGGGATTGACTGCAGGGCGACGAGCGCTGCGGCAAAATCGCGGGCCTCCATATGAGCGGTTGCCATGGCGAAAATGCTTTCGCGGTCGTCGGGCGCCAGCTTCAGCAGGGTTCTGGCGCGTTTGACGCGATCCTGCGCCGAATCACCGATTCGCGCATGGGCATAGGCGTCCGCCAGTTCCGGGTGCGGACCAAGGCGCCAGGCGGTTTCGATGATCCTTGAGGCGCGGGCGACTTCACCGGCCTCCGCCAGAAGATCAGCCGCCAGGACGGCAGCCGGCACCAGATCAGGCGCGGCGTGATGCGCCTCGAGGGCAAGGGCGCGCGCCTGGGTGCGGTCGTGGGCGGCCATGTCGATTGCCTTGCCCGTCAGGACGACGGCTTTCAGACGCCTCGCCTTGTCGCGGCTCAAGATGCGCTGATCTGCCTGCCGGCTGAGCGTTGCCATCGCCCCGTCCCAATCATGGCTGCCCGCCTGATAGGCAAGGGTGGCGTGGGCTGCCCATGGCAAATGCGATTTGTGGGCCAGCGCTTTTTCGGCATGGTTGCGGGCCCGCACATGGTCACCCTCGCGCCGTGCCTCGACGTAAAGTCCACGCAGGCCGAGTGCCATCGTCTCGTTGCTGTCAAGCATGGCGCGGAAGCTTGCCTTGGCCGCCTCGCGATCACCCGCGAGCTGGGCGGCCTGGGAGCGCAGGAGAAGCGCCAGCGGCTTCACGCCAACGAGGCGGTCGGCCTCGCGTGCCGCTTTCTGCGCGGCTGCCGCATCGCCCGCTCCCACCGCTACAAGACCGCGGGAGAGCGCCGCCAGGCCCTTATCCTGGACGCGCGTGTGCAGGCGTTGGCGCAAATGCCGCGGCGAGCGCAAAAAGAGCATGAGCAGGCGCCAGACCAACGCTGTGATGGCGATAACGCTCACGAGCGCCACGACCGCGACGGCTGTCGAGGTCTCGATGAGATAGCCAAACCAGGTCACAGCAATGACACCGGGATGATCAACCAGCCAGGCGACAGCGAAGGCGAGCCCGCAGAGGCAAGCGGCAGCAATGATGAGCCTCACCATGATCGATCACCCCCGTCTCGGCAGGGATTTGACCAGATCGGCAATCGCCCTGGCAAGCAGCGTATCGGCCATCACCCGCTGGCGCAGCCCCTCCGCGAGCGGTCCCGCTGCGGCCTGCATGGGTGCGGGCAGAGCTGACATTTCCTCGGCGGCGCCAGCGACGTCGCCACGCTGCAGCCGCACCTCGAGGCGCGCCAGGCGCTGGCCGGGGTCAACACCCGCCACGTCGCCCACCGGGCGCACACGCACCAGTTTGGCGAAAGATTGCTGGAGCTGGTCGACCACGCCATCAGGTTTGCGCTGAAGGCTGTCGAGCATCAGCGTCACGCGCTCGCTGAGCAGATCGGCGAGCTGGCGCGGCGTTGGCACGCCGCTGGCCGCGGCTGGTGACAGCTTGTCAACGACCTCAGCTGAAAGGCCCAGTCCGCGCGCCGCCTCAAGCTCACTCACATAGGTCTGCCCGCGATCCACCGCCGCCTTGAGGAGGTCAGTCGCAACCAAAAGCAGGGCCGCCGGCTCCCCGCCACCATTTGTGGATCTAGCAGTGAGATCACGGCGCAGCGTCGCGATTTCGGCTGCAAGCTGGCTGTTGTCGGCTGCGGCAATTTTCTGTTCCAGCCCGGCCAGGCTGTGGCGCAGGCTCGCAAGATCGTTAAGGCTCGCATTGGCCGTTGCCGGCGCGCCGGCAAGGCGCGCTTCGATGGCGCTGACATTCTGCCTGAGAGCCGCCAGATCGTCGGCGAGTCTGGTTGTTCCGCTGCCATCTGGCGCAGGCGCTGGCCGCGCCTCGACGGCGCGAAGCCGCTTTTCGAGGGTTGTCACGGCTGCGGCTACTTCATCGCTAGCGGTATTTGACGTGCCGTTCACCAGCAGCCACAGACCGGCCATCCCGACAATCATTGCCGCCAATGCGCCCGCAACCGCACCGGCGATGACGGGCCTGACCAGGGAGAGAGAGGCCGCAGCCATGCCAGTCCCCACCGTTGCATCGCCTGTCGCTGGTGATGCATCGGTCGACGGGTTGTCTCCTGTGCTCACCTCAAGCGCTGGCTGCGGTGCGGGATGATCTGCAGGCTTCGGGTCGGATATGGCCGTGGCCTCGCCGTCGATCACCGGCGCCGCGCGCGTGCGGGATGACCGTCCTGTGGCCTTTGGGGGCTTGTTGTGCTCATCGCTCATCGCTTTTCCCCTTTTGTCTCGCCATTGGACGACAGGTGTGCCTGTGGCAACAGCGCCAGCAAGGCGGCTTCACTGGCGTGTGGCGCGATGCGCAAGCCGCCGAACATGTCTAGCGGCAGTTTCGTTGAAATGTGTGACGAAAGACAATAGGCGATCATGGGGCGACACAAGCTCTTTTGATCTTCCTGTTCGATCAGCCGGACAAAGATTTCGGCGGTCCGCGTCGAATAAAAGAGCACGCCGTCGATTTTTTCATTGTTCAGCGCCTGCCGCATAGCTGGTGCCATGATCGTCCGGGCCACTGCCTCGTAGACGATCTGCTCCTCGATCCGCAGCCCTTCCCGGCGCAGGATGCCGGCCAGATCCTGCGTGATATCAGCGCCGCGCAGGTAAAGAAGGCGTTTGCCGCGATAATCGCCGGCGATTGCCGCTATCAGCCCGGCGACGTCGTTTGCAATCTCTACGGGCTTTGGCAGACCAAGCTCCAATGCGCGCCGGGCCGATCGTTCACCAACCACCAGCAGGGGCGTGAGGCGGTAGCGCGCAAGAGTTTCGCTCTGTGCCAGCACCTCGAGGGCGTTGCGGCTGGTCAGGATGATCGCGTCGAAGGTGTCGGCGGGCAGATCGCCGACGGGCCGCGCCACGATATCGAGCATCGGCGCTGGTAGCGCTTCATGGCCAAGCGCCTGCAGCTTCTCGGCGGTCTCCGCAGCCATAGCCATCGGCCGGGTGAGGAGAAAGCGCATGCTCACACGCCCAACACACCAGCCGGCGCGCGGGCGCGAATGTCATGCCCGGCCGCAGCGCCAAGGGCAGCCGCGTTGTCCACCGGACCGCTATCGCGCCATTCTGCCCATTTGCCTCCGTCCGCGCTCAACACCAGCCCGTGAAAAAGCAGGCGTCCGTCAGCAATCCTCGCATGACCGGCAATCGGCGCCCGGCAGGAGCCTTCGAGGACGGCCAGAAAGGCCCGCTCGGCGAGCAGCGCCTGATGGGTCGGGCGATCGTCGATGGCGGCGAGCAAATCGCGCATGCGGGTGTCGCTCTCCCGTGTCTCAATGGCAATTGCCCCCTGGCCTACCGCCGGGGGAAAATGATCAACATCAAGGATATGGGTGGCCGCCCCTGCGTGGCCAAGGCGGCGAAGGCCTGCGAGCGCCAGGAGGGTCGCCTCGCACATGCCGGCGGCGAGCTTGCGCAGCCTTGTCTCGACATTGCCGCGCAGCAACACCGGCACGATGTCGGGCCGCTGGCGCCTGATGAGGGCCTGCCGGCGCAGCGATGCCGTCCCGATTCGTGCGCCCGGCGACAGGGTGGTGAGATCATGCTCAGGGGCACAGATAAGCGCGTCGCGCACATCTTCGCGCGGAAGATAGGCGCTGAGAACAAGGCCGGGCGGCAAAGCGGTTGGCATGTCCTTGGCCGAATGGACCGCAAGATCGATCGTCCCGTCAAGGAGCGCATCCTCGATCTCCTTGGTGAAAAGACCCTTGCCGCCGGCTTCTGCCAACGCCCGGTCCTGAATGCGGTCGCCGCTGGTGGTGATGACAACAATGTCGATCTTGTCATCGTCCAGACCATGGGCCGCCATCAGCCGCTGCCGTGTTTCACGCGCCTGCGCCAGCGCCAGCGGACTGCCTCTCGTGCCAATGCGGATGAGCGATGTTTGCGTCACGGTCCCTACCGATGATAGCCAATGGGGTCATCTGCATATGCACCAGCCTCCGGGCGGGCGCCACCCTTGGATGAGTTTAATGCTGGTTCTGGGACTTGAAACGAGTTGTGATGAAACGGCGGCAGCCATTGTCGCGCGCCAGAGCGATGGCAGCGGCATTATCCTTGCCAATATCGTTTTGAGTCAGCATGCGCTGCATCAGCCTTATGGCGGCGTCGTTCCTGAAATAGCCGCGCGGGCTCATGTCGAGGCCCTTGACGGGCTGATTAAGGAGGCCTGCGTTGCTTGCGGGCGCAGGCTGAGCGCGCTGGACGCTGTCGCTGCCACCGCCGGGCCGGGTCTCATTGGCGGCTTGCTGGTCGGCGCGATGAGCGGCAAAGCGCTTGCCAGCGTGCTGGGCAAGCCTTTTCTCGCCATCAATCATCTTGAAGGCCATGCTCTGACCCCGCGCCTCACCGATGGTCTCGCATTTCCCTATCTGCTGCTGCTGGTATCGGGCGGCCATACGCAAATTCTTCTGGTCGAGGGTGTTGGCGCCTATCGTCGCCTTGCCACCACCATTGATGATGCGCTGGGAGAGGCGTTCGACAAGACCGCCAAGCTTCTGGGTCTGCCGGCTCCCGGTGGTCCGGCCGTCGAGCACGCCGCTTTGCGCGGTCAACCGGCGCGTTTCACCCTTCCACGCCCGATGCTTGGTCGTGCGGAGCCTTATTTTTCGTTCTCAGGGCTCAAAACCGCTGTGAGAATCGAAGCCGAACGCCATGCACCGCTCGACAGGGGCGATATCGCTGATCTCTGCGCGAGCTTCCAGGCGGCCATTCTCGATGTTCTCAGCGACCGGTTGAACCAGGCCATCGACACCTTGCGCCGGCAAAACCGCCTTCCCGAGGTATTGGCGGTCGCCGGAGGCGTTGCCGCCAACCGCGCCATTGCCGGGCGGCTGACCGAGCTTGCCAACGAAAACGGGCTGCGGCTGATTGTGCCGCCGCCGGCGCTGTGCACCGACAATGGCGCGATGATTGCATGGGCCGGCGCTGAACGTCTGACGATAGGACAACAGGACGGGCTCGCCTCCCCCACCCGGGCCCGCTGGCCGCTTGATCCTGAGGCCGAGAGTGCGCCCTGGGCAGGAGCCAAGGCATGAGTAACACTGTACCTGCCACGCACACGATCGGCGTCATCGGCGCGGGTGCCTGGGGAACGGCGCTGGCGCTGGCCGCCGCGCGCGCCGGCCGTGATGTTGTGTTGTGGGGACGCGACAGCGCGGCGATGAGCGATATGGCCATCAGCCGCCGCAATGCCCGTCATCTGCCCGATATCGACCTGCCGGCAAATATCACACCCACCGCGGATCCTGCAGCCCTGGCCGGTCTGGAAGTGGTTCTTCTCGTGGTGCCGGCACAATTGGCCGAAGATATTATCAGCAATCTCTCACCGCACCTCGCAGGGCTGCGCCTGCTGCTGTTGTGCTGCAAGGGCATCGTGGCGGGGCGGGGCGCGTTCTTGTCGCAGATCATGGGCGAGCAGCTAGCGCATGTGCGCATGGGGGCGCTCTCAGGCCCTAGTTTTGCCGCCGATGTCGCTCGCAGCCTCCCCACCGCCGTCACCCTGGCGATCGAGGATGAGAGCTGGGGCGAAGCCTTGTCGCAGGCTCTTGGCTCGCCATCGTTCCGCCCCTACTGGACCAGCGATCTGCGCGGCGTCGAGATCGGGGGTGCGCTTAAAAACGTCTATGCCATTGCAAGCGGCATCGTTGCGGGGCGTGGCCTGGGCGACAGCGCGCGGGCAGCCCTCATTGCCCGGGCTTTTGCGGAAATGTGCCGCTGTGGCCTGCCCTTTGGCGGGCGATCCGAAACCTTGTCGGGCCTGTCGGGGCTTGGCGATCTGGTGCTCACCACCATGAGCGAGCAATCGCGCAATCTGCGCTTTGGCCTGGCGTTGGGCCGTGGCGAGGCTGTCGAGACCATACGCGCCCGTCTGGGCACAGTGGAGGGCATCGCCACCGCCGGCGCCATCAGCGCCCTTGCCTCGCGCCACGAAATTGATATGCCGATTGCCGGCGCCGTCGCTGCGATCCTCGCGGGGATACTCTCGGTGGAGGCAGCGATTGATGGCCTCATGCGCCGCCCGCTGCGGGCGGAGACCTAAGGATCACTCATGGCTTATTGGCTCGTCAAATCCGAACCCTTCAAATGGTCGTGGGACGATCAGGTGAAAGCGGGCGCCAAAGGCACCCTCTGGGACGGCGTGCGCAATCATCTGGCCAAACTTCATCTTATGGCAATGAAAAAGGGCGAGCAGGCTTTTTTCTACCATTCCAATGAGGGCAAGGAGGTGGTCGGCATCGTCGAGATCATCCGTGAGGCCTACCCTGATCCAGCCGCTGAACCCGGAGAGCCTTGGGTGGTCGTTGATCTGCGTGCCGTCAAGGCGCTGGCAACACCGGTGAGGCTCGCAGCCGTCAAGGCTGAGCCGCGGCTTGCGAAGATGTCGCTTGTGACCTCGATGCGCCTGTCGGTGCAGCCAGTCAGCGACGATGAATGGGCGCTTGTGTGCAACATGGGCGGTGTGTCCTGACATTGTCCGACCACGGGCGGCATGACAAACAGGCCTTTATTCTCGCCAACACCACCCTTCTCACTCCGCCTCTGGTGCCGGAAATCAGGCTTCGTCTGGCCGAGGAATCGATTGCGCTGTGGGAAAAGACGGAAGAGGAGCTGGAGCGCCTCGGCCTGCCGCCGCCCTTCTGGGCCTTTGCTTGGGCTGGCGGGCAAGGGCTGGCCCGTTATATTCTCGATCACCCGCATATCGTCGCCGGGCATAGCGTCATTGATATTGCGTCAGGGTCGGGGCTGGTGGCAATTGCCGCCATGAAAGCCGGTGCCAGCCGGGTAATTGCCAACGACATTGATGAATTCGCGGCATGTGCGATCACGCTCAACGCCGAGGCAAACGGAGTTGCCGTCTTACCATCAGGTGATGATGTCATTGGCCAGACGATTGGCGCCGACATCGTCCTGGTCGGCGACCTCTTCTACGAGCGTGATGTGGCGAGCCGGCTGCTGGTCTGGCTGCAGCGCCTGCAAGGCGAAGGAAAAACCGTCCTCATTGGCGATCCGGGCCGCTCCTATCTGCCGGTTGAGGCGCTGGAGGAGCTTGCCCGCTACGACGTGCCGGTCACCCGCGAGCTTGAGGATGCCGACATCAAGCGCTGTACGGTTTGGCGGCCCCTGCCAAATCGCCTATAGAG
Source organism: Raskinella chloraquaticus (SeqCode) (assembly GCA_002365175.1). GTDB lineage: Bacteria > Pseudomonadota > Alphaproteobacteria > Rhizobiales > UBA4765 > Raskinella > Raskinella chloraquaticus. Next base: position 66,568 of record DEZK01000027.1, read on the forward strand.
ACGCAGGCATTCCACCTGGAGATGGAACAATGGCATTTGCGGGCATTTCTTATGTGGCGATACTTGTTGCCGCTGTGGCAGCCTGGGTGTTTGGCGCCGCCTATTACATGGCACTGAGCCGGCCATGGATGGCAGCGGCCGGCTTGAGCAAGGACATGATCGCGCCACAAGGCAAGGGCCCAAGCCCACTTCCTTTTATTCTGTCCTTTATCGGCGAGCTCGTCATGGCCTTCGTGCTGGCCGGCGCCATCGGCCATCTCGGACCGGGCCAGGTGACATTGCGCAACGGCCTGATCTCCGGCACCATCCTATGGGCGGGCTTCATCCTCACCACCACCATCATCACCAATTCCTATCAGCGCAAACCCTGGAGCCTCTCGCTCATTGACAGCCTGCACTGGCTGGGGGTCATGCTGGTGATGGGCGCCATCATCGGTGGGTTCGGAGCCTGAATCCTATGAGCGGATTTTCTTCTTGATTTGATGCATTGCCGCCTCGTCTTGCCTGGAGGTCCTCCATGACACCGCCGCCCACCGGCCCGCTCAAGGGCATTCGCATCGTTGATCTGACGGCGGTTGTCCTTGGCGCCTTTGCTGCCCAGACGCTGGGGGAACTTGGCGCCGACATCGTGAAAGTCGAGGCGCCCGGAGGGCCGGCGGTCGGTGGCGACATCATGCGCTGGGCGGGAGACACGCCGGCAGGGCCAGCCTCGGGGCTCGCGCCGATGTTCATGATGCTCAACCGCAACAAGCGGTCGGTGGCGCTTGATCTGAAAAGCTCCGCCGGGCATGTGGCGCTGGCAGCGCTTCTCAAGACGGCTGATGTTTTTCTTGCCAACCGGCCGGCCTCGGCACTGGCGAGGCTCAATCTCTCCTATGAGCAGGTCAAGGCCATCAAACCCGATATCGTTTACGTGAATGCGCCGGGCTATGGCTCGGCGGGGCCCTATGGCGACTTTCCCGCCTATGACGAACTCATTCAGGCAGGCTCGGGTGGTGCGGACATGATGCCACGCACCTATGAGGGCACGCCGCCGCGCTATCTGCCGACCCTGATCGCCGACAAAACGGTTGGCATGTATCTGGCGCAGGCTGCGCTTGCCGGCGTCATTCACAAGCTGCGCACCGGCGAGGGCCAGTCCATCGAAGTGCCGATGCTGGAATGCATGACCTATTTCAACCTGTCGGAGAATCTCTACGGCCACAGCTTCGATCCGCCATTGGGCAAATATGGCTATGTGCGCATTCACACGCCCCATCGCCGCCCCTATCGCACCAGCGATGGGTGGATCGCCATCTCGCCCTATTCGGATCGCAACTGGCGCGATTTTTTTGCGCTGGTCGGGCGGGAGGGTGAGTTTCTGGCCGATGAGCGCTTCGCCACCTATCAGAAGCGCATCAAGAATATCGATGTCCTCTACGCCATGATGGAGGAGATGACGTTGCAGAAAACCTCACAGGAATGGTTCGAGGCTTGCGCTGCAAAGAATATTCCCTGCATGCATGTGCGCCGCTTCGAGGAATTGACCGACGATCCGCATCTCAAGACCGTCGGCCTTTTCGAGAAGCGCCGGCACAGCGTTGCCGGCGGCATTCAGGATGTGCGCCACCCCGTGACCTATTCGCGCACGCCCGCCGCCTGGCATCGCGAGCAGCCTGTGCTTGGCGCCCATACGCGGGAAGTGCTGAGCGAAGCCGGTCTGACGGCCGATGATATCGATCGGCTGGCAGCCGATGGCGCGTTTGGCTGAGCGCCAGCGCCCCCCAAGCGATCAGGGATAATCGGCTGCCTAAACGCTAGCTCTGGCGTGCCGCGACGAAATCAACGCCTGCCCGCAGGATGTCGGCCCGCGTACCGAAAGGATCGAGTGCCGTCTTGGCGCGCGATACCAGATCGTCGAGCCGTGCTCTGGCGCCTGCAATGCCCAGAATACCGACCAGTGTTGCCTTGCCGGCTCCCGCATCCTTGCCCGTTGCCTTGCCCACGGTCGCGGCATCCCCTTCAGCGTCGAGGAGGTCGTCGGCGACCTGGAAAGCCTGGCCAAACAGCCGCGCATAGGCGTCAAGCGCGGCAAGCTCGCTCGCGCTCGCTCGCCCGAGCCGCCCGCCTGCCTCGACCGCAAAACGGAAGAGCGCGCCGGTTTTCATCGCTTGCAGGTGCAGAATATCGTCCAATGGCAGCGCCAGGGGCTTTCCATCATCGGCATAGCGGCCTTCGGCTGCCAGATCGAGCAATTGCCCGCCGACCATGCCCGCTGCGCCGGAGGTGCGGGCAAGAGCTGCCACCAGCGCGCAGCGTACCGCAGGGTCGGTATCGGTTTCCTCGCCGGCAAGGATCTCGAAGGCAAAAGTCAGCAGAGCATCACCGGCCAGGATGGCGGTTGCCTCATCATAGGCGATATGGACTGTCGGGCGGCCGCGCCGCAGCGCATCATCATCCATTGCCGGCAGGTCATCATGCACCAGCGAGTAACAATGGATGCATTCAAGCGCGAGTGCTGCCGGCAGGGCTCGTTCAGCAGTCACGCCAAACAGAGCCGCCGTCTCGACCACCAGAAAGGGGCGCAGCCTTTTACCCCCGCCGAGACTGCCATGCGACACCGCGTCCTTCAGGCGTGCGGGCACATCAGGCCATTGGGTCATACGGCGCGCCAGCCCGTCCTCGGACAAGCGGGCGGTGGCATTAAGGCGATCAAGAAAGGCGGCGGGTGTGCTCATGGCCGGCTGACTAGCCCAGCCATACGCGACTGGCAAGGCGCGCCGCCCAGCATCCGAGCGGGGAGCGATGTCTAGACGGACATGCGGCGGCGGATGTCATTCTCGTCCATGGTGGCGCGCGTGCCGTCAAGCGTCACCTCGCCGCGATCCATAACGTACCAGCGATCAGCGAGCGCGCGGGCAAAATCGAAATATTGCTCGACCAGCAGGATCGCCATGCCGCCACGCTGGCGCAGATAGGTGATGGTGCGCCCGATATCCTTGATGATGGAGGGCTGGATGCCCTCCGTCGGCTCATCAAGCACCAGTAATTTGGGGCGCGTGACCAGCGCCCGGGCAATCGCCAATTGCTGCTGCTGACCGCCGGAGAGATCGCCACCGCGCCGCCCGAGCATGGATTTCAGCACCGGGAAAAGATCGTAGATTTCATCCTGGATGTCGCGTTCACCCCGCCTGAGGGGCGCAAATCCGGTTTCAAGATTTTCCTTCACCGTCAGCAGAGGAAAGATTTCGCGCCCCTGCGGCACGTAGGCAATACCAAGCCGGGCGCGGTCCTCCGCCGCCAGCCCGGCGAGCGGCCTGCCGGCAAAAACAATGCTTCCCGCCGATATCGGCTGATGGCCGATGATGGCGCGCATCAGCGAGGTTTTGCCAACGCCGTTGCGCCCGAGCACGCAGGTGACTTCGCCGACCGCCGCGGCAATCGATACCCCGCGCAGCGCCTGCGCCGCACCATAGTGAAGATCAACGCCATTGACGTTCAGCATCCCTAGCGCCCCAGATAGACTTCGATGACGCGCTCATTGCCCGCCACCGCATCAATCGACCCTTCGGCCAGAACCGCGCCTTCATGCAGGCAGGTGACGCGGCAGGCAAGCGCGCGCACGAACGCCATGTCGTGTTCGACGACGATGACCGAATGGTCGCGATTGATGTCGCGCAGCAGCTCAGCCGTCGCCTCGGTCTCGGCATCCGTCATGCCAGCGACCGGCTCATCGACCAGCAGCACCTTGGGGTCCTGGGCCAGCAGCATGGCGATCTCCAGCCATTGCTTCTGTCCGTGCGACAGATCACCCGCCCGTCGGTCACGCTCGTTGAGGAGGCGTACGCGGGTCAACACCTCGTCGACGCGCTCCCGTCTGATGCGGTTGCGCGCACCAAAGAGGGCGGAGAAAGGGCCGCGCTCGCCCTTCAGCGCCAGCAGTACATTATCGGCCACCGTATGGCTCTCAAACACGGTCGGCTTCTGGAATTTTCGCCCGATGCCAAGACCGGCAATCGCTGCCTCGTCAAAGCGCGTCAGATCGACCTTGCCATGGTCAAACAGCACATCGCCTTCATCGGGCCGTGTCTTGCCGGTAATCACATCCATCATCGTTGTCTTGCCGGCGCCGTTGGGGCCGATGATGGCGCGCATCTCGCCCGGCTCCAGCGTCAGCGCCAGCGAGCGCAATGCCTTGAAGCCGTCAAACGATACGCTGACGCCGTCAAGATAGAGGATAGACTGGGTGAGGCTGCTCATGGCGCGGGCCCCGGGCGATTGGTGGCGGCAGGCTTCGGCCTGGCCTTGAAGAAGCGGCCCTGTGCGTCCTCCCACGCGCCCAGAATGCCACGTGGCATGGCAAGCGTGACGAGAACGAACAGACCGCCGAGCGCAAACAGCCAGTAGGCGGCAAGCCAGCCGGTGGTGAAGATGGTCTTGAGATAGTTGACGACGATCGCGCCGATGGCCGCGCCCACCAGCGTTCCACGCCCGCCGACGGCCACCCAGATGACAGCCTCGATGGAATTGGTGGGGGCAAATTCGGACGGATTGATGATGCCAACCTGCGGCACATAGAGTGCGCCGGCGATCCCAGCCATCATGGCCGAGAAGGTGAAGACGACGAGTTTGTAATGCTCGACCCGGTAGCCAAGGAAGCGGGTGCGGGTTTCACCATCGCGGATGGCCACCAGCACCTTGCCGAAGCTTGAGGCTGCCATGGCGCGTGCCGCCAGAAAGCTTGCCATCAGCGTCAGGCCGCTGATGATGAAAAGAGCGATGCGCGTGCCCGGTGACTGCACCGAGAAGCCAAGGATATCCTTGAAATCGGTCAGGCCATTATTGCCGCCAAACCCCATATCGTTGCGAAAGAATGCAAGCAGCAGCGCGTAGGTGACGGCCTGGGTAATGATCGACAGATAGACGCCCGTGACCCGGCTGCGGAAGGCAAGCCAGCCAAAGACGAAGGCGATGGCGCCGGGCACCAGAACCGCCATTGCGACCGCGTAGGGGAATGACTGGAAACCCCACCACGGTATCGGCAGTTCCTTCCAGTTGAGGAAGACCATGAAATCAGGCAGCACCGGGTGGCCATAGACGCCGCGCGTGCCGATCTGGCGCATCAGATACATGCCCATCGCATAGCCGCCAAGCGCGAAGAAGGCGCCATGGCCAAGCGACAGGATGCCGCAATACCCCCAGACGAGATCAAGGGCGATGGCGAGAATGGCGTAGCACAGATATTTGCCGATCAGCACCACGGTGCCAATCGAGATATGGAAGGGTGAATCGGGCGCCAGCGCCAGATGGCAGACCGGCACGATCGCGATCAGCGCCATCAGCGCGGCAAGAAAGATGGCGCCCCGCTTTTCCACAAAGGCGATAAGGCGTGGGCCAGTCGACGTCGCCATCATTGATCGACAGCCCTGCCCTTGAGCGCGAAGAGACCGCGCGGGCGTTTCTGGATGAAAAGAATAAGCAGGACCAGGATGGCGATCTTGGCCAGCACGGCGCCGGCAAAAGGTTCAAGCCCCTTGTTGGCGATGCCAAGCGTGAAGGCCGCAAACAGCGTTCCCCACAGATTGCCCACCCCGCCAAACACCACCACCATGAAGCTGTCGATGATGTAGCTTTGCCCGAGATTGGGACTCACATTGTCGATCTGGCTGAGCGCCACCCCGGCCATTCCGGCAATGCCGGAGCCAAGGCCGAATGTCATCATGTCGACGAAGCGGGTGCGGATGCCCATGGCGCTTGCCATCCGCCGGTTCTGGGTGACGGCCCGCATCTGCAGGCCAAGGGGTGTTGCCTTGAGGATGACGAGCAGCAGCGCGAAGATGACAAGGGTGAACACGACGATCCACAAGCGCCCATAGGTGACCTGCAGCCCCATGACATTGAACGCGCCGGTCATGAAGGACGGGCTTGCGACCGACAGGTTCGTTGGGCCAAACCAGCTGCGGATGGCCTGCTGCAGGATAAGACTGATGCCGAAGGTCGCCAGCAATGTTTCGAGCGGGCGCCCGTAAAGGAAACGGATGACGCCGCGCTCGATGGCGATGCCAACCAATGCGGTTGCCAGAAAGGCAAGCGGAATGGCCAGCGGCAGTGACCAGTCGATCAGATGTGGCGCTTTTGCCCGGAAGCCTTCCTGCACGAGAAACGTGACATAGGCGCCGAGCATGACCATTTCGCCATGGGCCATGTTGATGACGCCCATGACGCCGAAGGTGATGGCAAGGCCGATGGCGGCCAACAACAGAACCGAGCCGAGCGAAATGCCAAACCATACGGTCTGGGCTGCAAGTTGTAATTTCTGACGGCCTTCTATGGCCGCTATTCCGCGATCAAGCGTGTCCTTGAGGCCGCCACGTGCCTCTCCTGCCATCTGCCTGAGCAATGACAGGCTTTCATTGTCGCTGTTAGCCGCAAGGCGTTGCGCGGCGGCGATGCGCTGGGGTTCCGGGGCGGCAGTCGACGACAGGGTCAGAACCGCTCTCGCATCCTCAAGGGCGCGGCGGATGCCGTCATCTTTTTCCTGTGCCAGTGCTGCGTCGATGGTGGGCAAGGCAGAGGCATCGCGTGATTTGACGACCGTTTCGGCAGCCTTCAGGCGTTGCGCAGGGTCGGGCGAGAGCAATGTCATCGAGCCCAGCGCCGCCTGGACCTGGCCGCGCAGACGATTATTGAGACGCACCGACGAGGCGGAGGCTGGAATATCGGTCGCCACGCCGCTGCGCGCGTTGAAACTCCTTCCGGCGGCGTCCTTGTAAAAAACGGCTGTGTCACCGGCGACGAAAAACAGACGACGATCACCCAAGGCCTCAAGGATAGCGACCCCCGCCGCCACACCGGAGCGGGCGATCAGCGCAATCGCTGCCTCGGTGTCGCCGAAGCTGTCGGCGGCAAGTTTGTCGAGCGCGGTCTCGATATCCCTTGCGCCAGGCGCCTGCGCCACGGCAAGGCCAGACGACAGCGCGAGCCACAGAGCCGCCCATAACACACGCAGGAAAGCCGGTACCGGCATTGACAACCTTTGAAGACACATCAGGGAAAACGGGCGAGCCCGCTGAGGCGCCGCCCGTCTTTATTCATCATCGTCAGATTGGCAGAAAGGCAGGAAGTTGCCACATGGCGTCCCTGGCCCGCCCGTCCGTTGTCAGATCAGGCTCCGCACTTGCTGGTCTTGACGTTGAAGTTGCCGCACTTCTTGTCGACCCAATCGCCGATCAGATCCTTCGACCCGTCGAGATGCTTCGACCAGGCATCGCCCGCCACCAGGTCCTTCGTCTGCCAGACGATATCGAACTGGCCGTCCTTGCGCACTTCGCCGATGAAGACAGGCTTGGTGATGTGGTGGTTTGGCAACATCCTGGAAATGCCGCCTGTCAGGTTCGGCGCCTCGATACCGGGCAGCGCGTCGATGACCTTGTCGGCATCGAATGACTTCACCTTTTCAACCGCCTTCACCCACATATTGAAGCCGATGAAATGGGCTTCCATCGGATCATTGGTGACGCGTTTGGGGTTCTTGGTGAACTCCTTCCACTGCTTGATGAAGGCATCGTTGATCGGCGATTTGATCGACTGGAAGTAATTCCACGCGGCGAGGTGGCCAACGAGGTTGGTGGTGTCGATGCCGGCAAGCTCTTCCTCGCCGACCGAGAAGGCGACAACCGGGATATCGGTTGCCTTGACGCCGGCATTCGCCAGTTCCTTGTAGAAGGGGACGTTGGCATCGCCATTGATGGTCGAGACCACGGCAGTCTTCTTTCCGGCTGAGCCGAATTTCTTGATATCCGCGACAATCGTCTGCCAGTCGGAATGACCAAAAGGCGTGTAGTTGATCATGATGTCGTCTTTGGCGACACCCTTGGCCAGCAGATAGGCCTCGAGAATCTTGTTGGTGGTGCGCGGATAAACGTAGTCGGTACCAGCCAGCACCCAGCGCTTGGCTTCGCCACCATCCTTCGACATCAGGTAATCTACCGCGGGGATCGCCTGCTGGTTTGGGGCAGCGCCCGTGTAGAAGACGTTGCGCTCGCTCTCCTCGCCTTCATACTGGACCGGATAGAAGAGGACCGAATTCAGCTCCTTGAACACCGGCAGCACCGATTTGCGGCTGACCGAGGTCCAGCAGCCGAAGGTCGCAGCGACCTTTTCCTTGGAGATCAGTTCGCGGGCTTTCTCCGCAAAAAGCGGCCAGTTCGACGCCGGATCGACCACGACTGCTTCAAGTTTGCGGCCCAGAACGCCGCCCTTCTTGTTCTGCTCCTCGATCAGCATGAGCATGACGTCCTTCAACGTCGTCTCCGAGATCGCCAGAGTGCCCGAGAGCGAATGAAGAATACCGATCTTGACCGGGCCGGCTTGTGCCGAAGCCGGGCGGATACCGCTCGCCAACACCGTCGCGCCGCCAGCGGCAGCCCCCAATATACTACGCCGAGTGAATGCCATTCATATCTCCTGCTCACGGAACTCGCTCGAACCCCTTTTCAGGTTCGCGCGGCTCTAGCGAGCAAGGGACGTGCCAAGGTCAGGGCTGGCGGATTCGGGATGGTTCAACGGCCAACAGCGGCAAATTAGCCGCCAATCAGGTGCATACAATCGGAAGTGATCACTATTTAGGCCGACAAAAGCTGTCAGCCTATCTTTTAATCACGCTTGGAAAACAAGACATCAACTCTTCACGGCGCCGGATGTCAGCCCGGCGACCATATAACGGCGGAAGAGGTAATAGATGGCAACAGGCGGCAGGGCGTAGATCAGGCCGGTTGCCATCATCAGATTCCACGGGCTGTCGTCAGCGCCGAGGAACAGGCCGAGTGCCACAGCCAGCGGCACGTCTTTTTCCGCCGATAGCAGCAGGAAGGCATAAAGATATTCATTCCATGCCAGCAACAGGGCGTAGACACCGATGGCGACAAGCGACGGCGCCATCAGCGGAACGAAGATCAGCCGGAAAATCTGCAGCGGTGTCGCTCCGTCGACGAGCGCTGCTTCGTCCAGCTCGCGTGGCAGCTTGTCGGCCGCCTGCTTCAGCACCCAGATGGCATAGGGCGATGCCAGCGCCACCATGGCAAGGATCAGAGCGAGGTGGGTGTCGAGGAGACCCAGATTACCCATGCCTTTGTACATCGGCACCGCCAGGAAGGCGGCAGGAATGAGATAGGTTGCGAGTGCCATCAGCATGACATAGCGCCCTCCGGCAAGGCGCAGGCGCGAAATCGCGAAGGCAGCCGATGTGGCAATGAAGAGCGTGATGATGCCGGTTGATGCGGCAATGAAAAAGCTGTTGCCAAGCTGGCGCCAGAAATCGCGCAGATAATAATGCTGCTGCGTCAGAGCGATCTTGAAATTCTGCAGCGTCGGCTCGCTTGGCCACAGACGACCGGACAGATACTCCTTCTCGTTCGACAGCGCGATCACCAGCAGATTATAGATCGGCAGCAGCGTCCACACGAGGATCGGCAGCGCCAGAAGCCACAGCCACCAATCTCCAAAGACTGATCTGCCGTCTGCGTCTTTCACGATTTGGCCTCGGCATCGCTCTGCGCCAGGCGGCGCACCATGATGATGATGAGCGGCAGGACAAAGGGCATCGCCACAATAATCGAGGCAATCCCGAGATCGAGCTTGTCGATGCGCAGATAGCGCACGCCGAGCGTTGCCAGCACATGCGTCTGGTCGGCCGGCCCGCCACCGGTGAGGAGATAGACGCTGTTGAAATCACCCAGCGTCCAGATCATCGAGAGAAAGGTCGAGGTGATGTAGAGGCCAGCCAGCGAGGGCCAGGTGATGTGGCGGAACTGTTGGAGCCGCGAGGCGCCGTCGACCGCTGCCGCCTCGTAGAGTTCGTGGGGAATGGCGAGCCTGCCGGTGATGAGGATCAGCGTCCAGAACGGCAGCGATTTCCAGATATGGGTGAAGATGGCGGCGGCAAAGGCAAAATGCTTGTCGGTCAGCCAGGGCGGCCCGTCCTGCCCTGTCCACTGGAAAATCTGGGCGTTGAGAATGCCCCATTCAGGATGGAGAAAGAGACGAAGGCTGAGGATCGTCGGGATCGATGGCATCGCCCATGGCAGAAGAAACAGCAGCAGCACAAATTTGACCATCGGGCGCTGGACGACAAAAAATCCTGACAGTCCGAGCGCCAGCAGGAATTTGAGATTGACGCCGACAAGCAGGAAGATCGCCGTGTTCTTCAAGGCGGTAAAGAAAACGGGATCACGAAAAAGCTCTATATAGGCCTGTGGTTTCAAACCGAGATAAAAGCCGTAAAGGACGGGATAAACAACGAAGACCGCGAAAACCAGAATAAAGGGAAAGACCATCGCCAGCGCCCAGATGGCGCGCGTGTCGGCCATCCACGGTGTGGGGCGGGCAAGCGAGGGCGAGGAGAGGGCGGCGATCGTCATCGGCTGTCCCTTCGAAGGGTCGCATGATCGTCGGGCCGCCGGCGATGGCGGCCCGACGGAATTGAATCAGCCAGCGATTTCCTTGATGCGCTTGATCATCTCGTCAACCGCGACATCTGGCGAGACCTTGTCCTGCATGACGCGCTGCATGGCGCGTGCCCAGGCGTTTTCGGCGTTCACCTGGGTGAAGCGGAAATTATAGACGAACTGAAACGGCACGGTTCCTTCCGAGAACTGGCGGTGGACCACGGCGCGATGCGGATCGCCCGCGTTCCAGAACGGTGATTTGGTGCTCTCAACCGTCACCGGATACCAGCGCCCGAGCGAGCCTTCGACGAAGGGCCGCAGATTTTCCTCCTGCATGAGGAAGGCGAGGAATTCCTTGCCCTTCGCCTTGTTCCTGGCGTCAGCGAAGACAACGGCCGTCTTGGTTGCCGCGAGATTGGGGATGACGCTGCCATCGGGGCGGTTCGGCCATTTGGTGGTGGCGATCTTCTTCTCGTAATTCTCCTTGGCGTTCGCCCGCTGCTCGGGCGTCAGTGCCGCATTATTCGAATCATCCAGCCATTTCGCTGCAATCGAGATGGTGGCGTTATGCGTCATCACCGTCTGCTTGGTGTGGAAGGCGTTGTTATTGTCAGGATCCTTCCACGACAGCGAGGAGGGTGGCGTGCAGGATTTGGCATTGATCGAGGTATAGAATGTGAGCGCTTCGATCATGGCAGCGCGGTTCTTGGGTTGATCGAGGACGATTTTGCCATCCTCATCCACGACTTGCGCGTTATAGGCGGATGCGACCATGAGGAAGGAATAGAAGGTGTCGGAGGCCTCGATGCCGAGCGGATGGCCGATGGCATAGATGCGCTGACCCTTGGCGCGCAGCGCCGGCTGGACCTTGTCGCACCAGAAATTCCAATAGCCGCTCCAGTCGGTCGGAATATCGCTTTCCTTGAAGCCGGCATCGGTCAGCATGTCGCGCCAGTAATTGATATGGATGGTCTGGCGCTGGATCGGCATGGCGAAATAGGATTTTTTCTTGAGCTTGTCGTTATAGAGCCAGGTGGTGGCAAGGGCGTCCGGCACGAAAGCCGATTTCATCGGATTGACGATATCCGAGAGATCTTCGAGCCTGCCCTCATAGGCCCATTTACCGGTGGTGCGGAAATCATAGGTGGTGCAGAAGCCAAGATCAGGCGGCGTTCCCGCTTCCACCGCGCCTACCGATTTGGTGACGCAATCCTCGGTCGAATAAAGAGAGATATCGACCTTGATGCCGGTTTTCTTCTGAAATTTGTCGACAGCTGCGAACAGAGCGTCATCCTCGGATTTATAAAACCCTTTGGTGAACCAAACGGTGATGGTTTCCTGGGCTTGCGCCAGTGCCGGCGCCAGCGACAGGATGGATGCTAGTCCAAGTGCAATCATGCGATGTGATGACAATGCTGTATCCTCCCCTCGTCGTCTGTCCTTGTGGTTGCGCCTTGAGTGATGGCGCCCCGGACAGTTCCTGAGCGGATGTTCGCCTTGCGGAAGGGAGGAGTCAACCAAGCCTTGGGCGCACCAATTGATGTTGCGCCCTTGTGATGGGGCGGTTGCGCGCAGGGCATCAACCCGGCCTGGCCGATTCCGCCCTTTTGACATGTATTGACCCGCGTTTTCGGACTAGCGGGGCGCCATGGCGTTACGCGTCAGAACTTTTCCGGCCAGATAGAGCGAGCCGCAGACGAGGATACGTGGTCCGTCTGCACTGCCGGCTGTGGCCTGAAGCGCCTGGTCGAGCGTGTCGCAGGGGCTGGCATCAAGGCCGGCCAAGCGGGCGGCGGCGGCGAGATCATGAGCGGACATCGCCAGCGCCTCATCAGGAATGGTCAGCGTCAGTACCTTGCGGGCAAGCCCCGAAAAGGGCACGAAAAATCCCGCCGCATCCTTCGTCGACAGCATGCCGCAAATGAGCAGAAGCGGCTTTGGCACCCGCTCCTCAAGATCGGCAAGAGCGGTTGCCAGCGCCCGCCCGGCATGGGGATTGTGACCGCCATCAAGCCACAGCTCCGCCCCCTCCGGCAGATGCGCCAGCAAGGGTCCGGCGCTCAGGCGTTGCAGGCGCGCCGGCCAGTCGACACCGGCCAATCCTTGTTCGAGCGCCGTGTGTGCGATAGTGGGCATGAATGCCCGCACCGCCATCAGGGCGGCGCCAGCGTTCTCGAACTGATGGCGACCGACAAGGCGCGGCGCCGGCAGGTCGAGAAGGCCATCTTCGTGATGGAGCACGAGGCGCCCGCTCTCCTCCGCCGAGGTCCACTGCTGGCCCGATATGCGCAAGGGGGCGGAAAGCCGCGCGGCTGCCCGTTCGATGACGGCAAGCGCCTCATCCTCCTGCTGGGCGATGATGGCAGGGCGGCCGCGTTTGAGGATGCCGGCCTTCTCAGCGGCAATCAGCGCCAGCGTGTCGCCAAGATAGGCTTGATGATCAAGGCCGATGGGGGTGATCACGCTCACGGCCGGCGAGGTGATGACGTTGGTGGTGTCAAGCCGGCCACCAAGGCCGACCTCGAGGATCAGCGCATCGGCGGGCGTTTGCGAGAAGAGGAGAAAGGCCGCCGCCGTCGTAATCTCGAAGAAGGTGATGGGCGCCCCTGCATTCACCTCTTCGCAACGGGCAAGAGCGGCGATGAGAGCCTCATCGCTCACCAGTGCGCCGGCAAGGCGGATGCGCTCGTTGAAGCGGCAGAGATGGGGCGAGGTATAGACATGAACCGTCTGCCCTGCGGCTTCGAGAATGGCGCGGCAGAAGGCGCTGGTCGAGCCCTTGCCGTTGGTGCCGGCGATATGGATGGTGGGCGCCACGCGCTCATGGGGCGAGCCGAGCTTTACGAGCAGGCGATCAATGCGCTCCAGCGACAGGTCGATTGATTTCGGGTGAAGACCCAGCAGGCTTTGCAAGACGGCGTCCAGCGAGCCGCCGGAGCGTTCAGGCGCGGTGTGGTTGCTCATCCCGCATCTTCATCCATGCCGGCCTTCAATTCGTCGGGGCGGGGCATGGAAACGATGTTGTAGCCTGAATCGACAAAGTGGATTTCGCCGGTGACGCCGCCGGCAAGCGGCGAGAGGAGATAAAGCCCGGCGCCGCCGACTTCGTCCAGCGTCACGGGGCGGCGCAGCGGGGCATGGCGGCCCTGGAAATTATACATGAAGCGGGCGTCAGCTATGCCGGCGCCGGCGAGCGTGCGCACGGGCCCTGCCGACAGCGCGTTGACGCGAATACCGCGTGGGCCGAAATCCGCTGCCAGATAGCGCACGGACGCCTCAAGGGCTGCCTTGGCCACGCCCATGACGTTATAATTGGGCGATACCCGCGTGGCGCCGCCATAGGTAAGCGTCAGCATGGCGCCGCCCGGTGCCATCATCGCCTCGGCGCGCCGGGCGATCTCGGTGAATGAAAAGCAGGAGATGACGAGGGTGCGGATGAAATTATCGCGCGTGGTATCGGCGTAGCGGCCTTTAAGTTCGTTCTTGTCGGAAAAGGCGATGGCGTGAACGAGAAAATCGATCTTGTCCCAGCGTTGGCGCAGCGTTGAAAACATGGAATCAACAGAGGCGATATTCTCGACATCGCAGGGCAAGACGAGATCGGAGCCGACGCTTCCGGCGAGCGGTACAACGCGTTTTCCCAGCGCCTCGCCCTGATAGGTGAAGGCAAGCTCGGCACCCTGCGCCGCGCAGGCCTTTGCGATACCCCAGGCGATCGAATGGTTATTGGCAACGCCCATGATCAGGCCGCGCTTATTGTGCAGAAGAGGCGATGTCATAGATAGCTGCCCTTCACTCAGCCGGCCCGCAGCCCGGGTGGTTTCGGCAGGTGCCGTCACCGGAACAATTTCGAAATCGACCGGATCGCTCCAGCCAAGCACCCATTCCTAAAGCATGCACATCATCGCACCCCATCACCTGGAAGCGTTCTCACGCCTCCAACCGCTTCAACAGCAGCGTGGCATTGGTGCCGCCAAAGCCGAAGCTGTTCGACATGACGACACCAAGGCCGGCATTGTCGATCCGCTTTCTGACGATCGGCATGTCGGCCACCGCCGGATCAAGCTCGTCGATATGGGCGCTCTCGCAGATGAAATCATTGTTGAGCATGAGGAGCGAATAGATCGCCTCCTGCACACCGGTCGCCCCCAGCGAATGGCCGGTCAGCGATTTGGTGGCCGAGATTGGTGGCGATTTGTCTCCAGAGCCAAACACTTCGCGGATGGCTTCGATTTCCTTCAGATCGCCCACCGGCGTCGAGGTGCCGTGCGGGTTGATATAGTCAACCCTGCCGCCAAAACCGGCAAGCGCCTGGCGCATGCAGCGCACCGCGCCCTCGCCTGAAGGTGCCACCATGTCATAGCCATCGGATGTCGTGCCATAGCCGGCGATCTCGCCATAGATGCGGGCGCCGCGCGCCCTGGCGTGTTCAAGCTCTTCCAGCACGACGACGCCGGCGCCGCCCGCGATCACAAAGCCGTCACGGTTGACGTCGTAGGCGCGGCTGGCGGTCGAGGCGCGATCATTATATTTCGACGACATGGCGCCCATGGCATCGAAAAGCGCGGAGAGCGACCAGTCAAGCTCCTCGCAGCCGCCGGCAAACATCACGTCCTGCTTGCCGTACTGGATCATTTCGGCCGCGTTGCCGATGCAGTGATTGGAGGTCGCGCAGGCTGACGAGATGGAATAATTCACACCCTTGATCTTGAACCAGGTCGCCAGCGTCGCTGATGCGGTGGATGACATCGCCTTGGGCACGGCGAAGGGACCGATGCGCTTCACCCCCTTGGCACGCGCGGTGTCGACAGCCTCAACAAGCGCATGGGTCGAGGGGCCGCCTGAGCCCATGATGATGCCGGTGCGCTCATGGCTGATATCGCTTGTCTCAAGCCCGGCATCACGGATGGCCTGATCCATGGCCACATGGTTCCACGCCGTGCCGCCGCCATGAAAGCGCATGGCGCGACGGTCCACCATTTCCTCGGCATTCAGTGTCGGGCGGCCGCTCACCTGGCTGCGAAATCCCATCTTCGCCTGCTCGGCATCGAATGCGATGCCCGATTTGGCCTCGCGCAGGCTTGCCAGCACTTCCTGGGTGGAATTGCCGATGGAAGAGACGATACCCATCCCGGTGACGACGACGCGCCGCATGACTTCCCTCTCTCTACCGCAATAAATCCGAATGCGTGTCCGCCGCTCAGACCGGCTGGGCGGCTTCGTCGCGGAACAGGCCCACCTTCATGTCGCTTGCCCGATAAATGATCTGGCCATCGGCCTTGAGCCAGCCATCGGCTATACCGAGGACCAGCTTCGAGCGCATGACACGCTTGAACTCAACACCGTATTCCACAAGCGTCATGGTCGGAAGCACCTGGCCGGAAAATTTGAGTTCTCCCAGCCCCAGCGCGCGACCGCGTCCGGCAGCCCCGAGCCAGCCGAGAAAGAAGCCTGTCAGCTGCCACAGGGCATCCAGTCCAAGGCAGCCTGGCATCACCGGATCGCCCTTGAAATGACAGGGAAAAAACCACAAATCGGGATGGATATCGAGCTCGGCGCGGATCATGCCCTTGGCATTGGCGCCACCGGTTTCGGAGACGTCGGTTATACGGTCAAACATCAACATCGGCGGCAAGGGCAGCTGGGCATTGCCTTCGCCGAACAATTCCCCGCGCCCGCAGGCGATGAGGTCGTCATAGGCAAAACTCGTCTTACGTTCGCTCATCGAGCGGCCTTTCCAGCGGTGCTTGTTGCTGCGTGTGTTAACATAAGGGGTTGGCTGCTGAAAGCGGATTGACGACGTGGTATTTCCTGGCGGCCAGCCGCCGCTTTCATCGCGCGCGTGCTGACACCGTCGCAGGCGGTTGCTATCGCGGCCCATCACCACTAAATTAAGATTCCAGCCTTATGAGGACGGAAATGACGGCAGACGGCTCCAATGACGGTATGGCTCACGCGGGTTGCGAGACATCGCGCAACGTCCGTTCATGGCGCCCCGACCCCAGCGTCCAGGATATTTCGGGCCGCCTGCGCAGCGCCGGATTGCGTCCAACCCAGCAACGTCTGTCGCTTGCCAGATTGCTGTTTGCGCAAGGAGACCGCCATGTATCGGCTGAAATTCTTCATGCGCAGGCTCGCAATGCGCATATCCCTGTATCGCTGGCAACGGTTTACAATACGCTGAACCAGTTTACCGAAGCGGGATTGCTCCGCGAATTGTCGGTTGATGGCGCGCGGGCCTATTTTGATACCAATACGGCTGATCACCATCATTTCATCATCGAAGGTGGCGGCGTACTCGATGTCCCCCAGGACAGCATTGCCATCACGGCATTGCCGGAGCCGCCGGAGGGGATGGAGATCGTCCGGGTCGATGTGGTGGTGCGCTTGCGCAAAATCCGGCGGCGCACCGGTGCGCGTAGCTGACGTTTGACGTCATTCCGGAAGTTTTTCGCCAGGATAAACTCCCCACAGCGTCTCCTGTTTCATGTATCCGTCGACGTCATTGACCGTGATGCGGCACCAGACGCCATCACAAGTCTTGAGGGATACGAGGACGCCTGATTCGACGCGCGCCTTGACCTCGCCTGCGCCCGGGCGCGTCATCAGATCGATGGTCTTCGCCTTTTCCCACGGCGCCACCAGCCCCGTGCGCCGTTTCGACAGCCGCCCTTGCGAAACCCAGCCTTCCGATCCATCAGCATCACGGATACGTCGCCAATTGTCGAATTCCGCAGTGATTTCAACCGGCAGGCCGGCGCGCGTGAATGTCCAGACCAAGGGATGTTCCTTGCTCGGTCCGCGCTGGACTTCGACCTTGTCGGTGCGCAACGACACAAATCGTGGCACCGGCAATTTCGATGACGCGCCAACCGATTGCTGGGCAAGAGCCGGCACGGTCACGACCCCCGCGATCACCACCAGGATCGCGAGCAGGATCGAGCGCAAACGAGGGATGAAAATCGATGTTTTAAACGGCATTGCTTTCCGCTGATCCGGGTCTATTCAAAGGCGGTGCCACCAAGCTTTGCCACCAAGCGACCTTCTGATAGGAACAAGCGCCATTCGCAAGGGTGGTGGAATGCGGCACAATGCGGCAAGCTCGGTTAATAGGCTATAAATCCGCTGACGATGAGCGGAACAGAAGAGGGAACGATGCCAAACAGAAAAAAGCCTCTGGTGGTGGTGACCCGCAGGCTGCCTGACGTGGTCGAGACGCGCATGCGCGAATTGTTCGACACGCGCCTTGCCGACAGCGAAACGGCGATGACGCCGGGAAAACTGCTGGAAGCTGCGCGCACGGCCGAAGTGCTGGTGCCGACCGTCACCGATCGCATCGATGCGAGTTTCCTGGCTCAGGCAGGCGATTCGCTGAAGCTCATCGCGAATTTCGGCAATGGTGTCGACAATATTGACGTCGACACGGCCATGAAGCGCGGTATCACTGTCACCAACACGCCTGGCGTGCTGACGGAGGACACCGCCGATATGACGATGGCGCTCGTTCTTGCCGTGCCGCGCCGCGTGGCCGAGGGTCTTGGCGTGCTCGACCAGGGGGAGTGGACCGGCTGGTCGCCAACCTGGATGCTGGGTCACCGCATCTGGGGCAAGCGGCTCGGCATTCTGGGCATGGGTCGCATCGGCCAGGCCGTCGCCCGCCGGGCCAAGGCGTTCGGCATGTCGATCCACTACCATAACCGCCGGCGTGTGGCAGCGGCGCTTGAGGAAGAGCTGGAGGCGACCTATTGGGATAGCCTCGATCAGATGCTGGCGCGCATGGATATCATATCCGTCAACTGTCCGCACACGCCCGGAACGTTCCATCTTCTGTCGGCGCGCCGCCTCAAATTGCTGCGCAAGGACGCCTACATCGTCAATACGGCGCGCGGCGAGATCATCGACGAGAATGCGCTGGTGCGGATGCTTGAAGCAGGCGAGATCGCTGGCGCCGGCCTCGACGTTTTCGAACACGAGCCTGCGGTCAATCCCAAACTGTTGCGGCTGGCGCGCACCGGCAAAGTGGCGCTGTTGCCGCATATGGGATCAGCGACGCTTGAGGGGCGCATCGAAATGGGGGAGAAGGTCATCGTCAACATCAAAACGTGGATGGATGGCCACCGCCCCCCTGACCGCGTTCTGCCCAGCATGTTGTGAGGCCGAAAAAGCACGCCCGTTAAGGAAAATCTCAAGGCTGTGTGCGAGAGATTGCGGTGCGCGCCGCCTGCTGGCAGTACCAGCTGCAGGCGGAAATATGGGCCGTGCGGCTTATTGACAGGCATGTGCGTGCGCCATCAGCCCAGGCGGGATCAGGCAGAATGCGGTCGGGAATAGCGGGTCATCGTTTGGCGGCGGGTGCGGTTATCGTGCTGCTGGCAGGGCTTTGGCTGTCACCTGCTGGAGCACAGCTGCGTCTGACGCCCGGCGACGTGCCGCAATCCGCCCTTGAGACACCATCAGCCCGGGCAGCACCGAAACGCTCCGATGGCGCCAACAGGAAAGCGAAGGCCACCCGGGACCAGACACAGGCCTCGTTGAATGGCGAGGTGCCGACGGCGGGCGAACAGGTGCCGCCGGCAGCGGGTAATTTCCCCCGCCGTTTGCCGCAAGCCGAGCTGAAAACGCGGTTTTTCAACGGCGTGCCGATTATATCGCGCGGGCGTGGCTCAACAGCCTTGTTCACCCTGGTCTTCAACAAGGACGGTGTGATCGAGCGGACGGACGCCAAGGGCGACAAGGTGACCGGCAAATGGAAATTTGCCGGGGACGCCTATTGCTCGCGCTGGACGGGTGAGAAAAAAGACACGTGCTACACCGTCGTCGAGGACGGCGAGATCATCAAAATCGTGTTCTTCACCCGCGCCGTGGCGACATGGGCGCTCAGCGGTACCCCTCCCTCACCGTAGCAGGTGTCAGGGGAGGTTTAGCCGTAAGCGATTTCCTCGATCCGCATTCCCATCAGGTCGATCAGAAGCAGGCGCCCGGCCAACCCCTCGCCGATCAGCAGGATTTCCTTCAGCACTTCCATCGCGGCCATGGTGCCGACAACGCCTGTCAGCGTGCCCAGTAGACCCGCCTCGGCGCAGCTCGGCACGGTGCCGTCGGGGGGCGGCAGAGGAAAAATATCGCGATAGCCGGGAAAGAAGCGACCGTCATCACGTCGGGCGAAGGGTTTCAGCGTCGTCAGCGATCCCTCGAACCGGCCGACGGCGGCACTGACGAGGATCGCGTGGTTCCTGGCACAGGCGTCAGCCAGGGCATAGCGCGTGGCAAAATTATCCGAGCCATCGACAATGATATCATGGCCGGCGACCAGCGCGGGGGCGTTTGCCGCGTCCAGCCGCACGGGTTTCGTCTCGACGTCCACATACGGATTGATGCGGGCCAAAGCGGCACGGGCGCTGTCGGTTTTACGGCGGCCGACATCTTCGGTCGCATGGATGATCTGGCGCTGCAGATTGGACAACGACACGCTATCATCATCAATAATGGTGAGATGGCCGATTCCGGCAGCTGCCAGATAAAGGAGCACGGGCGCGCCGATGCCGCCGGCGCCAACGACCAGGACGCGGGCTTTTTTCAAGCGCTGCTGGCCAGGCCCACCCACTTCACGCAAGACGATATGGCGGGCGTAACGCTCGATTTCCGCCGGGCTGAGGAGGTTTGGCACCTCATTCATGAGACAATCCATTCGCTGTGGCGCCATAGCCATGGCAGTTTAGGCGACAATGAGAGGTGCGAGCAATCGAGAGATCGTGATTGTTTTCTTCTTCTCCCTGGCGCCGTCAGCGGCTAGCACCAGTCCAAACAGCCAAGGACAGTTCCATGCTTCGCCTTGCTCTGCTGATCTTTGCCCTGGTTGCCGGCTTGTCCACGGCAGGCCTTGCCTGTGGCTCGTCTTCGCCCTGCCGCGTCAAGGACGGGCGCTATCTGGTGCGCCCGCCGGCTGGCTGGGACGGGACATCGCGCCTGCCGATGATCGTCCACTTCCCCGGCTACCAGATGACGGCGGATGACATGATGCACGACAAGGACGCACTCGCGGTCTTCGACCGGCTGGGCATTCTGGTGGTCGCGGCCGAGGCGCGCGGCCTGGTGTGGAACCTGCCGGCCTTCGGTGAGCCGCGCCAACGCAATGAATTTGCCTATATCAGCGCAGTACTTGACGATGTCGAAAAGCGCTTTCCCATTGATACGATGCGGGTTCTGGCCTCCGGCTTTTCGCTGGGGGGATCGATGGTATGGTACATGGCCTGCGAGGGACCAAGTCGGTTTACCGCTTTTGCAGCCGTCTCCGGCGCCTTCTGGGTGCCGGAACCGAAAGCCTGCCGGAACGGACCGGTTCATCTCATGCATATTCACGGCCTTGCCGATGATACGGTGCCGGTGAAGGGGCGCTTTATCCGCCCGGGGCTTCATCAGGGAAATGCCTATTCCAGCCTCGATACGCTGCGGCGCATCAATGGCTGCACGATTGCGGCGGGGAGAGACGAGCGCGTGCGGCTGTCAGGCGGGCCAGAGGGTGTCAATTGCCGCACAGATACGGCCTGTGGCAGCGGTCATCGCCTCAAGGCCTGTTTTCATGACGGCGGACATTACATCAGTGGCAGCTGGTATCAGGACGCATGGGATTTTCTTGAAAATGCGCTAAGGTCGCGATCAGGTGGAAGGCCACCGGATGCTTCCGGTGCCGCACCAGGATAGAGGCTTCAATGACATTGTCCGATTATTTCCTGGTTCCCTATGTCGTGGCACAACGTTTGCCGTTGCTGTGGTGGGAGGCGCTTGGCTTCGTGCCCAAGGGCCGCTCGGAAAGCGAGCGTATGGTGAGCGAGAAAGTGGACGCCTTCGCCGAGGGCGTGGCAGCAATCCAGAAGGAAATGGTGCAAACGTCGATGGATATGGGCGCGGCGATGATGAGCGGGCGCTCCTCGCTCCAGCCTGCCCTGCGGGGGGCCGAGCGCGCGGCGCGCGCCGCCATGGAGCCCAGCGGGCGGACGCTGCGTGGCAATGCACGCCGGCTTGGCAAGAAGCGCTAGGCGCTCGGGCCATCGGCAGCCGGGCGGGCAGAGCCGGCGGACACATGTGACATCTGCCTGCGGATTTGCCCATAAACCTCTGTGATTGCGCTAATCGATGAGTTTGACACCTCTCAATCCCTGGCTTGCGGCTGTCGCCAGCCCGCCGATACCTGAAGCCAAATCATGGCTTGCGGCCTATGATGGGCGCGCCGGGGAGCCGCTTGATCTGTCGCAGGCGGTGCCGGCCGATCCGCCGCCACCTGCATTGCGTGATCGGCTGGCAAAGGCTGCTGGCGATAGTACCACGGCCGCCTACGGACCGATCGCCGGCGACATGATCCTGCGCGAGGCTTACGCTGATCACGTCAACGGCCTTTACACCAGCCAGCTCACGCCAGAGGACGTGGTGATCACGGCTGGCTGCAATCTTGCCTTTGTCATGGCGGCGATGACGCTTGCCAGGGCCGGTGACAATCTCATCCTGCCCACGCCATGCTATTTCAATCACGCGATGGCGCTGGGAATGCTGGGCATCGAGGCGCGCGTTCTTGCCTGTCCGCCGGAGCAAGGTTTCGTCCCGGATGCGGGCGAGGCTGAAAAACTCATCGACCGCTCGACGCGGGCGATTATTCTGGTCACGCCCAATAATCCGACAGGGGCCGTCTACCCCCCGGCGATCATCGAGGCGTTCGCTGATCTGTGCGAGCGGCGCGGACTGACGCTGGTCATTGATGAGACCTATCGCGATTTTCTGGCCGACGAGGCGCTGCCGCCGCATCGCCTGCTTGCGCGCGACGCCGGGAAGCGGACCCATGTCGTCCAGCTTTATTCCTTCTCCAAGGCATATGGCATTCCCGGGCATCGCCTTGGCGCCATGGTGGTGCCCGAGCATTGGCGCAGCGATCTGGGCAAAGTGTTGGATACGCTCCAGATCTGTCCGCCGCGCCCCGGTCAGATCGCCTGCGCCTGGGCAATCGGTGCGCTCACCAGCCACCGCTTGCGCAACCGCGATGATATTCTGCGCCGCGCCATTGCGTTCCATGATGCGTTTGCGCTGCTGAAAGACTGGAAAATAGGGTCAATCGGCGCTTATTTTGCCTATGTCCGTCACGGTTTTCCTCATCTGTCGAGCGAAGAGGTGGCGCGGCGCATGGCGCTGCAACAGGGCGTTCTGGCCCTTCCCGGCACTTATTTCGAGCCGCGCGATCATGGCTATCTGCGCTTTGCGTTTGCCAATGCCGATGCCGAGCGGATCGCCACCCTGCCGGCGCGCCTTTCCGCCCTCACGGCGATGGCGTGAGCGTGGGGAAGACGTCACCGGCGGCAAAGCGAACGAATGCGCCATCACATTCAAGGCACAGGCATCCCTCCTCGTCGATCCCGATGAAATTGCCGTGGCGCGGCGCTGCACTGCTGGCGCCGATGGTGAGAGGATCACCGGGGCGATGACTCTTTTTCAGATACTCAGCGCGGATGGGGGTAAAACCGTCGGCTAGCCAGCGTTCAATCATCTGCTGCAGATGGGCTGCCAGCCGGCTTGCAAACGCCGAAGGCGCGAGGAGGCCGGTGCGATGGGCACCCACATGCGTCGCGGGATAAAGTGTATCGGGCGGGTGCGAGGCGAGATTGACCCCGATGCCGATGACGAGAAAGGGCGCAGCGGCGCCCGCCTCGATGAGGATGCCGCCGGCCTTGGCGTTGGCGATCAGCACATCATTCGGCCATTTGATGCGCACATCCGCGCCGTCGTCGATATGGTCTTCCACGGTGGTGGCAAGTGCCAGGGCCACCGCAAAGCCTGACAGCCAGGGGCGGCGCCATTCGCCCCGCTGATCCTTGGGCACAATAAAGCTCACATAGAGGTTGCCGGGCGGGGACGTCCATGATCGCGCCTGGCGGCCGCGGCCGGCGTGCTGCAGGTGCGCCGTGATCATCGTCCAGCCGCGGACGGCGCCGGCGGCGATCAGGCGCTGGGCCTCGGCATTGGTCGAATCGACGCTTTCAAGCGCGATGTGGTGCATGGCGTCGTGCCGGTCGCTCCGGCTCGGCAAAACAGGCGCGGGCAAACGCCAGCACCGCCACCAGGGCAGCGCTGGCGAAGGTCCACCAGCCGGGGCGGAAGGTTGACAGCGGATCGAGGTTTGATTCGAGGACCAGCCAGAAGGAAATACGTCCACCGCTGGCGTACCAGCCGGCCTCGGCCAGCATGGTCAGGACGCCGGATAGAACAGCTACACCAAGGAGCGTCGGGAATTTCAGCGGCAGGCCGATATCATGCGCAAGGCGGTAGAGCATGAGCGCGGCAAACAGACCCAGCATGAGGCAGGCTTCGCTGACATCGAGCTTTGACTGCAGCAGGAAATGCAGAAGAACGATGAGGATCGCCGGATAGATCAGGCGATGAATTTCGTTCCAGCGCACGGAGCCAAGACGCTTCAGTGCTCCATCATTCGAGGTTGCGCCTTGAACGAGGAAGATGACAAGCGCGATGGTACCGAGGCCGAGATAGAAGCGATGGACGATTTCGCTCAGGACAAAGACAAGATCGAGGCTCTGGTCGATCACATAGATCACAACGTGGATCAGCGAATAGGCGAGCACGGTCAAGCCCAATTGCCGGCGCAGCACAATAAGCCGAGGCCAGGCAAAAATCCGGCGAAACGGCGTGATTGCCAGCGTCACCGCCAGAAACCGCGTCGCCCACAGGCCGGTCTCGTGGTTGAGCGCGGTCAGCGGCTTGGTCCCGAGATTATCGGTTGCGTAGGCGTAAGCGAGCCAGCAAGCGGGCAGCAGCGCACCAATAAAGCAGGCAAGCTTCAGCCATGACAGCCGGCCGGCCCGATCAGTCCAGGGAGCAAGATCGATGAGCGCGAAACGGCCGGGCATTACAGGGCCTCCCTGGCGGGCCGACAGGTCAACGAGGCGATAAACCGTGAGCCGGGATGGAACAAGGGGGTGGCCAATTTTGGGCGCTCGAGGATCATATGCGCGCAGCGAGCTTTGCCCACAGACGCGCGGCGATGGCACCATAGGCCGCCGCGTGCGGTCCATCGGGATCGGCAACCACGCTGGGCGCCCCGGCATCGGCAGCAACACGGATTGCCATGTGCAACGGTATCTCGCCGAGGAAATCGAGACCGAGCTTTTCCGCTTCCCGCTGCGCCCCGCCATGACCGAAAATATCGCAGCGAGAGCCACAGGCGGGGCAGATGAAGGTCGACATGTTTTCAACCAGGCCGAAAACCTTGACGTCAGCCTTGGCAAACAGCGTCAACCCCTTCCTCGCGTCGATCAGGGCAAGGTCCTGGGGTGTTGAGACGATAATGGCGCCATCGAGCGGCATTTTCTGCGCCATGGTGAGTTGCGCGTCGCCCGTTCCCGGCGGCATGTCGACGATCAGAACGTCAAGGTCGCCCCAGGCGACCTCGCGCATCATCTGGGTGAGGGCTGAATCGATCATCGGGCCGCGCCAGATGAGCGGGCTTTCCTCTTCCACCATGAAACCGATCGACATCACTTTAAGCCCGTGCGCCTCGATCGGCTTCAGCATTTTGCCGTCGATGAATTCCGGCTTCCGGCTCACCCCCATGAGGCGCGGCACCGAGGGACCATAGATATCGGCATCGACGAGGCCAACCGCCAGGCCCTTGCGGCGCAGCGCAAGCGCGAGGTTGGCGGCAAGCGTCGATTTGCCAACGCCGCCTTTGCCGGACGCCACCGCCACCATATGGCGAACGCCAGGAATGTCGCGCGCTGACCCTTGCGCGCGCGGCGCTGATGCCGTTTTTTCTGCCGTCAAAATGACCAGCGCCCGCGTAATCCCCGGCAATGCGAGCAGAGCTGCTTCGGCAGCCTTCTGCACGTCGGCGAAGGCTTTTGCTTCGGCTGCCGCAATGCGCAAGGTGAGGCGGATGGTGGCGCCGTCAATCACCAGCGATTCGATGCGCTCATTGCTGGTCAGCGCGTGGCCGGCGGGATCTTGGATCTGTGACAGCGCCTGTTCGACCGCCGCCCTGGAAAGGGTCATGTGTTGTCCGTCGCCGTTTGAGAACCGGGGAGGGTGTTTCCCTTACCCGAGTTCGACCGGCGCTGCCAGACGATATGGCGGGATGGCGGTATAGCCTCGCACGCCTGCGCCTGATAAAGGGACACAAAGACGTCCAGAGTGAGACCCATGCGGCAGGCAACGATTACCCGCACGACCAAAGAAACCGATATCCGCGTCGAGGTGAACCTCGATGGGGCGGGCGCGTGTGAAGTGGTGACAGGGGTCGGCTTTTTCGACCACATGCTTCACCAGCTGGCGCGCCATGGCGGGTTTGATCTCAAAATCACCGCCAAGGGTGATCTTCATATCGATGATCACCATACGGTCGAGGATGTCGGCATCGCGCTTGGGCAGGCGGTGCGCCAGGCGCTGGGCGATATGCGCGGGTTGACGCGCTATGGTGAAGCCTCGGTGCCGATGGATGAAGCTCTCACGCGCACGGCCATCGACGTGTCGGGCCGGCCGTTTCTGGTCTTCAACGTCAGCTTCCCGGCGGCCAAGATCGGCAGTTTTGACTGCGAGCTGGTGCGTGAATTCTTCCAGGCGTTCGCCATGAATGCGGCGATCACATTGCACATCGACAATGTGCGCGGCAGCAATGCCCACCATATTGCCGAGGTGACGTTCAAATCGGTAGCACGCGCGTTGCGGATCGCAGTGGCGCGTGATCCGCGGCTGGGCGACACCCTGCCGACGACCAAGGGCAGGATCGGCGCATGAGGCCGGGCATCTATACTGTGCATGCGCCTCTGGGGATTGCACCGTCGGCGGAAAAATTCGTTTTTGTCCGCGAAGGTTTTTCGTTCCTTGCATTTATTGCCCCGCTCGTCTGGCTCGTCGTCTACCGCGTCTGGCGCCCGCTTGTGGTTTATGTCCTGGTGGTCGCTTGCCTTGCAGCGGGTGAATATTTTCTGGGTGTTGACAGCAATATCGCGCTCGCAACCTCGCTCCTCATTGGTCTTTACTTCGGCTTCGAGGCAGCCGCATTGCGCCAGGACACGTTGCGCCGGCGCGGCTTTCTCCATGTGGCCAGCGTTGTTGGCAACAGCCGGATTGAAGCGGAGCAGCGCTATTTCACGCTGTCGCCGCCAAGCCAAGCCGGCATGACAGGCTGAGCCTTGCGTATCGCCCTCATCGATTATGGAGCCGGCAATCTGCGCTCGGCGGAAAAAGCGCTCGCGGTGGCTGCCCGGTCGCTTGGCCAATCGCTGGACATTCGCGTCACCAGCGATCCTGACGACGTCATGAAGGCTGAGCGCATTGTCCTGCCAGGTGATGGCGCGTTCGCCGATTGCCGGGAAAACCTGCTGGCGATTCCAGGCCTTGATCAGGCGCTTGAGGAAAGCGTGCGTGCGCGCGGGCGACCGTTTCTCGGCATCTGCGTGGGCATGCAGCTTCTGGTCGATGTGGGGTTGGAAGCGCGGCTGACGCCGGGACTTGGCTGGATCGGAGGCACGTGCGAGGCGATCAAGCCTGGCGATCCAACCTTGAAGGTTCCGCATATGGGCTGGAACACCCTGAGCCAGCACCGCCCCCACCCCCTGCTCGACGGGTTGAAACTGGGTGAGGACGGGCATCACGCTTATTTTCTCCATGGCTATCACGTTCTGCCCAGCGCGGTGCAAGACATCGTGGCAAGTGCTGATTATGGCGGGCCGATCACCGCCATCATCGCGCGTGACAACATGGTTGGCACCCAGTTTCATCCCGAGAAAAGTCAGGTTCTGGGGCTTTCTCTCCTCGCAAATTTCCTCAAGTGGGCCCCATGATCCTTTTTCCGGCTATCGATCTCAAAGGCGGCCATTGTGTACGTCTCAGAGAAGGCGAGATGGCGAGTGCCACTATCTTCAATACCGCGCCGGCCGCGCAGGCGGCGAGCTTTGCTGCTGACGGGTTTTCATGGATCCATGTGGTTGATCTTGATGGCGCCTTCGCCGGTCGCTCGGTCAATCGCGCCGCTGTTGATGCCATCATCAAGGCAACCAGCCTCAACGTGCAGCTTGGCGGCGGCATCCGTGATCTTGATGCCATCGCCGGCTGGCTGTCGGCTGGTGTCACCCGTGTCATTCTTGGCACGGCGGCTGCCCGCGACCCCGCGCTCGTCATCAAGGCCTGCGAGCTTTATCCCGGGCGCATCGTCGTTGGCATCGATGCCAGGGAGGGTATGGTCGCGGTCGCCGGCTGGGCGGAAACAACGGCCTTGAGCGCGACGGAGCTGGCGCAGCGCTTCGCGGATGTTGGGGTGAGTGCCATCATTTTCACGGATATCGGCCGAGACGGGCTGCTGACGGGCCTCAATCTGGCGGCAACACGGGCGCTGGCGGCGACAACAAGGGTCCCGGTGATCGCTTCCGGCGGGCTTGCGGGCATGGCTGACATCGAGGCGCTGTGCGCGCCTGAAAACGCCTGCCTTGCCGGGGCGATTGCCGGGCGGGCGCTCTATGATGGCCGGCTGGCGGCGCGCCAGGCCCTGGCGCGGCTTGGCAAAGGCGCTGCGTGATGCTGAAGAAGCGCATTATCCCCTGTCTCGACGTGAAGGATGGCCGCGTCGTCAAGGGCGTCAACTTCGTCAATCTGGTGGATGCCGGGGACCCGGTTGAAGCGGCCCGGGCCTATGATGCGGCGGGGGCGGATGAGCTGTGCTTTCTTGACATTACGGCCAGCCAGGAGGGGCGCGGCGCGCTGCTTGATGTGATCGAGCGAACGGCCCAGGCCTGTTTCATGCCGGTGACGGTTGGCGGGGGGGTACGCGAGCTTTCCGACATCCGCGATCTGATGCTGGCTGGGGCTGACAAGGTGTCGATCAACTCAGCCGCCGTGCGCGATCCATCACTTGTCGGGCGGGCGGCAGACAAATTCGGTGCGCAGGCGATTGTTGTCGCCATCGATGCGCGCGCGGTTCAGGCGGCCAATGCGGCACCGCGCTATGAGATTTTCACTCATGGCGGGCGTCGTGCCACCGGGCGCGATGCGGTGGCGTTCGCCCGGGAGGTCGCGAGGCTCGGTGCCGGTGAAATTCTCCTGACGTCGATGGACCGCGATGGTACCGGCCGCGGGTTTGACCTTGAGCTTACCCGACAGGTGGCCGATGCGGTGAGCGTCCCCGTTGTCGCGTCGGGTGGTGTCGGGGCGCTTGACCATTTTCTTCTCGGGCTTACGCAAGGCCATGCACAGGCCGTTCTGGCGGCATCGGTTTTTCACTTCGGCACGTTCACCATAGGACAGGTGAAAGCCTATCTGGCCGTGCATGGTGTGCCGGTGCGCATTGACAAAATCGACCATGAGCGTTGAATTCATCGTCAGTGGTCTAGATGAGTCGCGCCACCTCATGGAGGGTCGCCGATGACGCAATTGGTAGTCAACACACAAAGCGATATGTCCGCGCATGGTCTCGACCGGCTGGCGGCGATCATTGCCGAGCGCGCGCGCGATGGCGGGGCGCAGTCCTATACGCGCCGGCTCATCGACAAGGGCCTGCCCAAGATCTGCAAGAAACTTGGTGAAGAAGCGGTCGAAGTGGTGATTGCCGCCCTTGCCGAGGAGCGACCAGAGCTGGTTGGCGAGATCGCCGATCTCCTCTACCATCTGCTGGTGATGATGCAGGTCAAGGGTATTACATTGGCAGAAGTCAGCGCCCTCATCGAAGGGCGTATGGTGCAATCCGGGCTTGAAGAAAAGGCGGCGCGCAAGCAACCTTGAAGCGGGCACTGCGCCAGGTTCAGAGGCGTCTGGAGAGCGTATGGATCAGATCACCGGCGATGATTTATCACCCTACCGCATATTCTCGTCGGCGGAATGGTCGCAATTGCGCGCTGATACGCCGATGACGCTGAGCGCGGCCGAGGTGGAGAAGCTTCGCTCGGTCAATGACCAGATTTCGATCGAGGAGGTGGAGCGGATTTATCTGCCGCTGTCGCGCCTGCTGTGGCTCTATGTCGCCGCAACCCAGCAATTATTCTCGGCAACCGCCCGCTTTCTCGGCGATCAGGGCAATGAGGGCAAGGTGCCCTATCTCATCGGCCTTGCCGGATCGGTGGCGGTTGGCAAGTCGACCACGTCGCGCCTGTTGCAGGCGCTGCTGGCGCGCTGGCCAACGACGCCCAAGGTCGATCTGCTGACGACGGATGGATTCCTGTTCCCCAACGACGTCCTGCGGGCTGAAAGCAGTCTTGAGCGCAAGGGATTTCCCGAAAGCTACGATACCAAGCGTCTCCTGCGTTTCCTCTCCGACATCAAGGCGGGCAAGCGCCACGTCAAGGCACCGGTCTATTCACATCTCCTCTATGACATCGTTGCCGAGGAAACGAGCGAGATCGACCGCCCTGATATCCTCATCGTCGAAGGTCTCAACGTGCTGCAATATTCCCGCCCTGCTCATGGCGGGCGCACGATGCCTTTCGTCTCTGATTTCTTTGATTTCACCATCTATGTCGATGCCGATGAAGAGCAAATCCACGACTGGTATGTGGAGCGCTTCATGCGCCTGCGTGAAACGGCCTTTCGTGATCCGCGCTCGTATTTTCACCGTTACGCCGAAATGTCGGAGGGCGAGGCGCTGAAAGCGGCAAACCGCCTGTGGGGCCGCATCAACCTGCCAAACCTGCTGGAAAACATCCTGCCGACACGCCAGCGCGCCGATCTCATCCTTACCAAGGGCGCCGATCATTCGATTGATCGGGTGGCGTTGAGAAAACTTTAACGATATCAATTATTTATTCTGACTTTATCCTGGTGTTCGACCGCACATACGGGATGGCCGCCGCAGGGGCTTGCAGCCTTCGTCAACACATCCCGCCCACGCCGGCCTTGTTCTGAATGAGACGTCACAGACGATTAAAATCAGAAAAATGTCACATGAAAATAAATGTTATTTATACTCGATTATAAATGTCTTCATATCGTATGATATCATCTTCACCTAAATAATCTCCGGATTGTACTTCGATCAATTCAAGTTTATCAGGACCTGGATTATATAGCCTATGTATTGAACCCAAGGGAATATAGATCGATTCATTTTCTTCTAATTTTTTATCAACTCCATCTACACTTATGTGCGCCGATCCTGAAACAACAACCCAATGTTCAGATCGATGTTTATGACTCTGTAATGAAAGTTTACCGTTTGGTTTTACAGTTATACGTTTGACCTGATAGCGCGCTCCTTTATCAATCTGTTCATAATCACCCCAGGGGCGATAAACGCGCACATGATCGCGTGCTTCAGAGTGATTGTTTTTTACAAGTTTCGCTACCAGGCCTTTTAGCTCTTCGGATTTTCCCTGTGATGTTACTAAAACAGCGTCTCTTGTCGTGATTACAATAACATCATTAAGCCCCACTACAGTCGTGAGTATGTTTTGCGATCGTACATATGAATTATTTGTGTTATGTAAAACGACATTTCCTTCTATCGAATTATTATATTCATCTTTTTCAGACAATTGCCATATCATGTCCCAGGAGCCAACATCAGACCAGTTGAAATCCGATTGAATGACGGCTGCCGATTTTGTTTCCTGCATAATGGCATAGTCGACGGAGATCGACGGCGCTTCCATGAAAGACGCGCTATCGAGCCGAATAAAATCGAGATCACGTGTGGCTGATTGTACAGACCTGCTGACGGTTTCGAAGATGACGGGCTGATAGGCTTTCAATTCCCGCAGGAAAGCTTGGGCCGTGAACAGAAAATTGCCCGTATTCCACAGATATCCGGCTTCGATATAATGTTGTGCCTTTGCCCGATCCGGCTTCTCCACAAAGGCGTCTATCCTGTTGATACCCGCCATATCGGGCAAAGCGGGGCCTGGCCGGATATAGCCGTAACTGGTGGATGGCGAGGTCGGCGTGACCCCAAATGTCACAAGATGTCCGCTCTCAGCCGCCATCCTGCCGCGCAAGACGTGATCAACGAAATGGGCCGTGTCGGCAATCGCATGGTCGGCTGCCAAAACCAGAAGGACAGCGTCCGCATCACGCGCCATGACATAGATCGCTGCTGCGGCGATCGCGGCGCAGCTGTCACGGCGCGCCGGCTCGAGGATCAGATCCCCCTTGCAGGAAACGGACTGCATCTGTTCGGCAACCAGAAACCGATAATCATTGTTTGAAATGATGACGGGCGGGGCAAATTCCGGCCCGGTGACCCGGGCGATGGTCTGCTGGAAAAGCGACCCTGTATTCCCGAACGACAAAAGCTGCTTCGGGTAAGCCTCGCGGGAGGCCGGCCACAGGCGAGAGCCGGAACCACCGCACAAGATCACAGGTACAATCAGGGGGTTCACGCCGCTCTCCGCTCATTGCGTTAATAATCAAGACCTTAAAGTAATCTGTAGCGATGGCACAAGACGAGATGGGAATGCGGATTTGTGTCAAATCCGCTGCTGTCGAAAAAATAAGGGTTCGAATCTCAGCCGCGCCGGCGTTCGATGCCGCAAACAATCCCCAGAATTGCGGGGCCTATCGCTGTGCGGCCGCCGCAATCGCCGGCAAAATGACCTTGTCGATGATATCCGGGCTCAGCGGCCCGACATGGCGCAGCGTGATGGTACCCGTGCCGTCGACGACAAAGGTTTCGGGCACGCCGTAAACCCCCCAGTCGATGGAGACGCGACCATTGCTGTCGCTGCCGATGCGTTTGAAGGGATTGCCGAGCTGGCCGAGAAAGCGGCGAGCGGTTTCGGCATTGTCCTTGTTGTTGATGCCGTAAAGGTCGAAATCCGGGCTCTGTGCGAGAGCCATCAGCATCGGATGCTCGTCGCGACAGGGGATGCACCACGAGGCCCAGACATTGACGAGGCTGACGCGCCCCGCCTTGACATCGGCAG
Source organism: Raskinella chloraquaticus (SeqCode) (assembly GCA_002365175.1). Classification (GTDB taxonomy): domain Bacteria; phylum Pseudomonadota; class Alphaproteobacteria; order Rhizobiales; family UBA4765; genus Raskinella; species Raskinella chloraquaticus. Next base: position 98,888 of record DEZK01000027.1, read on the forward strand.
TGCTCAGTCCGGGATGCTCGCTTCCCGCCAAGGATGGCAGCGCGAAGTCGGGAACGGGCCTGCCGCGCAGCGCCGAGGGCAGGGTTGCGGGATTACCGCTATCGGTGATCTTGAGGAAAAACAGCAAGGCCAACGCACAGAAGGCAGCCAGGGGCAAAATCAGCAGCAGGCGCCGCGCGCGTGCGGGCTCAGGTGCAACCGGTTGGCCGGGTGAGGAGATCATGGGGTGGGCGATGCCGAATCATCGGTGTGCATGGTGCGGGCCGCCTCCAGCCTGACGACAAGCCGCGTTTGGCGGCGCAAATCGAGGAGGATCCAGACGAAAAGTCCGATCAACGCCAGCACGGCGAAGGCATAGGCCGCGATGATGAAGCTGCCATGGGGCCCGAGCACGATCATCACCGGCCTATCGTGGCGCGCGAGGCGGGCCGGCTGGCGGCCAGAATGGCAAGGGTGCGGGCGCGGCGGCGGGCAATTTCGGCCTTCATGGCCAAAAGCTGCATGACGGCAAACAGGCATGACAAGGCAAGCGCCATGAGGAGCAATGGCCAGAGTATGGACGGGTCAAGCGTCGGCCCGCCGGCGCGGAACACGGAGGCACCCTGATGCAGTGTGTTCCACCAATCGACCGAGAATTTGACGATGGGAATGTTGACGAACCCCACCAGCACCAGAATAGCCACCGCTTTGCCGGCGCGGGTCGGTTCCTCGATCGCCTGCGCCAGAGCGATGATGCCCGCATACATCAGAAAGAGCACGAACATGGAGGTGAGGCGGGCATCCCACACCCACCACGTGCCCCACATCGGCCGGCCCCACAGCGAGCCGGTAACCAGACAGATGAGTGCAAAAACCGCTCCCAGCGGCGCGGCGGCCTTGATGGTGACATCAGCGAGCGGGTGGCGCCACACCAGCGTGCCGAGGGCGGCGATCGCCATCATCGTGTAGATGGCAAGAGACAACCAGGCGCTGGGTACGTGGATGAACATGACGCGTACCGTCTCGCCCTGCTGGTAATCCGGCGGAGCGATGAAGAAAGCGGCGTAGAGGCCGCTCACCAGCAGGATCACTGTCGCTGCGCTCAGCCAGGGCAACAGCCGCGCGGCAAGTGCCAGAAACTTGCTGGGATTGGCAAGGGCGGCGAGGCCGGAGGGGGCGGCGAGATCATTCATGACAATGCTTCTAGCGCTGCGGGCTAGCGCCGGGCAATGGGGCAATTGCCGCAGGCACGACTAGCGTTGGCGGATACGGGTGATCAACTCTTCCACCTTCGGCAGAATGCCACGGGCGATCACGTTGACCCCTTCGGCATTGGGATGAAGCCCGTCACCCAGGTCCAGAGCGGGGACACCCATCATGCCTTCGAGAAAAAAGGGGTAGAAAACAGTCCCGTATTTTTCAGCCAGGCGCGGGTAGATGGCATCGAATGCCGTTACATATTCCGGCCCCAGATTGCGCGGCGCGTACATGCCGGCGAGCAGGACCGGTATGCGGCGCTCCTGGAGACGCGAAAGCATGACATCAAGGGCTTTTTCGGCTGCTACCGGGTCAAGACCGCGCAGGGCGTCATTGGCTCCCAGTTCAAGAATAACCCCGTCTGTGCCCTCAGGGACCGACCAGTCAAAGCGCGCCAGGCCTCCAGACGTTGTATCGCCTGACACGCCGGCATTGATGAGCTGCACGTCGAGCCCACGCTGGCGCAGCAAGGCTTCCAGCTGGGCAGGGAAACTGTCCTTCGCCGGCAGGCCGTAGCCAGCTGTCAGGCTGTCGCCCACCGCGACCAGCCTGAGCGTCCGCTCCGCCGATGCGACTGGCGCTGCCAGAATGCCTGCAAGGCTGATCGTGAGGGCAAGATACGCGGCAATCCTCCTCATGATGGTCTTGAACGTCCCCTGATCATCATCGCCGCCCCGCTCAATCCAGTGTTACAACAAAACAGTATAACGACAGGGATTGGCATTGCGCAATTTCATCCACATATGGGGATGCCTGGTCCAAGATAGGTGAGGTCGATGGTGAACGGAAGTGTAGCGCGCCTTGAAAAAGTCGACCTGTCGCTTGGTCAGGGCGCCGCGCGCGTTCATGTTCTCAAAGAGATCACCCTTGATATCGAGGGCGGTACTTCGCTTGGCGTGGTGGGGCCGTCGGGATCAGGAAAATCAACCCTGCTTGCGGTCCTGGCCGGGCTTGAGCCGCCTGATTCAGGAAAGGTGATCGTTGCCGGCGAGGATATCGCCCGGCTTGGCGAAGACAGGCTGGCGCGGTTTCGTGGCGCGCGGATCGGGATTGTTTTCCAGTCCTTTCATCTCATTGCGACCATGACGGCGCTTGAAAATGTGGCTGTGCCGCTGGAGCTTGCCGGCAGGGCGGATGCGTTTGCCCGGGCGCGCGAGGAATTGGCGCTGATCGGGCTTGGCGAGCGGCTCACCCACTACCCGGCCCAGCTATCGGGCGGCGAACAGCAGCGTGTGGCCATTGCCCGGGCGCTGATCGGGGCGCCGACATTGCTGGTGGCTGATGAGCCCACCGGCAATCTCGATGAGGCGAATGGCACCCAGGTCGCTGACCTGCTGTTTCGCCGGCAAATGGAAACAGGAACGACCCTCGTTCTCGTCACCCATGACGGCGACCTCGCCAATCGCTGTGACCGGAAGATCACGTTACGGGCAGGGCGCATCGACAGCGACAGTGCCGATCGTACCGCCGGAGCGGCGGCGTGACGGGCTTGACGATGTGGCAAAGCCTGACCCTGGCGGCACGGCTGGCGTTGCGTGATCTGCGCGGCGGCTTTCAGGGGCTGACGGTGTTTGTCGGGTGCCTCGCGGTTGGTGTGGCAGCCATCGTTACGGTCGACACCATTGCGCGCGGCCTCAATGACAGCCTGCAGCGCGAGGGCAGAAGCATCCTTGGTGGCGATGTCTCGTGGTCGCTCAGCCATCGCGAGGCGGATGGCGATGAATTTGCCTATTTTGCCGGGTTGGGGCCGGTCAGCCGTCAGGCGACGCTGCGGGCAATGGCCAGGGTCGACGGGCGCCAGACGCTTGCTGAGGTGAAGGCGGTCGACGACGCCTATCCGCTGGCGGGCCGTCTGATCACCGCGCCGCCGGTAGCGCCAAGCGATCTTTTTGCGTTTCGCGATGGCGCCTTCGGGGCGGTTGCCGAAGCCGCTCTCCTCGACAAGCTCGGTCTTGCGGTGGGTGAGCGTCTGTCACTCGGCGGGCTGAGCCTGCAGATCCGTGCCCGTCTTGATGGCGAGCCGGACAAGCTTGCCGGCGGCATCGGATTTGGTCCGCGTGTGATGGTCTCGACCGACGCGCTCAGGGCAAGCCAGCTGCTGCAACCGGGCAGCCTTGTGCGCTGGACCTACCGCATCGCACTGCCGCAGGCGTCGGCTGCGAGGTTAAAGGCGCTTGCCGACGAGGCGCGCACCCATTTCCCCAGCGCCGGATGGGAGGCGCGCACCCGCGGCAATGCCTCGCAGCAACTGGCTTCCAACATCACGCGGTTCACCCAGTTTCTCGATCTGGTCGGGCTCACCGCTCTCCTGGTCGGCGGCGTGGGCGTTGCCAATGCGGTCGCCGCCCAGATCGCGGCGCGGCGCCCGGCGATTGCAACACTGAAAGCGCTGGGCGCAAGCGGAGGTTTTGCCGCCCTCACCTATCTCGTTCAGGCCGGCATGGTGGCGGGGCTTGGAATTGCAATTGGCTGTGTGATCGGTCTGGCGCTGCCCTTTGCCCTGATCACTGTGTTTGGTGATCTTCTGCCACTTAATGTCACGCTTGGCATTTATCCCTCAGGGCTCGTTCTGGCTGCTTTTTATGGGCTGATGATTTCCTTTGCCTTTGCCGTGTGGTCGCTTGGCGAAGCCCATGACGTGCCCGTCCAGTCGTTATATCGCGACGACCGGCAGGGCGGGCCTGTGCGTCCGCGTGCGGCTTATATTCTCGCAGCGTTGGCGGCGACGATAGCGGTGATTGCGGTTGCCACCCTCACGGCAGATGATTGGCGGGTGCCGGCAATCTATGCAGCGGCGGCCATTGCGGCGTTCGTCGTGCTGCGCCTCACCGCCCGGCTCGTGATGTGGCTGGCAGCTGCCGTGCCACGGTACACGTTTCTCCCTGTGCGGCTTGCTCTCACCAGCCTTTACCGGCCGGGCGCGCCAACGGCCGCAGTTGTTCTCTCGCTCGGTCTTGGTCTGACGCTGCTGGTAGCGCTTGGCCTTATCGACAGTAATCTGCGCCGTCAGCTCACCGCTGCTCTGCCGGAGCGGGCACCAAGCTTTTATTTTCTCGATATTCGCAGCAGCGAATTGCCAGCCTTCCGCGCCTTTCTTGCCAAAGCCGCGCCCGACGGCAAGAGCGATAGCGTTCCGCTGCTGCGCGGGCGGATCGTCACGCTTAACGGTGTGCCGGCGGAAGCGGTCAAGGCGTCAGCGGACGCTGCCTGGGTGCTTTCGGGTGATCGCGGCCTGACGACGGCTGAAACGCTGCCGGAGAATGCGCGACTGGTTGATGGCAAATGGTGGTCGGCCGATGAAAGCCGGCCGCTGGTCTCATTTGAGGAAAAGGTCGCTCGCGGCCTTGGCCTCAAGGTGGGTGACCAGGTCACGGTCAATGTGCTGGGGCGCAATATCGATGCCGAGATCGCCAATACGCGGACGGTTCAATGGGAAACGCTTGGCATCAATTTCGTCATGATGTTCTCGCCCGCCACCTTTCGCGGTGCGCCGATGAGCGAGCTTGCCACGCTGACGCTGCCGGGATCAACGAAGGCTGCGGATGAAACCGTCTTGCTCCGGCAGGTGGGTGAGGCCTTTCCCGCCGTTACGGTTATCCGCGTCAAGGAAGCGCTTGAGACAATCAATAATCTGGTCGCCAAACTGGCGATAGCGGTGCGTGGAGCGGCCAGCGTGGCGATTATCGCCAGCCTCTTCGTGCTGGCGGGGGCGATTGCCTCCAGCCACCGCGCCCGCCTGTTCGATGCGGTCATTCTCAAGACGCTGGGCGCGACCCGGCTCACGCTGGTTGGGGCGCTTGCGGTCGAATTTCTGTTGCTTGGCCTGGTGACGGCGGCCATCGGCATTCTTGCCGGGCATGGCGTGGCGTGGATGGTGGTCACCAAGGTGATGAAAGTCGATTTTGTCGGCTCCGCCGGCCTGGCCATGGCGATTGCCGGGCTGTCGCTTGCCGTCACCCTGTCCTTCGGGCTGGCGGGCGCATGGTCGCTGCTGCGACAGCGGCCGGCCAGATTGCTTCGCGCGATCTAGGGCCACGACCTGTTCGCATCAGGGTAACGCACTTAACCACCGCTGCGAATTTATGGGCGACCCCCCTTGCGCTAGACTTTCGTCGCAGGCATATTGTCGGGGTGAGCATTGGGCTCATCGATTTCCGTGTCGGGGTCATCGTCACGATCCGGCACTATTACAGGGGTATTGCTATGCAAAACTTCGATCGTCCCGTTTACGCGCCCTATGCGCGTTCGATGGACATGTCCGTCGACCAGGGCCTTCGCAGCTTCATGCTTGGCGTCTTCAACTACATGGCGCTTGGCGTGGCTTTGACGGGCCTTGCCGCCTATCTTGTCGCTAGTCTGGCTGTCACAGGCGATGCCTCGCAGGCGGCGGCGCGCATCGGCCAGAACACCTATCTCACCGAATTCGGTCGCCTGGTCTTCGTCAGCCCGCTCAAATGGGTATTGATGCTGGCGCCACTGGGCTTTGTTTTTGCCCTGTCAGCCGGGTTTGAGCGCTTCAGCACCTCGACGCTCCAGTTATTGTTCTGGCTCTTCTGCGGCGTCATGGGCGTGTCGATGGGGACCATCTTCCTCGTCTACAAGCTGGGGTCGATTGTTCAGGTGTTCTTCATGACAGGCGCCTCCTTTGCCGCGCTGTCGCTGTGGGGCTACACCACCAAGCGCGACCTCACCGGCATGGGCAATTTCCTGTTCATGGGCCTGATCGGCATCGTCATCGCCGGCTTGGTCAACCTGTTCCTCGCCTCCTCGGCCCTGCAATTCGCCATTTCCTGCATCGGCATCCTGGTGTTCGCCGGCCTCACCGCCTTCGACACCCAGCGCCTGAAGGAATCCTATTACGACGGGCTTGAGCTTGGCGAAGTGCAGAAATTGTCGATTGCCGGCGCGCTGTCGCTTTATCTGAACTTCATCAACATGTTCCAGATGATGCTGTCGCTCTTTGGTAACCGCAACGACTGATCGCCTGAGCACAACACTTCAAATCGCAGGCCCCGGATGCATTCCGGGGCCTGTTGCGTTCAGGTGACCAGTTTGGGCTTTTTTGACAGGATGCGCAGCACCTGTGTCAGGTCCTGGCCACGTTTGAGGATGCGGCCATCAGCGGTCATGACGCTGTAGATACCCTGCTTGCGGGCGTTGCGCGGGGTCTTGGCGATGCGGTAGAGCGGCATTTCGCTGGAGCGTCGAAAAACCGAAAAAACCGCCTGTTCGCTCAACATGTCGATGGCATAGTCGCGCCATTCGCCCGCCGCCACCATCACCCCGTAGAGGCGCAGGATGACCTGCAATTCGCGTCGGTCAAACATGATCCGTGGACGCGGTGCTGCCAGCGGAAAGGCGAGGACCGCACCTTTGGCGCTGTCGTGACCTGCATCTGTCTCAGCCACATGTCCTCCCTCGCCTGGCCCGCTGACGGGACCTTGCTGCGGGCCCCGGCTCGATGATTGCCAAAACATGCCGTGAACCGCCGGGCTCTGCAAGGGTGCGACATATCGTCCTAGAACTGGCAAAAGCGGCAGCACAACCAGCCCAGAAAAATAGACGATAATGTCACGTTTCCGCCCCAATACTGTCGCGTTAGCGCCATGCGCCGTCGTCATCATCCAGATGTTGCCTCGGGCTTGGTCCGGGGGCGGCGGCACCCCAGCCCCCAGCCCCAACGTCGCCTCCGGACCAGCCCACCCAACCCCGCCCCTGTCAAACCGTAACAGTTGCCATGGTCAGAATGGCGGTGGCACTGTTTTTTAACGGCGAAAAGCTAAACTCCCCCTGATTTTTGACACGATGCGCGCCTGTGGCAGTCCAGGAAGCGGGGACAGTTGAGCGATATCAGTCTCCAGATCGGCGCCAAGAGCACTTCCACGCCTGCGGAACTGAAGGCGGACAAGCCAGCGTGGTGGCGGGTGGTGTTGCGGCGCGTTTCTGCGTCGGGCATGGGCGCTCAGGCTGCCGTTCTTGCGTTCGCGCTGCGACTGGCAAGCGCTGTGATCACCTATGCGATGCAGATTTGGCTGGCCCGCAGCATCGGTGCCGGCGAATACGGCATCTATGTCTATGTGTGGTCGGTTGTGCTGATTGTCGGACATCTGGCGGGACTGGGTCTTTCCTTGTCAGCGCCCCGGCTCATTGCCGAATTGAAAGCCAATCACGACATCGCCGGCTTGCGCGGCTTCCTGCGGGTGAGCCGCATCATCGCCGTCATCAGCGCTACCATCGTTGCGGCGATGATGATCCATGTCATTAACATCGTCTGGTCAATCGCGGATGCGCATATCGCGCCGCTCATCCTGGTGCTGTGCTGCCTGCCGCTGTTTACTCTAACGGAAATCCAGGACGCGCTCGCGCGCTGCCATGACGCGCCGCTGCTCGGGTTAGCGCCGCCTTATCTTCTGCGCCCGCTTCTGCTGTTTGCTGTCGCGCTTCTGGCACTTGCGGCAGGCTTCATGCCCAATGCCCGGACCATTGCCGTCAGTGCCGTCATCGCCACCTGGGCCACTGGTATCGTTCAGGCGATATTGCTGTCGCGCCTGCTGGCAAACCGGGTCACGGCCGGATCGCTTTCTTACGCAACGCCGGCATGGCTTGCCGCCAGCCTGCCCTTGCTGGTGTCGGAAGGCTCACGCATCATCGTGCAGAACAGCGATGTGGTCATCCTTGCGTTTCTTGCAACGCCGCAGGATGTCGGCGCCTATTATGCTGTGACGAAAACCATGGTGCTGGGTGCGTTTGTGTCCTTTGCGGTGGGGGCGGCGGTGTCGCATCGTCTGGCTGCACACCACACGCGTGGCGAGAAGGATAAGCTTGCCGCCATTGTGAGGCGGAGCACGGGCTGGATGTTCTGGGCGAGTTTCGCCTCGCTTGCGCTCATGCTGGCGCTAGGCCGCCCGTTTCTGTCGCTGTTTGGGAGTGATTTCGTCCCCTACTACCCGCTGATGTTTGTCATGGCGCTCGGCTTCCTTGCCCGCGCCTCGATCGGGCCGGCAGAGCGTCTTTTGGCAGCGATCGGCGATCAGGCCGCCTGCGCCCGCGTCTATGTGATTACCCTGGTGACTGGCCTCGTCCTGCAGGCAGCGCTTGCTTATGCCTTCGGTGTCGCCGGGCTGGCGATTGCGGCAGCGCTGACGCTCATCATCGAAACCATGTTGCTGATTTCGGCAGCGTGGCGGCGCCATCGCCTGGCACTTGGCATCTGGCGGCGCGGGCCGATCATTCAGAGCTGATCGCGCAGCAGGCGACGGATGATCTTGCCGGTCGTTGTCATCGGCAGGCTGTCGACGAAGGCGATCTCGCGCGGATACTCATGAGCCGATAATCTCTCGCGAACAAAGGCGCTGATGTCGTTGCGCAACGTCTCGCTTTCACTGTGGCCGGCTTTCAACTGGATGAAAGCCTTGACGATTTCGGTGCGCAGCGCATCCGGCTTGCCGATCACGGCGGCAAGGGCAACGGCCGGGTGTTTCAGCAGGCAGTCCTCGATCTCGCCCGGGCCGATACGGTAGCCGGCCGACGTGATGACATCATCATCGCGGCCGATGAAATGGACATAGCCCTCTTCATCAACCAGCCCCTGATCGCCGGTTGTCATCCAGTCGCCGATGAATTTGCGGGTGGTCGCCTCCGGTTGATTCCAGTAGGCCAGAAACATCACCGGATCAGGGCGCCTGACAGCGATCTGGCCCGGCTCCATGGCGGCGCATATTGTTCCGTCATCACGGATGACGGCCACCTCATGGCCGGGTACCGGCTTGCCGATGAAGCCGGCTTTGCTGACGCCAATGCGGGCGCAGGACGCAAGCACGAGATTGCATTCCGTCTGGCCATAGAATTCATTGACCGCGAAGCCGAAGGCCTCGCGCGACCAGGCAAAGGTTTCAGCCCCGAGGCTTTCTCCCCCTGAGCCTATGGTGCGCAAAACAAGCTTGTGGCGCCCGGCAGGCAGCGGGGCGGTGCGCAGCATTTTCAGAGCCGTTGGCGGGATGAAGGCATTACGGACCGCGAAGTCGGCCATGAGCCCGTAAGCGCGATCAGGGTCGAATTTTTCATTGCGCCCGGCCACGACCGGCAGACCGAAATGAAGGGCGGGCAGCAGGATGTTGAGCAGCCCTCCCGCCCAGGCCCAGTCAGCGGGCGTCCACAGCCGGTCTCCCTCCTCGGGCAGAAAGGCATGTGCCATCTGGACGCCTGGCAGATGGCCAAGGACAACACGATGGGCATGGAGCGCGCCTTTGGGCGGGCCGGTCGTGCCGGATGTGTAGATCATCATCGCCGGATCATCGGGCCCGGTGTCGGCGGTCACAAACCGGTCGCGGGCACCCGCCAGCAGCGCCGTGAATTCCAGCGCGCCGGCGGCCGGGCCCTCGGTCGAGAGCAATGTCGACAGCGCCGGCAAGCGAGCGCGAATCTCGGCGATCTTGGCAAGGCCCACGAGATTGCTGATCGCCAGTGTGACGCCGGCATCGCGCAAACGATATTCCAGCGCCTCGACCCCGAAGAGAACGGCGAGCGGCAGGGCGATCGCGCCCAGCTTGTAGAGCGCCATGTGAATGACCGGCACCTGCCAGCCCTGCGGCAGGATGATGGCGACGCGATCACTGCGCTGAATGCCCAGCGCCTGGAGCGCGTTGGCCAGACGATTGGCCTGTTTCTGCATATCGGCGAAGCTCAGCGCGGCGATGCGGTCGTGGTCATCCTTCCACAAGATGGCGGGGCGCGTCGGGTCAGTTTCGGCCCAGCGATCACAACAATAGGTAGCAATGTTGTAGCGAGCAGGAATCTGCCACGTAAAATTCCGGCGGAGGGACTGGTAATCGTCAGCGCTGTGCAGCATCGCCGTGCTCCGATGATCGCCTCACCCCTTGCGAGCCATCACCAGCACCCAGAACACACTATATTTCGAGCGCGGTGCATAGATGGCGGCAATACCAAAATGCGTGGCGCCGGGCAGCTTCAACACCTGGTCATGCGGCTTTGAGCCGCGCCAGCCGGAAAAGGCTTCAGCGAGCGTGTGATAGCCGGCTGATACATTTTCACCCGCCTGCACCACCTGAATGCCGCGCCTGTTCAATCGCTCGGTGATGGCTGTCTGCGTCAGGGAAGCCTTGATGTCGTCGCGCCCGGCAAGCGTTGCCGCCATCTCGCGCGCGACCTCGACAAGGCGCGGATCAGGCTCAACCGCCGACAGACCAAAATTATGCCGATAGCCGGTGAAGACCGACGCTGCGGTTGGCAGATCGACCGTCAGCCCGTAGCGCGCCATATCCTGAAAGAGCGGCGGTACGGGGCGCGAGCCGAGGCGGGGCTCGCCACAGCCGGTCAGGGTCAGGCAGAGGGCCGCCAGCAGCGTCAGCGACAGCGGGGACTTCATATGCGTCATCATCATCTCCAGGGCATCGCCCGCCAGTCATGGGAAGGGGTCATCAGCGGATGACAAACCCGGCTTCGGCGAAGCGACGCACGATCTCGAAGCGCAGATCACTACAGACTGTTGCGACATTGTCGACATTGGCGACAACGCTGCGCAGCTCGAAAATCATCGCGCCTTCGGTGATCTCGCTCATCAACACCTTCGGCGAGGGCTGTGGCAAGATCATCGGATGCACCCTGGCGATCTCAACCAGAAGATCGCGGACGTTATGGGGATCGACGCTGTGGGCGACGCCAACACGTATCTTGGCCTGGCCCAGCAGATCGTTGTGCATCCAGTTTTTGACATTGCCGGAGACCAGTGCGGAATTTGGTACAATCAGCACGGCGCGATCGAAGGTTTCGATTTCAGTGGCGCGGACGTTGATGCGCTTCACATAGCCTTCGGCATCGCCGACAACGATAAGATCGCCCGATTTTATCGGGCGTTCGGCAAGAAGAATGAGCCCTGACACAAAGTTCGATACGATCGACTGGAGGCCGAAGCCGATACCAACCGACAGAGCGCCGGCGACGATGGCGAGGTTCTGGAAATCAATGCCGAGATAGGTAAAGCCGATGGCGGCGGCGATGATGATGCCGATATAGCCGATGCCGGTATAGATCGAGTTGCGCAGGCCGATATCCATGCGGGTGGCTGGCAGAAAGCGCTGGTCCAGCCAGCGCTGGACCGCCCGGGTGATGATGAGGCCGATGGTAAAGATGCCAAGGCTGCCGAGAAGGGCTGCGAGCGACAGGGTGATGCCGCCGATCTTCACCCCGAAGAAGGCGGCGCGCATCATGTCGAGCGCGTCGCGTGAATCAACGCCCCATGGCGCGATCAGCATGAAGACCGCAATAATCGTAACGAAGGCACGCAGGATACCGGAACTCAGAATGCCGGAGAGCGCAACGGAACTTGATTCGATGCCCAGCATGATGGCAAGGCGCCGGCCGGCGCGCGTGTCGGGGCGGGTGATCTCGCCGACCGCGACATCTATGAGGTTAAGAGCAATCACCAGCACGCCGAGGATGATGACCGCCCAGACGACCTGCCCGGCCAGAAATGACGCAAAGGCGAGATAGCCGAAGAGCGCGCCGCCACCGACAAACAGAACGGCGAGCCAGAGCGCCAGCCTTAGTGTCCGCCACAGCGGCGAACTCAGTGCCGGATCACCATAGGCGCTTTTTGCGCGCTCCTCCTGTTCCGAGTTCTCGACATAGGCGACGGCTGCGAGGCCGGCGGCAAGAACGATCGAGAAAATGAGCGCCTTCGTGCCGAACGTGGCAAGCGTCACCGGCAGGGGAACGGCGATGGTGTTGTTAAACTGCTGGAGGAGATGAAAGCCGGCAATGACGGAGGCGATGGCTGTGAGGCTTGCCATGGCAGGTTGCGCCAGACGGTCGGACATCGGCAACAAGCGCCATAATGGCCGGGCGGGCTCAAACAGTGTGAGGGCTATCGCCCTGACGCCGGTCAAGATGGCGGTGGCATAAATCACCGCATCGGCAAGGATGCGGAAACGGAAGGGCAGCAGATCAAGCCCGGCCAGAACGCGGGCCACAAGAAAGACAACTGCCACCGGCAAAAGGGCGTTGATGAGCGCTGTCCATACCGCCAGCAGGGCGCGCTCCATGGGGCTTGGCTTGTCGGCTTTGCCGTGACGGAAAAGAGCGCTGACCGGCGCTGACAGCAGGCGCTGGCGGACGGGGCGGTAGAGGATGGTGGCAACGCCAATCACCGCCAGAAGGACAGCAAATTCAAGAAAATTACCGGTCCTGCTGAGGATGGCAATCCAGTCGGAGACAAGATAGCTGATACCCACGGTGATGCGCGGGAGGGCGCTGAACACCTCGCGCCAGAGGCTGGGATCGAGAATCGACTGGGTGTGCTCGAAGATCTGACGGGTGAAAAGATCGCGCCGGCGCTCGATAATGCGGTCGGACAATTGCGACAGGTCAACCTGCAGCACACGCGCCTGGCGGAGCGCGGTGTTCAATTCGTTGAGGTTTTTGCTTTCCGCCTCGCGGTCCTTCGTTATCTCCGGTGCTTCACTCTGCCCGCCTTCAGGCTTCGGCCCGATCTGTTTCAGTCGTTCATCGCTCGCCTTGGCGTCGGGTTCAAGATCAACAATAAGGTCACCAAGATCGCCGCTGGCGCCGTCGATGTCACTGCGCAATCCCGATAATTCGTCCTGGGTGAGACCTTGGCGCTGGAGGGCTGCATTGAGCCGTTCAATCAGCGCGCGATGGGTATCGAGACGCTTCTTGACGGTGGCATCGGTCGCCAGCGCTGCGCCGGCGAATGCCAGGCACATCAGGATCGTTGCCAGAATCTGGCATAGCCGCGTTGTCCGCATCCCGGTCTCCTCACCTACGAATCAGGCGGGCCCAAGGCAAACGAAAGCTTGCAGCGGGTCAAGTGTGCTCAATCGAGGCGGATTCTCACCGACGCGCTCGCCCCGCTGCGATCATTGACCGAGATGCGGACGAAGCCAGGCCCACGCGGCAGCCATTCGGCGCTGCGGCGGATGTCGTCTCCGGGCAATGGCACGCCATCGACGAACCATTGCAGCGGCGTCACGCCGCCCGCACCCTTGAGAAGGATCGGCTCGTCCGGATTGCGTTCCAGGCGGGAGCCGTCGGGCGGGAAGGCGACGCTGAGGCGTGCTTCGCCCAACGTTCCGCCATGGGACTGGCTGAAGCGATAAGCAGCCTGACCAAACGCACGCAAAGGCGGGGGAAGGGACGCGTTCGTCACCGACAGCGCGCCGTCTGGCGGCGCTGGCAGATCGCCGGCGCGCGGCAATCTGGCGAAGGCTTCAAACAATAGCGGCGCTGCGGCGCCGCGCCCGGTCAGGCCGGAAACCGCTCCGTTATCGGGGCGGCCAACCCATACGGCAATCGTCGTCTGCCGGGTGAAGCCAACCGCCCAGGCGTCGCGAAAACCATAGGACGTCCCTGTCTTGAAGGCGAACTGCCCGCCCAGCATGCCATCGGGCGGTGGTGCCTGACGCAGGATGTCGGCGACATAAAAGGCAGCGAGAGGGTCGCTCAGGCGCTGCTCGATCACCGGATCGCTGGCCTGCGAGCGAAGCGCGATGGTTGTGCCGCCGCGCGCCAGTCCGCTATAGAGCCGCGCGAGATCGCTCAAACTCATCCCCAGCCCACCCAGACCAACGGCAAGACCGGGCACGGTGCCGTTTGGCAGGATTGTGGCCGCGCCTGCCGCGTTGAGGCGTGACAGGAACCGCTGGGGTGTCAGACGTTCGAGAAATTCAATCGCCGGAAGATTAAGCGATTGTTGCAATGCCTTGCGCACGCTGAGCGTGCCCTGGTGGCCACGGTCGAAATTGACGGGAGCGTAGGCACCGTAGCGCTGTGCCTCATCGCTCACCAGCGTCTCGGGGTGAGCAAGCCCCTCATCGAAGGCAAGAGCGTAGATGAACGGCTTCAGCGTCGAGCCGGGCGAGCGCAGCGCCAGCGTCATGTCAACCGCGCCAGCACGGGTGCGATCAAGATAGCCAGCGGATGCCACATGGGCACGGAGCGCGCCGCTGCCATTATCAAGGACGATGATGGCAGCTGATAATTTCGGTCCCAGACTTGCCACCCGCTCGGCAATGAGCGCTTCAAGGCTCACTTGCAGAGATTTATCGATCGTCGTGATGATCTGCTGCGAACCGAACGTGGAGGACATCAGACGTTCGGCCAGATGGGCGGCGTGAAGGGGTATGGCGCGGCGTGATACGGGTATGACCTCATCGGCGGCGGCGGCGATATCGGCGCTGCTGACGGCACCCAGCCGCTCGAGCCGGCGCAAGACACGCTCTCGCGCCTGGCGCGCGGCGGCTACCGCCTGATCGGGGCGGCGTGCCTCGGGGTTTTGCGGCAGCGCGACCAGCAGGGCCGTTTCACCGATACTGAGCCGGCGCGGCTCCTTGCCGAAATAGGCGAGGCTTGCGGTGCGCAACCCTTCCAGATTGCCGCCATAGGGCGCAAGCGTCAGATAGAGGCGCAGGATGTCCCGCTTGCTCAGGCGCGCCTCCAGCGCCAGCGCATGCAACATCTGGTGCAATTTAGCCGTCAGACTGCGCTCCGGGCGCGGTTCAAGCAGGCGGGCAAGCTGCATGGTGATGGTCGAGCCGCCGGACACCACTCGCCCGCGCCACAGGCGCTGGAAGCCAGCGCGGATCAGTGCCAGCGCATCGATGCCGCTATGGGAATAAAAACGCCGATCTTCATAGGCGATCAGTAATGCGAGGAAACGCTGGTCAATGGCCTCAACATCCACGGGCAGGCGCCATTTGCCATCATTGGTGAGGAAGGGACGAAGCAGCTCGCCGTGACGATCAAGGACAAGTGTTGACAGATTGCTGGCCGGCGCGAGGGATGGCGGGGCAAGCTGACGGATGGCAAAGCGCGCAGCGGGCGGCGCGGCAAATCCGAGCAGCAGCACTGCAGCGCACAGCGCAAGACTGTTCCTTGCCCGCCGGCTGATCATGGCGCGATCGTCACCTCGACAGTGCCGGCGGCCGTTCGGGCGAAGCGGTCGGGATGATACATATCCTCGAGGCTGGCACCGGGATGAGCGAAGCGACCGGGCGCTACGGCGCGCACGATATAGGCCACCGTGAATTCGGCCGGCTGCCCATCATTGCGATCGAACGCGGCGATAAAACGATCATCGCGAAACTCCTTGTAGACGGCGTCGGGCGCGTTATCGCCAGCTGGCGTGCCGGTCAGTTTGGCGCTGTCAACGAGTGTCGGACTGTCGATTTCAAAACCCGCCGGCAGCGGATCGGTGATGAGCAGATGGGCAAAGGGCGGGTCCGGGTCGGTGACCTTCAGGAGAACCACCAGCCGGTCGTTCTGGCGAACCGATTTCGGATCAACCTTGGTGCCATCGAGACGGACATAGCTGCGCTCAAGTTTCAACTCGCCTGTCGTCGCAGGCTCTGGTGTCAGGGGTGAACCGGTGATGGTCAGGGTTGCCGGCAAGGGCGTGGCGGTGCGATTGACGAGCGTTATTCTGCCCGCCGTGAGATCGTCGGCCAGGTAGCGGCGTGCCAGCGGTCCCTGATAGGCTGTTCCCTGCAAGGAAAAAGCGAGGGGATTGCCGGCCTCGCGCGCGGCGCGTGCGGCCAACGTGATCCACATATGCTCCTGCGTTGACAAAGTACGCCGCGCGCCGCGCGCCTTGTCGACGGCGCTCAAGGTGCGCTGGAGCGCGCGCGCCGGCAGACCCGATTCACTGATGAGGGTGGCGAGCGCTGCGCCGTCGCGCAACGTCGAGCCGTAATCATTGCGCCCCGGCTCATCGCCATTGACGTCCTCAAGCTCATCGACCGCCTTGGTGAAAAGCGGCTCGGCGCGCCGGCGATCGCCCAGAAGGGCAAGGGCTGCTGCGACCTGGCCACGGCCGAGAGCCGACAGGCTGTCATTTGCGTCCGTATCGGCAAGATAGCGCAGATCACCGATCACCGGGCGGCCATTGCGGGCGAGCACATAGAGTGCGTAGGCGATGGCGTCATCGGCGCGCTCGCCCTGATTGACGGTGGCGTTGCGCAGGCGATCCAGAACGAGAGCGAACGCGTTTGCGGGTACCGCGATACCACGTTCCCGGGCGCGCGTGAGAAAGTCTCCCACCAGCGCATCAAGCCACAGATCGCTGCCGCCCGCGCTCCACAGCCCAAACGATCCGTTGGCTGCCTGACGACCGAGAATGCGATCGATGGCAAGACGCACCATATCGTCTTGTGCGCCAGGGCCGGCGCCGGGCTGCGACAGGTAGAGAAGAGGCAGGGCACGGGATACGGATTGCTCGGTGCAGGCGAGCGGATAGCGGGCAAGCGCCTCGAGCGAGGACGCATCGTCAAGTGCCGGATAAGATGCAACCGAGAGGTTGACCGCGCCGGTGCCCGGAACAATATCTGTCAGGAGTTCGCTGCCGAACTCGAGCGAGCCGTTGGGCGGAATGGAGCGCAGGATACGCTGGGCAATAACCGCATTTGCCGGGCGTAAGGGCAATTTGAGGTCGGCTGCTGAGCCGATGCCGTTTGGCCCGGTGAGGGTGAAGGTGAAATCGGCTGAGCCGATCCCCTGAACCGTGATGGGCATGGTCATGGCCGTATGCCCACCGGCTGTCAGTTTAAGGATGTGCGGGCCAGCGCCCGTGGCAAGACGCACCGGGCCGTTGGTCGTGACGGTGAGCCGGTAATCGCCGGCGGGGCCCTCGACATTATTGACTTCGACAAGCAGGCGCGAGCGATCACCGACTGCCAGAAAGCGCGGGGCTGACACGGTTATGGCCAGCGGATCGCGGACGATCACATCGGCAGACGCATGGCCCAGCCGATTCTTGCTCCACGCCAGCGCCATCACCCTCATGCTGCCGGTAAAGGCCGGCAGATCGAACGTGACGGTGGCCTGGCCGTTGGCATCGACCTTGACGATACCGCTGAAGAGGGCAAGCGGGGCTTGCGTCGGCGGGCTTGCCTGCAGCCCCTCGCTGTTGCCATCGCCACCGGAGCGCAATCGCCCGCGATTACCCTGCATGCCGTCGATGAGATAGCCATAGATATCGCGGAATTCGGTGGCAAGCAGGCGCTGCCCGTAATAATAGGCGTTGGCGTCGGGCGCCTTGTAGCCGGTGAGGTTGAGGATGCCGATATCAACGGCAGCCAGCGTCACGAACGCTTCCTCTCCCGGCGTAAGGTCAAGCTTCAGAGGAATCGTCAGCTTCTGGCGCGGACGGACGACAGCAGGCGCATCAATCGTCACGGGGAGTGCGCGCGCTGTCGTGTCGAGGGAAAGCCAGCGCACGCCGATGGCGCGGCCGGGCTGGCGGCGCTGGGCCTCGTCAAGCGGGCGGATGGCTGTCAACACCGCATAGGTCCCCACGCCCCATGCCGCATCGGCAACGATATCAATGGTATTGGCGCCGCGCGCCAGCTTGATGTTACGGATTGAATGAATGCGCTCGCCGGCGAGATAGAGCGTGGCCTCGGCATCGTTGCGGGCGGTGACGCGCAGTTTCACGGTATCGCCAGGTGCGTAGGCCGGTTTGTCGGCCGCGACCTCGAGGGTATCGGGGGCATCGGGCGCCTGGCCGCCGGCAATGCCGGCATAAAAGGTGATGCTGGTTGCCGCTTCGCCCGGTTTGGCCGAGAGGACGTCAAGGCGATAGGTGCCCCATTCGACGCGGGCGGAAATGCGCGCCGGCTTATCGGCAGCGATGGCGATCTCGCCATCGGCAACGCGGCGTGCTGCCGTCACCTTGTCAAAGCTCCAGCGGCCATCAATGCGGAACCACTGGAAGCGGACGTCGATGCGCGACAGCTGCCATTTGAGGCCAGCGCTTGCCGCCAGCCGCCCTTCTGCACCAAGATAGGCGACGTCGAAAGTGGCGACCTCTCCTTCGCCGATCGTGTCGCCGAAAAGCGGTCTGATGCCGATCCATGGGCGCGGTTCGGCCAGCGCCAGCGACAGCTTGCGTTCAACGCCGCGTCCACCGGCCTCAACGAGGCGGATGAGCGCTTCAACCTTCATCGGTCGGACTGACGGCGGAGTATCGGGCAGGGCAAGAGCAAAGGATGCCTTGCCGGCAGCATCTGTCGTTGGCAGATCGGCGAGCGGCTGGCGCTGGACGAGGACTTCTTCGTCCAGCAGGCCCACCTTGTAGCCGGCAAGTGCGGCAGGTGGTGCCTCGGCGGGTGAGATGATCGTCTCGCCGTCGAGCGACAGGCCGGCGGCGGGGGCGCCAAACAGCCAGCGCCCGGCAATGTCGATGCGGGCGGGCGCGTCGCGTGATGTCTCGGGGCGCGGGCTCGATAATGCCAGTTCGAGGCGGTCGGGAACGTAATCTTCCACCAGAAACGTCGTCTGCCCGACAGGCGGGCGTTTAGGGTCGCCGTAAACCTTGAGGCGATAGGTTCCCGTCATCGCGCCTGGTGTGAGGTCATAGCGCCAGACGCGCCCGCCCGCCCCGCCATCCTCGGCCAGAATACGCCGAGCCTCGACGCCATCAGGGCGCTCGATGACGAGATGGATCGGGATATCCGTCCTGGCATTGGCGCCGTCATCGCGCAGCAGGGCGGTGACGTGCACGCTTTCGCCGGAGCGGTAGACGCCTCGCTCGGTGACAACAAACGCGTCGAGAGCGCCAGGCGCCGCGCGCCCGCCAACGCCACGATCGGTGAAGTCAAAGGCAGTGGCCTGCAAATTGATGAAGGCGTAATCGCCGTCTTTCTCGGCAATCAGGAGAGCCGGGGCATCGCCGCCCTCGCCATTGACGAGGCCGGCGGAAAATTGCGCTGCACCTGTTGCGTCGCTGCGCGTGGTTGCCAGCACCTCATTGTTGAGGGCGATGAGGCGCAGCGTCGCGCCCGCCAGGGGTGCGGCGGTGGCGAGCGAGCGAACAGAGGCTGCCAGGCCGTCATCATTGAGCGCGGTCGACAGGCCAAGATCGGACACAACGAACCATTGCGTCGCCTGCGTTTCATAATCGCTGTCATCGCTCGTCAGATCAGGGCGCTGCGCCACCATGATGTAGAGGCCGGGTTTCAGCGTGGTGCCGAGGGCCTCATTGACGGCGACAGCGGTTGTCACTTCCTCGTTCAGACGATTTTCCGTCGTGAGTTTTCCCTGCCACACCTGTTGCCCGTGTTCCTGGCCAACCGCGCGGGCACCTGAGCCGGTCAGGGCGCCGAGGAAGCCATCAGCCAGCACGGCCTGGGCAAGCGAGCGGTCACCGTACCGGTAGAAGGTGACGGCAACCTCGCTGAGATTGATGGTGACGAGGGGGATGCCGGTCTGGCCAGTGCGCGGCAGGATATAGTTGCGGCCGGTGAAGCGAACGGACGGGGTGCGATCGCGGACGTATAAGGTGTACTCGGCGGGTCGGCGCAGCACTTCGCCGATGGCAGCCGGAATGCCCTGGCGCAACGTGATCTGATAGCGCTCACCATGTTTCAGCCCGTCGACGCATAGCTGCGGACCCTCGACCGTCACCCCGCCGGGCAAGCCGCCCGGCATCGAGACGAAGGGCGTTGCATCAAATTTTTTCGGCAGGTTTTCGGAGAACTGGAAACAGGCGCGCGGCGAGGCAGCGTCCGCATCGACCTGATAGTCGAGCAGGCGAAAACCATGCTGGGTCTCAAGCTCCTCGTAGGCTGCACGCAGTGCCGTGTCGTCGCGGATCTCCAGGCTTTTCTTCAGCGCGTCAAGCGCCGGCCGCCACAGGCTCTGACCGGCAAGGGCACGCCCGAGAACCGCCAGCGCGCGCGCCTCGTCCTGAGGGGCGGTGGCACGTTGATAGGCGAGATAGGCAAAGGCGGTGACACGTGACTGCAGATCGAGCCTTTCGCTGTAATTGTCGCGGGCATCAATACGCCCGTAAGCGTCAGACAGGCGCAGCAGCAGGCTGATATTGGTGCGGTCGAGATTGGCGGCGGCTGCGAGTGCTTTGGCGGCGGCGCGCTGGTCGTTACGGGCGAGTGCGGCGTCACCATCGCGCAGCCATTGGGCGAGCGGCCTGGTGCCGGGATCGGCTTCGGTTCTCATCCGGCTTTCATATTTCAGCGCGGCGGAGGCGAGGCTGGCGTGTACGAAACGCTTGTCGGCAAGCGCCGGGACAACGAGAAGCAATACGAGACTCAGTTGCGCGACAAGGCGCATGATGAAGGAGGGTGCTGCCATTTTCCGTGTCTCCGCTGAGCCGCCGCCTGTCACACTACTATACAATCACGACGCTGTAACAGCTGTGTGATCATCCGCCGCTTCCGGCTGAAAATGGCATCGCCATCCTGCCGCAGGTTTCGCAAGCCCGCAGGGTTGGGGCCGGCCATGGTGATTGTCATGGAAATGGGCTTGATCCATTCGCCGGTTGGGCTCACTATAGTTATGATCAGGAACGTCGTGCCCGATATCCCTTTGGGCGACGTGATCCGGGGACACTTTCCCGTTCATTCTGCTGATGATGGTGGCCCTCGTTATCGTCTGCTTCTTTCCGCAGGTCGCGACCGGGCTGCCTAATCTGGTACTTGGTCCAGGGCGATAAGCATGAATTTTGTCAGCGATCTTCTCGCAACAGTGACCGAGCGCGGCAGACGATGGGTCGGTCTGGCGCGCGAGGAACGTCCGCCGGCAACCGGCGCTGATCTGGCCGCTCTTGCCGCGACATTGCTGTCGCGGCGCGGCGAAGCGTCGGGCGTGGCGCTGGCACGGCGCGTCCTGGATGGATATCGCACGCTGGATGACGCCGAAAAAACAGTTTTCCTGGCGGCGATCGCCGATCAGTTCGATGCTGATCACGACCGCCTGCAGAGAGCCATCGATGCGTGGACCAAGGATCCTTCAACGGCGAACGCCGCTGAGCTCCATCATGCTGCGGAGCCGCGCCGGCAGGAGCTGATCCGCCGCCTCAATCTGGCGCCGGGGGGAACGGCGGCGCTGGTCATGATGCGTGATGATGTGCGCGCCCGGCTTGACAAGATCGCGGGACTTGCAGTTCTCGACAATGATCTGGTCCATTTGCTGTCGTCTTGGTTCAACCGGGGGTTTCTGGTAGTGCGACGGATCGACTGGTCGACGCCGGCCAATATCCTCGAAAAGATCATTCGCTATGAAGCTGTGCATGCCATTCAGGGCTGGCAGGATTTGCGCGGCCGCCTCGAACCGGAAGATCGTCGCTGCTATGCCTTTTTCCATCCGCAGCTGGCCGATGAGCCGCTGATTTTTGTCGAAGTGGCCCTGACACGCGATATTCCCGCCGCGATTGCTCCGTTGATTACGACCGAGCGCCCGATTGTGCCGGCCGAGGAGGCGGCGACGGCCGTCTTCTATTCCATTTCCAATTGTCAGCGCGGGCTTGCGGGCATTTCCTTTGGCTCCTTCCTGATCAAGCAGGTGGTCGAGGAATTGCGCCGCGAACTGCCGGGGCTCAAAACCTTTGTCACCCTGTCTCCTGTCCCGGGCTTTGCGGCCTGGCTGGGCGAGGCAGGCACCGCTGCCCTTCCCGCGCCACTCCGCGCAGCGCTCGAGGGTCTCGAAGATCCGCTGTGGCATGAAGACGAGGCGGCTGCAGCGCGCCTGCGCGAACCGTTTCTGAAGGCTGCGGCCTTTTATCTGGCGCGGGCCAGGAATGGGCGCGGCAAGGTGATTGATCCCGTTGCCCGGTTTCATCTTGGCAATGGCGCCCGTCTCGAGCGTCTGAACTTTCTAGGCGATCGCTCGCCGCGCGGGTTGCGGCATGCGTATGGTCTGATGGTCAATTATCTTTATGATCTCGAGGCGATCGAGACTAATCATGAAGCGTTTTTCGAACGAGGAACGGTCGCGACCAGTAGCGTGGTTCGAAAAATACTCGGGCCCGAAATCGCGGATGCCCGGCCGTAAGCGTCCCAGGTCAGAGGGGCCGAAACCCATTTCAGCAGGTATGAAAAATGGATAATCTCTTTTCGCTCATTCGTGACCGTATGCCCTCGCACGACCGGGCTTTCATGACGCTGGCAAGCGGCAAGGTGTACACCTATCGCGACCTGCTGGCTGAAAGCGGCCGCCTCGCCAACACTCTGGTCACTCTGGGCGTGAAGCCCGGCGATCGGGTGGCGGTCCAGATCGACAAGTCGCCGGAAGCGGTATTCCTGTATGTTGCCTGTC
Organism: Raskinella chloraquaticus (SeqCode); assembly: GCA_002365175.1. Classification (GTDB taxonomy): domain Bacteria; phylum Pseudomonadota; class Alphaproteobacteria; order Rhizobiales; family UBA4765; genus Raskinella; species Raskinella chloraquaticus. Next base: position 121,208 of record DEZK01000027.1, read on the forward strand.
TGAGGGCTGGCGCAGCGTTTCTGCCGCTCAATACGGCTTATACGCTGGCCGAGCTTGATTATTTCGTCGGTGATGCCGAGCCTGCGGTCATTGTCTGTCGCCCGCAGATCCACGCCGAGGTGGCGGCACTTGGCGCGCGACACAAGGTTCTTGTCTGCGAGACGCTGGGTGGCGATGGCAAGGGTACGCTGATCGACAAAGCGGCGGGTGCTGGCAGCGCATTTGACGATGTCGTCCGTGAGCCCGATGATCTTGCGGCCATTCTCTACACATCCGGAACGACGGGGCGCTCAAAGGGTGCAATGCTGACGCACCGCAACCTGTCGTCCAATGCGCTCACACTGGTCGAGACATGGCGTTTCACGGCGGACGACGTGCTGCTGCACGCTCTGCCCATCTTTCATACTCACGGGCTTTTCGTTGCCATCAACTGCGTGCTGATGTCGGGCGCGTCCATGCTGTTCCTGCCGCGCTTTGACGGTGACGAGGTGATGGCACTGCTGGCGAAAGCCAATGTGATGATGGGTGTGCCGACCTTCTATGTGCGTCTGTTGCAGCATGCTGGCCTGACGCCTGAAGCGACCCGTCATATGCGGCTCTTTGTATCGGGTTCAGCCCCGCTTCTGGCCGAAACGCACGATGCGTGGCGCCAGCGTACCGGTCACGCCATTCTCGAGCGCTACGGCATGACCGAAACCGGTATGATCACCTCAAATCCCTATGTCGGGGATCGTATCGCCGGAACGGTCGGGTTTCCGCTCACTGATATCGACGTGCGGGTTGCCGATGACAAGAGCGCCACCGTTCTTGGCCAAGGCGAGGTAGGCGTCCTTGAAGTGAGAGGCCCCAACGTCTTTTCCGGTTACTGGCGGATGCCGGAGAAGACCAAGGCCGAGTTCCGTGATGATGGTTTTTTCATTACCGGAGACGTCGGCAAGATTGATGCTCGCGGCTATATCCACATCGTCGGGCGGGCGAAGGATCTGGTGATCTCGGGGGGCTATAATGTTTATCCCAAGGAGATCGAAAGCGAGATCGACGGCCTTGAAGGCATTCTCGAAAGCGCGGTCATCGGTATTCCCCACCCTGATTTTGGCGAGGGGGTGACGGCGGTCTGCGTACGCAAGCCAGGCGCCACGATCAGCGCGGATACCATCATCCAGGTGCTCGGCAAGACACTGGCCAAATACAAGCTTCCCAAGCATATCGAGTTTGTCGACGAATTGCCGCGCAACGCCATGGGCAAGGTGCTGAAAGGTGAATTGAGAACCCGGCTGGCCGCGATCTACAGCGGGTCAGCCGGTTAGTGCGCTATTTTATTTCTTTCAAGAACAAATACTTATCTTATCTCTATGGACGAGCTGCGGCGCTCCCCGCCGGGGTCGTAGCATTCCCGATGCAGGCCATCGTCGGCGCCCAAAGCTTGACTCGGCGACGGGTTGATGGCTGCGTGCTGTGATCGTGTGCGTGAGGCGACAGGCACGTTGGGGCAATTGCATGACAGTCCGGCAACGGGATCAACATCCGGCGATGGTCACCAGCGGCGGGCTGTGTCGGCTGCCGATAGACCGCTGAGACCAGGACGGATTGGTTATGCTCACCCGTCCACCACCGACCGCCGAAAGCGCAACCTCACATGCGAGTGCGGACGGCGATCCTGCGGGTGGTCCGGGTAACGAGCCCGTCATCACTCCGGAGCGGGCACGTCGGCTCGATCATGCGCGTATTCTCATTTATAGTCATGACACGTTCGGGTTGGGTCATCTGCGCCGCTGCCAGGCGATTGCCCATGCGCTGGTCGATTCATTCAAAGGTCTCAGCGTCCTCATCATTTCCGGCTCGCCCATCGCCAGCTCCTTCGAGTTCAGGGCGCGAGTGGATTTCGTTAAAATTCCCAGCGTCATCAAAAACTATAATGGCGAATACACGTCGCTTGATCGCCATATCGACCTCACGCAGACGCTGGCGCTCAGGCGCTCCATCATTCTGCACACCGCGATGTCGTTTGATCCCGACATCTTCATCGTCGACAAGGAGCCGATGGGACTTCGCGGCGAAGTCGAGGAGACGCTCGCCCTTCTCGGCAGCCGTGGTTGTCTGAAGGTTCTGGGCCTGCGTGATGTGATGGATTCACCCCGTCTTCTCGAACGGGAATGGGCGCGCAATGATCTGCTGACCAAGATTGATCGCCATTATGATGGCATCTGGGTGTATGGGCCGGAGGATTTCTGGGATCCGTTCACCGATCTTCCCGCTTCAGCAGCGTTGCGGAGCCGTCGCCTTTTCACCGGATTTTTGCGCCGGGAAGTGCGTGACACGGCGCCGGATATCGCCTGGCCGGATAACATGCTGGTCGTCACTGCGGGCGGGGGTGGTGATGGTTCTCAACTGATGGCGCAGGCGCTTGCCGCCTACGAACACGATTCCACATTGACCCATCCGCTGGTTCTTGTCCTCGGCCCCTTCATGGCGACCGACGAGCGCAAGGATATTTCGCAAAAAGCCGGCCATAATCCCCATGCGCGCGTGATTGATTTCGAGGCGCATCTGCTATCGCTCATGCGCGCTGCGAGCGGTGTTGTCAGCATGGCGGGTTACAATACGTTTTGTGAAATCCTGTCGCTTGACCAGAGGGCGCTCTTCGTGCCGCGCGTCGCGCCGCGCGAGGAACAGCTGATCCGTGCCACACGTGCCAACGCGCTTGGACTTGGTGCTGTCCTGCATCCTGACGCGGCGAATGATCCGGGCCTCCTTGCCGCAGCACTTCATGAGCTGCCAACGCGCCCACGTCCCTCCGAGGCACTCAAGGCGGTTGATATGGGCGGCCTTGAGCGCATCTGCGACCGGATTGCCAGTTATTTTTCCGACAGAAGCCAGCAAGCCGTGGCCTCGTTGAAGCAACGCCGGGACGACGATTGACCATTTCCGTCGCCTTCATCCTCAAAGGCTATCCTCGCCTTTCCGAAAGCTTCATCGCTCAGGAAATTTTCGGCCTGGAACAGGCCGGCATGGCCATCCGCATTTTTTCGATGCGCCGGCCAACCGACAGCCGCATCCATCCGATCCATCGCGCCATCATGGCGCCGGTCGTTTATCTGCCGGAATATCTTTATCAGGAGCCCTGGCGCGTGGTGCGGGCGCTGTGGCGCGTCAGCCGGCGCGCCGGCTTCGGCGCCGCCCTTCGTGCCTTCCTTGCCGACCTGCCGCGCGATCCCTCGCCCAACCGTTTTCGTCGTTTCGGTCAGGCAGCCGTTCTGGTCGACGAACTTGGTGCGGATGTCGTGCATCTCCATGCGCATTTCATCCACACGCCAGCGTCGGTCGGGCGCTACGCCTCGCTGATGAGCGGGCTCGCGTGGAGCGCTTCGGCTCATGCGAAAGATATCTGGACGTCGCAACCCTGGGAGCTGCGACAGAAGCTGGACAGCGCCCGCTTCAGCGTTACCTGCACGAAGGTCGGGTACGAGACGCTCTGCGCCCTGTCGTCACGAGCGGATGCGGTTCATCTCGTCTATCACGGCCTTGATCTCGAGCGTTTTGCAGCAAGTCGTGCCGCGCCTCAGGCGCCTGACGGCAGCGATCCGGCGCGCCCGGTGCAACTGCTGTCGGTTGGCAGGGCGGTTGACAAAAAAGGCTATGACCTCCTTCTCAAGGCGCTGGCCGGCCTGCCAGCCTCCGTGAACTGGCGGTTCGAGCACATCGGCGGAGGCGAGGGGCTTTCGCGGCTGAAGGGGCAGGCTGCGGCGCTGGGCCTGCAGGATCGTATCATCTGGCATGGCGCCCGCGACCAGATCGAGGTGCTTGCCGCCTATCGCCGCGCCGATCTGTTTATCCTGCCATCCCGGATCGCCGAGGATGGCGATCGTGATGGCCTGCCCAACGTTCTGATGGAAGCGCAAAGCCAGGGGGTGGCGTGCCTGTCGACAGCCGTCTCGGGCATACCTGAACTCATTCTCGATGGCGAGACCGGTGTGCTGGTGGCGCCAGGCGATGCGCCGGCATTGACGGCGGCCCTGCAGATGCTGATTGCGACACCGGCGCGACGCGCGGCATTGGGCGCGGCTGGCGAGAAGCGTGTCCGACATGTCTTTGATCATCGTCGCGGGCTCATGACCCTGCTTGGTCTGTTTCGCGACTGCGGCGTGCCGCTTGCTGCGATTGATCAGTGATGACGGTGCGGGTTTTCTTCTTCGTGCAAAACCTGCTGGGCATTGGCCATGTGGTGCGCGCTGCCCGTCTGGCACGCGCCATGTGCGACAAAGGCATCGAGGTGACGGTTGCCAGCGGCGGCGTACCCGTCGAGGGGCTTGATTTTTCTCCCGCTCATGTTGTGCAGTTGCCGCCACTGAAAGCCGGGCCCGGGGGATTTAGCGATCTGCGTCTGGCTGACGGGGCGCCCCTTGATGATCATCACCGCGATCTGCGCCGGGATGCGCTCCTTGCGGCCTTTGCCAGCAGCAATGCCGATATCCTGCTGATCGAGGCCTTTCCTTTCGGGCGGCGCGGGCAGCGTTTCGAATTGCTGCCGCTCCTTGCCGCAGCGCGCCAGAGGCAGAACAATGTTCTGATCGTCTCGTCTGTCCGCGATATTCTGCAGGGTGGTCGATCACCCGCACGCCGGCAGGAGATGCTCGATCTCGTCCACTCGTCCTTTGACCTCGTCCTCATCCATGGCGACGGCGCGGTAACGCCCTTCGACCAGAGTTTTCCCGAGGCAGACGACATTCGCGACAAGCTTGCCTATACCGGGCTGGTCGGGCCGGAAGCGGTGCCGCTTGAGGATATTCCGAGCCATGATGTGATCGTGGCAGCTGGCGGCGGCAGTGTCGGCGGGGCACTGCTTGAGACCGCGATTGCGGCGCGGGCCATGTCATGCATGAAAGATGCGCGATGGCTGGTGGTGGCGGGTCCCTATCTGCCGGGCGATGTCTTCGCCCGCCTTGACGCATCGTGCCGGACACAGAACATCGATCTGGTGCGCTTTGTGGGTGATCTTCCGCAACGCTATGCCAGGGCGCAGCTCGCCATTTCGCAGGCTGGATACAACACGGTTGCCGATGTGCTCACCGCTGGCTGCCGGAGCGTGCTTGTGCCGTTCACCGCGGCAGGGGAGAGCGAACAGAACGAGCGCGCGCAATCTCTCGCGAGGCGAGGCCTTGCAAACCTGCTGGATCCAGAGAAACTGACCAGTGCAGCGCTTGCTGATGTGATCGACAAGACGATGCGCCAGCCGCATGGCGCGCAGCGCATCGTTTTGAACGGGGCGGCGCGGACGGCCGAGATTCTGCTTGAGGCGCTGGTTGCGCAGCGAGCCCGTCCGCGTTGACAGAATGATTTGACCGATTAGGGTCCAAACCGATTGGGCTCGGCGCGTCAGTGTCCTCAGGCGTGCACGATCCGCATTGTGCCGTGCACCTTATGTTTTCCTTTTGCCAAACCGCCAGCCGGGAGCGTTGATGAACGAGATCGATCCGCGTCTTTTCCGCTATATTTGGCGGTACAGCCGGCGCGACCAGCTCGTCATTCTGGTGCTGATCCTGCTGCAACTGCCCTTCTTCTTCGCCACCCTCGAACTGCCCAAACGCATCGTCAACGAGGGTATCCAGGGCGGAGCGTTCCGCGATGGCCAGCTGACGGCAAATCTGCTCAGCTTTTCAATCGATCTGCCTGATTTTCTCGGAGGCTGGTCGGTTCCGGTTTTCTCCGGCTTCCTCTTCAATCAGCTTCATTATCTGCTCGTCCTCAGCGGCATCTTTCTCCTGCTGACGCTTATCAATGGCTGGTTTCGCTATGAGATCAATCTGCGCAAGGGCGTGCTGGGCGAGCGCATGATGCGCCGTCTGCGCTTTGATCTGTTTGCGACGCTTCTGTGTTTTCGTCCCGAAGATATCCGGACCGTCAAGCCGGCTGAAGTCGCCAGCATGATCAAGGATGAGGTCGAGCCGATCGGCGGCTTTATCGGTGATGCGTTTGTGCAGCCGGCGATGCTGGGAACACAAGCCCTGACGGCGCTTGCCTTCATCATGATCCAGAGCTTGTGGCTTGGTCTGATGGCCGGTGGCATTGTTGCCGTGCAGGCTGTGATCATACCCTATCTGCGCAAAGAGCAGCTACGCCTGGGACGCGAACGGCAGCTGGCCTCGCGTGAACTGGCCGGGCGTATCGGCGAGATTGTCGATGCGGCGCCGGCAGTGCTGAGCCATGGGGTGCGTGAATATTCCCATGCCGAGATTTCGCAACGCCTAAGCGTTCTCTTCAATATTCGCGTCGCCCTTTACAATCGCAAATTCGCGGTCAAATTTCTCAATGCGCTGCTGTCGCAGATCACGCCGTTCTTCTTCTATTCGATCGGCGGTTATCTGGCACTGAAGGGCAGTCTTGATATCGGTCAGCTGGTGGCGGTGATTGCCGCTTATCGCGAGCTTCCAGCCCCGGTCAAGGAACTGATCGACTGGGATCAGCAGGCAGCCGATGTGTCGATCAAATATGAGCAGATTGTCAGTCAATTCTCGCCAACCCGCCGCCTGGCGTCGCTCAATAGCGCGCCGGTTGATCTGCCATCGGTGAACCAGCCCATCCAGTTTGATGATGTCAGGGTCGCGGATGGCCGCGGCGCCGTCATGCTTGAGAGCATGAACGCGCGGATCGCGCGCCCGGGCACGGTGGCGCTGGTGGGGGCGGCTGGGTCGGGGCGCGACTCGCTTGCACGCATTCTTGGTCAGCAGATCAGCGGATATCGCGGAAAAGTCACCTGCGGAGCGACTGATTTTGCGCAAATGTCAAGTGAAAGCCTGGGGCGGCTTGTTGGCTATGTGGGTCCCGAACCCTATCTCATCAACGCCACCATCCGGCAAAATATCCTCTTTTCGTTACAACGGCATGGCGGGCAGGAAGCGTTCGACCCGAAGGATCGCGATGCGCGCGAGGCAAAGCGCGCGGGGTTGCCCTATTGGCGCAAGGACAATGACTGGCTTGATTACACATCTGTGGGCGATGAGGAGGTCCTTGACCTCGATAGCGCCGTCATTGCTGCGCTGCGTCTGGCGGGGGGAGCGGATGAGGTTTATTTCCTAGGCCTCGAGGGGCCGCTCGATATTGATCTCGACCATGCGCTTGAAGCCCGCATCGTTGCAGCACGTGCCAGCACGAGAGCGCGACTTGAAACGTCGGGCCTCTCCAAACTCATCACATTCTTTGATCCCGATGGCTTCAATCGCAATGCGTCGATTGCCGAAAATCTGCTTTTTGGCCTGCCGATCGGCGACAGGCTGGCCAATAACGACCTGTGTGCTGATCGCTACGTGCGCTCGATTCTCGAGGCCGAGGCCCTGGTCGACCCGTTGATCAATATCGGCCTGAGGATGGCGGAATTCACCATCGACATGTTTTCAAGCCTGCCGCCGGGCGGCGCGATCGTCGAGCGTATGTCATTTATCCGGGCTGCCGACATGCCGGATTTCCGGATGATGGTTGAAACCGCACAGGCGCCGCAAGGGCGCTCCCATCTGACATATGTGTGGCGCTTCAAACTGGTGGCTCTGGCGCTAGGATATTGCGAGGCCCGCCATCGCCTGGGCCTGGTCGATGACGTGCTCGTGGAGCGCATCTTGCGCGCACGCCGGAGTTTTTCACATTTTCTGCCGGCAAACTATGCGCGCTATATCGAATTCTACCGCCCCGATCGGGTCATTCGCGGCGCACCGCTGCGTGACAATCTGTTGTTTGGCCGGGTGAACGGCAGCGTTGCCAATGCCGAGCGCCGGGTGGCGGCATTCCTGTCGGATGTGCTGCGCGAGACGGGGCTCGAGGACGAAATTCTGCGCATCGGCCTGTCGACGCCATGCGGGCAGTCAGGCCGCTTGCTGACACCCACTCTGCGGCACGCGGTCAATCTGGCGCGCTCGCTTGTGAAGCGCCCGCAGATTCTGGTCTATGAAGCAGGCTACATCGCCCCCAATGCACACGAAAAAGTGGCCGGCCTCGCCCGGGCCCTGCCGGCGACCACGATTTTTGTCTCGCTTGACGAAGGTACTGACGCTGCGACCTACAGCACGATCATGCGCTTTGAGGGTGCGCGGCTGCAGCAGGTGACGCAGCCCGGCGGCAATGCGCAGGGTATGGATCTCGAGCAGGCTTCAGGGTGAAAGAATCCGCGTCCCGTCATGTTGCAGGCACCGAACCGCAATGAAGATTGCCAATATCAATTGGTGTTTCCGTTTACACCATTCTCTGTCATCCTGCCTTCGGGTTGGACGTTTACTCCGTAGACTTCGCGTTGAGGAGATGCCAGATGCTGACAAGGGAAGTCGAAGTCCTGCAAAAGGCGCCGCTGTTCAGGAAACTTCCGGCTGGAAGGATCAAACTCCTGGCCTACGCGGGGGAATTGATGACATACGAGGCGGGAGATTATTTGTTCCGCCATGGCGACCCGTCAGACGCCGCCTATACGATTTTCGATGGTGATGTCGAGGCGACGATCCCGGGGCCAGAGGAAGATGTAGTGGTTGGCCAGTTCGGTGCCGGGGAAGTGGTCGGGGAGGTTGGAGTGTTTACTGGCAATCCACGAAGCGTCTCCATCCGGGCCCGGACACGGACAAATGTTTTGCGTATCCCTTCGGAAGTTTTAACCGATCTCATCCATGATTGCCCGGCCTGCGCGGCCAGTATCACCGCCTTTATGGCGGGTCTCGTCGAACGCCTGATTGATCGTGTGTCTGTTGCCTCGCATCATTGAGAACAAGACGGTACCGTGCGCGCCTGCCAACAGCCGCATCTGCGATGAATTCCAACAATTGGCCTGCGCCCAGGCTGCGGAACGATAAATGCTGTCAACGGTCGAAAGTCACAACGCGTTCAACATCAAGGCGCTGACAACACGTTTACTGCGCAATGACTGGAAGCGTACACTCAGGCTGACGTCGGGTCTTGTGCTGCTCGCCTTCGTTACCATGCATCTGGTCAACCATGCGCTCGGTCTGATCGGCATTGCGCAAATGTCGGTAATGCAGGAATGGCGATGGGTGATCTGGAAGAGCCGCCCCGGAACCTGGCTGCTCTATGGCTCATTTTTCGTCCATGTCTCCTTCACCCTGGCGCGCATATTGCGGCGTGGCACGTTTCGCATGCCGTTCAAGGAAGCGCTGCAGCTCATCCTGGGATTGAGCATCCCCTTCCTCATCATCGGCCATGTTGCGGGTACGCGTCTGGCTGGCGATATGTACGGGCTTGATGAGAGCTATGTTGCCGTCCTTCAACGCCTGTGGCCGAAATCTGCCGTGATTCAGACGGTGGCCGTCCTGGTGGTATGGTTCCACGGCATTATCGGCTTTCACTATATTTTCACCGCCAAGCGGTCGGTACGCACGATCATGGATGATCTGCTGTGGGCTGTGGCTATCCTCGTGCCGGCCCTGGCGCTGGCCGGTTTTCTGGTGTCGGGGCGAGATGCGCAGCCCTATGACGGCGAGCCGACGATTGATCCGGCGGTCATCAGCCTGGTCAACCGCACGGAATTCTACGGCCGTCTCGGCGCCTTCGGTCTTCTTGCCGCAGTCGGCGGCGTGCTTGGCTATCGTGAGATTGGCCGGCGGCGGCGGCGCATCATCACTGTCAATTATGTCGGTCATGGCGAGGTGATGGTGAGGCCGGGGCAGTCGCTCCTCGAGATCAGCCGTGACCAGCGCATCCCCCATCCCTCGCTCTGCGGTGGGCGGGGTCGCTGCGCCACATGCCGCGTTCTGGTCACCAAGGGCTTGCAGGACCTGCCGCCGATTGGCGTTGCCGAGCGCACACTTCTGGAACAGATCGCCGCGCCGCCCGGCGTGCGTCTGGCCTGCCAGGTACACCCCTTCCGTGATTTGTCGGCGCAAATCCTGCTGCCGGTGCTGGGAGAGCATACGCATGCCGCCCAGAGCGAGCATGCCGGCTGGGGACTCGAGGAACAGGCAACCGTCCTGGTCGTCGACCTGCGCGCCTTTACCAACCTCGTCAACACGCAGGTTCCCTATGAGCTGGTCGTGCTTCTCAACCGCTTCCAGGAGGAGATGATCCAGTCGGTTCGCGCCCATCACGGGCATGTCGACATCGTGGTCGTGGACGGGTTGACAGCGGTGTTCAAAAAAGATGGGCACAAGGACAAGGGCAGTCGGGATGCGCTGAAGGCAGCGCGTGACATGTTCAAATCCATCGAGGCGCTGAATGTCCAGTTCCAGAGCGCGTTGTCGCTGCCGTTGCGAATAGGAATTGGTATACATACCGGGCGTATTCTGACCGCGCGTGTCGGCGCCATGCAGGCCCAGGCGGTGACGCTTGCTCTGGGGGAAACGGTGGCGGTTGCCAGCAAACTCGAAGCCGCGTCAAAGGATATGATGAGTGATCTTGTTATCTCGCGTGAAACGGCGCTTGCCGCCGGATTGCCGATCATGCAATCGCGTCTGCGGGACATCTATGTCCTTGGCCACGAGAACGCGATCTCGGCCTATCCGATCCGAGGGCTTGGCGAACTCGCAGCAGTGACGTAACGGCAAAAAGACGTTGCCGCTTGGGAAGGCGACGGTTAGATTTGCCAGCAGGGACAGGGAGCGCCATGGACATTCTGCGGGTCGAAGGGCTGAGAATAGCCTTCTCCTTGCACGGCCTTCAAAATGAGGTTGTGCGCGGCGTGTCGCTGCGTGTTCCGGCAGGCAAGACGGTGGCGCTGGTTGGCGAATCGGGTTCCGGCAAATCGGTTATTTCGCAAGCCATCATGGGCATTTTGCCACGCGCGGGCAAAGTGACCGGCGGACATATCCATTTCGACAGTCAGTCCGGCATGCTCGATCTTGCCACCCTGCCCCCCGACGGCCTTGCCTATCGCCAGGTCAGGGGCGGCCAGATCGGCATGATTTTCCAGGAGCCGATGTCCTCGTTGTCGCCGGTCCACACCGTTGGCAATCAGGTCGAGGAAGGGTTGCGGCTTCATTCGACAATGACCGGGGCGCAGGCGCGGGAGCGGACCGAGCAGATGCTTGGCCTGGTGGGCTTCAAGGACCCGGCGCGCACGCTTGGCATGTATCCCTTTGAATTGTCGGGCGGCATGCGCCAAAGGGCGATGCTGGCGATGGCGCTCATCTGCCGGCCCGCGCTTCTCATTGCCGATGAACCGACGACCGCGCTTGATGTGACCATCCAGGCGCAAATCCTGCGGCTGATGAAGGATTTGCAGCAGGAGCTGCATATGGCGATCCTGCTGATCACTCATGATCTGGGTGTGGTTGCCAACATGGCCGACGAAGTGGCGGTGATCTACCATGGCGAGATCATGGAGAGCGGCCCGGTCGAGGATATCTTCCGCCGCCCGCAGCACCCTTATCTCAAAGGGCTTCTGAAGGCCTCGCCCCATTTCGACATGGGCGAGAACGAGCGGCTGGTGTCGTTGCGTGATGTGGTGCGCGCGCCTGGTGAAAAACTGGCGATTTCCAAGACCGCCATCACCGCTCCGGCGAGCGGGCCGATCCTGAGCGTGCGCAATCTGCGCAAGACCTATCAGTCGCGGCGCGAAAGCTGGTTTTCCAACACGCAGCACGGGGTTGTTGCGGTTGATGATGTAAGCTTCGATGTGGCGCGCGGCGAATGTCTGGGGCTGGTGGGTGAAAGCGGCTGCGGCAAAACCACGGTTAGCAAGCTGCTGATGCGCGCTGTCACGCCTGACAAGGGCATGGTGACGTTCGATGATGGCGTGACCCGGCGCGATATTCTCGGCCTGCGTGGCGAGGAGCTGCGCCGCTTTCGTCCGCGGATGCAGATGATTTTCCAGGATCCGGTCAGTTCGCTGTCGCCGCGCATGACGGTCCTCAATATCTTGCGCGAGCCGTTGCAAATTCATGGCGTCGGCGATGTCGCCGAACAAAATCACGACGTCACCGAGCTGATGAAGGCCGTGGGGCTTGATCCGCGTTTTCTCAACCGTTACCCGCACTCGTTTTCAGGCGGTCAGCGCCAGCGTATCGGTATTGCCCGGGCGCTGGCTCTGCGCCCCGAGATCATCATCTGCGATGAACCCGTCTCCGCCCTCGACGTGTCGGTACAGGCCCAGATCCTCAATCTGCTGAAGGATTTGCAGAAAGAGCTGGGGCTGACCTACATTTTCATCTCGCACAATCTGGCGGTGGTGAACTATATGGCCGAGCGCATCGCCGTCATGGCCCATGGTCGCATTGTCGAGATTGCGCCGCGTCATCAGCTTTTCGCCAATCCCGTCCACCCCTATACGCGGATGTTGCTCAAGGCGGTCCCTTACGCCGATCTTGATCGGCCGCTGGATTACCGGGCGGCGCTCGCAGCGTCTGGTGGTAGCGACCACTGGCCGGCGGCATTCACACCCTCGCCCGGAGGCAGTTCGCTGCAACCGGTTCAGGTCGGCGACAAGCACTTCGTGCTCGCGCGCGACAATGTCGATGCAAAGGATCTTGTGGCATGAGGACAGCGCGCTTTTGCACCGGATTTCTGGGCGTCGCGATCGCTCTTTCAGCGCCGGCGTCGCGGGCGCAGAGCTTTATTGAACCGCCGATGTTTGAAGCCGAGGTCACCGCGCAAAACATGCCGCCGGTTGCCGAACGGCTGCCAATGCGCCCGCGCGTTATCAATCTGGGTGAAAGCGGCCGGATGCCAGGCCGTTATGGTGGCACGCTGCGTATGCTGATTGCCGATCAGCGCGATATCCGTCTGGCGGTGATGTATAGCTATGCCCGCCTTGTCACCTACAATACCAAGCTCCAGCTGGAACCCGACATTCTTGACAAGGTCGATATTGCTGAAGGGCGTATCTTCACACTGCATATCCGTCCCGGTCACCGCTGGTCGGACGGTCAGCCGTTTACTTCCGAGGATTTCCGCTATTTCTGGGAAGATGTCGCCAATAATCCGCGATTGTCGCCTGGCGGGCCGCCCCTTCAGTTGCGCCCCCTCGGTCGCAAGCCGAAATTCGAGGTCATTGATGCATTGACGGTTCGCTATACCTGGGATGTCCCCAATCCAGGATTTCTGCCGGCACTGGCGGCGGCTCAACCCGTTTATATCTACATGCCGGCGCATTATATGCGTCAATTCCATACGAGCTATGCCGAGAAAGGTGTGCTCGATGCATTGATCAAAAAAGAAAAAGTGCGCGATTGGGGGGCGCTTCACGAGCGCAAATCACGCCAGTTCCGCCCCGAGAATCCGGCGCTGCCGTCACTTGACCCGTGGCGAAACACAACGCCGCTCCCGTCGGAAGTTTTTGTCTTTGAGCGCAATCCCTATTATCACCGCGTCGATGAAAATGGCAGGCAGCTGCCCTACATCGACAATCTGCGGCTCTCGGTGGTGTCGAGCCAGTTGATACCCGCCAAGGTAGGCGCAGGTGATTCCGACCTGCAGGCGCGCTACCTGCGCTTCGACAATTTCACCTTTCTCAAGGTGGCCGAAAAGCGCAACGGGTTTCTCACCCATTTGTGGCGGCGTGCCGAAGGCTCCTACATCGCGCTGCAGCCTAATCTCAACGCCAGCGATCCGGTGTGGCGG
>DEZK01000034.1 GCA_002365175.1 Raskinella chloraquaticus (SeqCode)
CTGCCGATGGAAGCGGGTGACCTCATTCTCACGCCCGGCGGTTGCTGGCATGATCACGGCCATTGTGGCAGCAAGCCGGTGATCTGGCTCGATGCGCTCGATCTGCCGTTGTTCTACTATCTCGAAGCCTCCTATGCCGTGGAAGCGCCCTTGCAGACGCCGCGCAATCGTCCCGATCCGTCGGAAGTGGAGTATCGCGCCGCCGGTCTGGCGCCCGCCCGGCGCCGTGACATCGCCCCTCCGCCCTCCTATCCGATGATGCGTTTTCCGTGGAAGCGCACCGAACAGGCGCTGCGCGAATACGCCCGCCATGGCGATAACGGGATCGTCGAGCTGGATTACATCAACCCGGAAACGGGCGCCTCGTGCCTGCCGACGCTTGGCTTCACCGCCATGATGCTGCGCCAGGGCAAAAGCGTGAAGCCGGTGCGCCGGTCCGCCAGCGCGGTCTTTCATGTGATTGCCGGCAAGGGTCATTCGACGATCAATGGCAAACGCCATGACTGGAGCGCAAAGGATGTGATCTCGGCGCCGGTTTTCGCCGCCATCGACCATGTTGCCGAAGGGGACGACGCCTTCCTCATCCGCATCCATGATGCTCCTTTGCAGGAAAAGCTCGGCTTTTACGAAGAGCGCAACCGGTAATTGACGGCAAAAGCCAGGGCCAAGGGCGTGAGAGGGCACGAGATGGACCGCGACATGATCTTTTATGGCTATTTTCGCTCATCCGCCGCCTATCGCTGCCGCATCGCCTTCAATCTGAAAGGGCTCTCGCCGCAGACGGTGTTCATCAACCTGCGTGAGGGCGCCCAGAAGGCCCCTGATTTCCTTGCGCTCAATCCCCATGGCATGGTTCCGGCTGTCGCGAGCCAGGGGCATTTTCTGACCCAGTCACTGGCGATCATCGAATGGCTGGAGGAGACGCATCCCGCGCCGGCATTGCTGCCGCGTGATCCGTTCGCCCGCGCCTATGTGCGCTCGCTGGCGCTGTCGATTGCCTGCGATATCCATCCCTTGCAGAATTTGCGTGTTCTCAAGCATGTCCGCGACAGCTATGGCCTCGATCAGACAGGCGTTGATCAATGGTGCCGGCGCTGGATCGAGAGCGGTCTTGCCTCGCTCGAGGAGATGGTCAACCGCGCCGGCACGGCAGGCAGGTTCCTATATGGCGACGAGCCGGGTCTGGCGGATATCTGTCTGGTACCACAGATGTTTTCAGCCGTCCGCTTTGGTGCTGATACGAGCAGACTGGCCACGCTCAACCGCGTCGCCGCGCATTGCGGCACGTTGCCGGCCTTTGCCGACGCGCATCCCGCGCGTCAGGCTGATGCCGACATGTGAGGCGATTGCAGATGGGCGAGGCCGATCATGGCGCGCGATAAACCGGTTCTCATTGCCGGTGGCGGTATCGGCGGTCTGGCGGCTGCCATCGGCCTGGCGCAGAAAGGCTATCGCAGTCTGGTGCTTGAAAAAGCCCCTCAGCTTGGCGAAATCGGGGCGGGTATCCAGCTTGGTCCCAATGCCTTCCATGCCTTCGATCAACTCGGCGTTGGCGACGCGGCGCGTCGGATGGCGGTTTATATCGACGCGCTCGTGCTGATGGACGCCATCTCCGCAGACGAGATCGCCCGGATTCCGCTTGATGAGCCGTTCCGTCAGCGTTTCGGCAATCCTTACGCGGTGGTTCATCGCGGCGAGCTTCATGGCGTGTTTCTGAAAGCGTGCCTCGCGCATCCGCTGGTTGAATTGCGCACCTCCTCAGCCGTTACCGGTTTCACGCAGGACGAGAGCGGTGTCATAGCCGTGCTCGCCGATAGCAGCATGGTTGACGGTGCGGCACTCATCGGTGCTGACGGGCTGTGGTCGGCCATCCGCCGCCAGTTGGTCGGCGACGGGGCGCCGCGGGTGACAGGGCATACGACATATCGCTCGGTCATCCCCACGCACGACATGCCCGACGACCTGCGCTGGAATGCGGCAACGCTGTGGGCCGGTCCCAAATGTCACATCGTTCACTATCCCTTGTCGGGTTGGAAAACGTTCAACCTGGTGGTCACCTATCATAATGACGCCCCCGAGCCGGTTGCCGGCAAGCCGGTGAGTAAGGAGCATGTGACGTCGGGCTTTGCCCATGTCCATCCGCGTGCCCGCCAGATCATCGATCGCGGCCATGACTGGAAAATGTGGGTGCTCTGTGATCGCGACCCCATTCTCAAATGGGCCGAAGATCACGTCGTCCTGCTCGGGGACGCCGCCCATCCGACGTTGCAATATATGGCACAGGGCGCCTGTATGGCGATGGAGGATGCGGTGTGCCTGGCGCATGAAGTTGAGGGCGCGTCGGGCGATTTTTCCCGAGCCTTCGAGGCGTACCGGATGAAGCGCGTGAACCGTACAGCCCGCATCCAGATCCAGTCACGCCTTGTCGGAGACCATATTTATCATCCGGCGGATGGACATGCGGCGTTACGTAATACAATTATGCGCTCGATGTCGGCGGGTGATTTTTATGACAGCCTGCAATGGCTCTATGGCGGCAGCGGACTGGATGGTGGGGTTGGCGCTGTGCGTTAAATTGTACAAGTTTCAACAAAAAGACTAGCTTCGAAAAAAATTCAGGAGGAAATCGCATGCATATCAATCGCAGAACCATTCTTTTGGGGGCTGGCGCCGCTCTGGCAGCGCCGCACGTGGTTACAAGTGCCCGGGCGCAGGCGCAGGTAACCCTCAAACTTCACCATTTCCTGCCGGCGGCCTCCAACGCGCAGCGAGACTGGTTTTTGCCATGGGCTGAAAAGGTCGGCAAGGAATCAGCCGGACGCATCAAGGTTGAGGTCTACCCGTCCATGCAGCTTGGCGGGCGTCCGCCGCAACTCTTCGATCAGGCCAAGGATGGTGTTGTCGATATCGTATGGACGCTTGCCGGCAATACGCCTGGCCGCTTTCCGCGTCTGGAAGTCTTCGAACTGCCGTTCGTGTCGGGCGCCACGGGCGAGATATCAAGCCGGGCGGTGTGGGATTATTATGAAGCCAATTCGAAAGATGAGTTGAAGGATATCAAGCCGCTTGCGGTATTCTGCCATGGCAAGGGCAATATCTACACCAAGGACAAGGTCATCAAGACGCCCGATGATCTGAAGAACGTGAAGATCCGGGTGCCGTCGCGCCCGATCAATGACAGCCTGCAACTCATCGGCGCGAGCCCGCAAGGGATTCCAGCGCCAGGCGTGCCGGAAGCGCTGGCCAAGGGCGTGGTTGACGGCGTGGTCATGCCCTATGAGATCGTGCCCGCGCTCAAGCTTGATGAATTGACCAACCGGGTCAGCATCTTTGACGGTGATCGCTCGCTTTATACGATCGTCTTCCTCTTCGCCATGAACAAGCCCAAATACGACAGTCTGCCGGCCGATCTGAAGAAGGTCATTGATGATAATTCCGGTGGCGATATCTCGCGTCAGCTTGGACGCTATTTCGACGAATGGGACAAGATCGGCAAGGCGGCCGTGGAAAAGGCAAAAATGCCGGA
>DEZK01000026.1:0-38282 GCA_002365175.1 Raskinella chloraquaticus (SeqCode)
CTGATGCTTCCCGGCCGCCCCAAGATCAACAACTGGGCCTTCGAGACCGAGCCGCAGCGTGAACTCAACGGCCGGCGTGGATACCAGCCGCGCGGCAAGGCGCTGGGTGGCTCGAGTGCCATCAACGCCATGCTCTATGTGCGCGGGCATCCGAAGGACTATGACGAATGGGCCGGCCTCGGCTGCACGGGCTGGTCCTATGACGAGGTTCTGCCCTATTTCCGGCGTTGCGAGGGCAATCAGCGAGGCGCCGATGCCTGGCATGGCGGCGATGGCCCGCTGCAGGTCGGCAACCAGCGCACCCCGCATGGGGCAAGCAAGGCCTTTGTCGAGGCGGCAGGCGAAATGCAGATCAGCCGCAACGATGATTTCAACGGCCCCCGACAAGATGGCGCCGGCCTTTATCAGGTGACGCAATTCCATGCCGGTCCGCAGGCCGGCGAGCGCTGTTCGGCGGCGGCAGCCTATCTCCAGCCCCAACGCCGAAAGGCCAATCTCCACATCATCACCCGTGCCCTCGTCACCCGTATCGTGATCGAGAACAAGCGCGCCATCGGCATCACTTACAGCCAGGGCGGTGTGGCGCGACAGATTCGCGCCCGCCGCGAGGTGATCTTGAGCGCGGGGAGTTTCGGCTCGCCCCAGCTCCTGATGCTGTCGGGCGTCGGTCCGGGCGCGGCGTTGCGCCGCCATGGCATTGATGTCGTGCATGATTCACAGGAAATTGGACAGAATCTGCAAGATCACATCGATTTCATCCTGTGCTACCGCTCGCCCGACAAAACGCTGCTCGGCATCGGTCTTGGCGGCGCTGTTCACATGGTAAAATCCATTCTGCGCTGGCGCCGGACAGGCGATGGCCTGGTCGCATCGCCAGGCGCCGAGGGCGGCGCCTTCCTTTATTCAAAACCGGGGCTCGACCGCCCTGATGTGCAGCTCCATTTCGTCGTCGGCATCGTCGATGATCACGCCCGCTCGCTTCATCTTGGTCATGGCTATTCCTGCCATGTGTGTGTGCTGCGCCCCCATTCACGCGGCGAGGTCAGCCTTAAAGGCGCCGATCCCCGCCTGCCGCCGCTGATCAATCCGCGTTTCCTGAGCGATGAGCGTGATCAGGCAACCTTGATGGCAGGCGCGCGCCTCACCCGCGCCATCATGGAGGCCCCGGCCCTTGCGCCCTTCCGTGGGCCCGAACTCTATCCGCCGGCCGATGACAGCGATGCCGAACTTCTCGCCCATATCCGTGCCCGGGCCGATACCGTCTACCATCCCGTTGGCACGTGCCGGATGGGAAGCGACGACATGTCCGTCGTTGACCCCGCTTTGAAGCTGCGCGGTATTGCCGGCCTGCGCGTGGTTGATGCCTCCATCATGCCCCGCCTCATCGGCGGCAACACCAATGCGCCGACCATCATGATTGCCGAAAAAGCCGCTGATATGATCAGGCGGCAATGATTCATTCCATCAACCAACAAACGTAAGAGAATGATATGATTGACACTCTCCAGGGTGCCTGCGCCTGCGGTGCCATCCGCTATCGCCTGAACGACAAGCCGATGTTCGTCCATTGCTGTCATTGCCGCGACTGCCAGCGCCTGACCGGCAGTGCCTTCGTTGTGAACGCCATCATCGAGAACGATAACATCACCCTGCTGAGCGGCGCTCCGCGCCCCACCAGCGTGCCAACGGCAAGCGGGCGCCCTCACGACATCTACCGCTGCGAGACGTGCCAGACCGCCCTTTGGAGCGACTACGGGCATCGCCCCAATTACCGCTTTGTGCGCGGCGGCACCTTTGACGATCCAACCGCCATCACCCCCGATGTCCACATCTTTGCCCGCTCGAAACTTCCCTGGGTGCGCTTGCCGGACGGCGCCCGCGCCTTCGACGTCTTCTACGATCTCGAGGAGGAATGGCCGGCTGAGAGCCTCGCACGGAGAAAGGCGGCGCTGGGTGGTTAGTTACTTGTCCAACTTTACCCGTTATGTTCATTCAATGAGCAAAGAACCTTGAAACGAATTGCTATCACACCCGCGCTACTGCGCTGGGCGCGTGAGCGCGCCGGTGTGATGGCGGCTGGCGAGCTGACGGGTCGTTTTCCAAAGCTGCCGGAGTGGGAAGCCGGTAACATAAGGCCCACGCTGAAGCAGCTGGAGGACTTCGCGCGCGCCGTGCATGTACCAATTGGGTACCTCTTCCTTCCAGCCCCACCGGACGAGCCGCTGCCGATCCCCGACTTCCGCACCCATGACGGGCGGGGCGTGCGCCGCGCCAGCCCGAACCTGATCGACATGCTCTATGCCTGTCAGGAGCGGCAAGGCTGGTATCGCGAGTTCTCCCTCGCCAGCCGCATGCCCGAGGCTGACTTCGTGGCCAGCGTCACGGTCGACCAGCGCCCCGAGGAGGTCGCGGCGGCGATGGCCCAGCGTCTGGGCTTCGATCTTGCTGCCCGTGCCGCCTGCCGGACGTGGGAGGAGGCGTTGCGCCTCTTCATCGGCCAGGCCGAGAAGCTGGGCATCCTCGTGATGGTCAGTGGCATCGTGCTGTCCAACACTCACCGCGCGCTCGACCCGCAGGAGTTTCGTGGTTTTGCATTGGCAGACCGTCGCGCACCGCTCATCTTCATCAACAGGCAGGACAGCAAGTCCGGCCAGATGTTCACGCTTGCACATGAACTGGCGCATCTGTGGCTTGGCGCATCCGCGCTCTCCGATGCGACCGCTGCAACCCTGAACGGGCATCGCCGCGAGGAGGTATGGTGTAACGCCGTCGCAGCGGAGCTGCTGGTGCCGTTGGCAGCCTTCCGCTTGGCCGTGCAGCCCGGTGAAGCCATCGACGTGGCGATGCAGCGTCTCGCGCGTCAGTTCAAGGTCAGCACGCTGGTGATCCTGCGGCGGCTTCTGGATGCAGGCGTGCTCACGCGCGACGCCTTCGGGCAGGCATGGGCCATGGAGCGTGAACGTCTCCGTGCGCTGGCAGACGCGAGGCAATCCAGTGGTGGCAACCCGTACCGCAATGTTATCGCGCGGGTCGGAAAGCGCTTCACACGTGCAATCGTCGAGAGCACGCTTGAGGGGCAGACGCTCTACCGCGATGCCTTCCGGATGCTGGGCGTGGCCAAGACCGAGACCTTCAACACCATTGGCCGTGAGGTAGGGGCGATGCTGTGATGCGCTACCTGCTCGACACGAACATCTTCATCCAAGCACGCAACCTCCACTACGGCTTCGACTTCTGCCCGGCTTTCTGGGAATGGCTCATCGCCCAGAACGCGGCGGGCGTGGTTGGCCGCATCGACAAGGTGTCCGACGAGCTGGTTGCAGGTGGTGACGATCTCGCCGACTGGGCGAAGGCGCGTGGCGATGCCTTCTTCCTGCCCCCCGACGATCCGGTCGTGCCTGCGCTGGGGCGCGTGAGTGCTTGGGCGAATGGCCAGACCTATGAACGAGCAGCCATCGCGACCTTCCTCCAAGTTGCTGACTACTGGCTGGTATCGCACGCCCTCGCGCACCGTTGCACAGTGGTCACCCATGAGGTGCCCGCAGAGACGGTTCGCAAGATCAAGATACCCAACGCCTGCATCGGGCTAACTGTGCCCTGCATAAGCCCCTACGAGATGCTCCGGCGCGAGCGCGCCCGCTTCGTGCTCGCCCAGGCAAAATCACCATAAATGGCACATTCACAAACCGCCAGTAACAGGGCGCACTATTTACTAGCAGGACTATTCTGAGCAAAATTGGCTTTCAAGTCTGTTGATAATGAAAAATCAGGTCGCGTCAGTTCATCAAGGTATTATTTGTAGCCGCGGATCGCTGAAAAGGCGCCCGAACCCGGCGATCTGGTTCGGCGCCTCGCCGATCGCCATCAGCGCACCCCACAGCGTGATCGCCACTGAATCAAGAATAAGCGGGCCGGTTGCCGGCTCCATTTCAGCCGCCAGACGCGCGCCATTGAGATTGGTGCAGAAGATCGTCACCACGTCAGGATGTCCGGCGAGGCAAGCGGCAATCATCGGCCGCAGCGTATTCTCGTCGACCGTACCGAAGCTGAAATTGTCACGAAGGCTGAGATGGCGCTCGACCGGACAGGTGACGCCGGCCCGCGCGAAGGTGTCGATGATTGCTGCCTGCACGTCATCCGTGTAGGGGGTGACGAGCGCCTGCGTCCGCGCCCCAAGTCGCATCTGAATATCGCCCAGCGCCAGCACGCAGGTGCTCGCCCTGATGCCGGTCGCGGCCTCGATCCTGTCCTTGAGTTTCGCATCGCGCTCGATGCCGAGCCATCCCGCCGACGTCCCGTTCCAGGAAATGACGTCGACCTTGGCATGCGCCAGCAATTCGGCGGCGCGCAGGATTGCACTGTCATCAAATTGCGCCAGCGCCGGCGCATCAAGCGCAATCTCGGTGACCTTGAAGCGGCTGAAATGAGCGGTAAATCGCGGCGTGCCGGCCAGAAGCGACTGCGTCACCGGCTCAAGGACGGTATTGGATGACGGCGTCAGCATGCCGATGCGCCGGCGGCTGGTGGTGTCGATCATGTCGAAATGTCCTCTCCGGCAAAAATATGAAACAGGGCGTGCGGCGGGGCAACATAACGAAAGCCCGCCTCGGTCTCGAAACGCGCCGCGATCGCAAGCAGGGCAAGATCCGAGCCCGGCGGGCCGATGAGCTGAACGCCAAAGGGCAGACGATGCTGATGGAGGGGTGCTGGCAGCGTCACGACCGGACACCCGGCAAGCGAGACGATGAACGTGATCGCCAGATAATCGGCAATCGTCGCGAGCTGCTTGCCGTCGATCTCAGTGACGTCAGGAATAGTGTTCGGCCACGGCATCACGCTCGCGGCTGGGGCTATCAGTACGTCGAAGCGATCAAAAAAGGAGATAAACCGCCTTGTCAGAGCGGTCCGCGCCGCCTCGGCCTGCAGATAACTCTGCGCCGTGATCCCCTCGCCGCGCTGGATCCACCAGCGCACCGTTTTGCTCAACCGCTCGCCGAAGCGCTGCTCCGTTTCGCCAAATTCACGGTGGATGAGCGCCGGGCGCAGCACATTGAAGATGGCAAACGCATCCGCGCAATCGGGGTGGTCCCGGCGCACCTCGCCAAGGCTTGCGGGGAGGCCCGCGACGGCTTCAGCCAAACGCCCGCGCACTTCGTTTGCCACCGGCGCCACGCCGAAATCATCCGTCGCAGCGATCCGCAGCGCCATGCCGCTTTGCCCC
The DNA here is from genome assembly GCA_002365175.1 of Raskinella chloraquaticus (SeqCode). Taxonomy (GTDB): domain Bacteria; phylum Pseudomonadota; class Alphaproteobacteria; order Rhizobiales; family UBA4765; genus Raskinella; species Raskinella chloraquaticus. Next base: position 5,222 of record DEZK01000026.1, read on the forward strand.
CGCGGTGCCGGCTGGAATGTCCGCGACAGGGGGTCGCGCGCGTCAGGCCCGGCGCTCGCCAGCAGCGCCCGCGACAGCATGTCCACGTCACGCGCCAGAAAACCGGTGGTCGCCAGCATGTCATAGCCAAGCGCTCTTTTTGGATTGGGCAGGATGCCGGGCGTTGGCCGCAGCGAGGCGATGCCGCAGAAACTGGCCGGCGTGCGCACTGACCCGCCAAAATCCGTGCCGTGGCCAAGCTCGATCATGCCGCTTGCAACCGCAGCGGCTGATCCACCTGATGACCCGCCCGATGTGAGCGCCATATCCCACGGATTGGCCGTTGGTCCCCCCAGATCATTGCGGCAAAGAGCACCAAAGCCGAATTCGGGCGTCATGGTTTTGCCTAAAATTAAGGCACCAGCGCGCCGTAAACGGGCGACGATCAAATCGTCATGCTCTGGCACATGGTCAGCAAACAGAGCCGACCCATAACTTGTCCGCAGGCCAGCCGTATCGCTCAGATCCTTGATGGCGCACAGCGTGCCGGCAAGCTGCAACGGTGCGAGCGGCCTGTCCCCCAGTTGTCCAGCAGCCTGCCGTGCTCCTGCAGCATCTACCGTCAAAAAGGCTTTAAGTGCACGATCGCCAGCGGCAATCCGCGCCAAACCCGTCTCGACCGCAGCTAAGGCTTGCGTCATGTTGGCTGGAGCGACCATTATCAATCCCACTTGCCCTGATGTGTCATGAGGCCTTGTCGATGATTATCCACACCAGCATCAGAACCGACAAGGCACGATACTTGCTTGAGTTTTCCCGCGCCATGAACTCCAGCGCCATGGGCCGCCATATTTGTAAAGGGTCGATCATTTGACGGAAAGCCTGACCACGCAATCCCTGCTGCTGGATCGCATCACGCATCGCTACGGCTCGTCGCTTGCTGTCGACGATGTGACGCTTGATATCACAGGTGGCGAACTGGTGGCCCTCCTTGGCCCGTCAGGCTGCGGCAAGACGACCTTGCTGCGCATTATCGCCGGCTTCATCAATCAGGGCGAAGGCAGCGTCATCATCGGCGGCAAGGCGATTGATCATCTCCCCCCGCACCGGCGCACGATTGGCATCGTGTTTCAGAATTACGCGCTCTTTCCCCATATGACGGTCGCTGACAACGTCGCTTACGGACTGGCGGCGCGCGGCACCGATCGCGCCACGCAGTCAGCGCGCGTTGGCGAGATGCTGGATCTCGTCAAGCTCTCAGCCATGGCGGACCGTTATCCCCGCCAGCTGTCGGGCGGCCAGCAACAGCGCATCGCGCTTGCCCGCGCGCTTGCGGTGCGCCCCTCGATCCTGCTCCTGGATGAGCCCTTCGCCGCACTCGACAAGAATTTGCGCCTCGACATGCAAATCGAGATCAAGCGTATCCAGCGCATGGCCGGCACCACCACCATCATCGTCACGCATGATCAGGAGGAGGCGCTGTCGATGGCCGACCGCGTCGCTGTCCTCAGCCATGGACGGCTTGAACAATTCGCAGCCGCGACCGAGGTCTATGACAAGCCGCAATCCTATTTCGTCAACACCTTCGTCGGTGCCTCGAACGTTCTGACCGGCAAGCTGATGGACGTGAACGGGATGGAGGGAACGGTGTCGCTTCCCGGCGGCGGCCAATGGCAGGGCCAACTGGTCGGCGCGCTGAACCGCGGCGCCATGGTCCGGATCTGTATCCGCCCCGAGCATCTGGCTTTCAGCGCCGACGCCGACGCACTGCCCGGCAAGATCGAGATCGGCCTGCCACTCGGCGCGACCATCGTCCATGAAGTACGCCTCACCGGCGGGGCCAGCCTCAAGGTCGCCGGCCCGCGGGCGATGGGGGCTCTTGCTTTGCCGCCAGGCTCGGATATCGCCGTCAAACCGGCAATATCGGGGGCTGTTCGCATTTACCCCGAAATCTAGTGCCACCACCATCTTGTCAAGTTTGTCCCAGGGAGAAAACGATGATTGACCGCCGCCAGATGATGACCACCGCGCTAACGCTGGGCGCCATGCACGCCTTCCCGCAATTGACGCAGGCGCAGGCCCGCCGCCTGGTCTTTGCAACCTTTACCGGCAGCTGGGAAGAAGCGCATCGCGATGTGCTGGTGCCGGCGTTCCGCAAAGCCTCCAACAATGCCGATATCGCTCTTGACCCGCTGCTCTCGGTCGATCAGATCGCCAAGGTGACAGCAGCACGCGCCAATCCGCCCATCGACGTCATGCTGCATGATCCGGGCCCCGCGCTGGTTGCCATCGATCAGGATCTTGTCGATGATTATCCCGTCGCCCAATCGGCCCATTACAAGGATCTCATCGCCGACGCGCAAGGCGCCAAGGGGCCAGCCCCCTTCTTCCAGGTGGTCGGCATCACGTACAATCCCGACAAGATCAAAACCCCGCCCACCTCGTGGAACGACATCTGGAAGCCCGAGTACAAGGGACGCGTCGGCATCACCAACCTCAATTCGACACTCGGAACCGGCTTCCTCGTCGAGATCGCCCGCAGCCGCGGTGGCAGCGAGGCGAATGTGGATGCCGGCTTCAAGGCGATCGAGGAATTAAAGCCCAATCTCGGCGCCGTTGCCGCCAATCCCGGACAGCTGGCGACGCTTTATCAGCAGGGGCAGATCGACATCGGGCCTGGCAATTTCAACGCCATCCAGATCCTTAAAGCCCGCGGCGTGGCGGTCGAATTCGTGGCGCCGAAAGAAGGGGCCATCGCCTTCAAGACGACCATTCATCTGGTCAAGAATTCGCCCAACAAGGAACTGGCCTTCAAGCTGATCGAGGCATCGCTCTCGCCGGAAGTGCAGGCCAAGCTGATGGAAAGCCCCTACCTCATCGTTCCCACCAACACCAAGGTGAAGATCGGCGGCGAAGTGGCGAAGGCGCTGGCGAAGGACCATGACGAGATGAAGAAGAAATTCGTCTTCCAGGACTGGGCCGCCATCAACAAGCAGCGCTCGGCATGGATTGAGAAATTCAATCGCGACATCAAGATCTGAACGGGAGGAGCGCCGGCGCCTGACCACGGCGCCGGCCCGATATCATGCGATCAGCCCCCGTCACCGCCTATGATCTGAAACTGGCGCTGCCGCTCGCCGGCTTCTTCGCGCTGTTTTTTGTCGCTCCCCTGCTGATCCTGATTTTGGTGAGCTTTTATACTGATACCAGCCTGACACAGTTCGGGCTGGCCCAGTACGCCCGTTTCCTGCTCGACCCGTTCTCGCTCAGTGTGCTCGTTTCCACACTATGGCTCGGCGTGAAAGTTACCCTCCTCTGCCTGCTGCTGGGCTTTCCGCTCGCCTGGACGTTCGTACGCTCGCCCCGCTTGGCGCAGGGCGTGCTGATGCTCATCATCGTCCTGCCGCTCCTCACCAGCGTCGTCGTGCGCACCTTTGCCTGGATCGTCATTCTTGGCCGCCAGGGCATCGTCAACAATCTGCTGCTGAGCCTTGGCCTTGCCGATACACCGCTTCGCCTCCTCTACACTGATGGCGGCGTGGTGGTGGCGCTTGCCCAGGTGCAGATGCCGCTGATGGTGCTGCCGCTGATCACCGCACTCTCGCGCATCGACCCCAATCTGCGCGACGCCTCATCAGCCCTTGGCGCCGGCGCCTGGCGCAGCTTTGTCAAGGTCATCTTGCCGCTGACCCTGCCCGGCATCATGGCGGGCTGCCTGCTGACCTTCGCCGCCGCCATCACCGCCTTCATCACCCAGTCGCTGGTGGGCGGCGGGCAGATGCTGTTCATGCCCATGTATCTCTACCAGCAATCATCCACGCTCAGTAACTGGCCTTTTGCCGCCGCCATCTCGATCATCTTTCTGGTCGCAGTCCTCGGTGCTGTGACGCTTTTCAACCTTCTCGGCCGCCTGTCGCGCGGCTATGCGCAGGGGTAGGCGATGGCACGGCGAACCTTCGATCCTGATCAGGCAAGCTTCACCCTCGTCATGGGCGCACTCACCATCGCTGCCATCACCCTGCTGCTGGCGCCGACGCTGGTTGTCGTCATCGTTTCCTTTACTGACAGTTTCTCTCTGCGCTTTCCCCCGCCCGGCTACTCGTTCAAATGGTATGTGGCCCTGCTTGATGCCTGGCAGCTCCATTTCGCCGCCTGGAACAGTTTTGTCGTGGCGTTGTGGACAACCGTGATTTCCGTCGTTTTGGGGGTCGCCGCATCGCTCGCCATCGCCCGCTCTCCAACGCTGACGGCCCGCATCCTCGACAGCCTCTTCATGTCACCCCTGGTGCTGCCGGCGCTTGCCTTCGGGCTCGCCGCCCTCATGCTGTTCTCGCTTGTCGGCCTGCCGATTTCACCTCTGACACTCATCATCGGTCACACAGTGGTGTGCGTGCCCTATGTGGTGCGCACCACGGTCGCAGCCCTGGCGCAGCTTGACACCGTGCTTCTTGAAAGCTCGGCCAGCCTGGGCGCCTCGCGGCTTTACACCTTCCGGCGTATCACTTTGCCGCTTATCCGGCCGGGCATCATCGCCGGGGCCTTCCTCGCCTTCATGGCGTCCTTCGACAACGTGCCCGTATCGCTCTTCCTGCGCGATGCGCGCACCGACATGCTGCCCATCCGCATGTGGCAGGACCTTGAAGGCAAGCTTGACGTGACGATCGCCGCCGTCTCCGGCGTGATGATTTTTCTCACCATCCTCGCGCTCGTCGTCATGGAACGCATGGCCGGCCTGTCACGACGCCTCAGGTGACGCGCTCACGCCCCACGAAAGAGCGAGTAGCCAAACGGCGTGAACTTGAACGGCAGGTGGATGTGCGCACGCTCATCGACAATGACGAAGCGGAAGGGCACGATATCCAGAAACGGTTTTTCGATGCCCTGCGCCCGCAGATAATCGCCGATGGCAAAACGCACTTCGTAAAGGCCGGCGCTCACCCCTTCGCCACGGGCACTGGGATGGTCAAGCAGGCCATTTTCACCAATGATCCCCTCTGCTATCCGGTGCTCGCGATCACCAAGCGCGTAGATGTCAACCCTGAGACCACGCGCCGGATGGCCGCGTGCCACATCCACCGCATGCACCGATATCCCGCCTGCTGCCATACCCGTTCCTTTCAACATCAAGACCGACCCTAGGACATGAACAACCGCGCCGTGAAGAGCCTGCCGCCGCTTTATCCAGCGCTTGCCGCCATGACCGGATTGCAGGGCATGGTCGCCCTGGCACTTTTTGCACCCGGTGTGCTGGCGCCGGGCCTTGGCATTGATGAGCAAGCCATCGCCCTCTTCACCACGGGATGCTTTGGCGTTGGCATGGTGACTGCCCTCTTCGGCGGTGCGCTGATCGCTCGCTTTGGTTCGTTTGCCGTTGCTGCCGGCTGCATGGTCTTTGTCATCCTTTCCATGATGATATCATCGCTCGCAACGCCGATTGCCCTGGCGTTCGCTGGCGCTATCCTTGGCCTGGCTTTCGGGCCCGAGACGCCTGCAAGTTCAGCCCTGCTCGGTCATCTCGCCACTCCTCGTCAGGTGCCGATGGTGTTTTCGCTGCGCCAGACCGGGAACCAGCTCGGCGCCATCCTCGGCTCACTGACCCTGCCAGCTATCGCCCGCTTCCACCCCGAGCTTGGATTCGTGCTTATCGCCGCCCTGGCAGCCCTTGCCCTTGCTATCTTCGCGAGCCTGCGCCCGCGCTATGACGCGCTGACCCGCCAGAGCGCGCAAGCCGTGCCACCGCGTGCCGCACTGTCGCTGTTATGGAATGACGCGGCCACGCGCCGGCTTGCCCTCGCCTCGATTCCCCTGGCGGCGATGCAGCTCGGCCTTAACGCCTTCCTCGTGATCTATCTGGTGCGCGTGCTCGATCACAGCCATGGTACAGCCGGGTTAGTGCTGGCGATCGCCCAGGGAGGTGGCCTTGTCGGCCGTCTCGGCTGGGGATATGTCGCCAGTCGCTGGATGGACCCGCGTCAACTCATCGCAGCCCTTGCGATGGCGATGGCCTTGTGCGCGGCAAGCCTCGCCTGCCTACCGCCCCACGCAACATTGGCGCTTCTTGCAACCATCGCCTTTGCCTTCGGCCTCACCGCCAGTGGCTGGAACGGGGTGCTTCTTGCAGAGGTCGCCCGCGCTGCCCCTGACGGACAGGTAGGGGCTGCAACCGGCGCCGTACTTACCGCCAGCTATGGCGGGCTCGTCCTTGGTCCGCCGCTGATGTCGCTTGTCTCAAGCCTTGCCGATCTGCGCTTTGCCTACGGCGTGCTGGCGCTAGCCTGTCTGTTTGTCGGGCTGGCCATGATGCGACAGCCCTTGGTCAAACGCGGATAGGTCGACGCCCTCCCGCCATGTCGAATGACACTCAGGCAGCGTGCAGCGCTTCGTCATCTTCCAGCAGACAGTCGCGCGCGAATGCCTGCGCTTCATCACGCGCCGCCGCCGCAGCATAACGCCGCAACAGCAACAGCAGATGGTCGGATTCGCTGCTTACAAATCCTTCGTAGCGCGTCAAGATGCGCTCCAGGACCTGTCGCGAGAAATGATAATCGCCCGCAGCCCGATCCGGCATCGCCGTTTCCCTGATCGTCGACAGCGCCACCTCGAAGGCCGGCAAGGCATCGGCAGGCAAACGGCAACGACGATAGAGGGCGCGGAAACCATCGCCGCCGGCATCCTGCATCAGCGCGGCAACCTTGCGCTGCGGCAAACCGCTGAGGCGGACAAACACCGCCTCGTTGAATACAAAGCCACCGCTGCACAAGGCCCGCAGCATCAGAACCGGCGTCAACTGCCCGGTTTCCATCAGATGCGAGACGAGATCATCGACATATTCACCAGGAGGCGCGCGCGCGAGATCAATCGTTGCCTGATCCAGCGCATCGCGCGTCACATCATGGGCGCGGCTCGCCGAGAGCCACGAATTTTCGGCCAGAAACGATCCCAGCACGTTCGACAGATCGACAATCAGGCTCTGGCGCAAGCTGACGGGAAGATCATCACGCGCCAGCAGGAGATCGCGCACACTGCCATGTTCTCCATGGCGCCCTGCAAGACGCGCCAGCGAAAACGGCGCAATCTGGGCGGCGTCGTTTTCCAGAAGCGTCACACAGGCTTCCGCCATACCGATTTCTGCAATAGCCGCGCTCACGGCAGCCGACAATGGCCGCCTGCCGGCGATTGCCCGTTGCATACGCTCGTCACCGGCTGCGAGCATTTCAACAAGTTCGCTGTCAAGAAGAAGCGGGGAACGATGGGCGATAAGGGCTGCATTTGTGCCCTGATCGCTGGCAAGCGACAGGATGAGATGGCGCGGCGCATCGTGACGATGGCAGATGGCATCAGCCAAAGCCGCGCGCACGATATCCGAGGGATCGTCGATCACCAGCGTCAGCGCCGCCTCGGCACTGATACGATCTTCAGGCGAAATGTCGGCTTCGAAATAGACGCGGGCCAGCGCTTTGACCGCATAGGCACGTTCATGTGCTGCCGCGTGACGAAGGAAGCCGACGAATTTGCGAATGAGCCCGCCGGGCGCCAGCGCGTTATCCGCGATCTCGCCGCTATCAACCCAGCGCACAACCGCATTTTGTTCCATCGACATGGACGACTAGCCTCGCACTTTGATGAACTGGAGCAGATTGAACGGCCCGCCAGGGCGCGGCAGCGGAATCCCGGTTCGCGTCCCCCCGACAGCCTCACTGCTACGCGCCACCGCATCAGAAGGCAGGATTGCCGCCGGTTGGGTCGACGATGACGCTGACTGATTGCTGTTGGCGGCGGTCGTGAAATTCGGCCTGGTGAGGCTGGGGAAGAAACCTTGCGCTGACGGGCGCGCGGCAAAGCTCGTCACCCCGCCCGCCTGCCCCCACAATGATTGCACGAGCGTCGATACCGGGCCGCGACCATCGGTCTGGAAGAGCGACTGGAAAACGCCGCTGCCGTCCTGCCGGCTTCCCTGCCCGGTATTTTGGTTCTGCGATGATTCCTGCGCCGCGAGGATCGGGCTGACGGCGCTGACATAGCCCCGCGTCAATTGCTGCTGAACGTCGCGAAAACTGCGCGGCTGCCCGTTTGCCTGATAGAAAATGCCGGGGTTGGCTTCTGCTGCTTCGGCAAACGAGGCAGCAGCCGGAGCATCCGCATTCTTCTGCGCCAGAGCAAGAAAACGGCCGGCGCCGTTTGCTCCCAGCACATGGGCAAGATAGGCTTCGCCGGCATCAGGCGCACGGCCCAGATCACGCGACAGATGATCCACGTTGCGCTGGGTGAAAGCAGCGCCAAACACCGCACTGGCGCCCGGATCATTGCGCAGTGACAGGATGCGCTGTCTTTCCTTGCTGTCACTGACCGTCAGGCGCCCGTCCGGCTGCCGGTTGATGGCATCTGCTTCACGGCTGAAGCCAAATTTGGCGCCCGCCTCCTTGACGATCGAAAGCCATGTCTGCTCAATGAATTGAAAGAGGCCGGAGGCTGACGATGTTGTGGCCTTGGCGTCGGGATTGAGGCTCGATTCCTTGCTGGCAGTGCGCAGCAGATAATCGAAGCTGACACCCGTCTGCTGGCTCGCCTGACGCAGGGCGTCGGTGACCTGACCGGTTTGCCTTGAAGCGGAAGAAACGAGCGAGACCATCGACCCACGGCGTTGTTGCGACCTCACCCTTGAGGTCAGACACAGGCTGCGCTGTTATGGTAAAGAAAGCGTGTAGAACGGCGTTCGCCATGAGGGAGAGAAAGCGATGGCCAAGGGGCTTCACTTCGAGGAATTCACCATCGGGCAGGTGTTTGATCACCCCATCACCCGTTCAGTGACGGAGATGGATAATGTCCTCTTTTCCACCCTCACCATGAACCCGCAGCCCTTGCACATCGACTTTCACTTCGCCGCCACCCGCAGCGAATTCGGCAAACCTCTCGTGAATTCCCTGTTCACACTGGGATTGATGATCGGGATTTCCGTGCACGACACCACCTTTGCGACAACGATCGCCAATCTCGGCATGACCGATGTGCGCTTTCCCCACCCGCTCTTTCATGGCGATACGGTCAAAGTGCGCAGCGAGGTCATCGGCAAACGTGAATCGCGCTCGCGCCCCGAGGCGGGCCTCATCGAATTCGAGCATCAGGCGTTCAACCAGGACGGCACGCTGGTTGCCGCCTGCAAGCGTCAGGCCTTCATGCGTCGCCTGCCCAACTGAGGAACACATCCCGATGCGCTCGCTTCTCTTCGTGCCGGGAGACAGTCCGGGCAAGCTCGCCAAGGGGTTTGCCAGCGGCGCTGATGGCCTGATCCTCGACCTTGAAGATTCAGTCGCTGACGGCAATAAACAGCAGGCCCGCCAGACCATTGCCGCCTTCCTGTCCGACCACGCGAATGCTGACAACCGCCCGCGCCTCATCGTGCGCCTCAATCCGCTCGATGGCCCGCATCACGCAGCCGATATCGACGCGATCATCGCCGTAAAGCCCGACGCCGTGATGCTGCCCAAATCGCGCAACGGTAATGATGTGACGCTGCTGTCGTCACGGCTGTCGGTCGCCGAGGCGCGCGCCGGCCACGCTGACGGGGCCATCGCCATCATCGCCATCGCGACCGAGACCGCAGGCGCGCTCTTCGGCATGGGTACTTACCAGGACGCTTCACCACGACTGGACGGTTTGACCTGGGGCGCCGAAGATCTGTCCGCTGATCTCGGCGCAGAGACAGCGCGCGACAAAAACGGGCATTTCACCGACCCCTATCGTCTTGCCCGCGCGTTGACGCTCTTTGCCGCCAATGCCGCCTCGGTGCAGGCCATCGACACTGTTTTCACGAGTTTCCGTGACCTTGAAGGCTTGCGTCACGAAGCGGAATCAGCACGCCGCGACGGCTTTACCGGCAAAATGGCCATTCATCCGGCACAGGTACCGGTGATCAACGCCGTCTTCACGCCCACGCCAGAGGCGATTGCCCGCGCTCAGGCTGTTGTCGCGGCACTTGCCGGCGGCCAGGGCGTGGCGGGTATCGACGGCGAGATGATCGACCGTCCCCATCTGCTGCGCGCCGGGCGCCTGCTTGCCCGCGCCCGCGCGGCGGGGGTAGCGCTCGACTAACCAGTTCAGCCTGGTCTTGTCATGCGCAGCGCCTTGTCCATAACGCTGTATTCGTCATAACCGGCGCGCGCCAGAGGTTGCATGGCTGCGGTATCGACACGCCCCTCATGGATAAAGCGATCGGCAATGTGAATGCCGATAACCTCGCCCAACACCAGAAAATACCGCGCTTCACCGCGCGCCGGCGTCATCGGCACCGTACGCAGAAAGCGACATTCAAGCGCCCATGGCGCGTCGCGCACCCGCGGCGGCTTAACCAGCATGGAGGGGGCCGCGGCGATGTCCGCAAATTCCATTTCCGACTGGCCATAGGGCAAGGCCATCGATGACTGGTTCATCGCCTCGCGCAGATCATAGCTCGCCAGATTGCAGACGAACTCACCCGTTGCCTCGATGTTGCGGATGCTGTCTTTCATGCCAGCGCTTGAAAAGCCGACAATATGCGGGTCATCGGAAAAGGCGTTGAAGAAACTATAGGGGGCGAGATTGACCCGCCCCTCGGGATCGATGCTTGACACCCAGCCGATGGGGCGCGGTGCCACCAGCGCCTTGAACGGATCATGGGGCAAAACGGCGCGATCAAGCTTGGACGGCTCATAAAACATCAGCTCTGGTCTCCTGCTGGCCGGTCAATGGCCAGATTGTCAGAAATAGGTGACGATCTCCGCGAGCGCCGGGCGCGGGCGCTCCTGTGGTGGCTCAGCCGCCGTGCCGACATAGACGAAGCCGATGACGGTTTCATGTGCGCTGATGCCAAGCGAAGCCTTCGCAGCGTCGTCATAGGCAAACCAGTCAGTCAACCAATTGGCAGCAAAACCGCTGGCATGCGCTGCATGGCACAGGGTCATGGCCGCAGCCGCAGCCGACAATGTCTGCTCGATCACGGGAATCTTGGGATGTGCCTTCGCCGTTGAAATGACCGCAATCACCACCGGCGCGCGCTCGAAAGCGGACCGCGTGAACGCCAGATCCTCCTCGCGCACCGGCCCCTTGGCCTCATGCACGGCGACGAGCACCATACCGGCCCTCACGCGCGCCTCGCCTGCAAAAACAATGAAACGCCACGGTACCAGCTTGCCGTGGTCGGGTACCCGCGCCGCGATTGCCAGCATGTCACTTATTTGCTGTGCGCTCGGCCCCGGTTCCGTCATGTTTCTTGCTGAAACTGATCGTCTTGTCGATAAAAGCCGCAGCGCATCCATCGTGATCGTATCCGTGCGATGTGATAGGAGGCGGGTTTGAAGCATTTTTCCAAGGCGATGTCGATGAAGGTCAATCACAGCGCGCGGCGCGCCCATGCAGGCAAGGGACGAGGAGCAGGAGCGCGGCGGCGGATCGCGGCACTGCTCTTGGGTGGCCTGATGCTCGGCCCGCACGCGCTGCGGGCACAGGCACCATCCCCACCCGGCATCCTTGCCCCACCGCCTGCTGGTGCGCCGTCTCTGATCCCGGCCTCGCCGGCGCCGCCGGGAATCGTGCCACCTCCGGGCGGCTTCGTGCCGCGCATTTTTGCGCCCTCCCCTGGCCAGCCCGCACCACCCCCGGCAGCCTCCGTGCCCGCGCCCTCGCCGCCTCGTCCCGGTGCTGCACCCGCGCCAGCCGGCACATCGGTCCGCCTGCAGGCCACGCCGCGGCTGGGTAGCCCCCCGCTGACCCGCGGTCTCATCTGGCGCGTCTACGCTGACAAGCCGAGGCTCGACGGCAAGGTGGCGATCCTCACCCAATCAACGGAAGCCCAGCCACTCTTCCGCCTGCCGCCCGGCGCCTATCTGGTGAATGCCGCCTACGGCCGCGCCACCGTGACGCGGCGCCTTGAAGTCGGCCTCAATCCGGTGGCCGATACATTTGTGTTGACCGCCGGCGCTCTTCGCCTGCAGGCAACGGCGGGCGAGCGCATCATTCCTGACACCCGCGTCACCTACTCCGTGTCGGCCGGGCCCGGCCCTGGCGGCACGACGCTGGTTGAGAACGTCCGTGCCGGACGAATCCTGCGCCTGCCGGTCGGCGATTACTTCGTCAATTCGCGTTATGGCGAGGCCAATGCCTTCATGGCAGGCGACGTCAAGATCGAAAGCGGGCGCCTCACCGAGGTGACGATGAAACATCGCGCCGCCCAGATCACGCTGAAGCTTGTCTCGACGCCCGGCGGCGAGGCGCTTGCCAACACCGCCTGGACCGTGCTCACGCCCGGTGGCGATACGGTTCAGGAATCAATCGGCGCTTTCCCCATCATGGTGCTGGGAGCGGGCGATTACACGGTCATCGCCCGCAACGACCAGCGCATCTTCAATGCCCGCTTCTCAGTCGAAACCGGGCGCGATCGCGAGGTCGAGGTGGTCGCGAAATAGACCGTGCCTCAGCCCCGCCGCATATCGGGCGGCGTTGCCTCTGTCACAAGCGCCGCGATCGCCTCGTCAAGCGACATGCTGTGCTGGTCCTGTGAGCCCAGACGGCGCATATTGACCGCACCCGCTTCTGCTTCACGTTTGCCGACAACCAGCAGCACCGGCACCTTGGCCAGCGAATATTCCCGCACCTTGTAGTTGATCTTTTCATTGCGCAGATCAGACGACGCCCTCAAGCCCGCCTTGCGGCAGGCCGCTACCACCTTGCCGGCGTACTCATCGCCTTCGGAGGTGATGGTCAGCACCTTGATCTGGTCAGGCGCCAGCCACAGCGGGAAATGCCCGGCATGACTTTCGATGAGAATGCCAAGGAACCGCTCCAGCGAACCGACGATGGCACGATGGATCATCACCGGCTGCTTCTTTTCGCCATCCGCACCGATATAGAAGGCGCCGAAGCGCTCCGGCAGGTTGAAATCGACCTGTGTCGTCCCGCATTGCCAGTCGCGGCCGATGGCGTCCTTCAGTGTGTATTCGAATTTCGGGCCATAAAACGCCCCTTCTCCGGGATTGATACCGGTCTTGATCTTGCCGCCTGACTGCACCTCGATTTTTTTCAGAACATTCAGCAACACCGCTTCAGCGCGATCCCACAGCGCGTCCGATCCGACCCGCTTTTCCGGCCGTGTCGACAGCTTGACCACGAGTTCTTCAAAGCCGAAATCGCGATAGACCGAGAGCATCAATTCGTTGATGCGCAGGCACTCGCTTTCCATCTGCTCGTCGGTGCAGAAGACATGGGCGTCATCCTGCGTGAAGCCGCGCACCCGCATCAGCCCGTGGAGCGCGCCCGATGCCTCGTAGCGATGCACCAGTCCAAACTCGGCAAGGCGAACCGGCAGATCGCGGTAGCTCTTGAGCCCGTGCTTGAAAAGCTGCACGTGACCCGGGCAATTCATCGGCTTGAGTGCGAACACACGCTGGTCCGCGTCTGGATCATCGGGGTGCATGAAGGCATGGGCGGACTTCACCGCGAACATGTTCTCCTGATACCAGCCCCAATGCCCCGAGGTTTCCCATAGCGATTTGTCGAGCACCTGCGGCGCGTTCACCTCTTCATATGTATGAAGCAGGCGCCGGCGCATATAGGCGATCAGCTCCTGGAACATGGTCCAGCCCTTGGCGTGCCAGAAGACCGTTCCCGGCCCCTCCGGCTGGAAATGGAAGAGGTCCATCTCCTGGCCAAGCTTGCGATGGTCGCGCTTTTCCGCCTCTTCGAGCTGGCGCAGATAGGCGTCCAGTTCCTTGTCGCTGGCAAACGCCGTACCGTAGATGCGCGACAGCGTCGGATTGCGCGAATCCCCGCGCCAGTAGGCGCCGGCCACCTTCAGCAGCTTGAAGGCGTTTCCAACCTTCCCGACAGAGGGCATGTGCGGGCCCCGGCACAGATCGATCCACGCCCCCTGGCTGTAGAGCTTGACGTCCTCGCCCTGCGGGATCGCCTCCAGCAATTCAATTTTGAACGCCTCACCCTTGGCCTCGAACAGGGAGCGCGCCTCCTCGCGGCTCACTACTTTCTTGGTAAACGGCGCATCGCGCTGAATAATCTCGCGCATACGCTTTTCAATGGCAGCGAAATCTTCCAGCGAAAACGGCTCATTGCGGAAGAAATCGTAATAAAACCCGTTCTCGATCACCGGCCCGATGGTCACCTGCGTGCCGGGATAGAGATCCTGCACCGCCTCCGCGAGCACATGGGCGCAATCATGGCGGATCAGTTCAAGCGCGCGCGGCTCATCGCGCATGACGAATTCGATTTTGCTGTCGTGGGCGATGGGATCGGCGAGGTCGGCAATGACGCCGTCAAGCGCCATCGCCACGGCGCGCTTGGCGAGCGAGGGCGCAATCGAGCGCGCCACCTCAAGCCCGCTGCTTGCGGGAGGAAATTGCCGTTGCGCGCCATCGGGAAAGGTGAGTGTGATCATCTCATTATCCTCACTCCCGCCTACTGCGCGGGTAAGGGTTGAAACCAAGGGGAAAGAGTTTATCCGGCCTGCGAATCAGCCCGCGTCGAACGCCACAGGCCGTAGCTCCACGGCCTATACCAGCGACTTTTGCCGGGCAAGTGCGCGGCCACCACATCAAGCCCGGAGGTTCCCCCCGGGCGGCAACGGCTGATGCGGGCAGCCCCCATCCACCCGCCTGCCCACAGCCCGTGCCGGGCAATCGCCTCGTCGGTATATTCCGAGCAAGAGGGGAAATGGCGGCAGGTACGGCCGATGAAGGCTGACAGTGAATAGCGATAAACGAGGATGAGCCCGCGCGCTGCCAGCGCCGGCAGGCGAAGGATCACCTTCATGCCGCCGGTGTCGCCGCTCGTGCCTCGGCCTCATCGAGCGCCTTGACGACGGCGTCAAAGGTCAGAAGCGTCGAGGCATGGCGCGCTTTGTACTCGCGTACCGGAATAAGGCATTCAAGATCACTCCATCTGCCCTGCGGTGGCGGCCCGTTCTGCTTGAGCATGGCCGTGACGGTCTGGCGAAGCGCCCGCAATTCTTCACTCGTACTGCCGATGACATGGCGCGCCATGATGGACGACGACGCCTGGCCAAGGGCGCACGCTTTCACGTCATGAGCGAAATTGGTCACTTTGCCATCAACCAGATTGAGATCGACGCTGACAGTCGAGCCACACAGCTTGGAGTGCGCCACCGCCGATCCATCGGGCGTAGCCAGTCGCCCGATCGCCGGGATGTTGCCGGCAAAATCAAGAATTTTTCGATTGTAGATATCGTCGATCATCTGGCGTTCAGCTTTTGCCACATAAATATGGGTGGTGTCTGTTCCGGCCCGAATATGGTGATAAATTACCAGAAACGGAAGAGGGGCAGACTTGATAGGTCGAAAATCACGACATTATGACCGACGTCTTGGCGTCTGCCATAATATTCCTATATTCCGGATGTAGGAACCAGGTTTAATAAATTCGGCTGCCTGGATGGAACCGGTGACACCCCAATCTCGTTTGAGGTTGGTCGAACGGAGAATGAGAATGGATGCCGTCGTGAAGTCTTTCCCTGCCCGCGCTGACCAGGCGGATATCGTCCGTCGACGTCCTTCGCGCGAGGAAGCGGAAGCGGCTGTGCGTACACTGATCGAATGGGTGGGCGATGATCCTGATCGCGAGGGTCTGCTTGATACCCCCCGGCGGATGGTCAAGGCCTGGGAAGATCTCTTCCGTGGCTACAAATTGTCCGCAGGCGAAGAACTCGATACCGTTTTCGAGGAAGTCGGCGGTTATGGCGACATCGTTCTGGTTCGCGACATCCCCTTCTTCTCGCATTGCGAGCACCACATCGTTCCGATCACTGGCAAGGCTCACATTGCTTATTATCCGCGCGATGGCGTTGTCGGCCTGTCGAAGCTGGCGCGTGTTGTTGATATCTTTGCCCGTCGCCTGCAGACGCAGGAAAACCTGACGGCCGAGATCTCCAACTCTATTGATGAGCATTTGAAACCGCGTGGTCTCGCTATCCTGCTCGAAGCCGAGCATATGTGCATGTCGATGCGTGGTGTGCAGAAGCATGGCGTGTCCACCGTCACCACCGGCTTCACCGGCGTCTTCCGCGACGATCCGAGCGAGCAGGCCCGCTTCATGATGCTCATCCGCGGCTTCAAGAGCTGAGCACAGAGCCAGACGGGTTTTCCGCTATGGTGACCCCAGATATGAGCGCCGTGACCCTGCGGGAGCAAGGCACGGCGTTTCTGCCGCGTTTTGATGCTGACGGATTGATCACCGCCATCACCCTTGACGCAGCGCGCGGCGATGTACTGATGGTCGCCCACATGAATGACGAGGCACTGCGCCTCACATTGACGACCGGCATCGCCCATTACTGGTCGCGCTCGCGCCGGCAATTGTGGAAAAAGGGCGAAACATCAGGCCAGCTACAGACGATTGTCGATATTGCGGTTGACTGCGATCAGGACGCGCTTTTGCTGCGCGTCGCCGTGGGCGGCGATGGTGGCGCCTGCCATACCGGCGCCCGCAGCTGTTTTTACCGCCGACTTGTGATCGATGACAGCGGCACCCCTCACCTCACACGCTTGCCCGACGCTGATTCACAACGCTAGATTTTTGCCGTAACAAACTGACAAGTCTCGTATTTGCTGACAACAAGCGGCGCAGGATACAATGATGACACCCTCTCCCCTCATCCGTGCCATCACCCCGCAGGATCGCACCGCGTGGGACGGGCTGTGGCAGGGATATCTGTCATTCTACGAGGTTCATCTGGCCACCGACATCACCGACGCCACGTTCGCGCGGGTGAGCCAGGGGAACGGCATCAACGGATTTATAGCGCTGTCACCCGAGGGGACGCCGCTTGGCCTCGTCCATTACACGTTCCACCCGTCAACCTGGAGCAAGGGCGGCTATTGTTATCTTGAGGATCTGTTCGTCAAACCTGAAGCGCGCGGCCTGCGGCTTGGCCGGGCACTCATCACCGCCACCGAAACCGCGGCACGGGACTACGGCGCCACCCGCCTTTACTGGAACACGGAAGAGTTCAACGGCACGGCAAGGCGGCTCTACGAGCGCCTTGCCAAACGCGCTCCGTTCGTGCGCTACCAGATCGCCCTGTAGACGGCTCACGCCGTGGCGATGTAATCGCGCATGGCGTTGGTCTCATGCTCAAGTTCGCTCAGCCGATACTTGACCACATCGCCAATCGAAATAATCCCCGCGAGCGTGCTGCCCACGACAACCGGCAGATGGCGGAATTTGCCCTCCGTCATCTGACGCATAAGGTCAGCGATCGATGCCTCCTGCGAACAGGTGGCAACGGTGCGCGTCATGATGGTCGACACCGGCAGATCGAGTACCGATGGCCCCTCGCCGTCAAGCGCCCGCACGACGTCCCGTTCTGACGCGATCCCGACGATCCGATCATCGGGGCCGGTGATGACAACCGCACCGATACGGCGCTTGGCCAGCATCGCCACGACGTGAGCAATGGTTGCGCTTGGAGCTGCGGTCGCGACGTCGCCCCCTTTGGCTTCCAGGATCTGCTTGACGATCATAGCCTTCCCCCTCTCGCCGTGGTCTTGCTGCCGACGGTTTCCTCAGCCTAGCACGATGCCCGCCAACCACAATTGCCGCAATCGCCCCGAGACAAAATGTGATTAATCAGCCAACCTTCGCGGCAAAATGGGATCAAACAGGGGAAAAAGGGCCAAGCCGGCAAGAAATCCACCCAGATGAGCTTCCCAGGCAATACTGGTCCCTTCTTCAAGACCACTTGGTATGATGCCGGACCCGAAGACAATTGTCAGGGCAAACCACAGGGCGACGAAGCCGAAGATGCGCGGGTTCGACAGCGACTGAAGCAAGGGCGGCGCCGGCCGCTGAAAGGCCAGCGCCCCTGATCCACGCAGGCCGCCGAGCGGCGCTCCTGCTTCGAAAACAAACCGGCAGGCGGCAGCCGTCAGACCAGAGATGGCAGCGGATGCGCCAACAACAGGCACGGCCTCGCCCACATGCGTCATGAAATGGGCGGCTGCGCCCCCAACCGAACACAGCAAGGAAAACAAAAGAAAGCGCCCTGGCCCGAACCGCCAGGCGACCGCGCTGCCAAAAACCACCAGCCACAGCGTATTGACCAAAACATGCTGCCAGTCGCCATGCAGCAACCCGTAGGTGATCGGGGACCACAACCGTGCCCATTGATCATCGGCGAACAATACGCGCGCAAACCCCTGATCGCTGTAGCGCAGCGGGATGAAGGAAAAGCGCAGGATGAGGTCTTCATCCCTTTCCGTTGCGATCCATTGACGCCAGCCATGAAGGCCGATCATCACGCCGGATAGGGCCACAATCACGCCGGGAAGATTGAAAAACGGCTCGTTTGCGGGGCCGGCTGGCGGCGTCTTGATCATATCATCCATGCCCCACGCTTAGGCATTCGCAAGCAGTCTGGCAATCGCAACGCGCGCTTCGCCGCGCCGCCCGCACCAGTTCACGCAGGCTGGCCTGATCCATCATGGTTAACAAAACATGGCACGGCGCATGCAGCGTGAGCCTGCCGACGACGTTCGACACGGTCAAACTGTGCCGAAATGGGATTGCGGGGATGGCGTTTCACAGCCAGGGCAGGCACCGGGGTAACGGAGTGATAAGACTATGATGCAGCGCAAGCCGCGTTTCGCGCACCAATCAACTGAACAACTATATGAATATTGGAACCAGCGCCGTGGTACACGTCCGGCACCGACGCGGGCAGAAATTGAGCCAAGTGATATCCGCAACATTCTCCCTGATACTTTTATTCTGTCGGTTGATGAGGGTCGCATTTCCTGGCGACTGGCGGGCATGCGCATCTGTACGCTTCACTGCCGTGAACTGAAGGAGCGTGACTTTCTCGCCGACTGGCTGGGGCGCGAGCGCGATACCATCGATTCTCTGCTCCGGGCGATCATTGCCGAGGCCGCTGTCACGGTTTTGCAGTTTCAGGGAAGCGCTGGCAAGGGGGCGCTGCTCAATGTCGAAATGGTCCTTATGCCTCTGTCGACATTCGGCCGCGCCAATCGCATATTAGGCGCCATGGGGACGCTGAACGATCCATACTGGATTGGCATCCAGCCACCGTCAAACCGAAAGATCGGTAATACGCGTCTGCTGTGGCCATCGGGCGCCCCAGACAATTTCTACGGTGAAACTCCCTCTCTCGCCTCGGCGCAGTCCCGTTTTACTCAGCTGATGACACCCGAAATCGAACTGGCGGCCGACCGTGCGCGCCGTTATCGCCATTTGACAGTGATGGATGGCGGTAAAAGCTGATGAGCGATCCAAGCGCGAAAAGCGGAGATAATTTTCGTGTGATCGTCCTGGTAGCCTTAGACTAACCGGTTCTTAAGGTTAAGCGGGGTAGTTTGTTGCCAAGTGATAACGCTTGAAGGCAAGCACGCACGACGATGAATGTAGCGCTCGCTCAAAATCGCCCGGGACAGACGCCGAAGCCACGCGAAAAGCGTCGCTTTCAGCGCGTCAGCATCTCCTTGCTCGGTCGCTATATGCTGCCAACCAAGCAGGAATATCCCTGCCAGGTTCTGGACATCTCGCCAGGCGGCGTTTCATTCCTCGCCCCTGAAACCTCGCTCGTCGGCGATATGGTGATTGCCTATATCGACCATGTGGGCCGGGTCGAGGGACGCATCGCACGCCTTATTCCCAATGGCTTTGCCATGACGATCGAGGCGACGGCGCGCAAACGCGACAAACTCGCCTCCCAGCTGACATGGCTCGCAAATCGTCATGTTCTGGGCCTGCCGGAAGATCGTCGCCATGAGCGCATTCTGCCGCGCAATCCCATGTCGCGCCTGACCTTGCCCGACGGCAGCGTGCAGGCATGCCGCCTCATCGACCTGTCCCTGTCAGGCGCTGCCATCAGCCTGCAGAACCGCCCGACTGTCGGAACACCCGTGCTGCTTGGCCGTATCCGCGCTCGCATCGTGCGTCATCTTGAAGCCGGTATCGCGCTCGAATTCGCCAGCATCCAGGACCCCGAGCACATCGAGCAGCAACTGCATTGACAGCCGGCTTCGTGCTGAGATGTGACGGTATAGGCCTCACTTTGTAAAAATTGTCGCTGCCGTTCATGGCGTCCACACGTCGAGTTCACCGATAATCGATACAATGACAGACCACAGGGCGCCGTGATGGCGCCCTTATTGTTTGTGCCCGCCTGCAGTCGCATGTGTTGGGGCAACATAGAGAGGCAAGGCTGAACGCACAGGCGTGCTCGCGCTCGAGGCGATCGCCTGGCCGCAACGCAGCGCTTTGTGGCGCACCACCTATCGCCCCGCTCATCCAGACCATTCCCCGACCAGCCTACGACGCGTCAGCGCAGCGCTGCCAGTTCGTTCGAATTTGAGACAAATTTGCGTCAATCTGGGATCGTATCTTGTGGTGGAGCAGCGTCTTCCATGGCTAATATTGTATTAAAGTAATCATTAAAATTAGACATAAATAATACTAAAACAATCATAAAACATACATAAAATACACGAATATTACTTAGCGTGACTGCAAATATTGTGTGTCATCTTCCCAATACTAACGGGGAGACACAGAACATGCAAAAACTAATCGCAACAGTAGGCGTCCTGGTGATGATCTTCAGCCTGTCACAGGCCATGGCCCGCGACGCCTTCACCCTGCCGGCCGAACCAGCGTCGGCGACAACATCGAATTACATCTCGATCAACGGCGAGACACGCCCGCCGTCGGGCTGGGTGCAGTTCTGCCGCAATTTTCCGGCTGAATGCGTTGAGAGCAACACCCCGCCGCGCGACGCCAAGATGTCCAAGGCCGCCTGGGCGCAGCTTGATGCGATCAACCGCCAGGTCAACAACGACATCATTCCAATCACCGACTGGGATCACTACGGCGTTGAGGATTACTGGACATACCCGGATGATGGAAAGGGTGATTGCGAGAAATATGTGCTCGAGAAGCGTCGGCGTCTCCACTCACTGGGCTGGCCGGAGAGTGCGCTGCTGATCACGGTCGTGCGTGACACGAAAAACGAGGGTCACGCTGTCCTGATGGTGCGCACCAGCGAAGGCGACGTCATCCTCGACAACCTGAACAATGACATCCGCCACTGGAGCAAAGTTCCTTACCGCTACGTCAAGCGTCAGTCGCAGTGGAGTGCGAATATCTGGGTATCGCTTGCCCCCCACGCAGGTGGATCCGACCTCGCGACCGCCACGCGCCGCTAACGTCAACCTATTGGATCCTCGGTCTCCCTGCCTCCCCGTCCCCGACCAGGATCCCAGAGCCGGTCCTCCCCCCAAGGACCGGCTCTTCTTTTTTAGCCGACGCGCTTCAAACCTTTGTTGAATCGTCTGAAATTGGCCTGATACCCTTTTGTCAGGCGAGCGATGTTCGCGATTGCCGCCTCGTCCAGCAGGCGGACAGCCTTGGCTGGCGCACCAAGGATCAGCGATCCTTCGGGAAAACTCTTGCCT
The DNA here is from genome assembly GCA_002365175.1 of Raskinella chloraquaticus (SeqCode). Taxonomy (GTDB): domain Bacteria; phylum Pseudomonadota; class Alphaproteobacteria; order Rhizobiales; family UBA4765; genus Raskinella; species Raskinella chloraquaticus. The sequence continues at coordinate 26,668 of DEZK01000026.1, forward strand.
TCGCCGACAAACGAATGAGCACCAACCAGGCTGTTGCGCCTGATGAGCGCGCCGTTCAGCACCACCGCACCCATGCCAACGAGCGAATTGGTCTCCATCGTGCATCCGTGCAGGATCGCCTGATGGCCGACCGTACAGCCGGCGGCGATCATCATCGGAAAGCCGATGTCGGTATGCAGGATCGAGCCATCCTGGATGTTGGACCCCTCGCCGATTTCGATCCACTCATTGTCGCCGCGCAAGACCGCCCCGAACCAGATACTGGCGCCCGGCTTCAGCCGCACCTTGCCGATGACGGCAGCGTTTTCAGCGATGAAGTAATCGCCATTGGCGGGAAGATCGGGACCAACCCCGTCTAGTTCATAGATGGCCATGTCTGCATGCTCCGTGATCGCGTGCGCCTCAAGACAAGCACAGCATCGCCTCAGGCAAAAAGCGCAATGTGCAGGCGAATGACGACATCAAGCACATAGACGCCGATAATAAAGCTCCACACTGAGACAAGGACGAGCGAGGCAGCCATCCATCCCCAGGCCCTGCCCTTGATCGTCCGCCCGCGCCACGCATTGCGGGCAATCACGGCCGGTCCCGTCACCGCCAGAAGCGGGAGAGCCACCAGGGAGCCTGCAGGCCCGCCCTCGGTCAGCAGCTTGAAAGACATGGGCTGGGTGGTGATGAGGCGATAACAGCTCGCCAGTATTCCCGCCGTTACAAAGCCAAGAGCGATCGCCCACAGCAGGACGCTGATAGTTGTCGACATGTTAACGCCTCACTCGCATTCCGTATCATTTTGATACGGCAGTCCCCCATATTCACTGAACCGCGCAAGCATCATACCGTTGCCGCAGCGGCACATGATTCGTCGCATGCGCTCTTGTCGGCTCATTTGGATTTCTGCACCCTTGGCAAACCGCATCCCTCTCTGGCCTTTTGCCGCCGTCAGCGTGCTGGCGGCCCTGGCTACGAGCGGGCTGGTGGTCCGGCCATCGATCGAAGCCTGGTGGTACAGCGAACGCGCGCCATTGCCGCCTGACCAGGTCCCGCGCCCGTTCCGCGTCACCGTCGGGACCGTGCCTCTGTCTGTGCCCTATGATCTGGTGCGCTTTCCCGGCCAGCGCCGGGACGCGGCCGTTGATCGTCTGGAGCTGGTTTTGCGCTGGCCGCCATCCAACGCATCCGGCGCCGATCAGGCGACAGGCACCACGGGAGATACCGATGTGTTCATTTCACTCAGCCCGCCTGATGACAGCCTCGACCCTACCCGCCGGCTGGGTGCCATCTATAACCGGCTGCTTGATCCGGCAACACTGAATGCGCCGCAAGGGCTGACCGGCCGGCGGTTCGTATCGGATTCAGGATATGTGGGTGAGGAGCTTTTCTATGACCCGGCGAGCCCCGCTTCCTATTTTGTGCGATGCGCCCCGCCCGTCACCGATCAACCCGGAACGTGTCTGCGCGAAATCCGACTGACCGAGCGGCTCGATGTCGTCTATCGCTTTCCCCGCAGCCTGCTGGGGCAATGGCGGCGGCTTGACGAGACCATATCAGCGCTCCTCGCCGCGATCAGCATAGCAGACCGCTGAGCGCCAGGCCGTTCAATCCTCGAGGTCGATTTCGAGAATTGCCATCTGGAAATTATAGGATGTCTCTCCGTCTTCCTTGTCCTCAAACATCACGCCAAGGAATTCATCGCCGACATACACTTCAGCCGAATCCGTTTTACGAGGGCGCGCGCGAACCGTAATCCCCTGATTATCAAATGTACGGCGCATGAAACGCTCGATCTTCTTCAGCTCTTCACCCGTCATCGGCAGTCCCTTTCGGCTTGCGCCGTTGCATCGTTACAAATTCGGCAGCGACCTGGCGCATCCCCGTCACGCCATGGAGGCGCCAGACCAGCGCCTCCACATCACCCTGATTTACGACCGCGACATGTGCCGCAATTCACCGGCAAGGACAAGCCGGCGGCGCGATCAAATGCTGAAAGTGAAATTCTGATCCATCTGCCGCGAGGGCTGGTCACAGCCCGATGTCCCGACAACCTTGGCGGGCACGCCGGCAACCGTCGTGCAGCGGGGCACATTGTCCAAAACCACCGAGCCGGCGCCAACGCGCGCGCATTCGCCAACTTCGATATTGCCAAGGATCTTGGCACCGCTGCCGATCAGCACGCCCCGGCGGATTTTGGGATGCCGGTCGCCGCTTTCCTTACCCGTGCCCCCAAGCGTGACGCTCTGCAGAATGGATACATCATCTTCAATCACCGTCGTCTCGCCCACTACCAGACCCGTCGCGTGATCAAGCAGAATACCGCGCCCGAGCCGAGCGGCGGGATGAATGTCAACACCGTAGGATGACGATGCCCTGCTCTGCAGATAGAGCGCAAAATCACGGCGCCCGCGCTGCCACATAAAATGTGCAAAGCGATGGGTCTGAATGGCAGAAAACCCTTTGAAATAGAGAATCGGCTCGATCATGCGCTTGCACGCAGCGTCGCGATCTATCACTGCCGAAATATCCGCCCGGAAGCTGTCGCCGATCGTCTCGTCCTGCTCAACCGCCATTTCAAACACCCGTCGCAGCAATTCGCCGGGCACGTCGGAATGATCAAGTCGCTGCGCCAGGCGGTGGATCACCGCATCCTCAAGCGTCGCATGCGACAGAACGGTGGCATAAACGAAGGAGGCGAGTGCCGGCTCCTCAGCAACGATCGCCTCAGCCTCGCCGCGTATCCGGTCCCAGACGGGATCGAGCAGCCGCAGCGTTCCTGGATTCCGCGTCGGCTGTGACGCCTGGTTGGTATTGGATGGCTGCATGGAAGGCTCCCCGCATTGAACTCAGCGATGTCTATATAGTTTGCTTTGTCGTCCACCGCGAGGGTTGCGCGCACATTCCCGCAATGTCAGTGCACTCGTACCTCGACCCAAGGATGATTCAAATGTTTAAAACATTATGTTATTTCATTGATCTGATGACGTATTTATCAATTTTATAGTAACTGACAGCATGTCACGGACGTTCGTCCAGGAAGGCGAGAACCGCTGCCTTGTGGCTCTTGTCGCCGACTGCCGACATATGATCGCGCTCGACAATCATGAACACCCCGGCCCCCGGAATAAGCGCCGCAAGCCCCTCGGGGCTTCCAACCCCAAGATCACGCGTGCCAACCGCAACCAGGGTTGGCACGCTGATTGCGCTCAGCGTTTCCGGCGCGACCGGCACCCGCATTGATGCAACACATGCCGCCAGCGCCAAACGATCGCTTTTCGTTTGATCGGCGAAGCTGCGATAGGCTTTGCCGGTGGGATCGGTCACACTGGCCGGATCCTCAGCGGTGAGCGCTTGAGCAATCGCGGCGCTGTGCGCCATGCCTTCGACAAGCCCGAGCCCGACGCCACCAAGAACCAGCGACCGCACGCGCTGCGGAGCGATTCCCGCGAGGCACAGAGCAAGCCGCGCGCCCATCGAATAGCCAATGATATCGGCGCGTTTGATCGCCAGATGATCGAGCAACGCCAGCGCATCGCCTGCCATCAGCTTCTGCTCATAATGCCCACTGTCATGCGGCTTGGCCGATTGCCCATGGCCACGATTATCAAGCGCGATCACCCGGTAGCCGCTCGCCGTCAATGTCTTGACCCAGCCCGGTGCAACCCAGTTCGTCTCCTTGTTGGAGGCAAAGCCATGGATAAGGATTATCGCCTCGCCCTCGCCCTCATCGAGATAGGCAATCTGCATGTCGCCATTTTTGAAGTCCGGCACGGGGGTCTCCTGTCGCTGTGCATTCTGTTCGAGACAAGCCAAATCGAACGCTGGCCTCATTCTGTCAATCACAGTATGGTCCCGCCATCGTTTGAGGATCGATCATGACAGACCACGCAGTCGCACATTTTCATAACAGCCCGGGCAAGTCCCTCATCAAGGTCGGCGCGCGCGAACTCATGTGCATGGGCGCCCTGCCGCCCTACGACCATCCCCATGTGTTCCTTGACATGGGAGCGGAGGGGGAAATCATCTGTCCCTATTGCTCGACGCTCTATCGCCATGACAGCAAGCTTGCCCCACGCCAGGCCGATCCGGCCGAATGCGCCTACAGCGCCGCGGCCTGACAACATCACCCTATGAACGGCCTCGACCGGCCCATCATCATCGCCGGCGCCGGCATTTCCGGGCTGAGTGCGGCATTGTGCCTGACGCGCGCCGGTTTTGACGTTCATCTGATCGAGCGCGCCGGCACGTTCGACGAGGTCGGCGCCGGCCTTCAGTTGTCGCCCAACGCCTCGCGCATCCTCATCACGCTTGGCCTTGACCGCCTGCTTGACCACCTGGTCGGCAAACCGCAATCATTGATGGTACGCAACGCTCATTCAGGACGCGTCCTGATCGATATGCCGTTTGGCGCCGAAGCCGTGCGCCGCTGGGGGGCGCCGATGTGGGTGGCGCACCGCGCCGATCTGCAGGCAGCACTCCTCACGCTGGTGCGGCAGGAGACGCGGCTACGTCTGTCACCTGGTCGAGAGGTAAGCGCGGTCACGGAAATGGCGACAAGCGTCAGCGCCGTCCTGCGTGGCGGTCCGCAGGATGAAGACGTGTCCACACCTCTTTTTCTGGCAGCCGACGGGCTGTGGTCGACATTGCGCAGCCCGATGGAAGGTGGCGCACCACCACGCTTTGCCGGGCGCTCGGCCTATCGCGCGACCGTTCCTGTGGACGGCGTTCCAGCACCTCTGCGCCGTAACGCCACCGGCTTGTGGCTCGGCCATCGCGCCCATCTCGTCCATTATCCGCTGCGCGGCGGCACGCTGGTGAATATCGTTGCCATTATTTCCGACGACCATCCCGAGGAAAGCTGGGCGGCGCAGGCTGATACCAATGACGTCCAGCAGCGCTTCGCCGATTTTGCCCCGCCCGCCCGGGAATTGCTGGCGCTGGCACCGGAATGGAAGCGGTGGCCGCTTTATATCCGCCCGCCGCTGCGCCGCTGGCCGGGCACGCGCCTGCTGCCCATCGGCGATGCCGCTCACCCCATGGTGCCCTTTCTTGCCCAAGGGGCCTCGATGGCGATAGAGGACGCCTGGGTACTCACAAGCTGCCTGAGCGAGGAGCCCGACATCAACAACGCTCTCGCCCGCTTCAAGCGCGAGCGCACCGCCCGCGTCACGCGCGTTCAGGCCGAAGCCATCCGCAACGGCCACGTCTTTCACCTGGGCGGGATCGCCGCGCTTGCCCGCGATATGGCACTCAGCGCATTAGGGCCCAAAGGCCTCGCCGCCAGATATGACTGGCTTTACGGCTTTCAAGCTTGATACCCCCCTCAGTGGATATTCTCGATCGCCAGCGCGATCCCCTGCCCGCCGCCAATGCACATGGTGATCAGCCCATACCGGCCATTGATACGCTTCAGCTCATACATCGCCTTGATGGTGATGACGGCTCCCGTCGCGCCGATCGGGTGGCCAAGCGCGATCGCTCCGCCATTGACGTTGACCTTGTCGGCGGGAAAACCAAGCTCGCGAGACACCGCGCAGGCTTGCGATGCAAAGGCCTCGTTCGATTCGATCACATCGAAATCCTTGATGGTAAGACCGGTCTTGTGCATGAGGCTGCGCACGGCATCGACCGGGCCGATGCCCATCACTTCCGGCGCCACGCCCGCATGGCCATAGCCGATGATGCGCGCCATCGGCTTGCGCTTGTCCGCCTCGGCGCGTTTGCCTGACATCAGCACCAGCGCCGCTGCGCCGTCATTGATGCCCGACGCATTGCCCGCCGTCACACTGCCCTCCTTGCTGAAGACCGGCTTCAATCCGGCAAGGATATCAGCCGTTGTATCGCCCTTGACGTGCTCATCACTGGCAAAATCGACCATGTCGCGGCCTTTCTTGACCTTGACCGCCATGATCTGTTCCTTGAAACGCCCTTCTTTGATGGCGTGTGCCGCACGCCGCTGGCTTTCGAGAGCAAACGCATCCTGATCAGCGCGCGAAATCTGCCAGCGCGCCGCAACGTTTTCTGCCGTCACCCCCATATGACCGTGGCCGAACGGGTCATGCAGGGCTCCCAGCATCATATCCACGAATTTGGCATCCCCCATGCGCTGACCCTGTCGCAGCCAGGGCGCGGCAAACGGCGCCCGCGACATCGTCTCAACCCCGCCGGCGACCGCCACCTCGGCATCCTCCAGCATGATCGTCTGGGCGGCCGAGATAATTGCCTGTACCCCCGACCCGCACAGCCGGTTCAGCGTCAGAGCCGGCACCTCCTGCGGGATACCGCCCTCCATGGCCGCCACGCGCGCCTGATACATGTCTTTGGGCTCGGTATGGATGACATTACCGAACACCACATGGCCGACCATCTCCGGCTTGACGTCAGCGCGCTGCAGCGCCTCGCGCGTCACCAGGGCGCCGAGCTGGGTTGGCGGCGAATCCTTGAGGCTGCCGGCGAATGTACCGATGCCTGTCCGCACACCTGAAAGGATCACCACATCTTGCGTCTTGCTCATCATGCTCTCCTGCTTGTTTTCATGAAAGCTAGACGAGGCGCGCACGAATGGCGAGACATCACGCGCGCTCAACAGGCGGTGATTTGGTCGAATACGAAAGAAAAGCGCAAAGATATCTTATTTTTCGGCGGCTATAAGCATTTATACGCGTTGATCAAGACGACCCTGATCCGCTCGGGAGGCTGGCATGTCTGTTGAAACAATCCTTTTTCTGTGCCCCGGCAATTTCGTTCGCTCCATTCTCGCCGAAGCCATCATGAACAAGCTGGGCGCGGGTCGCTTCCGTGCCTTCAGCGCCGGCATGAATCCGCACCGCTGCATTCATCGCGAGGTCCGCCATCTGCTCAAGGAGAGAGGCTTTGGCATCGAAGGACTGGCGTCAAAACCGGTTGAGCTGTTCATCGGGCCGAATGCGCCCCACCTCGATTATGTCATTACCCTGTGCGAAGCCTCCCAGGAAAAAGGCTGCCCGACATTCGCCGGTCAGCCGCAGCGCGCCCGCTGGTCGTTGCGTGACCCCTGCCAGGGCACCGCCAAGGGCGCCTCCCGCCAGGCAGTCGAAAGCGCCTTCCGCGATATTCATATGCTGATTGGCCTGTTTTTGCAGGCGCCCGATGCTGTCCACCGCCTGCTGCATCTGCCTGAAGGACATGTCGCATGCATGCCCCGAGCGCAGGCAGCCTGAGCGGTCACACCATCGCGATCGACAGAAGCCGACGCTCGCGCGGGTCCGAACTGTCGCGGATTTCGCGTGGCGCGCCCTCGTAGATGACGCCAACCTCGCCGGGCTTGCGCCAGCTCACGCGCACCGAGCGCATCGTCTGGGTATCGGGAAAATAAAGGAGAAACCCCTCGGGCAAAGTCACCGACGCCGACATCTTGAGGCGTACACCGGTTTCGGAAACATCGCGAATGGTGCAATCAACCACAAAGGAATAACCGCCATAGACGGCCTTCGCGCCCTTCAGGACGCGCTTTCTGGTCGCAACTCGCCGATTTTCCATAGGCAGTTCCTCTACGGCCGCTTCTGCGGCGTGTCCGTGATTAACACGCATCTGGTTACCAGCTTATTGAGACAGCGCCCCTCATTGACTAACCCGATAATCCTGACCAAAAGGAAGTACTCGACGTCCGCCTTCGTATTTTGTATCATGAATGCATGCGCAATTTTGAATCAGCCATTGGCATTACCCGCCGCTACCTGCATGACGAAGTAGCTGATCGGCTACGTGATCTCATTCTGAGTGGTGAACTCATCCCTACCTCCCGCATCAATGAGGCGGAGCTGTGTACGCGGTTCGGCACCTCGCGGACACCTTTACGCGAAGCGATCAAGATATTGGCAACAGAAGGTTTTCTTGATCTTTTGCCTAATCGTGGCGCCCGTGTTGCCACCATTTCGCTCGCCGAAATCGAGGAAATGGTGGAGGTCGTTGCGGGCCTTGAGGCAACCGCCGCTGAACTCGCCTGCCGGCGGATCACCGAAAAGGAGATTGCCGCCATCCAGGTCGACCACAACGCGATGCTGGCTGCATGGAAAGCGCGCGATGAAATTGCCTATTTCGAACTCAATCGCGCCATTCACGAGGCGGTGATGGCGGCAAGCCGCAACACCACGCTGATCCAGATCTATGCCGGCATTTCCAAGCGCATCCAGACCATGCGTTATCGCGCCCACAAGACCGAAGCGCAGTGGATCCGCGCCATTGGCGAGCATGAACGCATGCTGGCCCTCCTCATCGCCCGCGATGGTGACAAATTGGCGCAATTGATGAAGGATCACCTCCGCGGCAAGAAAGAGCCCATCGCCGCCGCCTATGGCGAAGCGTTGGAGATTGCGTGATAACGATGCATTGACGGCGAACTCTTTGCCGGTCCGATCGTCGCCGGCGGTGACAAGGTCGCCTTGCGCTCTCGCCGATGCCGCGCGTCACAGCCCTTTGAAAACATGGCATTTGAAAAAATCTGGTGCGGGCGGCCGGACTTGAACCGGCACAGACCTTTCGGTCCGACGGATTTTAAGTCCGTTGCGTCTACCGATTTCGCCACGCCCGCTTGAGAAGTGTTATAGGGCGGCAAACGCCAGCCGCAAAGGGCGAAAGGTTCACGCCTGTGCCCCCTTGGCAATCGGCGGCTGGAAGGAGAGCCCGGTATCCCACGGGAAGAAAATCCACGTATCCTGCGACACTTCGGTGACAAACGTGTCGACCAGCGGACGCCCGAGCGGCTTGGCGTACACGGTGGCGAAATGCGCCTTCGGCAGGAGCGCGCGCACCACTTGCGCCGTCTTGCCGGTATCGACCAGATCATCGACGATGAGAACGCTGCCGCCTCCCCCCTTGCCGATCTCGATGATATGGGGTGCGACCCCTTTCAGGACCTTGAGCTCACCCTGCTTGTTGCTGTCGTGATAGCTCGCCACGCTGATTGTCTCGATGACGCGGATATCAAGCTCGCGGGCGATGATCGCCGCCGGCACCAGCCCGCCGCGCGTCACGCAGACGATGGCTTCCCAGCTTCCAACGCCCGACAACCGCCACGCAAGCGCGCGCGAATCACGGTGGAACTGGTCCCAGGAGACCGGGAAGGCTTTGTTGGCTTCAGACATGGGTGTGTCTCGCATCTTGCGTTGGCGTAGGGTGAAACGAGGTTAGATCGGAGCGCTGTCAGCCTGCAACCGGGCGATCATCGCCCCGACCTCGCTCACGGCGCGCTCCAGGGCCTCTTCCTCCTTGCCGCGCACCACGATCTGGTTGCGAAAGCCCCCGGCCTGAAACGACGGATAGCTGCCAATCGACACCGCCGTATGGCGCAGGGCAAGCTCGCCAAGGCTCGCCGCATAGCGCCCTTCCGGCAGGCCGGCGGCATCGATTGTGCGGGCAATCATCTTCTGCCCGGTTTTGAGCCGGCCCGAGACGTCATCCAGCATTGCCTGCATGATGTTTGGCACACCCGCCATGACGATGACATTGCCCAGCATGAAGCCTGGCGCCTTGGAAATGGGGTTGGCGATGAGGTCAGCGCCAGCGGGAATGCGCGCCATGCGCAGGCGCGCCGGATTGAGATCCTCGCGCTTGTAGCGCTCGAGCATCACGTTGACCGCCCGCTCATCGATATCAATCCCAACCCCGAAAGCCTTGGCGATGCAGTCAGCCGTGATGTCGTCGTGGGTCGGACCGATGCCCCCGGTGGTGAAGAGGTAGGTGAAGCGCGATCGCAGCGCATTCACCGCCGCCACGATCTCCGCCTCGATATCCGGCACCACCCTGACCTCGCGAAGGTCGATGCCGATGGCCGTCAGATACTCAGCGATATACCCGATATTCTTGTCCTTGGTGCGCCCCGACAAGATTTCATCGCCGATCACCAGGACAGCTGCCGTTATCGTCTGCCCGTCATGTGCCATGCATCGCCCTCACTGCATGCCCATAGACGAAGGTGGGCGATGTCTCAAGCGCCCTGCTCCGCCACGGCGCCGATGGCGACAACGAAACCCAAGCCTTGCATCCGACCTGCAAATTGCGCCATACAGTCCTATCTTCACCCGAGCACGCGATTTGCGATGACCTTCATCGACGCCGGCCTGTCGCCCGCACGCAATACCGGGCGCATCAAGATCCATACGCAGGACGCCTTTCTTGCCATGCATGAGGCTGGCAGGCTGACGGCTCTTGCGCTCGACATGATGACGAACGAGGTGAGGCCGGGCATCACCACCGAGTATCTGGACAAGCTGCTGCATCAGTTCGCGCTCGACCATGGGGCCTTCCCTGCGCCGCTCAACTATCGAGGATACACGAAGTCGATCTGCACCTCGCTCAACCACGTTGTCTGCCACGGCATTCCCAACGACAAACCGCTGCGCGAGGGTGATATCCTGAATATCGATGTCACACTCATCTATCATGGCTGGCATGGCGACAGTTCCCGCATGTATGCGGTGGGCGGGATTTCGCGGAAGGCCGAGCGCCTCATCGACGTCACTTACGAAGCGCTGCTGCGCGGGCTGGCAGCGATCCGCCCCGGCGCCACCACTGGCGATATCGGCGCGGCGATCCAGGATTTTGCCGAAAAGGAGCGCTGTTCGGTGGTACGGGATTTCTGTGGCCATGGTATCGGCCAGCTTTTTCACGACGCCCCCAACATCCTGCATTACGGGCGTAGCGGAGAAGGCGTCGTGCTGCAGCCAGGCATGATGTTCACGGTCGAGCCGATGATCAATCTCGGACGCCCCCATGTGAAGATCCTGTCGGATGGGTGGACGGCGGTCACCCGCGACCGCTCCCTGTCCGCCCAGTTCGAGCACACTGTCGGCATAACCGAGACGGGGGTGGATATTTTCACACTGTCGCCGGCTGGCCTGCACCGGCCGACCTTTGCGCGCGCCGGCTGATTGCATTCCATGAGTGATGACAGCGAACAACCCGCTGGCATGGCAGATGGACCGCATTGGCTTGGCCATCGTGAACGCTTGCGTCACCGCTTCCGCGAAGGCGGCCCCGACGCAATTGCCGATTATGAATTGCTGGAATTGCTGCTCTTTCGCGCCATGCCCCGGCGCGATGTGAAGCCGATTGCCAAGGAGCTTTTGCGCAAATTCGGCAGTTTCGCCGAAGTGATCGCCGCGCCCGAGGCAAGGCTGTGCGAGGTGAGCGGCATCGGCGCCTCGGCGGTCATTGAATTCAAGATCGTACTGGCCGCCGCCAACCGCCTGACCAAAGGCAAGGTCAAGGGGCGCACCGTCCTGCAGTCATGGAGCACGGTGCTCGACTATTGCCGCTCGACCATGGCATTCGGGGCGATTGAGCAGTTCCGCGTGCTCTTTCTCGACAAGAAGAACGGTCTCATCGCCGACGAGGTCCAGCAGTCCGGAACGGTCGATCATACGCCGGTTTATCCACGTGAAGTGGTGAAACGGGCGCTTGAACTCTCGGCAAGTGCCCTCGTCCTCGTGCACAATCACCCCTCGGGCGATCCAACCCCCTCCCAGGCCGATATCACCATGACCCGCCAGATCATCGATATCGCCAAACCGCTCGGCATCGACATCCATGATCACATCATTGTCGGAAAGGCAGGGCATATCAGCTTCCGCGCCGCCCGTTTATTG
>DEZK01000026.1:38355-75207 GCA_002365175.1 Raskinella chloraquaticus (SeqCode)
CGCCATCGTCGCGCTTGCCAATTCCGCGCCGCCCGTTTATTGTAGCGCAGGCTGTCGCAGCTGTTATTTGCTGCACCGGCCTGATGCAGACAGACCACGCTGACCAGCCGCAGGTACGCACCCAGACTGCTCCGTTATCGTTCTCTGAAAGGAATAAACATGCCCCATATCACTCCCCTTGCCCACGCTGATAGCACTGGCGACGTCAAGACGACGCTCGATACCATCAAAAACAGGATCGGCATGGTGCCCAATCTCTACGCGACGCTTGCCAAGGCACCCGCTGCCCTCAATGGCTTGCTGGCGCTCGGTGGCGCCCTCGAGAAAGGCCATCTGAGCAAACCGGAAGCGGAACTCATCGCCCTCATCGTTGGCCAGTTGAACGATTGCTCCTATTGCATCTCCGCCCATTCGATGATCGCCAAGGGCGCAGGTATCAGCCCGGCCGACATTCTGGCTGCGCGCGCCGGCACGCTGACAGGCGGGCGCAATGGCGCCATCGTCGCGCTTGCCAAAGCCATCGTCGAGAAGAAGGGCCATGTTGCCGCCGCCGATATCAAGGCTGCCAAGACCGGCGGGCTCAGCGAGGCGGATATCCTTGAAGTAACCGCGCATGTGGTGAAGAACATCTTCACCAATTACGCCAACCACGTCGCTGACACAGACGTTGATTTTCCCAAGGTCGACCTCAAGCTGACGGCCTGATCCCTCGCACTCCCGGTGACATCTGTGAAGGCCGCCTTCCGGGGCGGCCTTTTCTATTGCCCGTTTTTTAAGCGATGATGCCCTGCACGCGCCATTGCACCTTTCTCAGGCACGTGCACAATTCTTCCTGGCGGCGATTGGCTGACGTCGCAGCGTGAGGACGATCAAGGGTGACCATGCCTTTCGATGAAATGCATTCCGATCCTGCGGGAATTCGTTCCCCCTATCGCGATATCCAGTCATGGCTTGAATCAGCCCCCCTTGAGATGCTGGCACGCAAGCGTCATGAAGCCGAACTGTTCTTCCGCCGCATCGGCATCACCTTCGCCGTATACGGCGACAAGGAAGGCTCTGAACGTCTTATTCCCTTTGATATCGTGCCGCGTATTCTCTCACGCCAGGAATGGCAGCGCCTGTCGCGCGGCCTTGAACAGCGCGTCAAGGCTCTGAACGCCTTCATCAAGGACGTTTACGGTGCCCGCGACTGTCTGAATGCCGGCATCATTCCAGCCGAGCTGGTGCTGCAAAATCCGTCGTTCAGACCGGAAATGACCCGCATCCGCACCGCCCACGACATCTACGTGATGATTGCCGGCATCGACATCGTCCGCGTTGATGCTGAGACCTTCTACGTGCTTGAGGATAATGCGCGCACCCCCTCGGGCGTCAGCTATATGCTGGAAAACCGCGAAGTCATGCTGCGCATGTTTCCCGAGCTGTTTCAAAACAACCGCGTGCTGCCGGTCGAGAACTACACCGACGATCTGCTTGCCACCCTGAAATCGATCGCGCCCCGCTCGGCCACCGCCGACCCCAATGTCGTGCTGCTGACACCGGGCGTCTATAATTCGGCCTATTACGAACACTCGTTTCTGGCCGACAAGCTCGGCATCGAGCTGGTTGAGGGCAGCGACCTCATCGTCAACGGCGATATCGTCTACATGCGCACCACCGAGGGATTGAAGCGCGTCGACGTCATCTATCGCCGCGTCGATGATGAATTCCTCGATCCGCTGGCCTTCAATCCGCACTCCATGCTGGGTGTTGCCGGGTTAATGGGCGCTTACAAGGCCGGCAACGTCTCGCTCACCAATGCGGTTGGCACCGGCGTTGCCGACGACAAAGCCGTTTACAGCTACATGCCCGAGATCATCCGCTTCTATCTTGGCGAGGAGGCGATCCTCAAGAATGTCCCGACCTGGCGGTGCCGTGAACCGGACGCGCTTGCCTATGTGCTGGAACACATCAGCGAGCTTGTCGTCAAAGAAGTTCACGGCTCAGGCGGCTACGGCATGCTGGTTGGTCCCAAGGCCGACAAGGCGACACGTGAGGCTTTTGCAGAAAAGCTGCGCGCCAACCCGGAAAATTACATCGCCCAGCCAACCCTCGCCCTCTCAACCGTGCCCACCCTGGTCGACGAAGGCATCGCGCCGCGCCATGTCGATCTGCGTCCCTTCGTCCTGTCAGGCGCTGACAAGATCCGCATCGTTCCAGGCGGCCTCACCCGCGTGGCGCTTCGCGAGGGATCACTGGTCGTCAATTCCTCGCAAGGCGGCGGCACCAAGGACACCTGGGTCGTTGATCAGTAAGGATACACCTGATGCTTTCCCGCACCGCCGATAATCTGTTCTGGCTGTCGCGCTATATAGAGCGGGCGGAAAACCTTGCCCGCATTCTCGATGTCGCCTCGCGCCTTGCCAATCTGCCATCGGCCTATGCCGGCACATCGAATGAATGGGAAAGCGCGGTGGCGACCGCTGCCTGCGTCGATACCTTCCATGACGCGTTTGACGAGGTAACCCCCGAGAACGTCATCGAATTTCTTGCCTTCTCGCCAACCAACCCCGGCTCGATCCGCAATTGCATCGAAACCGCTCGGCACAATGCCCGCGCTGTACGCACCGCGCTGACGGTCGAGATGTGGGAGATTATCAACAGCGCCTGGCTCGAATTGCAATCCCTGTCCGCCGAGCGCCTGCGCTCGGGGCCAGAGCTCGCGCGCTTTCTTGCCTGGGTGAAGGAAATGACGCTGCGCTTTGACGGCATCGCCTACCGGACGATGCTGCGCAATGACGCCTATTATTTCTCGCGCCTTGGCTTCCAGATCGAGCGGGCTGACAACACGGCCCGCATTCTTGACGTGAAATACCATGTCCTGCTGCCACAGACAGAACCGGTGGGCGGTGGGCTTGATTATTTCCAGTGGGCCGCCGTGCTGCGTTCGGTCTCGGCGCTGACCTCATATAACTGGATTTACCGCGACAGCGTCAAACCCTGGCTGGTCGCCGATTTTCTCATTCTGCGTGAGGAGATGCCGCGCTCGCTCGCCTGCTGCTACGGCAACATTGTCCGCTTTCTGGATGAGCTGGCTGTTTCCTATGGCCGGCAGGGCGACGCGCAACGCCTGTCACGGCGTGTCTCGTCGGATCTGCGCAACGCCACCATTGAAGGTATTTTTCAGGGCGGCCTCCATGAATTCATCTCGCAATTCATCGTTGGCAACAATCATGTCGCCCAGGCGATCACCAAACAATTCCTGACCTGAGGCGGCGATGCATATTCACGTGACTCACGAGACGATTTATACTTATCGCTCGCCCGTCAATCACCTCATCCAGATCCTCCGCCTCACCCCGCGTGGCCATGTGGGTCAATATGTCGGGAATTGGCGCCTTGAGATTGGCGCTGAATGCCGCGTCATCCGCGATGAGGATTCGTTCGGCAACATCACCCATGCCTTTTCCATCGACCGCGAGACCGAGAGCCTTCGTGTCATCGCCGAAGGCGATATTGAAACCGAGGACACAAACGGCGTTGTCCAAGGAGCGGTCGAACGCCTTCCCCGCGAATTCTACCTGCGCTCGAGCGCGCTCACCGAAGCCGACGCCGCGCTGCGCCATCTCGCCATCAGCCATGCCGACGCAGCCAGCCGCGATCAGCTCGCCGCCCTCCATGCGCTGATGCTCGATCTCCACCAGACGATCACTTTCAACACCAGCGCAACGACACCGGCCACGAGCGCCCGCGAGGCTTTCGCCGCCCGTCAGGGTGTGTGTCAGGATTTCGCCCAGATTTTTGTCACCATCAGCCGGGCGCTGGGCATCCCGGCGCGTTTCGTTGGTGGCTATCTCCTGCGCACAGATGACAAGGCGCAGCAGACAGCAGGACATGCCTGGGCCGAGGCCTATGTCAGCGGCCTTGGCTGGGTTGGCTTTGACGCCGCCAACTGCGTTTGCGTCACCGGGGACTATGTGCGGGTGGCGGCTGGGCTTGATTCACTGGATGCCACCCCCGTGCGCGGGGCACAGCGCGGCGGTGATGGCGAAGCGATGAGCGTCCGGGTAAAGGTCGAACCACTGCAGGCCGTGCGCACCCCCCGCCCTATCCCGGCAACCCAATCGCAATCGCAGGGATCATTTCCACCATCCCTGTCCTGACCAAGTTGTACAACCCGCTTCCCATTGCTAAGGCCAGCGCTGTGCCCTGCATCCGCGGGCAAGGTGCCTTGGGCAAGCAGCAAGGGAGAGCAAACGATGACCTATTGCGTCGGCATTCTGGTGAAGGACGGCATCGTGCTCATCGCCGACACCCGCACCAATGCCGGTTTCGATGACGTTTCGACCTATCGCAAGCTCCATGTCTTCTCGCGCCCCGGCGAAAAGCTGATCGCGCTTGCCACCGCCGGCAATCTGGCGGTGACGCAATCGGTCATTTCCATGGTGAGCGAGGGCATCAAGAACGAGGAAGGGACGATCGAAACCCTGCTCGATCAGCCCACCATGTTCAAGGCCGCCCAGTTTGTCGGGCGTGCCATTCGCGCCGTTTATGACGTGGACGGCCAGATGCTGTCGCAGACCGGCGCCAGCTTTGATGTCAGCATGCTGATGGCAGGCGAGATCAAGGGCGAGGCCATGCGCCTTTTCATGATCTACCGCGCCGGCAATTTCATCGAAGCCACCGCCGACACCTGTTATCTGCAGATCGGCGAGCACAAATACGGCAAGCCCATTCTCGACCGTGCTGTCAAATTCGACACCGAAATCTACGACGCGCTGAAGCTTGGCCTCATCTCGATGGATTCAACCATGCGCTCCAACCTCAGCGTCGGCCTGCCCATCGACATGCTGGTGGCGCGCCGTGGCGCCTGCGCTCCCGAACTTGCCACCCGGATCGAAGCGGGAGAGCCTTATTTTCACGATCTGCGCGAGCGCTGGTCAGCCGCCCTCCGCGCTGCCCATCTGGCGATCCCACGCCCGCCCTACAAACAGGCGGCGCAGAAATAAGAAAGCCCGCGCCATTCAATCCCGCCGACCGGAACGCCCATGCGCATCATCGATATCCGCGAGATAACGAAGCCCATCGCCTCGCCCATCCGCAACGCCTATATCGATTTTTCGAAAATGACGACGAGCCTGGTTGCCGTCATCACCGATGTGGTGCGGGGCGGCGAGCGCGTCGTCGGCTACGGGTTTAATTCCAATGGCCGTTACGGCCAGGGCGGGCTCATCCGCGAGCGCTTCCGCAATCGCCTTTTGGAGGCAGAGCCCGCGAGCCTCATCAATGAGGAAAATGACAATCTCTGCCCGCACAGGATCTGGGCAGCGATGATGGCCAATGAAAAGCCCGGCGGCCATGGCGAGCGCTCGGTGGCGGTGGGCACGATCGACATGGCGGTATGGGATGCGGTGGCAAAAATCGCCGAAAAACCGCTCTTTCGCCTGCTGGCCGACGGCAAGAAGCGCGACGCCAACCCCCGCGTCTTCGTCTATGCTGCCGGCGGATATTATTACCCCGGCAAAGACGATAGCGCGCTCTGCGCCGAGATGCGCTCTTACGTTGAGCGCGGCTACAATGTCGTCAAGATGAAGATCGGCGGCGCCAGCCTCGCTGAGGATCAGCGGCGCATCGAGGCAGTACTGCGCGAAATCGACGGCAAGGCGCAACTGGCGGTCGATGCCAATGGTCGTTTCGATCTGGAAACCGCCATCGCTTACGCCAAAATGCTGCGCGCCTACAGGCTCTTCTGGTTCGAGGAAGCGGGCGACCCGCTCGATTACGCCCTGCAGGCCGCAATCAGCGAATTCTATCCAGGAGCGATGGCAACCGGCGAAAACCTCTTCTCGCATCAGGATGCCCGCAACCTGCTGCGCCATGGCGGCATGCGCCCTGACCGCGACTGGCTGCAATTTGATTGCGCGCTTTCCTATGGGCTTGTTGAATATCTGCGCACGCTTGATGTCGTCCACCAGGCCGGCTGGTCACCCTCTCGCTTGATCCCCCATGGTGGCCACCAGATGTCGCTCAACATCGCCGCCGGCCTTGGCCTGGGGGGCAATGAAAGCTATCCCGATCTCTTCCAGCCCTATGGCGGCTTCCCCGATGGCGTGAATGTCTTCGACGGCCATATCACCATGCCAGACCTTCCCGGCATCGGCTTTGAGGGCAAGGCGGACCTGATCAAGGTGATGCGCGACCTGGCCGCGTGAGGGGACAGACTGAAACAGTCCTGGCAGAACCTGAAACAGCCTTGGCATAACCGGCCAAAGCCATTATGGGTTCCGCCCCTTCCCAACAGGCCGTCAGGGCGGACCATGCCGAGCACCGCGCCCCTTGTCTCGATCGGCATCGATTTCGGCACCAGCAATACCGTCATTGCGGTTGCGACTGCTGATGGGCGGGTCGAGGCCATCCGCTTCGATCATGGCGGAAAAAAACACAGCGTCTACGTCTCGGCGCTGTGCTTTTGGGAAGAGCAGCCGGGCAGCTCCGCCCAGACCGAGGGTGGGCCGTGGGCGATCGAGCAGTTTCTCGAAGGCCACCACGCCCATCGCTTCATCCAGTCGTTCAAGACCTTCGCGGCGAGCGCCAGCTTCAATTCCACCATTATTTTCCGGCAGCGCTACCGCTTCGAGGATCTTCTCGCAGCTTTCCTGCGCACGCTTGCCCGCCATGGCGGAGAAGCGTTCAGCTTCACAGCACCCGCCATCAACGTCGGCCGCCCGGTGCGGTTTGCCGGCAACAATCCCGACGAGGCGCTGGCGATACAGCGCTATCAGGCGGCTTTCGAGCGCCTCGGCGCCACGCATGTGCGCTATGTCTACGAGCCGGTCGGCGCGGCCTTCTCCTTCGCTCGCCATCTCGACCATGACGCGACCGTGCTGGTCGCCGATTTCGGCGGTGGCACCAGCGATTTTTCCCTGATGCGTTTCTCGCGCGCTGGTGACCGGCAGCGCGCCGAGGCGCTTGGCCATGGCGGCATCGGCATCGCCGGCGACACCTTCGATTATCGCATCGTCGACCACATCATCGCGCCGCGACTGGGAAAGGGCAGTTCCTACCGCTCCTTCGACAAGGTTCTGGAGATCCCCAACCATTATTATGCCAGTCTGGCGCGCTGGCATCATCTGGCGATGATGAAGAGCAATGGCGATCTGCGCGAATTGCGCAAGCTCGCCCATCTGGCGCTGCAGCCTGCCCTCTTGCGCGATTTCATCACCCTCGTCGACCTCGACCTCGGCTTTTTGCTCTACCGTGCCGTATCCGACACCAAAATCGCCTTGTCGGCCGGGGACGAGGTCGATTTCCATTTCGCCAGCAACGGCCTCGACATCCGCTCAACCATCACCAGGCGCGACTTTGAAACGTGGATCGCAGACGATATCGCCCGGCTCGGTGCCACCATCGACAAGGTGCTGAATGAGGCAGAAATTGCCGCCGGCGCGGTCGAAAAAGTCTTCCTGACCGGCGGCACCTCCTTCGTGCCGGCGGTGCGCCGCCTGTTCACCGAGCGTTTCGGCAGCGAGCGCCTGATATCGGCCGACCAGTTCACTTCAATCGCCTATGGCCTTGCCCTGATCGGCACCAGCCCGGAAGCGGAGCCGGCGGGGACCACGCCGCAGGGATGACGGCAGGAAGCAGGCTTATGAAAGCGAGCCCGCCGGCAAATCTTACGGAGGCATGAATGAAGACATTTCTTGGCGCAGAGAATGAATAAGCATTATCAGCTGGTAAAAATAGTCGCGCTTGAACTGGCCGGTGCGCTCAATCTCCCTCACGCAGGTCGTCCATCATGGCATCAATGGTCTTGAAGCGCAGCAGTTTTTCCGCCCGCGCTTCGCGCATGGCGGCGATGGTGGTTTCGTTGGGCACCAGCGGCTCGAACGGAAGGGTCTTCTCAACCGCAATACGCATCATCATCATGCGAAAGGCATCTGATGCGGTCAGGCCCATCGCATCGAGCACGGCGCTCGCCTCGTCCTTTACGCGCTGATTGATCCGCGCCCGTATCACTGCATTTTCGGCCATGTTCCGCCTGTGAGCTACAATGTAGCACAGATGGATATGACCGCAAAATTGTCAAGTAACGCCGCCTCCCCCACCTTGACACTTGCGCGCGTTCGGCAAGTCTGTAGCCAAACGCGCCTTCTGCCGCGCGCATAACAACAACACACTTCCGGGAGACCTGCCCATGTCCACCACCCCCAAAGTCGCCATCGTCACGGGTGCCGGCAGCGGCATCGGCAAGGCGGCGAGCCTGGCGCTGGCGAGAGCTGGCTTCGCGGTGGGGCTGGCTGGCAGGCGCAAGGACGCGCTAGCAGCGGTTGCGAAAGCAGCCCCCAACCCTGCCCTCATGCTGGCGCACCCCACTGATGTGGCCGATCCCGCCTCGGTTGCTTCGCTCTTTGCGGCGGTGAAGGCGAAATTCGGCCGGCTTGACCTTCTGTTCAACAATGCTGGCATCGGCGCTCCGGCGATCCCGATGGAAGACCTCACTTTTGAGCAATGGAAGGCGGTGGTTGATATCAACCTCACCGGTTCCTTCCTGTGCACGCAGGCAGCCATCCGTATCATGAAGGATCAGTCGCCACGCGGCGGGCGCATCATCAATAATGGCTCGATCTCGGCGCACGCCCCGCGCCCGAACTCCGTGCCCTATACCGCCACCAAACACGCCATCACCGGGCTCACCAAATCAACCTCGCTTGACGGGCGCCGCTACGATATTGCCTGCGGCCAGATCGACATCGGCAATGCCGCAACCGATATGGCCATGCGCATGGCCTCCGGCGTGCCGCAGGCCAATGGCGAGATCGCAATCGAGCCGTTGATGGACCCCGAACACGTTGCTGACACCATCGTTCACATGGCCTCGCTGCCGCTGGCGTCCAACGTGCAGTTCGTCACCATCATGGCGACCAAAATGCCTTTTGTTGGCAGGGGTTAACGGCGACAACTGAATCGTCAGTTGAGCGCCCACATGCCCGCCACCGGCTTGAGTTCGGCCGGCTTGATCAACCGCGAATGGGCAACCGCCACTGAAAACAACCTGCCCTCGATCTCGCGCTGCCAGAAGCTGAGGAATTTGTTGAGGATGGGAAAGCGCGGCGCCTCGTCATAATCCTGCCAGATGAAGGTTTGCAGCAGATGGGGATGATCGGGCATGCAGTAGAGAATATGCGCGGTGGTGAGGCCCGAGCCGCGCAATTGCGCCAGCAGATCTTTGTCCATCACAGATAGGTCGGTCATGGCTTGCTCCTCGATGAAGTTATCCTTCCTCGAATGCAGCCCCTCGCCGATCAAGCCCGACGCCTCCGCGCGTCTTTCGAACTCGTTCAGTGCCTCAATTCGACGCCCGAAAGATTAAGAAAGCATGACGTCATGATGCGGTGAAACGCGGTTCAAGCCCAACACTTATCCTCACGAACGCGTGGATGGAGGCGTGCTGGCCGCAATACTGACACAATCGGCAGTCGCAACGGGCAGGTCTTACTGCCGCGATCTCCTGGAGCCAGACATGACGCAAGAGATGATCTCACGCCGCTCGCTGATGGGGGCAGCGCTGGTACTGACCGCCTTACCAAAGCGCGCAGCAAGTGCAGCTGACGGTGATGCGCTGTTTGCTGAGCTGCTGAGAAAATACGTCGCGAACGGGCGCGATGGTATCAACCGCGTCGATTACCGGCGCTGGCACGCTGACGCCCAGGACCGGATGGCGCTTGGCGCCTACATCGCCATGTTGGCACGCGCGCGCCCCTCGCAGATGGCGCGCCCGCAAGCCCTGGTCTTCTGGGCAAACCTCTACAATGCGCTCACGCTGAAGGTGATCCTTGATCATTATCCGGTGAAATCGATCCGCGACATCCGCAGCCAGTCCAGCCTGCTCGACCTCAAGGCGCTGATTGGTCCGTGGCGCACCCAGCTGGTGAGCATCGAGGGAAAAAGCCTGTCTCTGGACGACATCGAGCATGGCATCATGCGCCCGACATTCGCCGATCCGCGAGTCCACTATGCGGTCAATTGCGCCTCTATCGGCTGCCCCAACCTGCAACCGGCGCCCTGGCGCGCGGCAAGCCTCGATGGCGATCTTGATGCCGCCGCCCGTGCCTATGTCAACCACCCGCGCGCGGTGACGGTGAAAGCCGATGGATCGCTGAAGATATCCAGCATCTATCGCTGGTTCATCGAGGATTTCGGCGGCAATGATGCGGGCATCCTGCGCCATCTGCGCCAGTTCGCCAATGCTGATCTGGCGGAGCGCCTGGCAGGCACGCCGCGCATCAGCGAAGATGGTTATGACTGGACGCTCAATGCGCCCGGCACAGGCGCCGGTTGACAGGCGTGCTCCTGAACGCCCGCCGTCCTGTCCGGTGGTGCACCGCAGGCGTGCTTGCTGTGATGGCGATGTCAGCAGCCATCTCAGCGGAGACAACACAGGGCATAACGCCACCGCGTATCAGCGTCGATTATGATGCCGCCGCTCAAACTGTTCGTGTCCTTGCCTCGATCGACATTCCCGCTCCTCGCCCTGTGGTGTGGCGGGTGATGAATGATTGCACCTACGCGTTTCGGATTGTTTCCGGCCTCAAAACCTGCCGTATCCTCGAGATGACACGCAGCGGCGATATCCGCGAGCATGTCATCAATCCGGCCTTCCCCCTGCCTGAAATCCGTAGTGTCTTCCGCTCCGACTATATTGAGCCACGGCTCATCCGCTTCCGCCAGATCACCGGCGACTATGTTCATTCCAATGGCGAATGGCGCCTGGAGTTGCTGGGGACGGGCACGCGCGTGGTCTATGATGCAGCGCTCGCCCTCACCATTCCCCTGCCGGCCATGTTGATCCGTGCGAAAATCCGCAGCGATTTTCTTGTGACCTTGCGTGCGCTGCGCCGGGAAGCGGTTGCGGCCGCCGCCAAATGACGGCCGGCCTACCCCCGTTGCGCATTTCGCTCATCATCCCTGCACGTAATGAGGCGGAGAACCTTTCCTCCCTGCTGCAAACACGCGCTTTGGCGGATTTCGCCGAGATCATCGTCGTTGATAATGGCAGCAGCGATGACACCCCGCATATCGTTGCTGCAAGCCCCGGCGTCGTTCTGGCGCGCAGCGCGCCTGGACGCGGACAGGCGATGAATGCGGGTGCGGCGGTGAGCAAAGGCGACGTCCTGTTCTTCCTCCACGCCGACAGTCGCTTGCCCGCGCAGGCACAAGCCGCCATCCGCGCCGCCTTGTCGGACGCCCGTGTCATCGCCGGCTGCTTTCGGCTGGCGTTTGATCGCAGCAGCGCCACCCTGTCGCTCTCCGCCTGGATGACGCGCTTCGATACCTGCGTCACCACCTTTGGTGACCAGGGTTATTTCATCCGCCGCAGCGCCTTTGAGCGTCTCGGTGGTTTTGCCGCATGGCCCATTCTGGAAGATGTTGACATGCGCCAGCGGCTGCGGGGCTTGGGAATATTTCGCAAGCTTGACCTCGCCATCACCACCTCCGCGCGCCGCTTTGCCCGCCATGGCCCGCTGCGCCAGCAATTGCGCAATTGCCTGATCCTCTCCCTCTACGGGCTGGGGGTGTCGCCGCATCGTCTGGCACGGCTCTATCGCCCGCAAGCTTGAGCCATTGGTGATGAAGGGATGCGGCATCAAAGGGTGCCAGCCACTGTGGCACCATCACCCGTTAACCCAAGCTCGGCCAAATCCCGCACGCGTGGCGCCGGCAAAATGCTGCAACAGCCCAATTTTATCGGGGATAACGACAGAGCTCATGGCCGTTTGCGGCCAGAAGCACTAATCATGGAGCTTCGCACGATGGCGGCAGGGGATGGTGGAACATGCGCGTTTGCGCTCTCATTACGACCTTTATCCTCGCTCTGGCGACCCTCCAGCCTGTCGCAGCCCAACCCTCGCCAGCACAGAAGGATGCCAGCGGCCAGTCCTGCGGCCGCATCCAGTCGATATGCGCGGCCCGCTGCAAGACGCGCGCGCCCACCGACACCAATTGCCTCGCCGATCACTGCACGCCCAAACTCGAGGAATGCCTGACGACCGGTTGCTGGCAGGAAGGCAGGCTCTACGGCGGCAAGCTTACCTGCAATCTGGTGAAATCACGGCGCTGAGCCCGGCGCCAGACGCTTCTCGAACCAGTGGTGGGCATAGGGATTGTCGTTGAAGCGGGCGATCTCGCGATAACCCTCGCGGCGGTAAAGCGCCTGCGCCTCGTGAAGCGTACGATTGGTATCGAGCCTGAGGACCTCAAGGCCGCGCTCGCCCGCGATCACTTCGAGCCGGTCGAGCAGCCGCTTGGCAATGCCAAGACCGCGCGCGCCGGGCGCCGTCCACACCCGCTTGATCTCACCCGACACGCCATCGGCCCCGCACACCAGTACGCCGCAGCCCACAGCCTCTCCTTCAAGCGTTGCCAGCACGAAATAGCCCCGCGGAGGGCGCATATCAGCGTCATTCGCCGGATTTGCCGCCGGATCAAAACCAGCCTCGAAGCGGGTCGCAAGCTCACGGTAATACGCTTCAAGACAGGCGCGTGCCGCAATATCGTCAGGCGCCACGACCGCAAAGGTTACGGCGCCGACCCGCTGCTGGTTGAAGCGAGGAACAGGCTGGAGCGTTTTCGGGCTCATGAGCTGACTTTAGCCGGACAATGCCCGCAGGCAAGCCCGTATCACGCGCCTCGCCTGCCGATATGCTCTTTCAGAAAATCGACCATCGCCCGCACCTTGCGCGGCAGGAAGGCGCGGCTCGGGTAAACGATCCACGCGGCGGTGGTGAAGCTGGTGGGGGTAACGTTCAGGCCGGGAAAGAGGTCGATCAGCCGCCCATCCGCCAGCGGATCGGCCACCAGCCAGTCAGCGAGCATGGCCGGGCCAAGACCGGCCAGAACCGCACCGCGCAGCGCCAGCGGCGTTGATACGAGAATATCACCGGCAATATCGACAGCCTTTTCCGCGCCTGTCGCACTGCGATAGCGAAATCCACTGCGAAAGCCCGGCAGGTCGAGCAGCAGGCAGCGCTCGCTTGACAAGGCTTCCGGCGTTGGCGGCGCGCGATGGGTGGTGAGCCAGCCGGGACTTGCCACCAGCTTGTAATGCGTATCGACGAGCTTGGAAGCGATGACATCCCCTTGAAGCGCCGCCCCCAGCCGGATCGCCAGGTCGATGCGTTCGCCGACGAGATCGAGATTGCTGTCGGTAAACACCAGATCAAGTTTCAGATCGGGATAAAGCCGGCGGAATTCACCAACCAGCGGCATCACGCAGATTTCGCCATACGCAACCGACGCCGTCAGGCGCAACGTCCCGCTGACGGTTTCCGTCATATCGAGCGCTTCGCTGCGCGCGCGGCGCAACTCCTCAAGAATGGCATCGAGGCGCTTGACAAACGCGTCACCCGCTTCGGTCAGCGTCAGCCGCCTTGTGCTGCGCTGGAAAAGGCGCAGCCCCAACTCCTCTTCGAGCCGGGCAATCACACGCGACACCGAGGAGGGATCAATCGCACGTTCCTTGGCTGCCGCAGCGAAACTGCCGCGCTGCGCCACATCGAGCAGGAGCGAGAGGTTTTCAATATCCATTCGTGCAAGATACGCATTTCAATCGTGGATGACTACCTATTTTTGACAGCCACTTGCACGAATATACCAGCCGCATCGCCGCTGAAGCGGCATGCATGCAGGAGACGCCCGTGACGAATTTCACCGTACATACCCTTGACTCAGCCCCCGCCGCTTCCCGCCCGCTGCTGGAAAAGACGCAGGCGGATTGGAGTTTCGTGCCAACCCTCCACGCCACGCTGGCCGAAAGTCCGGCGACCTTGCAGGGCTATCGCGATCTCTTCGCACTTGTTCAGCAATCATCCTTCGCGCCGGCTGAACAGCAGGTCGCCTATCTCGCCGTCAACGTTATGCACGGTTGCGAATACTGCACCGCCGGCCATACCTTTCTTGCGCGCCAGGTCGGGCTTGCCGAGGACGCCATCCAGGCGCTGCGCAACCAGAAACCGATCGCCGATGCCCGCCTTGAAGCTCTGCGCCGCTTCACCGAGACGGTCGTTGCCAGCCGCGGACACGCCGGTGATCAGGTCGTTGATGCCTTCATCGCTGCCGGCTTCACCCGCGCCCAGGTCCTCGAAGTGGTGCTGATCATCGCCACCAAGACCATCTCGAATTACGTCAACCACCTCACCCATACCCCCAAGGAAAGCTTCATGAGCGATCCGTCACTGGGTTGGTCAGCCCCCAAAGCAGCCTGACGACGCCAATCGAGGAGAAGATAATGGCAAAGATAGCTTTTCTCGGCCTTGGCGCCATGGGGTCACGCATGGCGCGCAGCCTCATCGCTGCCGGGCACGAGATGACAGTATGGAACCGGTCCGCAGCCCTTGCCCGCGCGCTTGCCGATCACGGGGCGATGATTGCTTCGAGCCCACGCGCCGCTGCGACCGGCGCCGACATCGTCATCGCCATGCTGCGCGATGATCAGGCCTCGCGCAGTGTCTGGCTTGATGACGACGATGGCGCGCTTGCCGGCATGTCCGCTGGCGCGCTCGCCATCGAATGCTCGACGCTGACGGTTGCCTGGGCACGTGAACTGGCCGGAGCCGTCCACAAGGCTGGTCACAGCTTCCTTGATGCTCCGGTCGTCGGGTCCCGTCCCCAGGCCGAGGGCCGCCAGTTGATCTTCCTCGCCGGCGGAGCAGCAAGCGATGTCGAGCGGGCAACACCGTTCTTCAGCGCCATGGGCCAGGCAACCCATCACGTTGGCGGCAATGGCTGCGGTTCAGCGGTGAAGCTGGCGGTCAACGCCCTCTTCGCTATTCAGGTCGCGGGCATGGCCGAGTTGATCACCATGCTCAAGGCCGACGGCGTCGATATCACCCGCGCGGTCGAGGTCATCGGCGCGACACCGGTCGCCAGCGTGGCCGCCAAGGGTGCGGCAGCCTCCATGCTTGCCGGCAATTTCGCCCCGATGTTTCCGGTCGAACTGGTGGCAAAAGACCTTGACTATGTCGCCAGCGCCGTTGCCGCTGGACGAAACCGCGCGCCCCTCTCGGCTGCAACCCGCCTTGCCATGGGAGAAGCCATCGCCAAGGGGTTTGGCAATGACAACCTGACCGGCGTGGTGCGCATTTACAACTGAGGCATGACGACAGCCCGGCTTGCCAAGCCGGGCTGTCTGCGCCATCACGGACGCCATGATCCCAGCCGCTCCGCCACCTCTATCACCAGGCTTCCACGCCGTCCCTGCCGGCCATCTGGCGGCCATCGTCACCGCACTCGACATGCACGCGCCGCGCGGCACCCCTCCTCGTCCGTTGCCGGAGGGCTATGTCCTTAATCAGCAGAAATCCCCGTCAAACGAGTGGTATCTCGCGCTTTTTCGTGCCATTGGCGCACCCTGGCTGTGGACCTCGCGGTTGCGCCTGTCGCCCCCTGCCCTGACAGCCATCCTGACCTCGCCCGACGTCGACATCTACGCCCTTCACGAGGGCAGCGCCGATGGCGATCCGGTTGGCCTGCTTGAGCTTGATTTTTCGACGACCGGCCAATGCGAGGTGGCCTTCTTCGGTCTGGTTGATCGCTGCCGGCGCCGCGGCCTTGGTCGCCCGATGATGGATTTCGCGCTCCATCATGCCTGGTCGCGGCCGGGCGTGGAGTGTGTATGGATCCATACATGCTCGCTCGATGATCCGGCAGCCTTGCGCTTTTATCAGTCCTGCGGCTTCAAGCCTTACGCCCGTCAGGTCGAAATCCTGGCCGATCCACGCCTTGCCGGCATCCTGCCGGCCGATTGCGCCCCCCTGCACCCGCTTCTTTAGCCTCATCGTCCCTTGTAACGCGATGCGGCAACGGCAATCAGGATCAGCGCCGCACCAATGCCCTGAACGGCACTGATGGGTTCAAGCAGGATAAGAAGCGCCAGAAGCGCAGTCATCACCGGCTGGGCCAGAACCGCGAGCGCAACTGGCGCCACCGACAGACGCCCGATGGCAAAGGCGGTCAGGCCTTGTCCGAGCGCGTGTGAGATCAGACCAAGACCTATCAACGGCAGCCAGCCAGCCGGTGAGCGCGGCCACATCGCGCCGCCATCCACAAGTGCCAGAACGAACAAGGCGAGGGCTGCGACCAGGCTGGAGCGCCACATGACGAGCGCGCTTGATAGGCGCGCCTGCGCCCGTTTGAGAAAGATGAAATAAGCGCCGTAGGCAACAGCCGCACCGAGCGCCATCACATCGCCGAAGCCAAGCGCGGCAAGGCTCGCCTTGGCGCCACCCATCAGCCAGGCGCCGAAGAGGGCGATGCCAAGCGCCACCCAGACGATTGGTCCGATGCGCTCCTTGAGGATGAGCGCGCTTGCCGCCACCGCCAGGATCGACGCCATATTGGCAATGAACGACGCGTTGGTGACCGAGGTCGTTGCAATCGCCAGATGAAAAAACGCCAGGTCAGCTGCAAAGCACAGACCGGCGGCAAGCGAATCAAACCAGCCGCCAGCCGTCGGCCTGTCGCCCTTTCCGGGCGCAGCAAAGCGCGTCCACACATAGAGCGCCGGCATGGCAATTGCCATGCGCCAGAAGGCGCTTTCGAGCGGCCCGACATCGGAAAAGCGCACAAAAAGCGCCGACCACGAGATGGTGAACACCGACAGGCCAAGGGCGATCCAGCCGGCTGCCTCCGGGCTCAGAGGTGACCGATGCCCCTTTCCGCTTGTCTGCATGTCCTTCACCATCCCCACTTCCGCCGCGCCAAGCTTAGCGACTGAACGGAAGGGCGAATAATCAAACTCGGTGACGGATTGGCGCCAGCGCGCTTATCAATCGCGGGGCGCCGGATTGGCGGCGAAGAGCCAGCCGGCAAAGATGCCAGCACAGCCCGCGCCGATCATCTGGGCGATCACAAAGGGCAGGACATCACCAAGGCGTATGCCGGCGAAGGTGGCGGTAAAGGAGCGGGCAAGTGTCACGGCAGGGTTTGCAAACGAGGTCGAGGCGGTAAACCAATAGGCGGCCGTGATCGTCAGTCCCACCAATACCGGCGTTGCCTCCGGGCGATAGCGCAGACTGCCGAGGATGGCAAACAGCAGACAGAAACTCGCCACACCCTCCGCCAGCCATTGCGCCGGGCCGCTGCGCACCGCAATGCCCGCCTGCAGCAATGGCACGTCGAACATGGCATGCGCCATGATCGTTCCGCCCACACCGCCGATACATTGAGCAAGGATATAAGGCACGACCTCGCGTCGCGGTGACACGCCGCGTGCCGCCTGCACCAGGGTGACCAGCGGATTGAAATGCGCTCCCGACAAGGGGCCGATGATCGAAATCAGCACCACGAGGATAGCCCCGGTCGCAATCGTATTGGCGAGAAGGGCGATGGCGACGTTGCCACCGGCAAGCCGCTCGCCCATGATTCCAGAACCGACCACGGTGGCGACCAGAATGGCTGTGCCGATCCCCTCACCGGCAAGACGACGGCTGATATCAGACGGTGACATTGACGTCCCCTTCCTGCTTCAGCGCTTCCTCGTGGATTGATTGCAGCGCCGCGCGGATCGTCATCGGCTCCATGGTATGAAGCGGCAGGGCGACCAGCGCTTCGATCCGCCGGCGCAAGCAATGATACGTCGTTTCGAAGGCTGCCAGCTTGTCAGCCTGCTCGCCCTCCGCGTCCGAGGGATCAGCAAGCCCCCAATGGGCCGACACCGGATGCCCCGGCCATACCGGACAGGCCTCCCCCGCCGCCTGATCGCACACCGTTATAATGATATCGACGGGAGGAGCGCCGGGAACGGCAAATTCATCCCATGATTTCGAACGCAGCCCGTCGACATCATGCCCATTAGCGCGCAAAGTGGCGACCGCGAGCGGGTTTGGCATGCCTTTGGGCGAGGAGCCGGCGCTAAGGCCGATGAATGTGCCATCGCCGAGCGACGACACAAGTCGCTCGCCAAGGACGGAGCGGGCGGAATAGCCGGTGCACAGCACCAGCACGCGGTAGGGAGGGGTCAGCATCGCATGATCCTGGGGATGGGCGGGGACATCAGGGAGAGACGAAAATGCGGCAAGCCCTGCACAGCAATCGCGTTGCAGGAAGGCGGCGAGTTTGCCGCCAATCGACAGATCGGCGCGGTAGATGATACGCCGCCCGACGCGACGCGGACACACAAGACCCGCCGCCTCCATATCCTTGAGATGAAACGAGAGGGCGGACGGATTAATCGCCAGACGCTGTGCCAGATCGCCCGCGGCGAGCCCGTCAACCCCGCAACGCATGAGCAGACGAAACGCCGTCAGGCGCTGGGGATGGGCCAGAGCCGCAAAAAGAGCAATTGCCGCAGCTTCATTCATCATCTACCCTTACAACATTTCAATAATACTTGAAAGATTGAAATGAAAGAAATTATCTCATCGCCCGAAGTCACGGCGCCTGCACGCCAATTTGCCCCGGCAAGCGCCATGGTGATTGCCCTTTCCATCGGCCAGGTGGTCTCCTGGGGCACGCTATTCTACGCGTTCACCCTGTTCATCGTCCCCATGGAAGCCGAATTCGGCTGGAGCCGTACCGAACTCAACGGCGCCCTGTCGCTCGGCCTGTTGGCTTCCGCCATCATGGCCCTTCCCGCCGGTACGCTGATCGACCGTTTTGGTGGACGCTGGATCATGGGCATCTGCGCTGTTTTGGGCGCGGCATGCCTGGCGCTGTGGTCGATGATCAGCGATCTCACGAGCTTTTACTTGCTGTGGATCGTCATCGGCATGCTGCATGCCGGCACATTGTACGAACCAGCCTTCGCCGTCCTGACCGCCAATGTCCGCGACTACAAGCGCGCCATCACGTTCATGACCTTTTTCGGCGGCTTTGCCTCGACCGTCTTCATTCCGCTCACCCATCTTCTCATTGATCATTTCGGCTGGCGCCAGGCGCTGTTAGCGCTCGCAATCATCCAGCTTACCATCCCCGGTATCTTCAACATCCTCATGCTGTCGGGAACACGCGGCAGCATGAGTGGCGAAGCCGTCACCCCTTCCACGACGCAGGAACACTCACCCTTGACCGGCGCGCTGCGCCAACCCGCCTTCTGGGGTCTGTCGCTGGCATTGACAGCCTATGCGCTCCTCTTCTCCGGGCTCACCTTTCATATGATCCCCCTGCTGAGTGAACGCGGTGTCAGTCTTGATCAGACCGTGGCCGCTGTTGCCCTCATCGGCCCGTCCCAGGTTGGCGGGCGGCTGATCCTCTTCTTTTTCGCCACCAACGTCTCGGCCCGCGCCCTTGGCAAAGTCGTCTTCCTCATGCCGATCGTCGCCATGATCTTGCTGATCGCCGCTCCGCCTTTCGGCTTTCCGGGACTGGTCGCATTCGCCTTCGTCTACGGCCTTGGCAATGGCATGATCACCATCGTGCGCGGCGCCGGTGTCGCAGAAATCTTCGGCACGCGCGGCTATGGTGCCATTTCAGGCGCCTTGACCCTGGTCACCAACCTCGCCAAGGCCATCGCCCCCCTGCTCCTCGCCTTCCTGTGGCAGATCGGCGAGAATTACCAGACGCCGCTGCATATTTTCCTGGTCATTACCTGCATCGGTGCCGCCGCCTTCTGGTTTGCAGCGAGCGCTTCAAAAAATAGAGAAATACAAAAATAATAAAAAACATATTTAATTAAAATTGTAACAATAACCATATCTGGTTATTATACTTGTTGCATTGTGTTGCAAATTTTGGATTGTCCGTGCCATGTTTTATTTAACAAGCGGCAAGGACAATACGATGACACGCAGATATTTCAGCGCAACCCTCCTGGCAGTCGGTCTGGCCATGGGCCCGGCAATGGCCAATGACCATTCGAGTTACCATCTCTTTGGTTTCGGCGCGCCGTGCCCCGATTGTTACGTGAAGCAGGCGACACCGGCGCTCAACCATTATGTCCCGACCGAGCTGTCCGTTCGCCAACCCCGCCCTGTCGTGCGCCGCGAGCGGGCCCGCTATGACACCATCGTCGAGAATGTCCTGGTCCAGCCCGAGCGTGTCGTCGCCCGCCATGTGCCAGCCACAGTCAAAACGCGCCACGAGCGCGTCATGACGTCACCCGCGCGCCGCGAATGGCGCCACCAGCGGGATGCGCGCGGGCGTGACGTTTTGTGCGAGATTGATGTTCCAGCCCAATACGCCACCATCGCCCATCAGGTTGAGGTGGCGCCCGCGCGTATCGAACATGTGACGCTTCCCGCCACCTACCGCCAGCGCACCCGCCGGGTTCTGGTCGCCCCTGCCCGCACCATCGTGCAGCATGTGCCAGCAGAAGTGCACTCCATCCCCGTGCTCAGCCCCTACGCGCCCGCAACCGAGCGCTGGGTGCCGTCAACACATGTCGACTACCAACCGCGCTCCGCCTATTCCGGGCGGCTTTAATCCTGCCCTCGCCCCGCAAGCGCCGCCAGCGCCTGCGGGGTATCGACGTCGAGCAGTATGCTGTCATCACGCCACGCTACATCATCGACCGCCTCGTGATGAACACCCAGCAGATGGCGAGCGCCGGTGTCCCCGGCAATCGCTGCTAATTCGTCGAAATAGCGCCGCGCCCACAACACCGGATGGCCGCGCTTTCCCGAAAACACAGGCGCTATGATCGCCCTGCCCTCGTCAGGCGAAAAACGCGCCGCGAGCTGCCTGACAAGATCAGCACTGATCGCCGGCATATCGCCCAGGACAATGAAAGCGCCATCGCAGGACGCTTCGAGCGCACCGATGCCACAGCGCAGCGAGCCTGCCATGCCGTCGGCATAATTGGCATTTTCGACGAAGGTCACCGCCAAACCATCAAGCGCATCGCGCACCGCCTTCGCCTGATGGCCGACAACAACGACCACCGGCAGGGCAGCTGCCGCCAGCGCCTCGATGACATGACGCACCACCGGCTTGCCGGCATGACTGGCGACGAGCTTGTTGTCGGCACCAAAGCGCGTCGAGCGGCCAGCCGCCAGCACCACCGCCGCCAGATGCGGTGACGTCTTTGCGGCAAGGTTGCCCGCGCGCGGCTGCGGCCGGCTGGAAATTTCCATCAGCAATCCGCCCACACCGAGCCCGGCGATGGTCGAGCTGTCGACCGGGATACCAGCCATCAGGCGGGATAACACCATGTCAAAGCCATTCTCCTTCGGCGAGCGCGCGCAACCTGGCGCGCCGATCACCGCCTTGCCGGCAATATGGCCAAGCAACAGCAGATTACCCGGATCAACCGGCATGCCGAGATGAGCAATCTTTCCACCGGCTGCCGCTATCGCCGCTGGAATGACATCCCGCCGGTCGGATATGGCCGAGGCACCAAAGACGATGATCAGATCGTACAGGGCGCCAGCCTGCCGCAAGGTGTCCGCCAGCGTCGTTTCCTCATGAGCAATCCGCCACTCACGGCTGATCCGCGCGCCCATGGCGGCAAGCCGCGCTTCGGTGACGCGCGTTGTCTTGTCGAGGATTTTTGCCGCAAACCCTGGCGTAATCGTCTGCACCAGCGCGACCTCCCTTCGCCGGAACGGCGCCAGCGACATGCCGCCGCCGGCCGCCGCCATTTCAGCTGCCGCCACCTGCGCCCCGGCAATTCCGTAGGGAATGATCTTGACGGTGCCGACCATGCGCCCGGCTTCCACCGCGCTGAAGGCCGGCAGGGTCGCCACCGTTATCCCTTCATCGATGGCGTTCATCGCGGCGATGACAGCGCTGTCGATACGTAACACGCCCGCCGTCTCGGTGAAGAGATTGACCCTGCCGGTGAACGCCTCCTCACACCGCAATCCCGCTCCGGCGAGCGCCCGCGCCAGCCGCGCCGCTGCCTCGTTCTCGCCAATGTCGCCCGCCTCCAGCCGTGCCACGACGAGCGAGGCGATGCCAGCGCGTTCCAGCGCGTCGATATCGCCGGCTGCGAGAACGCCACCCTTGCGGATGACGTGATCGCCAGCCTTGAGGGTATGCGCGGCAATGGCACCAAGTGCGTCGCCGAGCGCGACCGGGCCGAATTTCATCGCCCCGCCTCATCGCCCCGCCGCAAGGTGCGGATCACTTCCGCCAGCACCGCCACCGCGATTTCAGCTGGCGCCCGCCCGCCCAGATCAAGGCCAATCGGCGCATGGATGCGGCTGAAGCGTGTGTCATCGATACCGGCAGCCTCAAGCCGCGCACGGCGTGCGCCATGGGTTTTGCGTGAGCCCAGCGCACCCACATAAAAGCACTCGGCGTTGAGGGCGGCGATAAGGGCAGGATCGTCGATCTTCGGGTCGTGCGTCAGCGTCGCCACGCCCGTATAGCGGTCAAGTCCGAGGCGTGGCAACGCATCCTGCGGCCACTGCGCCTCAACCGCGATACCAGGAAAACGCTCCGGCGTTGCAAAAGCGCTGCGCGGATCGATGATGGTGACGTTATAGCCTGCCATCTTCGCCATTGGCGCCAGCGACTGCGTGACATGAACGGCACCGATGATGACCAGGCGCGGCGCTGGCACGAAGACGTTGAGAAAGCGCGGGCCGTCCCTCGTCTCGACCATGCCACTCATTCCTGAGCGAAAGCGCGCAACCGCGTCGTCATAAAGCGGATCGTTGCGCTCAAGCCTCGCCTCGTCAATAAAGCGTTCGCTGCCGCCAGCCAGATCCTGCACCAGCAGGCCGGCACGCCGCCCGGCACGCGCCGCATTGAGCGCGGCAAGATCGCTAAGGCGCATCCCTCAACTCCGCTCGAACGCCAATCGGATGCCAAGCCCGGCCATGAGTGCGCCGCCGATCCACCTGAACCAGCGTTGCGCCCCTTCAGCGCGGCGCAGACCGCCGACGACGTGCGAGGTCAGGATAACGGTGAACACATCGGCAAGGCCGAACATGGCGTTAACAACGACACCGAGAATGAGGAACTGCGTCCATACGGGAAAATTGGCGGACGGATCGACAAATTGCGGCAGGAAGGCGACGTAAAACAGGGCAGCCTTCGGATTGAGCACTTCAACCAGCATACTTTCCGCAAACACTCGCTGGCTGCTTTTGATACTGGCCGGCGCCTGCCCGGCATCATCATTACCGCGCCGGATCAGGCCAATACCAACCCAGATCAGATAAAGGGCACCGAAAATCTTCAGCACGATATAGAGCGTCGGGATAAGGGCAAAGAGCGCCGCCAGCCCCATCGCCGCCGCCGTCACATGAACGTAACCGCCAAGATGGATCCCGAGAGCAGCAAGCAGCCCACCCCTCGCGCCACGCGCCATCGTCTGCGCGGCGGTATAGAGGATCGCCGGACCCGGAACGGCAGCAAAAAGAAATGTCGCGATCGCAAAGGCAATGAGAATATCGGACGATGCCATCACTCCACCCTTTCAACCAGAACTCTGATGCGCCCGCCACAGGAAAGCCCCACCCGCCACGCCGTCTCATCCGCCACCCCGAATTCAAGAAGGCGCGGCCGGCCATCAGCGATCACATCCATGGCGCCTGCCACCACCTCGCCTTCGACGCAACCGCCCGATACCGAGCCAAGAAAATGGCCGTTCTCATCGATTGCCAGTTGCGCGCCGGCACCACGCGGCGCCGAACCCCATGTCTCGACCACGGTAGCAATCGCCACCCCCTTGCCGGCCTGGCGCCAGGAAGCCGCAGCATCGAGCAGATCAGGCTGATCCATCATACTCTCCTTTTCAGGCGGCGCGCTGGCGCCAGACACGCATATCGGTTGTTTGATCAATCGGCCGCGACAGAGCCTGCACCAGATCGGCAATGCTGGTTAGATCATGAACCGGCCGGAATTCGTCCACATGCGGCAGCATGGCACGGATGCCCCGCGCG
Organism: Raskinella chloraquaticus (SeqCode); assembly: GCA_002365175.1. Classification (GTDB taxonomy): domain Bacteria; phylum Pseudomonadota; class Alphaproteobacteria; order Rhizobiales; family UBA4765; genus Raskinella; species Raskinella chloraquaticus. The sequence goes on from DEZK01000026.1 coordinate 62,160, forward strand.
CGCGGCTCGAAACCATCATAGCGCAGCAGAGGATTAAGCCAGATGAGGCGCCGGCATGAGCGATGAAGCCGCGCCATTTCATCCTCAAGCCCGTGATCGTCGCGCTCAAGCCCATCGCTCACCAGAAGCACAATCGCCCCTTGCCCCAGCACACGGCGCGACCAATGGCGATTAAACTGATGAAGGGAAGTGGCGATACGCGTCCCGCCTGACCAGTCGGGCACGGCCGCCGAACAGGCGGCAATCGCCTCATCCACATCCTTGTGGCGCAGCGTGCGGGTGATGTTTGTCAGCCGGGTGCCGAAGAGGAAGCTATGCACCTGCCCGCGCTCAGCCGACAGCGCATGAAGAAAATGCAGGAAGATTCGCGTGTACTGGCTCATCGAGCCGGAGATGTCGCATAAAGCCACAATCGGTGGCCGGCGGATGCCGTGATCACGGCGCTTGAGGTCGATAAGCGCCCCGCCTGCCCGAAGCGACGCGCGCAAGGTGCGGCGTGGATCAATCAGCCGTCCGCGAATGGCAGGCTTGAGACGGCGCGTTACCTGCTCATCAACCGACAGACGCAGCCGGGCAATCGCCTTGGCCGCCAGCGCCAGTTCCTCGGCGCTCATCTGTTCGAAATCCTTGCGCTGCAGGATTTCCGCGTCCGACACCGTAAAGGTCGCGTCGATATCGAGCCTCGGCTTTTTTGGCTTCTTCTGATCGCGGATGGCCGAGAACAGCGCCTCCTGCACACGACGCATCGCCGTCTCGGCCTTGCGCTGGCGCGGATCCTCCATCGCCGGCAGCATCATCGACATCAGCCGCTCAAGATAGCCGCGCTTCTTCCAGAAGAGGCGGAATGCCTGGTCAAAGAGCGGCGTATGCTCATGCTTGCGCACGAGGAGGGCGTGGAGCGTCCAGTAAAAATCCTGCTTGTCGCCGATCCCTGAGGCTTCAACGCCCCTGACCGCATCGATCACCATCCCAGGCCCGATCGGCAGGCCGGCAACGCGCAGCGCACGGGCGAAATAAGCAATGTTTTCGCCAAGCCTGCCGTCCTCGCCCTCGATGGTCTCGGGCGCCTTCACGCCTTCAGTTCCGCCCGCACATCATCAAGCAGCTGGGCCGCCCGCGACCCCGCGATCTTGCTGATGTCATCCTGATATTTGAGGATAACTCCGAGCGTGTCCGACACCAGGGCCGGATCGAGCGCCACTTTGTCGAGTTCAACCAGCGCGGATGCCCAGTCAAGCGTCTCGGCAACGCCAGGCACCTTGAAGAGATCTTCCTTGCGGATCGCCTGCACGAAAGCGACGATTTCACGCGACAATCGTTTGGGCACACCCGGCACTTTCGCCGACAGGATCGCCAGTTCGCGTGCCGCATCGGGGTAATCGACCCAGTGGTAAAGGCAGCGGCGTTTCAGCGCGTCGTGGATTTCACGGGTGCGGTTGGAGGTGAGAATGACAATCGGCGCGGCGGCCGCCTTGATGGTCCCAAGCTCGGGGATCGTCACCTGAAAATCGGCCAGAATTTCCAGAAGAAACGCTTCAAACGCTTCGTCGGTACGGTCAAGCTCATCTATCAGCAGCACCGGAGGGCCGGCGGGGTCCGCCTTCAGCGCCTGGAGCAGCGGCCGCTCGATGAGAAAGCGCTGCGAGAAGACATCGCTTGTGAGCTTGTCGCGGCTCGTCGCGCCCCCCGCTTCGGCAAGCCTGATCTCGATCATCTGTGCCGCATAATTCCATTCATACACAGCCGAGGCGACATCAAGCCCCTCATAGCATTGCAGGCGGATGAGGCGCCGCCCGAGCCCCTGCGCCAGCACCTTGGCGATTTCCGTCTTGCCCACACCCGCCTCCCCTTCGAGAAGAAGCGGACGGCCAAGCTTGAGCGCCAGAAAAATGACGGTGGCAAGCGAGCGGTCGGCGACGTAATCGGCGTTGCCGAGCAGCGCCAGCGTATCGTCGATGGATTGAGGCAAGGCAATCTGTGTCATGTCGCTTATCTTAGCTTTGTTGGCGCTGAATCAAAGCGCTCTTACAAATTTTATACCGTGCGCGATTTCCAGAAAAACCACAGGGCCACCAACGCCAGCAGGCAAGCCGCGATCCGCCGCACTCCCCTCTCATTGCCTGGCGTGAGCGCGACACGATGCAGCCCGGCGGCGGCAATGACAATTGCCAGATGAACAAGCGTGGCAATCGCAACATAGACGCCGACATGGATCGCCAGCCCCGCCCGATCGGCCATGCCCGCTGCCTCGGCAAAGGGCGGCAACACGGTGAGGTAGAACAGCGCCGCCTTGGGATTGAGAAGATTGGTAACCAGCCCCTGGCGGAAATTTCGCCCGCCTTCCGCTGCCTGTTGCGGGGAAGGATCGCGCCAGGCGTCATAGGCAAGATAAAGAAGAAAAGCCGCGCCGCCATAACGAAGCCCTGTCGCCACAGCGGGCACCTGATCAACCAAAGTTGCCAGCCCCGAAATGGCCAGCAACCCGATCATCGCCAGGCCGATCATCACGCCCGCCACTGCAAACAGGCCAGCCCGCATGCCGCGCGCCATCACCAGCGCCACGAGATATCCCATATTGGGACCCGGCGTCAGTTCGATGAGCAGTGAAACAAAAGCAAATTCGAGCACGACACCTCGACATTTGGAGCGAAGGCGCGCAACCCTTCCGCTTACCCCATGGAATAGAAGAAGCGTTCCTCAGTAATTTTGCCGTCCTTTACAGTGTAAAGGCCGATTTCGTCCATCTCCATGCGCTTGCCGCTCTCTTTCGCCGTCACATCTATAGAAAAGTGCACAGCAAAAGCAGACCCATTGATATAAGGGCCCCGCGCTTCCGATTTATGCATCTCGTGATTGGCATACCACCAATCGCTCTTCGCCTTGACGGCCGCCGTCCCCTTGCACACCGCCATGTCGCCATCCATCGCTTCATAGCTGACGATCTCAGGCGAATTATATTTGGCGGCCGCGCCGTGATGATCGCCTGCCTTGAGGAGTGCAACAAAATCCTGGGCCAGTGCGTGGATATCCATGGCAGGTTCCTTTGATTGTTACGAAAGCGGCTATCAAAATCATCAAAATGAAGAGGTGATGACGGACCTGCCATCACCTCCTCAGCTCACGCTGCCGCAACCGCCCGCGCCGTCATGACGGCGATCAGATGAGCCCTGTATTCGGGCGAAGCATGGATATCACCATTAAGACCGCTGGCGCTGATCGACAGCCCTTCGAGTGATTTCACCGAAAAACGCTTCGACAGCGCTGCCTCCGCCGCGCTCCAGCGAAAGACGCCGTTTGAGCCGGCACCCGTGACGGTAACGCGGATATCGCGCCCGCGCTTGGCCACGAACACGCCGACAAGCGCGTAGCGCGAGGCGGGGTTGCGGAATTTCTGGTAGGCGGCGCGCGAGGGCATGGGGAAGGTGATTTTGGTGATCACCTCATCCTCTTCAAGCGCGGTCGTGAACAGGCCGGCGAAGAACTCGTCAGCCGCGATCTTGCGCTTGTTGGTGTGGATGGTGGCACCCAGCGCCAGCACCGCTGCAGGATAATCAGCGGCTGGATCATTATTGGCGACCGATCCACCGATGGTGCCGCGATGGCGCACCGCCGGATCGCCGATGCCACCGGCGAGAGCCGCAAGCGCCGGGATATTGTCGCGGACAAGCGCCGATGAAGCTACGGAAGCATGCGTTGCCATGGCGCCGATGACGATGCGCCGGCCCTTCTGTTCAATGTTTTTCAGATCATCAATCTGGCTGAGATCAACGATATGGTCGGGTGAAGCAAGCCTCTGCTTCATGGTCGGTAACAGCGTCTGGCCGCCGGCAAGCAGCTTGGCGTTTTCCTTTGTGGCAAGCGCCTTGGACGCGCCCCTGACGGAGCCGGGACGAAGATAGGTGAATGCGTACATGGTGATCTCCTGGGATCGGAATTCCGAAATGTCTTCAAGGCTGACTTATTCAGCAGCCGCCAATTTCTGCTGGCTTTGTGCCACTTTCCACACCGCCTGCGGGGTTGCCGGCATGGTCACGGCTTCCGTGCCGAGTGCATCCGTCATCGCATTCATGACGGCGGCTGGCGCGGCAATGGCGCCGGCCTCGCCGCACCCCTTGATGCCAAGCGGATTGGACGGGCATCTTGTCTCGGTGAAGCCAAGTTTGAATGACGGCAGATTATCAGCCCGCGGCATGCAGTAATCCATATAGCTTGCCGTCAGAAGCTGGCCACTGGCGTCATAGACGGCACCTTCCGTGAGCGCCTGCCCGATCCCCTGGGCGATGCCGCCATGAACCTGGCCCTCGACGATCATCGGATTGATGAGAACACCGAAATCATCGACCGCCGTATAGTTGGCGATCTCGGTAACGCCCGTTTCCGGGTCGATTTCAACCTCGCAGATATGGCAGCCGGCGGGAAATGTGAAATTGGTCGGGTCGTAGAAAGCCCCCTCTTTCAGCCCCGGCTCGATTTCCGAGGTGGGAAATTTGTGAGCGACATAGGCGTTGAGCGCGACATCGGCGAACGCCACTGATTTGTCGGTGCCCTTGACGGTGAACTTGCCATCCTTGAAGTCGATATCGGCTTCAGATGCTTCCAGAAGATGAGCCGCCACCTTCTTTGCCTTCGCCTCGACCTTGTCGAGCGCCTTGACGATGGCCGACATGCCGACCGCGCCGGAACGCGAGCCATAGGTGCCCATGCCGAACTGAACCTTGTCGGTATCGCCATGAACGATGTTGATGCTCTCCATCGGCACGCCGAGGCGCTCCGACACCAATTGCGCAAACGTCGTCTCATGGCCCTGGCCATGGGCATGCGAACCGGTCAACACCTCGACCGAGCCGGTGGGGTTGACGCGCACCTCGGCTGATTCCCACAGGCCGACGCCGGCGCCAAGCGATCCTACGGCCTGTGAAGGAGCAATGCCGCACGCCTCGATATAGGTCGAATAGCCAAGGCCGCGCAGCCTGCCGCGCCGCGCCGCTTCACGCTTGCGCTTGCCGAAGCCCTTGACGTCGGCGATCTCCATCGCCTTGTCGAGCGACGCGCGGTAATCGCCAGCGTCATACATCATGATGACCGGCGTCTGATGCGGGAATTTGCGCACGAAATTGCGCTTGCGCAGATCGGCCGGATCAAGACCCATCTGGCGGGCGGCCGTCTCGATGATGCGCTCCACCACGAACGTCGCTTCCGGTCGCCCGGCACCGCGATAGGCATCAACCGGCGCGGTGTTGGTATAGACAGCATCGACTTCGGCGTAGATCGCCGGAATATCATACTGGCCCGACAGCAGTGTTGCGTAGAGATAGGTCGGCACCGAGGATGAAAAGGTCGAGAGATAAGCGCCAAGATTGGCAATAGTCTTGACCCTGAGGCCGAGAATTTTGCCCTTGGCGTCCATCGCCAGCTCGGCATGGGTGACATGATCACGCCCATGCGCATCCGACAGAAAGGCTTCCGTACGGTCGCTTACCCATTTGACCGGACGCCCCACCTTCTTGGACGCCCAGACCGCAACCGTTTCCTCCGCATAGATGAATATCTTCGAGCCGAAACCACCGCCGACATCCGGCGCGATCACCCTGAGCTTGTTTTCCGGCGCGATACCGATGAACGCCGACAGCACGAGGCGTGCCACATGCGGATTTTGCGAGGTTGTCCACAGCGTGTAGGCGCCCTGTCCCGGGTCGTATTCGCCGATCGCCGCCCGTGGCTCCATGGCGTTGGGCACCAGACGGTTGTTGACGAGATCGATCTTGGTCACGTGATGGGCCGCACCGAAAGCGGCTTCGGTCGCCGCCTTGTCGCCGATTGCCCATTCAAACACCGTATTGCGCGGGGCAACGTCATGGAGCTGGGTTTTCGCCGCCTGTGCGCCCGCCGTATCGATAACCGCCGGCAACACCTCGTAATCAACGATGATCTTTTCAGCCCCGTCGCGCGCTTCGGCGAGCGTTTCGGCAATGACGACCGCCACATGATCGCCGACATAGCGCACCTTGCCCTGCGCCAGTGCCGGATGCGCGCCTGCCTTCATCGCTGACCCATCCTTGGAATGGATCATCCAGCCGCAGATCAGGCCGCCGATCTTGTCAGCCGCCAGATCATCACCTGTAAATACCCCGAGCACGCCGGGCGCCCCTTTCGCCGCCGCGATATCCAGACGCCTGATGACGGCGTGCGCATGGGGCGAGCGCAGGAAATAGGCGTGAACATGCCCCGGCCGGCTGACATCATCCGTATATTGTCCATTGCCCGTGATAAAACGCTGGTCTTCCTTGCGCTTAACCGAAGCGCCGATCCCTGTCTTGGTCATGGATTTTCTCCCGCAACATATTTTTTAATTTTTATTCAGCAGCCTGACGATGTTGGCCCTTCGCCATTTCCTGGCAGCCGGCATCAATCGCCTTGACGATATTATGGTAGCCCGTGCAGCGACAGATATTGCCCTCAAGCTCCTCGCGGATGGTGTGCTCGTCAGGCGTGCCCAGACGCTGCGCTATATCAACCGCCGTCATGATCATACCCGGCGTGCAGAAGCCGCATTGAAGGCCGTGATGTTCGCGAAACGCCTCCTGCATGGGATGGAGCTTGTCGCCATGGGCGAGCCCCTCGATCGTCATCACCTGCGCGCCCTCGCATTGACTGGCCAGGATCGTGCATGATTTCACCGCCTTGCCGTCGACATGAACGACACAGGCGCCGCACTGGCTGGTGTCACAGCCGACATGGGTGCCGGTCAGCCGCAGCCCCTCGCGCAGATACTGCACCAGCAGCGTGCGTGCTTCGAGCCTTGCCGAAACATCCTGTCCATTGACCGTCATGGCGACGGCGATTTTCGGTGTCTGCGCCATAGTCTCCCTCCTGCGATATCATTGACACCGGTGACGAAAAATCCGCCGCGGTGTTGAATTTTTGGGCGTGGCGGTTGCCGGCGCCTTGCGTCATGGTTTCACGCGCAAGCCAAGTGTGGTCCCATCCCCAAACCGGGTCAAGTGTCGAGAAAACGGAAATCAAAATTTCCGCACTGCAAAAATAATCACAAAAATCAGTGTTTTTCGAAATTTCTGTAATGGCTGACCTGGTCAGTTATCGCTCTCCGCCGCGCCGCGCGACACGCATGATTGACGCAACGGTATCGCGATTAACCACGAGGCAGCGCCGACCAACAATCAAGCTTGGCAGATACTTAACAATCAGCGTAGCATGGCAGTGTTGCAATGATGGCGGGCCAACCGTCGCTGGGACAGGGACAGGGTATCGTGGAGTATTTTGCACAGCAATTAATCAACGGCGTCACCCTTGGCTCCATCTATGGTCTGATCGCTATCGGCTACACCATGGTCTTCGGCATCATCGGCATGGTGAACTTTGCCCATGGCGACCTGTTCATGGTCTCGTCCTTCATCGCGCTGCTGGTCTTTTTGTTTGTGACCACCATTGTCGGCATCACCTCATTGTTCATCACCCTGACCATCGTCCTTCTGGCATCGATGTTTCTGACCTCTCTGATCAACTGGGTGATCGAAAAATCGGCCTATCGCCCGCTGCGGGGTTCATTCCGTCTGGCGCCACTGATTTCCGCCATCGGCATGTCGATTCTCCTGATGAATTTCATCCAGGTGGCGCAGGGCGCACGCAACAAGCCGCTGGCACCCATGCTGACCGACGTCATCAAGATCGCCGGCGAGGGTAATTTCGTTGTAGCCATCTCCTATAAGCAGATCGTCATCGTCGCGGTGACGGCCCTGCTGCTGGCGGTGTTCTGGTATCTGGTGCAGCGCACACCGCTTGGCCGTGCGCAACGCGCCTGCGAGCAGGATAGCCGCATGGCGGCCCTCCTCGGCATTAATGTCGACCGCACGATTTCCATCACCTTCGTCATGGGCGCGGCCCTCGCCGCCGTCGCCGGCACGATGTATCTCGTCTATTATGGCGTGGTGAATTTCGCCGATGGCTTCGTACCCGGCGTCAAAGCTTTCACCGCCGCTGTTCTGGGCGGCATCGGCTCCCTTCCCGGCGCGGTTGTCGGCGGCCTGCTCATCGGCCTGATCGAAACCTTCTGGTCAGCCTACTTTTCCATTGAATACAAGGATGTCGCGGCCTTCTCTATTCTCGCCGTGGTGTTGATTTTCATGCCGCAAGGCCTGCTTGGCAAACCTGAAGTCGAGAAGGTCTGAGCGATGGCCACGATGCAATCCCCCGCGGCCGACCCGGCGATGAAGCCTGGACTGGACTATGGCGCGGCCTTCAAGGATGCCTGTCTCGCCGGCATCATCGCTTTTCTCATCTTCGGCCTGCTTCTGGGCTACGAGACCCAGCAAACGCTGACAAATCAGATCATTCTCGTCCCGCGCACGATGTTGCTGGCAGGCGTCGTCGCTATTGTCGTCATCGGCCGTTTTCTGATCAATCTGTGGTCTGCTCATCGCGCGCAAACGCTCAAAACCGCGCCGACGAAGACAACCAACCCCTTGCTTTTGAAGCTTGAAGCGCAGGCCGGCCCCGCCTTTCTGATCGCCGCCGTCCTCTTTCCGGCGATTGTCATCATCGCTAATGGCGAATTGCAGTCATCGCGCTATCTCGTCGATCTTGGGATCCTGCTGCTCACCTATGTGATGCTCGGCTGGGGGCTCAACGTCGTTGTGGGCCTCGCCGGCCTTCTTGATCTGGGTTATGTCGCTTTCTACGCGGTTGGCGCCTATACCTATGCGCTGCTCGCAACCACACTCGTCAAACTGCCGGGCCTTGAATGGCTGGCCCCGTGGATGTTCTGGATCTGCCTGCCGGTCTCGGGGCTTCTGGCAGCTTTATGGGGCGTCATTCTGGGCTTTCCCGTATTGCGTCTGCGCGGTGATTATCTGGCCATTGTCACGCTCGCCTTCGGCGAAATCATTCGCCTCGTTCTGATCAACTGGGTCGATGTGACCAATGGCGGAGCGGGCATTTCCTCCATCCCGCGTCCGACCTTTTTCGGTCTGCCGTTCAGCGCCGCCGATAATGGCTTTGCCGCAACCTTCGGCATCACCTTTGATCCGATGCACCGCATCATCTTTCTCTATTATGTCATTGTGGCTCTTGCAGCTGTCACCTTCATCGTGACGCTGCGCCTGCGCCGGCTGCCTATCGGGCGCGCCTGGGAAGCGCTGCGCGAGGACGAGATCGCCTGCCGCTCGCTTGGCATCAACACCACCAACACCAAGCTCACCGCCTTTTCCATCGGCGCCATGTTCGGTGGCTTTGCCGGCTGCTTCTTTGCGGCAAGGCAGGGGTTCATCTCGCCCGAAAGCTTCGTCTTCATGGAATCGGCGATCATCCTGGCCATCGTCGTTCTGGGCGGTCTGGGCTCGATGCTGGGCGTCATCATTGCCACCATGGTGCTCATCGGCGGGCCGGAAATGCTGCGCAATGTCGAAAGCCTGCGCCTGGTGTTCGGCAGCGATTTCGACCCCACCAAATACCGCATGCTGATCCTTGGCATTGGCATGGTGCTCATCATGATCTGGAAGCCGCGCGGCCTTATTTCGACGCGAGAACCAACGGTGACGCTGGGTAAAAAAGCGCAAGCCATCTCCGGCGATTTCGTCAAGGAGGGTCACGGCTGATGCAAGTCCCTCTCTGGGAACACGACACGATCCTCAGTGTCGAACGCCTGACGATGCGCTTTGGCGGCCTCATTGCGATCAACGAACTCTCGTTCAAGGCGGCACGCGGACATATCACTGCTGTTATCGGCCCCAATGGCGCCGGCAAGACCACTGTCTTCAACTGCATCACCGGCTTCTATAAGCCAACCGAAGGCCGCCTGGTTCTTTATCACGGCAAGCCGGGGAGCGATCTCCTCACCCCCCTCACCGACGGTGCGACGCCTGATATCAGCGACCAGCAAGGCCGGGTTTTCCTGCTCGAGCGTCTGCCCGACTATCTGGTGGCGCAAAAGGCGCGCGTTGCCCGCACCTTCCAGAATATCCGTCTGTTTTCCGGGATGACGGTTCTGGAAAACCTGCTGGTTGCCCAGCATAACCATCTGATGCGGGCCTCAGGCTGGACACTCAAGGGCATCCTGGGGCTCAAAAGCTATCGCCAGGCGGAGGCAGCAGCCATCGCCAAGGCGCGGCAATGGCTTGAGCGCATCCATCTCACCGCGCGCGCCGATGATGCCGCCGGCGCCCTCCCCTATGGCGATCAGCGCCGGCTGGAAATTGCCCGCGCCATGTGCTCGGACCCGCAACTGCTCTGCCTTGATGAACCAGCCGCCGGCCTCAACCCGAAGGAAAGCGGCGAATTGAACGCCCTGCTGCGTGGCATCCGGGCCGAGGGCCTGACCTCGATCCTGCTGATCGAGCACGATATGTCGGTAGTGATGGAAATTTCCGACCACGTCGTGGTTCTTGATTATGGCACCAAGATTTCCGATGGCACGCCCGATTTCGTGCGCAACGACCCCAAGGTCATTGCCGCTTATCTGGGCGCCGAGGACGAAGGCGAGGTCAAGGCCATTGAAGCGGAGGTGGGCGTATGACCACCCTCCTCTCGGTTCGCGGCGTCAAGACCTATTACGGCTCGATCATCGCTCTCAAAGGCGTTGATATTGATGTCGAGGAAGGGAAGATCACGACGCTCATCGGCGCCAATGGCGCGGGCAAATCGACGCTGATGATGACGATCTGCGGCACGCCGCGCGCCCGCGAAGGCAAGATCACGTTTGACGGCAAGGACATCACCGCCTTGCCGACGCACGAGATCATGAGCCTGTCGATCGCCCAATCGCCCGAGGGCCGGCGCATTTTCCCGCGCATGACGGTGTATGAAAACCTCCAGATGGGCGCGGCCATCAACCAGCTCGCTTATTTCAAGGAAGACCTGGAGCGTGTCTGCGATCTCTTTCCGCGCCTCAGGGAAAGGCTTCAGCAGCGAGGCGGCACGCTGTCGGGCGGCGAACAACAGATGCTGGCTATTGCCCGCGCCCTGATGAGCCGGCCGCGCCTGCTGCTGCTCGACGAGCCCTCGCTCGGCCTTGCGCCCTTGATCGTCAAGCAGATCTTCGAGATCATCGCCGCCCTCAACAAGCGGGATGGATTAAGCGTCTTTCTGGTGGAGCAGAACGCCTATCATGCGCTCAAGCTCGCCCATCGCGGCTATGTGATGGTGAATGGGGTCATCACCCTGTCGGGCTCGGGCGCCGAATTGCTCGAGCGGCCTGAGGTGCGTGCCGCCTATCTCGAAGGCGGGAGGCACTGATGGAGCGCGCAGTCAACGCCAATGGCGGTACCACTGTCATCCTCTTGCCCTTCATCGCCCTCACCTTGATGTTGCTGGCAGCGATTGTGCGCCCGACGCTTGTCATCGAGGCCGGCATCGGCGACTTCCTGGTGATCACCTGCGCCATTGCCGCATGGGCGGCATGGCGCTTCGGATCGGCGATTGCCGCCACATGGCGCCCTTACACCCAGGTCGTGCTCTACGCTCTTCCGTTCGCCCTTGTCGTGCGCTGGGTTCACTATGCGCTGTTCAACGGCACCCTGCTGTCGCTTCATTATTATCTGATCGACCTCGTTGTCGTGCTGTCTCTGGCAACACTTGGCTATTTTCGCGTGAGGGCCAGCCAGATGGTGCGGCAATATCACTGGCTTTATACCAAGAAGGGTCTTTTTTCCTGGATACGCGCTGTGCCAGCGGAGGACGAATGATCTCTGCCTCCAGCCCTTTCCTTACGTTAGCGCCTTTCGCTTTACTCTCTCCCGGGGCATTCGCCCCTGAAGTCGCTGCCGCCGCAGCGCAGAATCGGCCCCTCAGGGGCAAGATTTCGGCGAAACCATGGACGGACAGCCAAAGCCGGGCTAAAACCCCGGCAGCTGGGCCGTTGAAGTGCCACAGTGTTCATTGAATAGGGAGACTACCATGTCCATCAAGCTGACCAAACGTCAGGTCTTGCTCGGCGGTGCGGCAGCCGGCGTCGGTTTGACGCTCGGCACCGAAGCCACCTTCGCGCAGGCCGCCCTCAAATTCGGTTGCGGCGGGCCGCTCACCGGCCCGAACGCCTCGTTCGGTGAACAGCTGCGCCGCGGCACCGAGGCCGCTGTTGATGCCGTCAATGCCGCCGGCGGCATGAACGGCGCCAAGATCGCCCTGCAATTTGGCGATGACCGCTCCGACCCGAAGGAAGGCGTCTCGGTCGCCAATAAATTTGTGTCCGACGGTGTCAAATTCGTCGTTGGTCACTTCAATTCGGGCGTCACCATCCCCGCTTCCGAAGTCTACGCTGAAGCGGGCGCGGCGATGATGACACCGTCTGCCACCAACCCCACCATCACCGAGCGCGGTCTGTGGAACGTCGCGCGCACCTGCGGTCGTGACGACCAGCAAGGCGTGATCGCCGGCGAATACATCGTCAAGAACAAGAAGACCGCCAAGGTCGCCGTCGTTCATGACAAGACGCCTTACGGCAAGGGTCTCGCCGACTTCACCAAGGCGACCATGAACAAGGGTGGCGTTACCGAAGTGATGTATGAAGGCATCAATGTCGGCGAGAAGGATTTCTCGGCGCTCGTCTCCAAGATGAAGCAGGCCAATGTCGACCTCATCTACTGGGGCGGCCTGCACACCGAAGGCGGCCTCATTGTCCGCCAGATGCGCGACCAGGGCCTCAACGCGGTCATGATGGCGGCTGACGGCATCACCACCAAGGAGTTCTGGACCGTTGCCGGTCCCGGCGCCGAAGGCACGCTGATGACCTTCCCGTCCGATCCGCGCAACAACCCGGCCGCGAAGGAAGCCGTCGCCAAGTTCAAGGCTGCCGGCTACGATCCGGAAGCCTACACGCTCTATTCTTACGCTGCGGTGCAGATCTTCGCCGCCGCCGCCGCCGAAGCCAAGACCAACGATCCGAAGAAGGTCATGGAAACCATCCGCAACGGCAAGGCGTGGCCAACCGTTATCGGCCCGATCGCCTATGACAAGAAGGGCGATATCACCCGCCCTGACTACGTCATGTATGTGTGGAAGGCCGGCAATTACATCGAACTCTGAGATGTGATCTCTA
>DEZK01000030.1 GCA_002365175.1 Raskinella chloraquaticus (SeqCode)
CAAATTAACGGGTCCTGACCCCAGGTCTTTAAACCCTGCGGCTCAAAGCGTGTTGTGATCGGTTGCGGCGGGCTGATGCCAAACGGCGCGCCCTCAAGATCAATGTCGATCCAGCCAGCCGGACAAGGAACGAGCGGGGGGTGACGCCAGTCCGCTTCTTCCCGGCAGGGTTCGCGTCGCTCTGCGCCTCACAGCGGCGTGCGCCCGCGCCGCTTGCGCCGGTTTTTCCTGATCACCTCGATGCGCTCCTTGTCATCAGGCTGCAGATAAACCCCGCGCTCGAGGATTTCGAGCGTATATTCCTCATAGGTGACGCCGGCTTTTTCCGCCCGCGCCTGCCGGCGCAGAACGGTGTCGTAGGGAATGCGCTTCCATGCCGCGCGATGCGCCGCGCGCCAGCCGAAATAAGTACGAAATCCCCCTCTGCCCCAGGGCGGGACGTGGTCGTTCTCCTCAAGCGGCGGCCCGCCATTATGGCCGAAGGCGGCTGGGATCGGGCGATGGCTCATGGAAACGACACGGAGCGGTTGAACTGAAGGTGATCCAATGCACTCATTCGATCAGGAATGAACATCGGTGCAAGCACATTTCCGCAGCAGATGCACCGCATGCAGAGCAATCATCGCGTTCTGGTTGTAAATTTCGCCGGCGCGCCGGCGATGATCCCGACACGACCTTGCTTTGGCCGTCATTTCCGCCTATCGCCGGCCACCTCTTGATGGATGCGCGATGCTTCGATTTCCGACCCTTGTTGTTGTGGTTCTGGCGCTGGCAGGCTGTAGCGCCACCGAGCGCAGCTTCACTGTGCCGAAACTCGGGCCGGTGCCGATCGAGCGCATCAGCGCGTCCTCCTTTCCCATGAGCAAGGATATCTGGCGCCTGTCGGTTAAAAGCGATGGCCAGTTCGAGAAGGAAATCGTCGAGCGGACCGCCCTTTATCGCGCGGCTGAGCTTACCGTGCAGCGCGGTTTTGAACGTTTCATCGTGACCTCGACGGCGGTCGGCACGCAGGCCCGCCCCCTCACCCAGACCTTGCAGCAGACAAGCGAATTCGCCGGCACCGCCGGCAATGTCGTGGTGCCGGGCATCGGCTCGCTGCTTGGCGGCGGGGCAAGCGCGGTGATCGGCGGGGTTGACCGCGCGTTTACATCCTATGGTGGCGAGATCGTCATCAAGATGTTCAAGGCCGACGATCCAGCCGCCACCAATGCGCTTGACGCCGATGACATCCTCAACACCTATGTGAACGAGTTGAAAAAACCCACTTGAGGCAAGCCCGCCTATAGCGGCAGATGCATGAGCGTGAAGCCGCCGACGCCGTAGGCCTTGAGCACCAGCTTCTCCGCATCGCCCTCCGCCACACGTCCGGTAAAGACGGCGATGCCATCGAGTTGTGGCACTGCCGGTGGCCCGGCGCTGCCGCCGCGCGCCAGCAGCGCATCAACGCGGCGCGCTATCGCCGGCGCCGGATCAACCAGCGCAACCGGCCAGGGCGCGAGGCGCGCAATATGGTCGGCCAGCAGCGGGTAATGCGTACACCCCAGAACAAGCTGGTCGGTGCGCCGCCCCTCGACCTCAACGAAGCACGGCGCAATCTCGGCGAGGATCGCACCATCCGCCACGCTCTCGCCTCTGAGCTTTGCTTCAGCCAGTTCTGCAAGATGCACAGAGCCCACAAGCTCGACATGGCAGTGACTGGCGAAGCGCTCGATCAGCGCTCTGGTATATTCCCGCCTCACCGTGGCAGCGGTCGCCAGCACGGCAATCACCCGGCTTTGGCTCGCTTCCGCCGCCGGTTTCACCGCCGGCACGGTTCCCACAAACGGCAGTTCAAAACTGGCGCGCAGCGCTGAAAGCGCGATCGTCGACGCAGTGTTACAGGCAATGACCGCCAGATCCGGTGCAAATTCGGCGACAAGCCGGTCGAAGACAGTCAAAACGCGCGCCGTCATCGCCTCTTCGCTGAGGCGCCCATAGGGAAAGGCAGCATCATCGGCGCAATAGATGAAGTCACAATCCGGACGCGCCGCGCGCACCGCGCCGAGGACGCTGAGACCGCCAAATCCTGAATCGAAAATCACGATGACCGGGCGCTGTCGCATGGCTTCCCTTGTTTACAGCACATCTTCTGCGTGAATCCTAAGGTCGCAGAAGACGTCGCGCCACTTTTTCGGCAACCTCCATGCCGCTCAGGGTCGCGCCCCCGACCGTCATCGCCGCCTTGCCGGCCAGCGCCTCACCTGCGAAATAAATGCGCTCGCCCACCGGTTCCATCAGCGCCGCGCGGGCATCCGCATGCCCCGGCCGGGCGATTGAATAACTGCCAAGAGCAAACGGGTCAGCCCACCAGCCAGCCAGCCGCGCGCCGCGATAGGCCGCTCTCACCTGTGGGCCCAGCGCCTCGGCAAGTTCACCCAGCATCAGCGCAGCCGCGCCCGCTTCGCCGAGGGCAACCACCTCACGGGCCCGGTCGCCTCCCAGATGGGCAACCACCACCTTCTCGCCATGCGGCCACATGGCGTAAAGGACCAAGACGCCACCATGGCGCGACACCAGCGTGCTGTTGGGGCCCATGCCGAAGCCATCCTCGCTGTCAAAGCGCAGCGCGATCTTGGTATAGGCGCCCATGCCGAGCCCATCGAGCGCGTGGCGGTGCGTCACGGGAAGTTCGGGCGTAAAGGCAAGCCGCCCCGCCCGCAAGACACCGATCGGCACGGTGACGATGGCGGCATCGGCGCTGATCTGCCCCTTGTCCAACACCACTTTCACGCCCTGCCCGCTCCAGTCGATGCGTCGCGCCACTGTCGACAGACTGACCTTCACGTCAGCGCCGTAGCGCTGGACCAAACGCCCGTAACCGCTCGGCACCACGAGATCGCCGCCTGAATCGAGACGATTATAGTCGATGAGCGATACAAGCTCCGCTTCCTCGCCAAGCGCGCCCGAAGCGATCGCCCGCGCCGCCGCAATGACCTCTTCGCCGCCAAGGCTTGCCGCCATATCGGCAAGCGAGATGTCAGGCGCTCCGTCCGGCCGCTGGTCAGCTGCTGCTGCAAAGGTTGAAAATGCCAGCCGCCGCCGCGCTGCCTGGCCGCGTGGCAGCAAAAGCCCGTCTTCGGCAATCCGCAGACCGCCATTGGCAGCCCTATCATCGATGGTTTCAACCGCCAGATCGCGCGCAAACACCGCCCATGGATTGCGCTCGGCCCAGTGGATGTAGAAGGCGCCCGCATCGAAACGTGCCCCTAGCAGCTCATCGGTAAAGGCCCGCCCGCCGATACGATCACGCGCTTCAATCACGTCAAAACTGATGCCAGCTTCCATCAGCGCCTTCGCCGCCGCCAGCCCCGCCGCACCTGCCCCGATGATCACCACATGGGGCGTCGCGGCGCGGGCTCGTCGCAGAACAAGCGGCGCGGCGAGCATGCCAGACAGGGCTGAGCGGCGCGACAGGGACGACAAGCTGGAGGATGCGTGTTTCACGCTGCCCCTTCTGCCTCGTCTTTGCGGCGTTTGCGCGACAGCATGTTGATGACCCCGCGCAAGGTTCTCACATCATGTTCTGTCAACCCGCGCCGATGCAGGATGTTGCGCAGATTGCGGCTCATGACGATTTTTTTCTCCGCTGTACCGAAAAATCCAGCCTCATCCAGCTCACGCTCCAGATGGTCGACAAGCCCCGCCATCGCCTCGCGGGTCGCAGGCCCGGCGCCAAGCTCGGTCGCAAACGGCAGCTGCTCCCCCTCCGCAAGGCTGGTGAACCATTCATAGCCAACCAGCAGCACGGCCTGCGCCAGATTGAGCGAGGCAAAAGCCGGGTTGACCGGCAGCGTCAGCACTTCGTCGGCCAGCGCCACGTCATCGCTGGAGAGGCCCGCCCGCTCCGGCCCGAAGACAATCGCTGCCCGCTGGCCGCCCTCAATCCGCCCGCGCAGGGCGCGCGCGGCCGCGCGTGGACCAACGACAATCTTCGCCTGCGCCCGCTCGCGCGCGCTGGTGGCGTAGACAAAATGCGTGTCCGCTATCGCCTCGGCGAGCGAGGCAAAGACCACCGCCCCGTTGATGATATCAAGCGCACCCGATGCGGCAGCCTCGGCCTTTTCACTCGGCCAGCCATCGCGCGGGCGCACCAATCGCAACTCGCTCAAACCCATATTGGCCATGGCGCGCGCGACCATGCCGATATTCTCGCCAAGCTGGGGATCAACCAGAACAATGACCGGAGACGGCGCCGTCCTCATCGCGCCGCGTTCCGATCATACAACGTCCAGCCAGCATTGCTGCGATCAGGCGGAACGCAGCGGCGGCAGCGTGAAGAACTCGTTGATGACATGAAAGATGCGATGGCGATTGATCCCGAGCAAAGCCACGTGCGCCAGCCCGCGCACCATGTGGAATTGTTTGTCATAACTGGGAAGCTTCGAAAAATACTCATAAAGTTCCGCTTCAGTGGAATTTCCATCATGTTCGGCACGCGTCATGCACACCGGGCACTTGACCGTTTCGGGCTCGTTCATCGGCAGATTGAGCGCCATGTCGAGATAAATACCGCTGGGTGCCGTGTCGCCAAGCTTGAGTTCATGCTCGGCCAGCGCATCAGCCACCGCCGGTACAAAGGTGGAGGGGTCGTCACGGGTGAAAATACCCCGGAAGGTGGCCAGCGACAGCTTGCGGACTGGATTTGCCCGCAGCTCTTCCGCGCGGCCCCGGCGCCTCGCGATCTCGGGCGCTTCCTTGCCGTGATAGGTGAAGGCGTCAAGCACGACACGGTCGACCCGGTCGGGGTGCCTGGAGGCAAACAAGGCCGCCCGCAACGCTCCCGATGACTGGGCATAGACCATGGGTGACTTTACGCCAGTCAGTCGTTCGATCATCCGAAATGCGATCAGCAGATCGTCAGCCCCTGACTCGATACCGATAAACTTGAGCGGGCGTGTCGAGCGTCCATACCCCTCATGGTCCATCGCCCACACGTCGAAACCGCGGCTAGCCAGAAAATCCATCAAAGAATAATCGGCAAGCCCCGGCACCTGCAGGTCAAACCCACCACGGCCCGAAAACGTCGAGCCATGAACAAGTACGACGACGGGCTGGGGAGCCGCCGCCGGCTGCTGACGCTTGCGGTAGATATAAAGCTTGCTCTCGCCTTTCTGCGCCCAGTGATCCTCACTGACGATGGCGGGCGTTGTCTGCGCCTGGACGGCCGACGTTGCGCCCAGCGCACCCAGCGCCACCGTGCCAGCGATGAAGCCACGGCGATTCGCTCCCTCGCGGCTGGAATTCGATCTTGTCGACTTTGTCGTCAATTTGCTCATCGCGCCCTCCTCCGACCGCTTGCGGCCATTATCGTTTTATCCGCCTATTTGACCCCAATTTCTCACCAGATGAAAGGGCCTCGCGGAAGGTTGAGTATTCAAACCAAGCTTGGCTTTGTCACCGGCTCGGCAAATGCTATAGCCACCGGCGTCATGGCGCGGCGTGGCAAGAGGCCACCGGGCACAGAAGGATGGGGATTGAATGATGAACAAGATCAAGGTCGCAAACCCGGTCGTCGAGCTCGACGGCGATGAAATGACCCGGATCATCTGGCAGTACATCAAGGATAAGCTGATCCATCCCTACCTCGATATCAATCTCGAATATTACGATTTGAGCGTCGAGATGCGCGACAAGACCAAGGATCAGATCACCATCGATGCGGCAAACGCCATCAAGAAGCATGGCGCTGGCGTCAAATGCGCCACCATCACGCCCGATGAAGCGCGGGTGAAGGAATTCAACCTCCATGAGATGTGGAAGTCGCC
This sequence comes from Raskinella chloraquaticus (SeqCode), assembly GCA_002365175.1. Taxonomy (GTDB): domain Bacteria; phylum Pseudomonadota; class Alphaproteobacteria; order Rhizobiales; family UBA4765; genus Raskinella; species Raskinella chloraquaticus. Next base: position 5,805 of record DEZK01000030.1, read on the forward strand.
GAACGGCACCATCCGCAACATCCTCGGCGGCGTTATTTTCCGCGAGCCCATCATCTGCAAGAACGTGCCGCGCCTTGTGCCCGGCTGGACGCAGCCCATCGTCGTCGGCCGTCACGCCTACGGCGACCAGTACCGCGCCACCGACTTCAAGGTGCCCGGCAAGGGGCGCCTCACCATCAAGTTCGAGGGTGAGGATGGTCAGGTGATCGAGAAAGAAGTGTTCAAGTTCCCCGGCGCTGGCGTTGCCATGTCGATGTATAATCTTGATGATTCAATTCGCGACTTTGCCCGCGCTTCGCTGAATTACGGGCTTTCCCGCAAATATCCGGTCTATCTGTCGACCAAGAACACGATCCTCAAAGCCTATGACGGCCGCTTCAAGGATATTTTCCAGGAGGTGTTTGACGCCGAGTTCGCCAGCCAGTTCAAGGCTCTTGGCATCAGCTATGAGCATCGCCTGATCGACGACATGGTGGCATCCGCCCTCAAATGGTCGGGCGGCTATGTCTGGGCGTGCAAGAATTATGATGGCGACGTGCAGTCCGATATCGTGGCCCAGGGGTTTGGCTCGCTCGGCCTCATGACCTCCGTCCTGACCACGCCCGATGGCAGGATCGTCGAGGCGGAGGCCGCCCATGGCACCGTCACCCGCCATTTCCGCGAATATCAGAAGGGCAAGGAAACCTCGACGAATTCGATCGCCTCGATTTTTGCCTGGACGCGCGGCCTGTCACACCGCGCCAAGCTCGATGGTAATGGCGAGTTGAGCAAGTTCGCTTTGACGCTGGAAAAGGTGTGCGTCGATACTGTGGAAGCAGGGTTCATGACGAAGGACCTGGCGCTGCTCGTTGGCGATGATCAGAAATGGCTGTCGACCACCGGCTTCCTCGACAAGATCGACCAGAACCTCAAGGCAGCGATGGCATAGCAACGCGACTTGGTCGCAGCAGAGACCCAAGTGAGCGACAAAGCCTTTTGCACGCCAGCTGCGTCTCCATCAGCGCCAGACAAAAATGGCGCTGATGACCATCTGCCCGAGACGATCTCCGTTGCCGGCGCCACCCAGCTGGCGCGTCTGCACGCACAAGGGGCACAAATTTACCAATGCGCCGCTGACGCCAACGGCAATCTGCAATGGGTGTTGCGCGAACCGATTGCCGCGCTTTTTGACGAAGCAGGCAACACGGTCGGGCGCCATTATGGGGGGCCGCGCTGGGAACTCGACGATGGCAGCCTGCTGGTCGGTAAAGCTATTGCCCGAGAACCGGCCCCGCATGCGCATGATATTCCGCTGGTCAAGCTGGAAGCCAAAGCCGAACGCACGACCGGCGCCCTGGCGAGCGCCACATTCATTCAACGAATTGCCACCCGGGGCGGTCAACCCACACAACCATGCCAGCGGGCAGGCGACCTGCTCAGCGTCGCCTATGCGGCGGATTACGTCTTTCTTGCCTATCCCTGACCGGCTTTGTCATCGGGCGCTCCGCGACGCTCGGTGATGCCGCGTGCCTCAGCTACAATTTTTATTTTTTGCGCAATATCGGGATGCTGCGACATGATGTGATGAAAATCATGCGCATCAAGAACGAGCAGGCTGGTGCGCTCGCGGGCCCTGACGGTTGCCGAGCGATTGGCGCGGATCAGCAGCGCCATCTCGCCGAAGAACTGCCCCGTACCAAGCGCCACCGGCCCCTGAGGCAATTCAACGATGACCTCGCCCTGGGCGATGAAATACATGGAATGAGCAGGCTCTCCCATGCGCACGATGGCATCCCCGGCATTGGCTGTCTGCGCGTGCAGCACGCTGATGATTTCACTGATTGCGGGCGCGTCAAGGCCGGCAAACAGCGGCACCCGCGCGATCATCGACCACGTGACAATAAATTCGCGCCGATGGATCTCGCGCTCGAAGGCCGAGGCAACGATACCAACCGGCAAGGCCACCATCACCAGACCGATAATGGCGGTGATGGACGTCACGAACTTGCCCAACGCCGTTACCGGATAGACATCGCCATAGCCGATCGTCGTCAGCGTGATGACCGCCCAGTACATGGCGTCAGGAATGGAACCGAATTTGTCGGGCTGCTCCTCGCCCTCTATGGCGTGCATAAGTGAGGCCGCCATCAGCACCGCACCCAACAGGATAATGAGCGAGGCAAGGAGTGCGCGGCGTTCCGACCATACCGCATCCGCAAGGCTCGACAGGCCAGGAGAATAACGCGCCAGCTTGAAGAAGCGCACGAGCCGGAAAATCAGCGCGACACGCAGATTGAGCGGATAAAACAGAGCGACCAAAGTCGGCAGGATGGCCAGGAGGTCAACGATCGCCGCCGGTTGCAGCGCATAAGTCAGCCGCGCGCGCGCTGGCGGCATATCCTTGAACAAGGGATGCTCGACCGCCACCCACAACCGCACGGCATATTCGGCAAAGAAAACGAACGCCGTGACGTATTCGATCGTCTCAAACAGCAGCCGGTGCGCCGCCCCAAAGCGCGGCACCGATTCACCAACCGCCGCTGCAATGTTGATCAGCACCGCAGCAATCAGCAGGCGATGAACGAACCGGGACGCGGCGGTACCGTGATGCGGCTGGTCGAGAATAGCAAACATCCACCGGCGCCAGCTCTGTGTCATGCGCGCTCCCCGGCGATGGCGCTAGCCATTCATCATGATGCGCCAAGCAGTGCCGCCACCGCCTCGATGGCTGCCTCAGCCTGCGCCCCGTCCGGCCCTCCGGCCTGTGCCATGTCGCGCCGCCCGCCGCCGCCTTTGCCGCCCATGGCCTGCGCCGCCTGCTTGACCAGCTGCACGGCATCGAAACGGGCGGTCATATCCTGCGTGAGCGCCACAACCACGCTCCCCTTCCCGTCCTCGCCGACCGAGATCAACGCCACCACGCCCGAGACGAGGCGCGCCTTTCCTTCATCCGCAAGGCTCTTCAGATCATTGGCCTTGATGCCGTCCACGCGGCGCGCCAGAAACCTGATGCCGGCAATCTCGCGCATATCCTGATCGCCGCCGGCGCTGCCACCGAGCGCAAGCTTGCGCCGCGCTTCGCCAAGCTCGCGCTCCAGGCTGCGCCGCTCATCCATGATTTTCGCCAGCCGCTCCACCACGCCCGATGGTGTAACCTTCAGCAGCTCGGCTGCCTGCGCCACCATCTGCGCCTGCTCGTTGAAATGGCGCCGCGCCGCCTCCCCGCTCAGCGCCTCGATGCGCCGCACACCCGAGGACACCGCCTGCTCGCCGATGACCGCGATGACGCCGATATCGCCCGTGCGCTCGACATGCGTGCCGCCGCAAAGTTCAACCGACCATGCCTTACCCTGAACGTGCGGGCCCATCGACACCACCCGCACTTCCTCGCCGTACTTCTCGCCAAACAGCGCGCGCGCACCCGAGGCAATCGCCTCGTCAACCGCCATCAGACGCGTTGTCACCGGCGTGTTGGCAATCACCACCTCATTGGCAAGATCTTCGACCTTGCGCAGTTCGTCAGCGCTGATCGGCTGGTGCTGGCTGAAGTCAAAGCGCAGGCGATCAGGCGCTACCATCGAGCCCTTCTGCGCCACGTGATCGCCCAGCACCAGGCGCAGCGCCTCGTGAAGAAGATGGGTCGATGAATGATGGGCACGGATCGCCGCGCGGCGCGCGTGATCAACGTGCAGTTCGAGCGCCACCCCGACTGAAAGCGTCCCCGTATCGACACTCACGCGGTGAACGAAGAGATCGCCGAGAATTTTGCCCGTACCGCTGACGCGCGCCCTCACGCCAGCGCCCTGCAGCCGGCCCTCATCACCCAGTTGCCCGCCCGACTCGGCGTAAAACGGGGTCTGATTGAACAGCACCAATCCGCTCTCGCCGGCGTTGAGCGCGTGAACCTCCTTGCCGTCAACCACCAGCGCGCTCACCACGCCTTCCGCCGTTTCGGTATCATAACCCAGGAACTCGCTGGCGCCGACCCGCTCCCTCAGCTCGAACCACACCCGCTCCGTGGTTGCTTCCCCCGACCCCGCCCATGAGGCGCGCGCTTCCGCCTTCTGGCGCGCCATGGCGGTGGTGAAACCTGTCTGGTCAACCGTAATCGACCGGCTCTTCAGCGCGTCCTCGGTGAGATCGAGAGGGAAGCCAAAGGTGTCGTAAAGCTTGAAGGCGACATCGCCCGGCAGCGACTGACCGGCGGTGAGACCAGCGGTCGCCTCATCAAGGAGCACAAGGCCGCGCTTCAGCGTCTTGAGAAAGCGCGTCTCCTCAAGGCGCAGCGTTTCGGTGATGAGCGCGGACGCGCGCACGAGCTCCGGATAGGCAAGACCCATCTCCCGGATGAGCGCGGGCACGAGGCGCCACATCACCGGCTCGCTTGCACCCAGCAACTGGGCGTGGCGCATGGCACGACGCATGATCCGGCGCAGGACATAGCCGCGCCCTTCATTGCCCGGCAGCACGCCATCGGCAACCAGAAAGGCCGAGCAGCGTAAATGATCGGCAATCACGCGATGTGAGACACCGCGCTTGTCATCGGCGTCAACGCCCGTCACTTCAGCGACGGCGGCGATAAGCGCACGCATGAGATCGGTGTTGTAGATATCATGCACGCCCTGGAGCACAGTTGCCATGCGCTCAAGCCCCATGCCGGTATCAATCGAGGGGCGCGGCAATGGCACGCGCTCGCCGCCCGGCAACTCCTCGAACTGCATGAAAACGAGGTTCCATATCTCCACAAACCGGTCGCCATCCGCTTCAGCCGAACCCGGCGGGCCCCCGGCGACCTTCGGCCCATGGTCGAAGAAAATTTCCGAGCACGGGCCACACGGACCAACATCACCCATGCGCCAGAAATTATCATTGGTGGCGATACGGATGATACGGTCATCCCCCAGCCCGGCGATCCGGCGCCAGAAGCCCGCAGCCTCCTCGTCATCATGATAGACCGTCACATAGAGGCGCTCAGCCGCCAGCCCGAACTCGCGCGTGACCAGCCGCCACGCCATATCGATGGCACGTTCCTTGAAATAATCGCCGAAGGAAAAATTACCCAGCATCTCGAAAAAAGTGAGATGGCGAGCCGTGTAGCCCACATTGTCGAGATCATTATGCTTGCCGCCCGCCCGCACGCATTTTTGTGCCGTCGTCGCGCAGCGATAGGGCGCCACCTGCTGGCCGGTGAACAGATTCTTGAACTGAACCATGCCGGAATTGGCAAACATCAGCGTCGGATCGTTGCGCGGCACCAACGGGCTCGAGGCCACGATTTCATGGCCCTCACGCCGGAAGAAATCCAGAAATCCGCTACGAATATCGTTAACGCCGCTCATGCTGTGTCAAACCCCAAAGCCACTCAGCCGTTTTAGGCATCGGCCTCAGGCTTTGTCCAGCAGTGCGAGTGCGCCATAGCCGACAATAACCGGCGTGAGGCGACAAATCGCCCGAGCCAAGATAGGGCGCGCGAAGCGGCAAACGATGCGAGGCAACCAAGATCAGCCTCGCACCGCCGACACGCGCTATCCACAGATCACATGTCCGGCAGGCTTCAGCCGGACAATGCCGCCATTGCCCCAGCAGACGTCAGACCGGCTCCTCGCCATCGCTGTCAGCCTCCGGCGTTCCCTGCAGGATCTTGTCGGCGATCAACCCCGCATTCTGCCGGATCGCCGCCTCGATGCGCTCGGCCATCTCCGCATGTTGTTTAAGGAAATTCTTGGCATTCTCACGCCCCTGGCCAATGCGCTGGCTGTCAAAGGAAAACCAAGCCCCCGACTTGTCAACGACGCCGGCCTTGACGCCAAGGTCGATGAGTTCGCCCATCTTGGACACACCTTCTCCGTACATGATGTCGAATTCGACCTGCTTGAAGGGCGGCGCCAGCTTGTTCTTCACCACTTTGACGCGTGTCTGATTGCCAACCACCTCTTCGCGATCCTTGATCGCGCCGATGCGGCGGATATCGAGGCGGACGGACGCGTAGAATTTAAGGGCGTTGCCACCGGTAGTGGTTTCCGGCGAGCCATACATGACGCCGATCTTCATACGGATCTGATTGATGAAGATGACCATCGTCTTGGAGCGTGAGATCGAGGCGGTCAGCTTGCGCAGCGCCTGGCTCATCAGGCGCGCCTGCATGCCCGGCTGACTATCACCCATCTCGCCTTCAAGCTCGGCGCGCGGCGTCAGCGCCGCTACAGAATCGACCACCAGCACATCCACCGCGCCGGAGCGCACCAGCGTGTCGCAGATTTCGAGCGCCTGCTCGCCGGAATCCGGCTGCGAAATCAGCAGATCATCGAGGGTCACGCCCAGTTTGCGCGCATAAATGACATCCAGCGCATGCTCGGCATCGATAAAGGCGCACACCCCGCCCCGCTTCTGCGCTTCGGCAATCGTGTGCAGCGCCAGCGTCGTCTTGCCCGATGATTCAGGCCCGTAAATCTCGACCACGCGCCCGCGCGGCAGGCCGCCGATCCCCAGCGCGATATCGAGGCCGAGCGATCCTGTCGGCACTGACTCGATCTCGACCGCCTTGTGGTTGGCGCCGTAGCGCATGATCGAACCCTTGCCGAAGGCACGCTCAATCTGCGACAGCGCGGCGTCCAGCGCTTTGGTTTTGTCCATACCGTCCCCCTCGACAAGCCGAAGCGAATTTTGAGCCATAGCGAATCCTCCTGCAATCTAGCTGTTAAAAACCATCTGCGACACGTGTCCTCGTCAAACCTTGCCGTCACCTGCGACCGACTGCGGTCTGATCGCCTTCAAACGACAATGTACACATTTTGTTCTAGTTCGCAATTTGTTCTTTTTCGTTAATGCAGATTTTTGTCGAGCGACGTCCCGCTACTCCGGTTATGAGCGCGAACGGGCAGGACCACATGATGTGATCGACGAAAGATTGATACAATTAAATTATTGATATCATATATTTTTCTTTATTTTGTACCGCGTCCGCCCCGCTCCAGGCTCGCGATCAACGCCTGCGCCACATGTTCGGCCATGCAACGATATCCGGTATCGTTGAGATGCAAACCATCATCAGAAATCAGGATGTGCTTGCCCGATCGGGCGATAAACCGCATGGCGGCGTAGCGCCGCGAAATGGCAACATGGCGGGCTGCCGTCACCCGCTCGAGCGCCCTGGCGATAGCCAGGAAATGGCTCTGGTCGGCTGCCTGGGGAGCATATTGCGCCCCGACAACGATAACATCAACCTGACGACGCCTGAGCCAGCCGATGGTTGAGCTGAGCGTGCGCTCAAATTGCGCGACCGAGACCCGCGACAGCGCGTCATTCGTGCCCACCTGCCAGACGACGACGTCAGGGTTTTCATGCCGGATTTCCTCCCGCAAACGCGCTGCCGTGCTTGTCGCCAGTTCACCCGACAGGCCGCGATTAATGATTGCAACCTCAACCGGCTTGAGCTGTGCTGTGAGGATGGACTGCAATTGTGCGGGATAGGCATGCTCGGGCGACGAGGCGCCGACACCCGATGTCGATGACGAGCCAATAGCCAGAATCGTCACCTTTTCGCGCCGCTCGATACGCGCGCCAAGCGTCGGCAGGGGTGCTGCTGTCGCGATATCGCGCTGCGGAGCCACGCACGCACGGCTCAAGGCCGGCAACTCGGCTCGTGCCGGGGCAAGGCCCGCCATCAGCATCGCCACGCCAGCAAGGATCATCCATGTCTTCACAGCAACGTCCCACATCGTTCCATCAGCACCCTCGCGTGGAAGCGCGCGTTTCAGCCATCACGGGGCAGGCCGTCGGCGGCCATTCACGCCCGTTATCAAATAGCTGGCACCAATATGTCAGGCAAACACCAGGATAAAAATCCACTTTCTTTGTAATAAGTCTAAAAGATAGGCGTTGACCACCGCCTGCGTCTGGCGCGATGAAGGCTGCACGAACGCTGGTGTGCCAGCATCTGATAATGGGGCCTTGAACCCCATCGATTGGAGAAACGAATGACTCAATTTCGACGCGGTCTGCGCTCTGCCGGCTTGATGACAACTTATTCAGCCGTTCTGGCGGTTTCTCTATTGGTCCTTTCGCTCGTCAGCCAGCCTGCCCTGGCGCAGGAGACAGTGGAGATTTCCATCTCGAACCATCGCTTCCAGCCAGCGGAAGTCAAAGTCCCTGCCGGAAAGCCGCTGGTTTTGATCGTCAAGAACCTTGATGCGTCGGCCGAGGAATTCGAGAGCAAGGTTTTGAAGATCGAGAAAGTGATCGCGGGAAAGAGCGAAGCGCGTATCAATGTGCGACCGCTGACACCGGGCCGATACAAGTTCTACGGCGAGTTCCATGAGGCAACCGCTCAGGGCGTTCTGATCGTTGAATAGGGTGTGACATGCTGTCTTCTGCCATCATCGTCTTTCGTGAAGTCATCGAGGCCGGGATTATCATTGGCATTGTGCTGGCGGTAACACGCGGCGTCCACTGGCGCGTGCCCATGGTTCTGGCGGGGTTGGCAATCGGCGTGGCCGGCAGTCTGGTTGTGGCGACGTTCGCCGGCGGCATTTCTGCAGCCCTCGCCGGCGCCGGCCAGGAAATTTTCAATTCACTTCTGCTGGGAACAGCCGTCTGCATGCTCATCTGGCATAATGTGTGGATGGCATCGCATGGCCGCGAACTGGCTTGCGAGATGCGCCAGCTTGGCAGCGAGGTCGTCACCGGCAAACGCTCCTTGTGGGCGCTGGCGATTGTCATTGCCATTGCTGTCTTGCGTGAAGGCTCCGAGGTGGTGCTGTTCATGTACGGTATCGCCGTCTCTGAAACAGCATCAGCAGCCGAATTGCTGGCCGGTGGATTGACTGGTTTTGCGCTTGGCGCCAGCCTCAGCGCCCTCACCTATTGGGGGCTGGTCACCATTCCCGCCCGCTATCTCTTTTCGGTCACCGGATGGTTGATCACCTTTCTTGCAGCCGGCATGGCAGCTCAGGCGGTGACCTACCTGGCACAGGCGGGGATCGTGACAGCGCTCGGTGACATCGTGTGGGACACGTCAGCCATTCTGCCAGATTCCGTTCTTCTGGGACGCATCCTCCATGCACTCCTCGGCTATGTCGACCAGCCGACCGGTCTCCAGCTCGTCGCCTATCTCGGAACGGTGGCAGTCATGGTGGGTCTGTCCCACCTCATCGCCCGGCCCCAGCAGCCAAAGCGCCTGGTCGCCGGTGCCTGAACACACCTGATCCAGTGAGCTGACGTATTTTGCGATGACGTGGAAGCCGTTTAATCGTCACAAAACATGCTAAATAACGAGTTGGAGCGCGGTTTTGATACCATCCAGATGCAACGTCCTGAGCCCGGCCTGAAATACCAATCAGAAGCGCCACAGCCTGTCGCTCCGGCTTTTTCAGCAGGTGAAGCTCACCTAATGAGCGCCTGCGCCAGGCCTTCAGTTCAAACGGCTGGGGCAGCAAGGTGACAGCGTCATCCTTGAATTCGCGCTCAAACGCGCCATCAATTGCGGGTGGCCGCGGGCTGAGCCTTCTCAAACAACAATTCACATATTTTGTTCCAGCTCATCATGTGTTTTTTCTGTCAGCACAACCGAAATGCCAGCGCTGCGCTTCTGAAATATCTAAAAAATACAAATCGCGTGCAAGACGATATGTATTTATGGCCGTTCTAAATAAAGATGTATTTATCAGAACTATTCTAAATTGAAGTCATATTGTTTGACATGAGATTAGAAATCAATTCATAAGATAAGCATGACAGTACAGATGTATCATGAGCATTTTATATATAGGAGTTATGGAATGCATAACCGCCGCCATTTTTTTGTTTCAATTGCCAGCGCCCTGGTTCTTTGTCAGATGCTGGCTGCGCCCGCCTCAGCACAACAAACAACCCTGGTGGTCTATAACGCCCAGCATCCCAGCCTCACGCAAGGATGGGTCGACGCGTTTACAAAAGAGACCGGGATCGCGGTGACGTTGCGCAATGGCAATGATACCCAGCTGGGTAACCAGATCGTCCAGGAAGGCGAACGCACGCCCGCCGACGTCTTTTTGACCGAGAACTCGCCGTCGATGGTGCTGGTTGATAATGCCGGCTTGCTGGCCCCGCTATCGCCCGAAACCCTGGCAGGCGTCGAGCCACAATTCCGCCCTTCCCACGGGCGGTGGACCGGGGTTGCGGCACGGGCGACGATCTTTGTGTATGACAAGCGCAAGCTCACCCAGGATGCCTTGCCGAAATCCCTGATGGATCTTGCAGGTGCGGGCTGGAAAGGCCGGTGGGCCGCCTCACCCTCAGGCGGAGATTTTCAGGCCATCGTTGGTGCCATGCTGGAGCTGAAGGGCGAGGACGCCACTTTGACCTGGCTGAAGGCCATGAAACAGAACGCCGTCATCTATCGCGGCAACAGCGTCGCCATGAAGGCGGTCAATGCCGGAGAAGCAGATGGCGCCATCATCTATCATTATTACTGGATCGGTGATCAGGCGAGGACGGGTGAGAACAGCGGCAATCTCGCTGTGCACTATTTCGGCAACCAGGATCCCGGCGCCTTCGTGTCAATTTCCACCGCCGGCGTGCTGAAGACAAGCAAGCAGCCAGCCGCAGCCCAGGCTCTGGTGAAGTGGATCGCCGGCCGAAAGGGTCAGGATTTTGTGCTTACCGGGAGCGCCTACGTCTATCCGGTGGGCGAAGGCATCACGGCAAACGAACGTTTGAAGCCGATGGTGGACCTGCAGGCGCCCAAGATAGATCCCGCCAAACTCGACAGCCGCAAGGTTTCGGAGTTGATGATAGCGGCGGGCTTGCTGTAAGCCAGATCAGCGTCCTGCGCTCGTCTGGCCGCACATAATCAATGCGGTCAGCCAGCACGATGAACAGCCGAAATTCTGCGGATAGAGGAACACCCTGGACCTTTGTCCGGCCGGCCGTGCCCGACCGCTCCTGGAGCGGCTGGCGCGGCTTTGCATCGACGCGCGGGCCGGTTTACGGCGCCGCGCTCATCATCGCGCTGCTCTGCCTGCTGCCAATAGGCTTCATTGTGACGATCGCCCTGCAGGCAGGGTGGGACGCGGCAAGCGCGCTGTTGCTGCGCCCGCGTGTCGGCCATCTGCTGCTGAACACGTTGCTGCTTGAGCTGTGCACCCTGCCGGCAGCTCTCACCCTGGCGCTCGCTTTCGCCTGGTTGACCGAGCGCACCACCCTCCCCGCGGCCCGGCTGTTGTCATGGCTTGCCATCGCCCCCTTGGCGGTGCCGGCTTTTGTTCACAGCTACGGGTGGATAACACTCGTCCCCTCCATGAACGGGCTGCCGGCTGCCGTCCTTGTGTCGGTTCTGGCCTATACACCCTTTGTCTATCTCCCCGTCACTGCCCAGCTGCGACGGCTCGATCCTGCCCTTGAAGACGCGGCAGCCTCGCTAGGCCTTGATCCGCTCGCTATATTCTGTCGCGTCATCCTGCCCCAGCTTCGCCTCGGGCTTTGCGCCGGCGGCATGCTTGTTGCCTTGCATCTCCTCGCCGAATACGGGCTTTTCGCGCTCATTCGTTTCGAAACGCTGACGACGGCCATCATGGATCAGTTCCAATCGGCCCACAGTGCCCCCCTTGCCAATCTTCTGGGCGGGGTCTTGGTGCTCGGCTGCCTCGCCCTGATGGCCATCGAATCCCTCATTCGCGGCGCCGGGCGCTACGCCCGCCTCGGCCCGGGCGCGGCGCGGCGCGCACCTCGTCGTGATCTGGGTCCCCTGACCGTGCCAGCGCTCGTCTTTTTCCTGTCATGGGCAGTCCTGAGCCTTGCCGTGCCCGGGGGTACCATCCTGCGCTGGCTGGCGGCTGGCGGCTGGAGCGTGTGGACGCCCTCCCTCGCGCTCGCCTTCACGCAAACCATCCTCCTGTCACTTGCCGGGGCCCTCCTCACCACCGCCGCCGCCGCGCCCATCGCCTGGCTGTCCGTACGCGCCCCGGGACGGCTGCAGCGCCTGCTCGAAACCTGTCATTCCTATGTCGGTTCTCTGCCCGGCGTCGTCGTCGGCCTGGCGCTCGTGACGGTGACGGTCAGCGTTGCCCTGCCGCTCTACCAGACGATGTTAACGCTGTTGCTCGCCTACATGCTGCTGTTCCTGCCGCGCGCGCTTGCCGGATTGCGCCCGAGCCTGGCGCAGGCCCCGATCGAGCTGGAGCGCGCGGCGATGGCGCTCGGGCGGACGCATTGGCAGGCATTCTTTGTCATCACCCTGCGCATCGCCGCACCGGGCGCGGCAGCAAGCCTCGCTCTCGTCGGGCTTGGAGCGTCGACCGAACTGACAGCAACCCTGATGCTCGCGCCCAATGGCGTCAACACGCTGGCGACCGGCTTCTGGTCGCTCACCAATGAGATCGATTATGCAGCCGCCGCGCCCTACGCGGCAATGATGATACTGGCCTCTCTGCCGCTCACCATCATCCTGCGCAACCAGTCGATGCGGGTATCGGGCCGATGAGCGATCTGCGCATTCGCGGTGCGGTCAAGCGTTATGGCCCGGTCGTCGCCGTGGGTGGCGTCGACCTTGATGTCCGTGCCGGTAGTCGGACGGCAATCGTCGGCACATCAGGCTCAGGAAAAACCACCTTGTTGCGGCTGATCGCCGGATTTGAAGCGCCTGATGAAGGTGAAATCCATTTCGGCGAGGCATGTCTCTCGCAAGGATCGCGCTTCGTGCCGGCCTATAAACGTGAAATCGGCATCGTGGCGCAGGATGGCGCCCTCTTTCCCCATCTCGATGTCGCAGCCAATATCCGCTTCGGCCTCGGCAGGCGGGCGGATGGAGATATCCATGTCCAGCGCCTGCTCGCGGCGGTCGAATTGAGCCCGACGATTGCAACCAGACGCCCAGATGAGCTTTCGGGCGGACAGCAGCAACGGGTAGCCCTTGCCCGGGCGCTGGCCCGCCAGCCGAAGCTCATGCTGCTTGATGAGCCGTTTTCCGCCCTTGATTCAGGATTGCGCCAGAGCGTGCGCGACAGCCTCTGTCATACGCTCGACAGCGCCGGCATCGCCAGCATCCTCGTCACCCACGACCAGGTCGAGGCGCTTTCCTTCGCCGACCAGGTTGCCGTCATGCGCGGCGGCATCTTTGCCCAGACCGGCACACCGCTTGATCTTTACCTGCGCCCGGGCAGCGTTGAGACGGCACTTTTTCTCGGCAAGGCCATCCTGCTGACGGCGACAGCCGGGCCGGGCTATGTCGACTGCGTGCTCGGGCGCATTCCAGCCTCAACCCGCGGCAAAACCGGCGCCGTCGACATCATGTTGCGGCCCGAGCAGGTGCTGGTCCACACCCGACCGACCTCGCCGGTTGGCCGCGATACCCGCTCGATTGCGGCTAGCGTCACCAATGTGCGCTTCGAGGGGCCGGACTGCACGGTTGGCGTTGCAATCGCCGATGCCGCCATGGAACTGACGCTGAAGCTCCCCAGCTTCGGCGCCCCGGAGGTGGGGCGGGTGTTGCACCTGGTGGTGGGCGGGGAAGCGCACGTCTTTTGAGGGAACCAGAGACGATTGATGGGCAAATAGATGTCAAGCGCCGCCGAATTCAACTCGCCAGCTTGTCCTTGACTGCCTGCGCCAGCGCTTTCAGCTCGAACGGTTTGGGCAGGAAGGTGACTGCGTCATCCTTGAATTCGCGCTCAAACGCGCCGTCAGCAAAGCCGGACATGAAAATGATCTTCACATCCGGCCAGTCCCGGCGCAGCTCATGAACCATGCTGGGACCATCCATGACCGGCATTTTGACGTCAGTCAGCACGAGATGGACGTCCGCGCCGCGTGTGCGCATGACATCAAGTGCGGCCGCGCCATCTCCCGCCTGCAGGATGGAATAGCCGCGTTTGCCCAGCGCATGCGCCACATGCTTGCGCACATCTTCCTCATCTTCGACGACGAGAATGGTGCCATTGCCCGTGAGATCGGGAACCTTTTTCTCGCGGGTCTCTGCTTTGGGCGACAATTCCTTCTCGCTCGGCACATAACGCGGCAGAAAGATATGAAACGTGGTGCCCTTGCCTGGCGCAGACGTCACGAAGACATAGCCGTCCATCTGCTTGATAATGCCGTAAACGGTCGACAGCCCGAGGCCCGTCCCCTTGCCCATTTCCTTGGTCGTGAAGAAAGGCTCGAAGATACGGTCGACAATTTCCTGTGGAATACCGCCGCCTGTATCGCCGAATTCGATGAGCACATAATCTCGCATCGACATCGCCGGAAAACCGTAGGACTCAACCTGTGCGGCTTCCACGTTCAGGGCTCTGATCGTCAGCCGGCCGCCGCCTGGCATGGCGTCACGCGCGTTGACTGACAAGTTCATGACGATCTGGTCGAATTGCTGGCGATCCGCCTTGACGAACCAAAGACCGCGCGCGGTGTTGACATCAAGCGATACCTGCTCGCCAAGCGAGCGCCCCAGCAAAGCGCGCGCATCGGGAAGCGTCTGGCGCAGATCAAGGATTTTCAGCTGACGATCCTGCTGACGTGCGAAGGCCAGGAGCTGGCTGACAAGCGCCGCCGCGCGGTTGGCATTCTGCTTGATCTTGATGATGTTCTGGAAGGCGGGATCGCTGGGCACCAGATGCTCGTTCAGCACCTCTTCGCAGCTGAGAATGATGACAGTAAGCAGATTATTGAAATCATGGGCGATCGAGGCAGCGAGATTGCCGATCGCATTCATCTTCTCGCTTTGGGCGAATTGCGCCTGCAGCTTCCGCTGCTCAGTCGTTTCAACGCCAAAAATGAGTGCCGTTTCTCCATCCTTGTCCACTTCATCGACAGCCGCCATGTAAAAACGCACCCAGCGCTCATCACGCGTTGCCAATTTGAGGTCGACGGGGGGGATGATCCCCTGGCCGGCCTTGGCAAGCCCCAGGGCGTTGTCAAATCCCGGTCGGTCGGCGTCCCCCACAGCCTCGACAAGGCGGCTTCCTTTGCTCGCGCGGTTGTCAAGCAAGCGACCGAACGCCGCGTTGAAACGAACCACCCGCCCTTGCGCGTCAATTGAGGCGATCGCCATCGGCGCCGTATTGAAAAAGCGGGCGAAGCGTATTTCAGCCAGACGAAGCCCCTCGTCGATATCACCGACCGAGCCGGCGCTGCGATCAACGACCAGCGTGCGTGATGCGCCGGGCGTACCATCAGCTGAATAGGACACGTGATGATAGACCCGCGACGGGCGGCTGCGCCCGTCACGCCCGATAAAATCGATATCAAGAATTTCGCTGCGCACTTCCCCCGGACGCGCGGCCGGCGCGATCATCATGCTCGCCTGCGGGTCGGACACAATGTCAGATACCCGCAACGTTCCAGCTGCCGCCTCGCCAAGATCAATCCCCAGCTGATTGGCGAGTGTCGCATTGATATAGCCGATCGTGCCATCACCCTCGATTGACAGGAAACCAGCCGGGGCGTGATCGAGATAATCGATGGCCTGCTGCAATTCCTCGACGATATTCTCCTGCTTCTCCCTTTGTCGGGTGACATCGGAAATCGTCCACAGCGTGAGGCGTTTGCGTGCGCCGTCGGCAAAGGGTTGGGCATTGATCCTGAGCCATGTCGGCGCCGTTTTGCTGCCGCCGCGGCTGGTGACCCTCACCTCCTCGACAGCGCTGCGCCCCTGCTTGACCGCCATGTTGAGGCGATAGACGGCCTCCGCCATCAACGGTTCACCACCAAACGCCAGATGAATGGGGCGCGCGTCGCGCTCATTATCGGCGTCCGTCATTGCCAGATAGGCCTTGTTCGGCAAAACAATCCGGCCCGTACTGTCAGTCAAAAGGACACCGTCGGGCATGTTGGTGAGCAGCGACGTCGCCAGATCGCCGCGCCGCGATCGCAGCCGCAAATCAACAAGCCCGATGCCGACCACCACCAGCGCCATCAGCCCGGCAACGGCAAACGCCGCCATCAACGCCCATACGAACGTACCAGCCGTCTCGCCCTGGAAGAAAACGAAGGCAGGCGCCGATATCAGCACCACGCAACCAATCACAGCCGCGATCCACAACGGCGTCGAACGATCGCCAGCATCGCTTATGGGTGCAGGTGCCATCACATGGGCATCAATATCAGTCATCGGCCAACCTGGGCAAGAATCAACGCGCTAATTCCGCTACAATGCGGTGCGTTCGCGCCAAATTCAATCGTCAGACCATCGCGCCCAAGTGCTCATCGCGCCCATGCGCCGCCCAACAGCGAAGCGGCGATCCGCCCCGCCGTCAGCGCGCTGCCAGCGCGTCCATCGTCTCCTGCAGCGAATGCTGCGTGATCGGCACCACGAGCAGCGCGTCTATGCCGCTCTTGCTGCACGCATCGATCGAGTGACGGGAACTGTCCATCGAGAGAGCAACGATCGGCACTTCACCCTTGCGGCTATCCAGTTGGCGGATGGCCAGGGCAGAACTCAGCCCACAACAACCGGCATCACATATATCGACGAACACCATGGCGTAGTCACGATCCGCCATAGCCTGCAACGCACTCGCCTGCCCCGACACACAGTCGATCTGGCAATCAAGCGCACTCAACAGATTGCAGAACTGACTGTTGAGCGCCGAGCCGACATCAGCGACCAGGACGTGACGCCGGCCCGATCCCAACATACTGGCCGGGCCAAGATCGCCATGCACCAGCAAACCGGCAGGCTCGAACATCGCCTCGCCAAGGCCAAGACCGGCGAAGGAAACATGCGTGCGCATATTGTCCGGCATCGATGACAGGCTCGTGCGCCTCTGGGCCATCAATTCCAACTCGCTCAGAAGGCTCGCGGCGACATCATGAAGAGTGTCGATATCTGCAGCCCGCCATATCCGCGGCGTCTCCTCGATCGCGCACAAAGCACCGACCGTGACCCCGGATTCAAGCGTCAGCGGCACGCCAAGATAGGCAGCGATCGTTCCCTCGCGAACGACAGGGAGATCACGGCTCAACGGATGCGCGCACGCATCGTGGATCATCACCGGCTGAACGCTCTCGACCACATGGCGGCAGATACCCTCCGCAACCGGCGTACGTCGCAGCTCATCGGTGACAACCAGACCCGACGCGCTGATGATGGTCTGAAAATGTCCGTCGATCAGGCTGACGAAAACACCGCTGGCGGAAAGTGCACGCTGGGCAACACGCGTCAGGCGATCAACACATAATGACGACGACCCGACAAGATCGATAAGGGAGCGAACCTCATCGGAGCGCGAGGACATCAGCCATTTATGTCCGCCAGCGGCCGGGGCTTCATCGTTGATCGTCACGTGCGCATACCCTGCCTCGCCAATCATTGTTCCCCTCAAAAACCGTCCCCGAATCACCGCTTCATCGAAGCTAACATCAGCTGATTCGGCACTCAAACACCGATTCGGCTCCGTTCGTTTTTGGCGGGTGCACCACTGACTTTGGCGGCGCCGGCCTTATTGCTGCCAGCGCCGCGGCGCGTTTTTCAACGACATGACAAAGCCGATGACCTGCGCCACCGCCTTGTACTGCTCGACCGGGATTTCCTCGTCGATGTCGATTGAAGCGTGGAGAACGCGGGCCAGTGGCGGATTTTCAACAACCGCCACGCCTGCCGCCTTCGCCACCTCCCTGATTTTGAGGGCAAGCGAATCAACGCCTTTGGCGATGCAGATCGGCGCCTGCATTCCTTGCTCGTATTTCAAAGCGACCGCAAAATGGGTCGGGTTGGTGATCACGACGGTCGCCTTCGGCACCTCGGCGATCATGCGCCGGCGCGCCCGCTGTCGACCGATCTGGCGTACCCTTTGCTTGAATTCAGGCGACCCTTCCTGCTGCTTGACCTCGTCGCGCAATTCCTTGCGCGTCATGCGCAGGCGCTTGCGCCATTTGAAGTATTGATAAACGTAATCGCCGATAGCGATGAGGAAGAGGATCGACAACACGCTGGAGAGCATCGATATCGTCAGATCGCTCGAAGCCGTGAGATAGTCGATGGCGTTCGAGCCGATCAGCGTCTCCAGACGGTCGCGCTGCGGCCACAGCGCAAAGCCGATTGCCACCCCCACGACGATCAGCTTCACGAGTCCCTTGAAGAAATTGACGACGCTGTCGACCGAAAACAGCCGCTTGGCGCCGGAGAACGGGTCGATTTTGGAAAATTTCGGAGTGATCGGATCATACGACCAGACAAAGGAATGCTGCAGGAGATTGGCACCGATTCCGATAACAAAAAGCGCTATCAGCGGCAGCGCGATGGCCCCTGAAACTCCCAGCAGAAGATCACCGAAGAACTTGTGCAAATGCTGTGGATCAGTGGGGATAGCATGGGCATTCGCCAGGATCGGCGACAAGCGCTGCGTTAAAGACGTCAGCATGCCGGGAAAGGTAGCGCTGATCAGAAGGGTCGCGCCAAACAGCCCCAGGAACACCGGGATTTCCTGGCTTTTGGCTACATCGCCACGCTTTCGCGCGTCATCGAGCTTTTTTTGCGATGGTTCTTCTGTCTTTTCACTGTCATCGTCGTCATCAGCCATGGCTTACCTTTCGAGGAAGTAGCGGTAGGCTTCTTGGACATGCATCGAATACCAGCTGAGCATCGTCGCCATCGTTGCCATCAGCAGAAGAAAGCCGGCGACGATTTGCGCCGGCAGGAGCAGGAACAGAATCTGCAATTGCGGCACCAGCCGTGACAGCACGCCAAGCGCCACCTGAAAAACCAGCCCCGAAACAATAAAAGGTGCCGACAACTGGATCGCCAGCTTGAAGCTGCCGACAAACACCGTGAGCGCCGCCTTGACGAAGTCGTCGCGAGGCAGATGAAGGGTCGGCTGGAACACTTTGTAGCTGTCGTGGATCGCCCCCAGCGCCAGATGGTGGAGATCGGTGGCAAAAACAAAGGCGGTGGCAACAAGCGTCATGAAATTTGCCAGCAACGCACTCTGCCCGCCTTGCGAGGGGTCGAGCTGGGTGATGAATGACAGGCCGATCTGCTGGGCAATGATGGTGCCGGCAGCTGACATCGCCATGGAAATGAAGCGCAGGACAAGGCCGATGAAAAGACCCACCAGGATTTCGTGAATGAGAACCGCCAGCAGGGATTGCAGATTGGCCGGTGTCGGCCCGAGCAGGGGCTGGACGATCGGCAGCATGATCAGGGTGACTGCCAGTGCCAGCGCCAGCCGCAGCCGGGCCGGAAAGAACTGCTCCCCATAGCCCGGCAGCAGCATCAGCATCGAGCCGATACGGGCGAAGGCGAGCATGAAGGCCGCAGCCAATGCCGGCAGCAGCTCAAGCGCCAGCGTCACCGCTCAGCCTGCGATGATCTTCTGGGCCAGGCGGTTCATAAATCCGCCCATCGCTGAACTCATGAATGGCAGGGCGATCAGCAGGGTGAGAAAGATGGCCAGCGTCTTTGGCACAAAGGAAAGCGTTTGCTCCTGGATCTGCGTGAGGGCTTGCAGCAGTCCAATCGCCAGTCCGACGATCAGCGCAATGGCCATCGGTGGAGCGGAGACGATCACCAGCGTCTGCAGGCAGTCGCGGGCGATGTCGAGCACTTCCGGTCCGGTCATGGTGTCCTCTCTGCTGCGTATCACCGCCTAGATCGGCATGCGCAGGATTTCCTCATAGGCATTGATGACGCGATCACGCACGGAAACCAGAGTCTCTAACGCCACCTCTGATTCGGCAACTGCCGTCACCACATTAACCAGATCGGCCTTGCCATTGGCAAATGCGCGCGACTGCGTCTCGGCCTGATGCGCCTGCTGGGCCACCGCGCCGATACTGTCGCGCACCAGGCTGGCGAAATCACCGCCCGCCGGCTTGTTGCCAATACCGATCGGGCTTGAACCAGAAACGCCGTCATTGAGGCGTGCGAGCGCCTGATAGGCACTTGCTGCTGCGCCAGGAGTTGTAACCATATCGATGTCCCCCCTTCAGGATGACGGCCTCAGCCGCGCAGGATTTCCAGCGTGCGCTGGATCATGCGCCGCGTGTTGGTGATGACGTTGAGGTTGGCCTCGTAGGAGCGCTGCGCCTCGCGCAGATCGACCGTTTCGATGGCCGTGTTGACGTTGGGATATTTGACGTAGCCGCGCGCATCCGCCGCCGGATGCCCCGGTTGGAATCGCTCGGAGAAATCGGTTTTGTCGGTTTCGACCCGGCCAAGAGCCACCAGCTTGCCTCCGCTTTCACGATCAAGCGCGGATTGGAAGGTGGTGATGCGGCGGCGATAGGGATCGCTGTCGGGAGTGGTCGCGGTCGAATCGGCGTTGGCGATGTTTTCGGCAATAACGCGCATGCGACCAGCCTGGGCTTTGAGGCCGGAGGCGGCGGCAGCAATTGAACGGGACAGATCCATCTAATCCTCCTTCAGCCTTATCGGCGGCCAATGGCAGTCCGCAGGAGGCCGATACCCTTTTGATACAGGGTCGCGGCTGCCTGATAGTCGGCCTGGTTTTGACCAAGTTTCAGCATTTCATCTTCGAGCACGACGGCGTTTCCGCTTGGCCGCGTCTCGAAAACGGAGGCTTTGGTCGCTTCTCCCCCCGAGACGCCGGGTCCAAAACTCGCCAGATGCTGGCCGTTTGTTCGTTGCGGTGCCAGCGCTTGCGGCACTTCGAAGGTCAGCGTCTTGAGATCACGCGCCTTGAACCGGGGCGTATCGGAATTGGCAACGTTCTCCGCCAGGATGTTCTGGCGCTCATTATGCCAGTGCATCTTGGTCTTGAGCATCGACAGCAGCGACGTTTCATTGACGGCCATCCTGTCCTCCTCGCAACGAGCCACGTCCAACCCGGCAAATTTTGCCGGGTGTATGGTTAATTTTTCGTTACCAAGAACGGAAATCAGGCCGAGCCGTTAACCAATCGACGGTTTTCTGTTAAAGAATCGCTTTGAACGTTGCGATGCGTGGACTGCTTGTGCCGTGCTGGCACAGTGCGCTACGTCGGCATCGTCGCAACAAGACATGGTCCTCATTTTGCAGGACGCCACTAGGAAGAGGAATGCCGTGCGGGAATTATGGGGTCAGTTGCCGTTTCTCGTGCAGGTGCTGCTGGCGCTTGCGTTTGTGCTTGCGCTGGTAGCGGTGATTTTCTTCCTGATACGCCGCTTCAGCGATGCGGCGGCCACCAAGGCGAACGGGCGGGCGCGCCAGCCGCGATTAGGCGTGATCGATGTCGCCAACATCGACGGGCGCCGTCGTCTGGTGATCATACGCCGCGATGCGGTCGAGCATCTTCTGATGATCGGCGGCCCGAACGACGTGGTGATCGAATCCAATATCATCCGGGCGCAGAACCCCGCACAATTGCGCGAGGGGCGCAGCGCCCAGCTGGGTCCGGTCGATGAGGCCGACAGTGCGCCAGCCCCCGCGCTCACTCCGGCCCTGCGCGATCTGCCGGCTGCGCCGCAGGCAAAGCCGGCTCCCCGCATCGACACCAGGCTGCCCGAGCCCAAGCGTGCAACCGTGGCGACGCCCGAACCCGCCCGCGCCGCGCCAATCGCTGTGAGGCCACCCGCGCCGCGCACGCCACCAATCGCCAGTTTGCCGAGCACTCCACCAGCGCGCCCCGATAAAACGCCAGCAGTGGCAGCGCCGGGCTCAGGAGCCATGATGGCATCGCCACGAATTGAGCCACCAACGGCACCCCCGCTGACGGCGCCAGCGATGAGCCCTGCCATCATCGCCCCGGCGCCTGTTGCGCATGCCGCTGCGACACCGCCGGCCATCCAGCCCGCTCCAGCGCCCCCGGAGGCAGCGCCAAAGCCACCGGCACCCGCTGGAGAACCAGCCGACCTTGAGGCGGAAATGGCCTCCATCCTCGGCCATCTTTCGGCGCCACCGAGGACATGAACCGCCGGTTCCAGCGTCCAGCGTTTCGTTATCTCGTTTGCCCAGCCCTTGCAGCTTTCACCCTCGCCTCGCCGGCGCTGGCACAGAATGTCACGCTGACCTTCGCCGACACCGGCATTACCGAGCGGGCGCTGCAGCTTGTCGCACTGCTGACTGTTTTGTCGCTGGCGCCATCGATTTTGCTGATGACGACCAGCTTCACGCGGATCGTTGTTGTCCTGTCATTGCTGCGCACCGCCATCGGCGCCGGCACCGCGCCACCCAATGCCGTGATGATCGCACTTGCCCTCTTTCTCAGCCTCTTTGTCATGGGTCCCACCCTGACCCAGGCCTATGACGCGGGCATCCGCCCATTCCTTGCCAATGAAATCACTGCCGATGTCGCGTTCGAGCGTGGATCGCGCCCGATTCATGAGTTCATGATGCGCAACACACGCGAGAAAGACCTCAGGCTTTTTCTGGAATTGTCGCGCGAGCCGACGCCGCAGACCCCGCAGGATGTGTCGCTGCGCGTCCTCGCTCCGTCCTTCATGATTTCGGAATTGCGCCGCGCCTTCGAAATCGGTTTCCTGCTGTTCCTGCCGTTCATGGTCATCGACCTTGTTGTGGCATCCGTATTGACCGCGCTTGGTATGACATTGCTGCCGCCGGCCTCGATCTCGCTCCCGTTCAAGCTCATCTTTTTCGTGCTGGTCGATGGCTGGAATCTGATTGCCGGCAGCCTCGTGCAGAGCTTCGGCACCGGCACCTAGCAGGGTGGGTCGTGAGGGAGCGCTAACGCTTATCCACGCGGCGGCTCTGGCGTTGCGTCGGCGCGCGGTTCGGCTGCACCTTCTCGCCCACCCGGGCGGTAGCGGTCGCGATATTCCTTGAGGAAGTTCTCCAGCGTATTCACCGATGCGACGTTGCGCGCGATCTGCCGGAACTCGGTGCCCTGGCTCTCGATGCGGCCAGTCAGGACGTTGAACGTCACCGCATCCGACGTCCCCGCCATCAGCTTGCTGTAGCGCTGGCGCAAGCGGTCAATCGATGCCTGATCGCCCGCCAGCGCCTGGGCAACCGCTGCCCGCAAGACTTCGGCGCGCTGCAATTCACT
Source organism: Raskinella chloraquaticus (SeqCode) (assembly GCA_002365175.1). Lineage (GTDB taxonomy): Bacteria > Pseudomonadota > Alphaproteobacteria > Rhizobiales > UBA4765 > Raskinella > Raskinella chloraquaticus. Next base: position 28,694 of record DEZK01000030.1, read on the forward strand.
GAGCGCTTCGCCAGCCGTCCACGCATTGCCGAGCGCGTCCTCGATGGCCGCTCCCGCTTCGCCATATTCCTTGCTCTCCCACAGGAGATCAGCCTTCAGCCGTTTGAATTCGCTGACGTCCTCACCACTCAGCAACTCAACCGCAAGCTTGCCACGCCCGACTGCCGCAAGCGCCCGCGCCTCGATCAGATTGCGCTGGCGCTCAAGATCATTCGACAATTGCGCCTGACGTGTGCGCCGCAATACAGCCAGGGCCTTTTCTGGCTCGCGATTCAAAAGATGGATGAAGGCAAGCTGGCCCGCAACCTCGGCCCGCGCCGCGCCAACCAGTCGCTTGTCCACCTGGTGGGTCAGAAGATCGATCGACTGATCGAGAAGATCGACATCGACCAGCCGCCCCGCCAGCTTGCGGATCATTTCATCCCCGCGTCGCCCCGATGGAACAAGGTCCTGAAAATCATAAAACAGGGCCAGGCGCTCGACGGCTGACACTTGCGCCGCTTTCTCGTCGAGAAAAAGGGCAGCGAACGCCTCCTTGGCCTCATCCTGAATGGCTTGCGTGATCGCGTGCGCCGGTGCTGCGCTGGACGCTCCGCGCATGATCGTGAACGCATCGCGATAATCACCGCGTTCTATCGCAAAGCGCGCCAGCAATTGCCGCGCTTTGAGCTCAATCGCATCCCCTCGCCACGAAAAATTGACGCGCACAAGGTTTTCGACCGCCTGCGTTCGTGGCATGCGATCAATCTTGCTGGCGAGTTCCGTGTAGCGCAGCGTCGCCTCGGCCTCGGTCCGGGTTGCCCCCTGCCGGGCCGCCTCCTGGTACTCGCCGAGCGCCTGATCGACCCGCCCCAGCATTTCGCTATAGCGCCCGCGCAGCAGCGCCAGATGGGCCCCGCTGGCGGCTGACTTATCAAGCCCGGCGATCTCGTCGAGCAGAACTTCAAATCCACTGATATCCCCAAGCTCGATCTGTGCCTCCGCCAGCGCCAGCAGGGCGCGCTTCTGCAGCGGGCGTGGGTACTGGTCGAGCACCGGATGCGCCGTGCGGATGAAGCGCCTGGTCTTGCCCCGATCACTGTTTTCAGCCGCCGCCAGGCCGCGCCACAAGGCGACATCGGGATTGTCGTCGAACTCGGGCTCGTTGAGGTCGCGCTCGGCAATATCGAAGCGTCTTGCCAGCACAGCGCTGACGCCCCGCAGGATGCGGAAGCTTTTGTCACGCTCGATCAACGCATCGTCAGCCGCCGCATAGCCGAGCAAAGAGAGTGCTTCGGGCGCCAGCATGTGGGCAAGATAGAAGCGCGCCAGATCGAGCCGCGCCGATGTGCGCTCCGCCCCCTCGCTGGATGCCGCGCGCCCGATCAATTGTTGTCGCAGGGCAGAAAAGCGGTCGACAGGGCCAAGCTTCCAGCCGGCGAAATCGACAAAGCCCTGACGCAGCTCGGGAACGTTGCTCGCCCCGTTTGCATAGGCGCGCGTACTGGCGAGCGATGATAGCGCCAGCCCCGCTGCACGCTCGACGATGATGGCTTCGGCCTCCACCCGCACGGTCAGATCATCAACATTCTCCTTGATCGCCACGCCATGGACAGTGCGAAGAATATCGGCGTCGACGAAATGCTGCGTTTTGGCGATTTCAGCCGCCGGGCCTGGCAGGGGAACAATGGTGATGATGTCGCCTACCACAGGGTCAGCCAAACGCAGGAAGGCGCGCGCATGTTTTGCCTCGACATGGAGGGCTGCGCGCCCATCAGCCGTATAGCGTGGCTTGACGTCTAGTCCGACAGCGCTGTGCGGCGGCGCATCGCCAACAAAAATACGCCACGCCGTCCCGTCCGCTTGTGCCGACACCAGGTTCGCATCGTCGATGCGCAACCGAATGATCTGCCGCCCCTCCCGCTCCTCGACGTCGACCCCGCGGATGACACGGCGCGCACTGGCGATCGCCGGTTCGACATCAAGGGCCAGCGTCGTGTCAAACACCAGCCACAGGGTCGAGCCGCGGAAAAAGGCCGCGGCCGCGACGGGCTTGGGAAAAACAAACTCGATCCTGGCCAGCCCGTTTTGATACTCCGACGTGATCACAACGCCGCTGCCTTCTGTCTTGACCTGAGGCTCGGCGGGAAGCTGCAAGGTAACCGGCTCGCCCTTCGGCGACGGCGCGCCATCGGCACGCAGGCCATCTGCAGGCAGCGCGGCTGGGCCAACCGGGGTTCCAACACCGACACTTGCCGCCGTCTCCGTCGGCACCGCAGCAGGCGGGCGCCGAGGCGCTTCCAACGGACGCGGCCTGGGTGTCGAAACAGATGAGCGGGGTGACGGGGCGCCGGCCTTCGCCTTCGCCGGCTCAGGGCGGGCGGCCACAGCAGCATCGACATTGTCGCCAGCACGACTTGCCGCCGATAGCGCTTGGGCGGATGGGGTTTCAGCCGGCGCCGGACTGGCAGGAGCCGTATCAGGCGCGGCGGCGAGGGCAGGAGCAGCGCGCACCGCCTCCACCCTCGGCTCCTCGGCAAGCACGCCTTGCAGCCGCGTGACCGCCGCCCCGCCAGCCGCTGGCGTTGCGATACCCGCCAGTTGATCAGGGAGGGCGGATTTCTCCGGTCCGATGACGTCGAGGACGAAGGTGTTACCTTCGATGAAACTGCGAACATCGCGTTTTGCATCTATCGTGAGCTTCACCAGGCTGCGATTATCAGCTTCCGACGTTTGGATATCATCGATAAAGCGCGGCAGGCGGGCCCTGACCTTGCCTTCCTCAAAAATACCGATGGCATCAAACGCCAGTTCCGTCTCGTTATCGTTTCGCTTGATGACGGCGGCCGGTTTCACGGGCCATACAAATTCCAGCCGGCTGAAGGTTGGCGCTTCGCTCTCATTGATTGTCACCGGCCCTTTTATTGCCTGCCGGTGATCGCGCTCCGCTGCCTCGCGCTTGAGGCGCTCGGCCTCTTCCGCCTGACGGGCCAATTCTGCCAGCACTTCGGGCGGCAGCGCCGGCAGCGCGCCCTTCCACGGTTCAGGCAGCAGATCAAGGAAGAGCTGCTCTCCCGCCTCTGACGTATTGATGCGGAATTTCCGGTTCAACGCCAGGCGGATAGCCTTTTTGTCTGAATCAGTACGGAAGGACGGTATGATGGTCGGAAGCTTTTGGCCAAGCGCGCTCAACGGCACATCGACGGGGCGATCAAAGCGCAGCACCAGCACACCGGAATTGGATGTCACCGTATGGCGCGGCCGATTGGTGAACGTGAACACCAGCCGCGCAAAGCCGTTGTCGATGCGCACGTCAAGCGAGCCCGTTTCGACCGGCGCCGGCTGGGCGGCAACCGGCGGGCCGGTAAACAGCGCGCAGGCAAAGGCCACCACGGCAGCGCGCGTCGCGCACCGCAGCAGGCGACCAATGCTCATGCTTGCCGCACCCATACCAATCCATCTCCGCGCAGGTCGACGAGACGCACCAGATCAGCCTAAGCGGCAGGCGTTAACGCCCTGTTTATCCTGTCAAAACAAATGCACCCGCAGGACAGGAGGATCCGCCTGCCAATGCCGTGGCCGCTACAGATCAAAGATGCCCGAAGGTCGCCTCAGCCGCCGGTTCGCCGGCTTTCAACGCGCGGCAATTCCTGCACGGCTTGCGGCGCACCCGCATCGCCGCTCGGCGAAGACGATGACGCGCTTGGTCCTGAACCACGACGCGCCAGCGCGACGGTGAGCCGCTGGGCTGATTCTGCCGTCATCTCCGCCAGAATCTCCGATGTCTTGCGCGCATTCATGCGCGAGACCAGCTCAAGCGTGACATCAAGATCAAGCTTGTCCAGAATACGCGCCGCGTCCTTGGGTTTCATGCTTTCATACATCGTCACCAGGCTCTTGTATTGGCCGCTCTTTTCGTCCTGACGGGCGCTAACCGCGCTATCGATGCGTTGCTCGATGCGCTTGAGTTCCTCAACCCGTTCATCGAGCTTCTTTTCTGATGCTTTGAGCAATGCTTCCCTTTGGTCGAGTTCTTTCACGCGTTCCTCAAGCTGGCGGCGCCGATCGCCCAGGCGATCATTGATCGCTCCTTCCGAGCTGCGCTGCGGCAGGGGCGGCTCGCTTTGCTCCGTTGGTGGCGCGGCGGCGGGTGGCGGTGCGGCGGGCGGTGGCGCGCCTTTTCCACCTGCAGCCAGCGCCGCCGGCGGTCCGGCAGAAATGATCGTCTGTGAGGTCAAGGCGCCGATGATTTTAAGCAGCAAGAGCGCAGCAACCGCAAACAGCACGATCGGCAGCAACCTCACCTGCGAAATCGTGCCCATGAGCGATTATCCGCGCGACTGGCCGGAGAAGGCCGGCCGCGGCGCAACATGGCGTCCTGGCGCCTGATCGCCTGATGTCGCAGCCAGGCTCGACGGGCGCTGCAGCGGGGTTACCGGGCGCTGCGCCTGCCGCCTGCCTTCATCAACAAGGCGGGTGAGCTCGTTTGACAGCCTGTCGGCTTCCTCCAGCTGGCTGCTCATCGAGCGCTCCGCCTCATGGACTGTTCCCTTAAGCGCGGCGACCGCGCGCTCGGCCACTTTGGTGGCCCCGATCAGCTCCCCGACCAGCGATTTGAGCGCGCCTTCGTCCTGGCGCAGCCGCTTCAGGCGCTCATTCAGCAAAGCGCAATAACCAATCGTGATGGCGAGCAAAATTCCCACCATGATCTCGATAATCTGACCAAGCGGCAGCCCCAGCATCAGCCTTCCCTCCCGCGACCATTCTCGGTCTCAAACGCTTGCAGCGTCATGCGCGGACTGCGGAATGGTTTGGCAATGCGCACCGCCACGCTGTCCTCGACACGACCGATAAACGCCTCTGTGAGGACCGTTTCACCGATTTTGAGCATCACGCTGTCCTCTGGATTTTTGTCCAGCATCAGCGTGTCGCCGATCTTGAGGTCCATCAGCCGGCGCAGCGACAGGTCACTCTCGTAGAGAACGGCATCAAGCGTGATCGACGAGGACCAGATTTCGGTCGCCAGATGCCCTTCCCAGATGGCGTCGCGACCGAATTTCTCACCCATGAAATTCTGCAGCAGCAGATCGCGGATGGGCTCGATCGTCGCATAGGGCAGGACGATTTCAACCGAACCGCCGCGATCTTCCATGTCGATGCGCATATGCACGACGATCGCCGCATTCGCGGGGCGCGAGATGGCAGCAAATCGCGGATTGGTCTCAAGGCGCTCAAGCGTGAAATGAACGGGCGATACCGGGCGGAACGCCTGCTCGGCATCGGCCATGACCACTTCGATCAGACGCCGCACCAGGCTGGTTTCAATTGTCGTGTAGGGCCGCCCCTCGACGCGGATCGGCTGCGTGCC
>DEZK01000045.1 GCA_002365175.1 Raskinella chloraquaticus (SeqCode)
TGAAAACAGCATGCTCTAGAGCATTTTCCGGCCAGCTGGATACTGGTTGGCTGACAGAAAATGCGACAAAACAAGAAGATAGAGCGGAAAATTCGATTGAATCAGATCTGAAGCCGCTCTAGAAAAACGCCTCACACGACGCCGACCCGCAGCAGATCATGAAGATGGAGCAGGCCGACCGGCCGCTCATCCTCGACCACGACAAGAACGGTGATCGAGCCGCTCTGCATCATCTCGACCGCTTCGGCAGCCAGCGTGTCGGGCGCGATGGTGCGCGGCGCCTTGGTCATGACACTGTCGACAACGCCGTGAAGGGATTTTGCCGCCAGCGCCCGGCGCAGATCACCATCCGTGAAAAGGCCAGCCAGTCGCCCGCTCTCATCCACGACGACAACGCAACCAAACCGCTTGGCGCTCATCGGCACGATGGCCTCGGCAATCGTCGTACCTTTCCGCACCAGCGGCAGTGCCTCCCCGCCATGCATGAGTTCGCGCGCAAGCTTCAGGCCGGCACCCAGACGCCCGCCCGGATGGAGCAGGCCGAATTCACGCGCCGTGAACCCGCGCGCTTCCAGAAGGGCAACGGCAAGTGCATCGCCAAGCGCCATTTGCATGGTCGTCGACGTGGTGGGCGCCAGCCCGTTGGGACAGGCTTCCGCCGCCTTGGGCAGGATCATGGCCCCGTCCGCCGCCCTGGCGAGCGCCGACCCCTCATCCGAGGTGACGGCGTAAAGAGCCACCGAAAAGCGCGTCGCATAGGCGACCACAGGCGCGAGTTCCGCAGTTTCGCCTGACCACGACAAGGCGAGAATCACATCATCCGTCTGGATCATGCCAAGATCGCCATGCGAGGCTTCGCCAGGATGGACGAAATAGGCAGGCGTACCGGTCGAGGCAAGTGTAGCTGCAATCTTGCGCCCGACATGCCCCGATTTGCCGATGCCGGTCACGATGACCCGCCCTTTGCCTGCAAGTACCGCTGCAACACAGCGATGGAAGGCAAGACCGGTAGGCCCGGCAAGCGTGTGGACCAGGAGATCAAGGCCGGCACGCTCGGCCTCGATCGTCCGGATAGCCGAAGCCACCGCGTCAAGCACAGCTTCTTTGCGCAGAGGTGAATTCAAACCGTTCATCAGCCCATTCCTGTTCGATGCAATCCTAGCCTTTCACCGGACCGGGTGAAACCCCGAATGCATCTGCAACCCGCAACGTAACCACTGGTTAACCACGCGCATTTACCGTCCGTTCACCAGTGCAGGTGGTGGAGAGGATGAGAGCAGGGACTACGCGGTCGATGAGGCGCGCTGGCCTTGCCGCGTTGGCGGCGGCAGCCCTGTGCCTGTGCGACCCCGCTTTCGCTCAACGCGCGCCTGCGCCGGAAGACCCGCTTCTGGTCAATCCCGACGATGCTCTGCCGCTCCCGCGCAACGCGCCGCAAACCGGGCTGCGAGGCGCTCTCGCACCTGCCTCCGACACCGATAGCGCGACACGTCTCGACACCACGACCCAGCCGCCCGCCGACCCGCTCGATCCTGCATCCACCCGCCCGCCGCCGCGCCCCGTTCCACGCACCAGCGCTGCCGTTCAGGCCGTGGTGCGAGCCCCGCTGCGCACCCAGATCACGCCGCCTGTCCTTGCACCCGTCCTCGATCCGCGCGCCTCCACCACCAGCGGGCCGCCGCCGCCCGCGCCGGTGGCACCCCAGCCAGCCTCAATACCCGATCCCAACCCCTACGCGCCGCTTGGCATCACCATCGGCGCCTTCACGCTGCGCCCGGCGGTTGAAAGCGGAGTTGGCTTTACCAATAACGCCAACGGCAATACCACCGGTCAGACCCGCACCGGCTTCACCCGCAATGCCGCCGAAGTCCTGATCAATTCCAACTGGAGCAATCATGCGCTTGGCTTGCGGCTGCGCTATGAACGCGAGGATTTCTTCACCTCGCAAGTTGAAGCGCGCAACAATATCGACGTCCAGGCGACCGGGCGCATCGATGTGCGTCGCGATACTCAGCTTGATTTCGGCGCCGGCTTCCGCCGCGTGCCCGACAGTGCCTTTACCTTCAACCTGCCGGTAACCGCCTTTGGTCGACCTGATCTCGACACCACGACCGCCAATGCCGCCATCACCCAGCGCTTCGGCCGTGTCGCGGTGCGGCTGCGCGGGCAGTTCGATGCGCTGCGCTATGGCCAAACGCAGCTCGTCGGCGGCGGCAGCCTGTCGAATACCAGCCGCAATCTCGACATCACCACAATCACCTTGCGCGGCACTTACGACATCACGCCGCAATTCAGTCCGTTTGCGGAAGTGGCGTTCAACCGCCGCAACTACCAGGTCCCCGTTGATCTGTTCGGCCTTCGTCAGGGATCGGAAGGGCTGACGCCCCGCGGTGGCCTGGCCTTCAACCTCGGACCGGCGCTGAATGGCGAAGTGGCGCTGGGCTACCTGCTGCAACGCCAGCGCGAGCCGACCATCCCGAACGTTGAAGGGTTGACCGTTGATGGCGCGCTCGCCTATCAGCTCTCCGGCCTCACAACCTTGCGCTTCATGGCCCGCAGCGGCGTCCTCGACAGCCAGCAGGTCGGTGGCTCGACCGGCGGCTTTACCCGCGATCTCTTCTTCACCGTCGAACACGCCTTTCAGCGCAATCTTCTGGCCACCGCCACGCTCAACCTCGGCCTTGACCAGTTCGCCGGCATCACCCGCGCGGACAAACGGCTGATGAGCATTCTGGCCCTCACCTGGCGGTTCAACCGCAACGTGTCCTTTACCACACGCTATGTCTATTCACGCGTTGACTCAAACATCCCCGGCGTCGCCCAGTCCTCCAGCAGCATCGAAGGCGGGCTGCGCATTGAATACTGACCGTCTGTTTCAGTAACGGGCACCGGCAGGCGCAATCTTGTCGTTCTGCCGCCCGGCCTTGTCGAAGACCTGACGCAGCAGACCATTTGCCTTTGCCTCCTCGATAAAGGCGCTGGCATAGGCGAGCGCCGCCGGCCTGCCCTTGGGCACCGCAATGGCAATTCCTGTTGTCTGGAACGCGTCATCGAGAATGCGCGCACCCGGCACGTCCTTGACGAGGCCTGTCAGCGAATCGCGTGACAGGGCCACGGCATCAACCTGTCCGGCCTTGATCAGCGCGATCGCCTCACCGACGGAAGCGACATCGGTTACGGTGGCAAGCGGCATCGTCTCGCGGGCCTTGCGAACGGTCGTCGTGTTGGAGATGCCGACAACCCGGGTACCGGCGCGGTTCAGCTCGCCATTGCTCCTGACGCTGGAGCCAGGCGCCACCATGCAGGTGCTCTCCAGCGCGAAATAGGCAGGGCCGAATTCAACCTTGGTCTTGCGCTCGGCATCGACCGGCATGAAGGCGACATCAATCGCCGCCTTGGCCGTAAGTTCGACAAGCTCTCCGGAATTGGGCGCGGCCACGATCTCCACCGGCACGCCGAGCTTTTTGGCAAGCGCCTCGCCAAGGTCAACCGTGATTCCCCTGGGCATGCCGCTGGGATCCTTGACCACGAAGAACGCCGAAGCCGACGGCGCAAACGCCACACCGACCCTGAGCTTGCCACTTGCCGCCAGTTCAGCGCGCGCCGCCTCATCTGCTGCCATTGCCTGTCCCCCTGTGATCAAACCAATGCCAAGACTGGCTATCGCCGCCAGGGCGCCATAGGATGCCGTGACCATTTGTTTCCCCCGCTTTTTTGTGAACAGATTAAAGGCGCGTCCCGCTAACAGCGCAAGGGTCCACACCTATTCGGCCGCCTGGCGGCGATGCGCCTCCTCAAGGCTCGGCAACCGGCCGGGATTGAGCAGGAAATACGGGTCGGACTGACGCTTCAGGCCCTCCTGATCCGCCTTGATCCGCTTCCATCCCTTGCCTTCCAGCGTGAAGATATGCGGATTGGCGACCTGAAGCCCGTTATCTTCAAGGATCGTCATGATCTCGAAGAGCCGCTCGGGCGTGGTGAACTTGACCAGCGGCAGGGAGGAATTGGTAAAGCTGCCAAGGCGGCGTTGAAATTCGAGATGCCAGAAAATCTCGCCGGCAAACGTCGTCTCCGCCCAGGCAAGCCGTTCGATATTGCGCCCGGCCGGGAACAGGACCTGCAGATAGGTGATCGAGGGATCAAGGCGGATGGCGTGCAGCGTCGTGTGGTTCCAGCAATATTCGTAAAGCGGCGGCATCGCGCCATCATGGAAAAATGCCGCCCGCCGGGCTGCCTCGCTGTCGCGCTCGTACGCCATGCGCCCGCCATGGCGTGTGATATGGCGCCACACAGACGGGCGCTGCGGTTCGCTGGTCATGATGATGGCAAAGGCTTCATCAGCGCCAACCAGCGGCGCAATCCGCTTCAAATAGGGCGAAATGCCCGGTGCATGGACTGAGACAAGCTTCTTGGCGATAACCTGGTCCTCGATCAGCCCTTGCCCGAAGGAAGCTGCCGCGATCAAACTGGGAAAAGCGACGATCTGTTCGGCCCAGGGGAAGAGCGGCGCCGTCGGCAGGTCGATTTCAGTGACGATACCGTTGACGCCGTAAGCATGGACCGCCTGCATCACCTCATCGCCTTCGAGGCGAAGCTCGCGCGGCTCCTCCTCCATCGTCATCAGACGCAACGCCTGCACCGCGCCCGGATCACCAATCTGCCCCCAGGTGCATGAGCCGACGCCAGCCGCCCCGCCGCACACGAAGCCACCGATGGTGGCGTGCTGGCGGGTGGAGGGAAACATCCGCAATTCAAAACCGCTGCTCTCGATCTCGCGGTCGATATCGAGCATCATCTTGCCGGCCTCGACCGTCACCAGGCCGGGAACATTGGCAAGCAGGCGATCAAGCCCGGTTGTTTCAATCACAATACCGCCGTCAAGCGGCACGCTCTGCCCGTAATTGCCGGTGCCGCCGCCACGTGTCGTCAACGCCACCCGATGACGGCAGGCAGATGCCATGATACGCCGCAATTCCTCGCGATTGGCCGGCCTGACGATGGCGCGCGCCCGTTTTGTCTCAAGCTGTGGTTTGAGGATCGGAGAAAACCAGAAGAAGTCGCGCGATTTGAGCTTGATCGTGGCCTCATCGGTCGCCACCGCAATACCCGCGATATCAGCAAGGAATTCCTCGACCGCGCCGGTCATCTTTGAGGCCCGGGATTGGGCTCGAACAGGTCATTCATATCGAATGCCGCCACATCGGCGATAAGGTCGACGAAGGCGCGGGCGATGTGGTCAATCGTCGCGCGGCCCTTGTCGGCGCTGGCAAGTGAGGCATCGCCCACCGTCCCCGCATCAGACAGATCCTGCGCCTGCCAGCCGAAGGCAGCCGTGCCATGTGCGCGCAAATGAGTAAAACGCTGGGCGAAACGCTCCTGCGCTGAGGCAAACCGCTCAGCCTTGTCCATGTGCACCAGATCAGGCCGCGCTGCCAGCATCACCGAGGTTTCCATGTCGCCACCATGGATGCCGTAACGATTTTCCCAGTCGCTGTAGAGGCCGGCGGGAAGCCCGGCCAGCCGCGACCAGTGGGTCGCCACCGCCAGCATGCCATGATCAACCCGCAACTCACGCGCCACGATGTCGAGCACCGAGATATTGCCGCCATGCGAATTGGCGAGAATAAGCTTCTTCACCCCTGCCCGCGCCACACTTTCGCCGGTCTCGACCAGAACCCGCGTCAGCGTGTCCCATGACAGGGTGAGCGTGCCGGGCGAGGCGATATGCTCATTCGATTTACCGATGGCCTGGATTGGCATGAAGGTCGCAGGAAGATCATCGGGCAGCAATTCAAGCACACGCGCCATATAGGCTTCGCCGATCGTCGTATCGGTCGACAGCGGCAAATGCGGCCCGTGCTGCTCGATTGCCGCAACCGGCAGGATCGCCACCCAGTTATGGCCGGGCGCACCGGCAAAATCCCGCGTGGTCATATCCTGCCAGCGGCGCTTGGGCAGCCTGGTCATCAGCGATCCTTTCGCATGGTCATGCTGGCCGCCACCGCCTCGATCTCGACCTTGAAGGCGGGATTGGCAAAGCCTGAGACAATCATCAGCGTCGACGCCGGTGGCGGGCTGGCGATATGCCGGTCACGGACCTTCATATACGCCTGAAGATGGTCGGCGGACGTGACATAGGCGTTGAGGCGGACGAGATCGCCAAAGCCCATGTCAGCTGACGCCAGCACCAGACCAATCGCCCGAAAGCACAGCGTGGCCTGATCTTCCGCGCTTTCGGGGATGATATCGTCTGGCGTGATGCCGAGTTGCCCCGAACAGAAGAGCAGACGGGCGCCCTCTGGCACCTCAACTCCAAAACTGTAATGGGCGAAAGGCGGCCGGATGCCGGCTGGCGTGTGATGGATGAACATGGCGCAAGGCTAGTGAGGGAACCAGCCCGGTGCAAGATGGGACGAGGTGCGACATGTGCTGTAAAAGCGGGCTTGCCCGAAACCCGCCATCATGCTGCTTTGCCGATCATGCAGTATGGCTTTGCCCGATTACCCGCCGACCGCCATTACATCATCGCCAACGCCCGGGCCCCGCGTTGTCTGGTGGATGGTGGCGATGATTTGCCGTCAAGCGATGATCTGGTGGCATTGTCGATCATGATCGCCAGTGACCGCATCGTGGGTGTCCTGCCACCGGATGCGGCGCCAGAAGGTGTGGCGCGGATCGATCTTGCTTCCGGCATCGTCTTTCCCGGCTTTGTTGACGTTCATACTCATCTCGACAAGGGACATATCTGGCCGCGCCGACGCAATCCGGACGGCACGTTCCAGGGTGCGCTCGACAGTGTGAAACACGACCGCAAGGCTCATTGGTCGCGCGAGGACCTATGGGCGCGCATGAATTTTTCTCTGCGCGCCGCACACGCCCACGGTACCGTCGCCCTCCGCACCCACATCGATTCGGCCTTTGGGCAGGAAGACATCACCTGGCCGCTGGTGCCGGAATTGCGCGCCGCGTGGAAAGGCCGCATCGATCTGCAGTTTTCGTCGCTTGCCTCGGCCGATCTCTTGTGCGAGCGCCCGTTTGCCAGCAAAATCGCCGGCCTGGTGAGCAAGGCCGGCGGCGCGCTTGGCTGCGTCACCTATCGAACGCCCAATCTCACAGCCGCCCTCGACAATGTGTTTGCACTCGCCAGCGAGCACGGGCTTGATCTCGATTTCCACGTTGATGAAACGCAGGACCCCGAAAGCCGGTCACTGGCGATGATCGCCGACAAGGCGCTGGCGACGCGCTTCGAAGGCCGCATTGTGGTCGGCCATTGCTGCTCGCTCACCCGCCAGCCGGAGGAAGAGCAGTACACCACCATCGCCCGGCTGGCCGCAGCCGGCATCGCCGTCATATCGCTGCCGATGTGCAACATGTATCTGCAGGAGCGCCATGCCGGCGTCACCCCGCGCTATCGCGGTGTCACGCTTCTGCACGAACTGAAGGCTGCGGGGGTTGACGTTGCAGTGGCTTCCGACAATACACGCGATCCTTTCTATGCTTATGGCGATCTCGATGCGCTGGAAGTCTATCGCGAGGCAACCCGTATCGCCCATTTCGACCACCCTGTCAGCGACTGGCCACGCACCGTCACGGCGGCACCGGCGCAGATGATGGGGCTGGCGCAATATGGCAGGATCGGCGCCGGGCGCGGCGCTGATCTCGTTCTCTTTCGCGCCCGTTCCTGGACCGAACTCCTGGCCCGCCCGCAAGCCGACCGTACCGTGATACGCGCTGGCCTGGCCATCGACACCACACTGCCTGACTATGCCGAACTTGACCCCTTTGTCGGACCGCCAAAATGACCGCGATTGCCAAACTGAAAGCTGAGCTGGCCGGCCTGCGCCTTGAAGAAAACATCGCCATTGTCAAACAGAAGAGCCGGGATTTTTTCTGGTACTCGCCTGTGCTGAAATCACAGCTTGATCACATCACCGCTGACCTCGTGGTGTATGCCACCAGCGAAGCCGACATTTTGCGCGTGCTTGCCGCCTGCTTTGCCCATGGCGTGCCAGTGACCGTGCGCGGCGCAGGCACCGGCAATTACGGCCAGGCCATGCCGCTTGCCGGCGGGCTGTTGCTCGATGTTTCGGCTATCAACGACATACGTCTCATTGCAGCTGGCCGCGTCATCACGGGCCCCGGCGCCATCCTGGGCGATATCGATGCCGCCGCCCGCGCCCATTCAAACCAGGAATTGCGCCTCCATCCCTCCACCGCCCGCACCGCGACGATTGCCGGTTTCATTGCCGGCGGCTCGGGCGGTGTCGGGTCGATCCAGTGGGGGGGATTGCGCGATCTGGGCAACATCATCCGCCTGCGCGTGCTGACGATGGAAGCAACGCCGCGCATTCTCGATATTCGCGGCGCTGACCTCCACAAGGTCTCGCATGCCTATGGCACCAACGGCATCATCACTGAAGTCGAGATGCCGCTGGCGCCCGCTTACGAATGGATCGAGGCGCTCGTCAGCTTCGATGACGTGATGAGCGCCGCGCGCTGCGCCAATGAGCTTGGCGTGATGGACGGGCTGTTGAAAAAGGAGTTGGCGGTGGTCGGTGCTCCCGTGCCGTTCGACTACTTCCTGCGCCATCAGAAATTCCTGACCCGCAATGACAGCGTCATCATTGCGATGATCGCCCCGCACGCCATCGACGCGTTTCAATGGGCGGTCGAGCAGTATAAGGGGCGCATCACTTTTCGTTCCGATGCCGTAAGCGCTAGCGACAGCAAGGGTCTGCCACCGGTCTATGAGCTGACATGGAACCACACGACATTGCGGGCGCTGCGGGTGGACCCGACGATCACCTATCTGCAGGTGCTCTATCCCGCACCCGGCCACCTGGCGCTTGTCGAGCGCATGCATCATCTGCTGGGCGATGAGGTGCCGGTCCATCTTGAATTCACCCGCTTCAACGGCGCCGTCACCGCCTTCGGCCTGCCCCTGCTGCGCTTCACCAGCGTTGAGCGGCTGGACGAGATCGTCCGCCTGTTTGAAGACAATGGTTGTCCGGTCTTCAACCCGCACCGCTACACGCTGGAGGAAGGCGGTATGAAACAATCAAATCCGGTGCAGCTTGCTTTCAAACGCGAGGCTGACCCCAAAGGGTTGCTCAATCCCGGCAAAATGATTGCCTGGGACGATCCGCATCATGATTTTTCTTCCGACAAGCTCTATCTCTTTCCCGGCATGCAGGACAGTGTCGGCTGATGCGCGTTCTGGTTCTCTACGCCCATCCCGCCGAAACCAGCTTCTGCGCCGAAATCAACCGGCAAGTCGCTCAAACCCTTCAGGATGGCGGGCATGTTGTCGACATGCTCGATCTCAATCTCGAGAAATTCAATCCCGTTCTGAGCCGGGGCGAGCGCCTTGGCTACCACGCGATTCCCGATAACCGCGCGCCGGTCGTGGATTACGTGCGACGCCTTCAGGCAGCTGACGCACTGGTGATTGTCACGCCGATCTGGAATTTTGGCTTTCCGGCGATCCTCAAGGGCTTCTTCGACCGCGTCTTCTTGCCTGGCGTGTCGTTCGAGATGAAGAAAGGCAAGGCTCGGCCCTGTCTGCATAATCTGCGCCGCCTGCTGGTGATCGCCACCTATGGCGGCACGCGCTGGCGGGCGCGTCTGATGGGCGATCCGCCGCGCCTCATCGTCAAACGCCTTCTGCGCGCCACCATCCGCCCTGGCGCCGCGATCCGCTATCTCGGTCTCTACGATATGAACCGCGCCGATGCCGCAACGAGGCGCCGCTATCTGCAGGCAGCCGGCGACAGCGCTGCCTCGATGCGATGATGATGTTCAGTCGCTGACGAATGGTCGAAAGGCGGTCAGTACCTTGAGATAGACATCGCGCTTGAAAGGCACAACGAGCCCCGGCAGTTCAGCCGCCTTTACCCAGCGCCAGGCGCTGAACTCGGCCTTGTAGGCCCCATCGCCCGGTCGCAGAACATCAATTTCCTCATCCACCCCGTTAAACCGCAGCGCGAACCATTTCTGCGTCTGGCCACGCCAGGAGCGCACCTTCGCCCCATAGGTTTTCGGAATGTCATAGCGATACCAGTCGGGCGTTTCCCCAAGAACGCTGGCACTGCGCACATTGGTTTCTTCATGCAATTCGCGAAAGGCGGCGGCCTGAGGTGCCTCCCCGTCGTCAATGCCACCTTGCGGCATCTGCCAGGGATGAGAGGGCAATGTGCTGCCGCGTTCCTTTTTACGCTTGCCGACAAAGACGAGACCATCGCCATTGATCAGCATGACCCCGACGCAGGGGCGATAGTCAGGGTGTCGATCAATCATCATCACGAAGGCAATCCGCTATAACATCGCTTTAACCGGCGCCAGGCCACTTATGGTGTTGCACATCTGCACAAATCTTGCTGTGTGAATGATCATCCTCGCGCAAGCGAACACCACTTGATCAACTCAGCCTACTTCGTCGCCGATGTCAGCACGCTGACCGGCACCAGAACAAAACCCTTGCGCTCTATCGCCTTGGCCCAGCGCGCCACGCGCTCGATCGAAATCGGCAGCGCCGAGGCAACGCCCATCGCAAAGCCCTTCTGCTCCGCTTCGCTTTCAAGGGCGGCGAGCGCTTCATCGATCCGCTGCTGGGTCGGCACCGCATCAATCGTCAGCGCCCCGCGTGTGAAGGCAATACCGGTCTGGCGGGCAATCTCGCGCGTGCGCGAGCGCGCCGCCGAACCATCATCGGCAAAGCTCAGACCGCGACGCTTCAATTCTGTAAACAGCGTCTTCAGCCCCTCCTCGCTGGTCACAAACTTCGCGCCCATATAGTTGGCAAGCCCGGTGAAACCGGAAAACCGCGTCATCGCCCAATGCAGCCGGTCGACATTCTGATCAACCGTTAGCGTCGACAGCAGGGTTTGCGGCCCGGGATCGTTGGCTGGAAAATCAAAGGGCTCCATGGGCATGTGAAGCATCACCTCATGGCCGTCGGAGCGCGCTTTGTTGACCTGCGCCTGCAGGGCGGAGCCGTAAGGCGCGAAGGCGAGCGTGACTTCAGCTGGCAATTTGGCAATCGCTTCACTGGTCAGATTGGCTGACAGGCCAAGCCCGCCAAACAGAACGGCAATGCGTGGCGCGGCGCTTGACCGGTTGGAGGCGGCCGGATCGAAGGGGCGCGCGTAGAACGCCGACGGCTTCGTGCCATCAGGCGCGATCCTGGGAAGCAGCCCGTGACGGCTCTTCTCCACCAGCCGCGGCTCGGGCGCCGCGCGCAGCACGCGACTGCCAGGCGCGTTGGGAACATCGATAATCCGTACCTGGCCCTGACCGGACGCTCCACCGGGCGTGATGATCTTGACCTGCGAATGCTCGCCTGCCGGCGCCGCGCTGCCATCCTCGCCCGCGGCCACCGGCGCTGCGGCTTCGTCAGCTTCATGCGCCGGCGTGGGCGATGCTGATGGCGGCGCGATGACTGGCAGCGACGCCTGGATAATCGGCTCGCCGCCATAAGGATCTTTAACCAGAAGCACCCATGCCGCGACACCGCCGGCAACCAGCACCCACAGGCAAAGAACGGGGACAAGACCGATCTTGATCCTGATGCGCCTGTTCTGCACCCAGCCCGCGAGCGGGCGATAGAGCGTGTCGATTGCTGTTGCCATGAAAGTGTCGCCACCAACCCCTGTGCATGTCACGCTTGCACAAGGGTTGGTAACGAAAGGTTAACCGCGTTTACAAAAAGCCGAATTTAGCGAACCGAACCCTGCTTGCCAGGGGTCGCCTGCGGCGGGAAGGCGGCATTCTGCGTCTGCCCGCGCATCAGCGACAGCGCCATCTGCAACTGATTGTCTTCCAGCGGGTTGGCGGCGACATAGCTTGAGGACGCCGTTTTCTCTTCGCCTTCGGCCTTCAGATGACCACGCAGCGCCGCCTCGCCCTTGGTCTCGGTCTTGGCCCGGTCGGCTTCCGGCAGGTCAGGCTGCAGCAGAATGTCCGGATCAATCCCCAGCGCCTGGATCGAGCGACCCGACGGTGTGAAATAGCGGGCAGTTGTCAGACGTATCGCCCCGTTCTGCTGGCCAAGCGGAATAATGGTCTGGACCGACCCTTTGCCGAAGGAGCGGGTGCCGAGAATGGTCGCCCGCTTGTGGTCCTGCAGCGCACCCGAGACGATTTCGGAAGCGGAGGCCGAACCGCCATTGACGAGCACGATCATCGGCTTGCCCTTGGTCAGGTCGCCGCCACGCGCATATTCCCGCCTTGTATCCTCGGGACGGCGGCCACGCGTTGAAACGATCTCGCCGCGGTCGATGAACGCCGACGACACCTTGATCGACTGGTCGAGCAGCCCGCCAGGATTATTGCGTAGGTCGAGAATAAAACCCTTCAGTTTTGGGCCCAGCGCCGTCGAGATCTGCTCGATTGCGTTGCGTACACCATCCGTTGTCTGTTCGTTGAACTGGGTGATGCGGATATAGCCGACATCCTCGCCTTCCTGGCGCGAACGCACCGAAACGATCTTGATGATGTCACGGACGATCTTGATCTCGACCGGCTCGTCGAGACCCGGCCGCTGTACCTTGATGGAAATGGCGCTGCCGATAGAGCCGCGCATTTTCTCGACCGCCTGCTGCAAGGTGAGGCCAAGCACCTGATCCCCGTCGAGCGAAACGATGAGATCACCGGGGCGAACCCCGGCGCGTGCTGCCGGCGTGTCGTCGATGGGGGCCACGACCTTGACCAGCCCGTTCTCCATCGTCACTTCGATGCCAAGACCGCCGAATTCACCGCGCGTCTGCACCTGCATGTCACGGAAGCTGCGGGCCGACAGGTAGCCGGAATGCGGATCAAGCGCTGACAGCATGCCGTTCAGAGCGGATTCGACCAGCTGCTCATCTTTCGGCTGATCGACATAATCGGCACGCACGCGCTCGAACACATCACCGAAAAGATTGAGCTGGCGATAGGTATCAGCCGTCGCGCCTCGTCCTTGCGCCGGCGCAAAGAACTGCAGATGCGATGTCGCCAGCATGGTGCCGACGCCCAGGACCGCTCCAAGAACCATGTAAGATGTCTTCTGCATTATCCGCGCGCCTTTTCCGAATTCGTTGCCCACCACGGGCCTGGATCGACGGTCACCCCGTCTTTTCTGAACTCAATATAGAGTACCGGCCGCGAGGAATCGAGATCCAACGCTGCTGCGGTTGCAAGAATGGTTTGGCCCATCTGGGCCAGGGACTCACCGGCAAGAACAAATTGACCAGGCTCGACCGTAATCTTCTCCATGCCTGCCAGCAAGATGTGATGACCACCACCGACATTGACAATGACGATCTGGCCATAGGAGCGGAAAGAGCCGGCATAGACGATCCAGCCCTCGGCTGGCGACGTGACGGTTGCCCCCGCGCGCGTGCGCAGGAAAACACCACGAGATGTCCCACCGATCCCGTCATCATCCCCGTATCGCCTGAGAATCTGGCCGGAAGCAGGCAAAGTGACCTGCCCCTTGATCTGCTCGAAGGCAGGGCCGGCCTGCGGCAATTTGGCCGAAGGCAGGGCGGCAACCCGCCGGTCGCCGGCGCGCGGCGTGCCATCGCGGTTCACGTCAACGTTATCGGCCGGGGCAGATGCGGCGGCAGAAGCAGCTGCCGCCTTGGCCGCAGCGTCAGCTTTCTGGGCGATGTCGAGCGCGCTGTCGAGGCGCGACAAAAGATCACGTGTGTTCTGCGCGTCCTTGGCCAACTCTTCAATGCGCTGCCGGCTGAGGCGCACATTCTGCTCGGAACTGGCCAGCTGACGTTTTTTTTCCTCGGTCAGGAGATCAAGTCGGGTGCGCGTCTCGCCCAGCGTGAACAATTGCCGTTGCCGGATCGAAATCTCGGTCGCGATGGCTGTGCGGATGGAGCGCACCTGCTCCAGATCTTTAAGCACGACCTCAAGCTCGCCCCGCAACTCCGGCAAAACCGCCCCCAGCACAATGGCTGAACGGACGGTCTGCAGCGCGCTTTCCGGCGCCACAAGAATGGCGGGCGGCGGGTTGCGGCTCATTTTCTGCAAGGCGGCCAGAAGCTCGGCGATGATGTCGCGTTTGCCGGCGAGAACCTCACGCGCAGCGATTTCCTGGCGGGCGAGGTCGCCCAGCCGCGCTTCGCCAGCCGAAATATCGCTTTCCGCCTGCTGAACAGCGCTGGCAGCGAGGACAGCCTGGCGTGCCAGCTCCTGCCGGTCGCGCCTGAGGGCATCGATTTCATCTTCAAAGCGGCGAAGCGTCGCGCCATCAAGCGACAGGCGGGCATTGATTTCTTCCAGTTCGCCAGCCCGCTGCTGGCGCTCGCTTTCAAGGCGCTCGGCGCTTGGCTGCGCCATCACGCCTGATGGCGCCTGCCATAGCCACAGGCAAAGCCCGACGCCCGCCGCCAGACGTGCCGCCACCGGCCAATACCTGGTTCGTTTCGGCAGCGTAAATTCCATCAGGGGTTCCGTCCCTCCATCCGCCGGCCAACGCATTATGCTCACGCGTCACGCCCGATGATAGGGATGACCGGTTAAAATGGTGAAAGCACGATAAATCTGTTCCAGCAGCATGGCGCGAGCCAGCAGGTGCGGCCAGGTGGCAGCGCCCAGCGACAGGACGTGATCAGCCGCCGTGATGAGCCCCGGCGCCAGCCCGTCAGCGCCGCCAATCACAAATGTGACGCTCTCCTTGCCCGCTTCCCGCCATTGCCCCAGCAATCCGGCGAACGCCTCGCTCGACAGATTCCGGCCCGATTGGTCAAGCGCAACCAGAACCTGGCGGCTGCCGGCCTCCGGCGCCAGCAACGCCGCTTCCGCCATCTTGCGTTCTGCGGCACTGCGCGCCCGGCTTTCGGCGATTTCGCGAATGTCGACTTTTGTTACACCGAAGGCGCGACCAAACTGTTCGGCACGTTTGAGGTAACGCGCCGCCAACGCCCCTTCCTCGCCCGCCGCAGCTTTGCCGACGGACCGGATGATGATGCGCAAACGAACTCTCCGCCAGGCAGAATAACGCGCTCAGGCCGCCGGCCTCTCCTTGGGGCGATCATCCGACCACATCTTTTCAAGATTGTAGAATGAGCGCACTTCGGGCCGGAAGAGATGGATGATGATATCACCCTGATCGACCAGCACCCAATCGCCCTGCTTCAGGCCTTCAACACGCAGATGCGTGTTTCCCGCTTTTTTCAAGGCGATCTGCACTTGCTCGGCCATCGCCGACACATGGCGCCCCGACCGGCCGGTTGCCACCACCATGAAATCGGCGATGGAGGTCTTCCCGTAAAGTGGAATGGCAACAATCTCCTCGCCTTTGGCATCGTCAAGCGCGGCGAGGATAAGGTGCAAGGTGGCTTCCGCTTCGGCCAGGCCGGGAACGGAGAGGTCGTGAAGGGTCTCAGGGGACCCGGACCGCGTTGCGGTGATCAGTGGGATATCCTTTCCTGCTCAGGAACATCAACACCACGCTAACAAGCGCATGCTGCGATGCAATCATTAAGAATAGGTAGATTTAAGCGAATTTTCAACCGGAATGATCAGCGCCCTTGCGCTCGCGCAGCATGGTTGAGGACTGGGGCATGCGCCGCGCATGAAGAAAAATCCAGGCGGGCGGCGCCATGAGGGCAAGCTGATCGGCATCGCGTTCACGCCGGCGGCAGGCGCGCAACGCTTGGGCCGCCCGCGACGACAGCGGCGCATAGCTTGCTCCCGGCCGATCAATGATCGCAAGCGGCACGGTGGCAGCGATGCGTTCCCAATCCTGCCAGCGATGAAAATGGGCCAGATTGTCAGCGCCCATCACCCACACAAAACGGACATGCGGGCAACGACGCGTGAGATAGTCGATAGTATCGCAGGAATATCTGAGGCCAGCGCGCGCCTCGATATCGCTGATGATGATCCGCGGATCAGCAATCAAGGATCGCAGGGCGGCAGTGCGGGTGGCAACATCAGGCAGCCTGGCGCTGTCCTTCAGCGGATTGCCCGGCGTGACCAGCACCCACAAACGGTCGAGCGCCAGGCGCGCCAGGGCGGTTGTCATCACCGCCACATGGCCGGCATGCACCGGATTGAAACTGCCGCCGAACAGACCGATGCGCTGGCCCGCCGCGTGCGCCGGCAAGGAAACCAGCCGCGCGCCGGCAACCTGTCTCACCTTGCGCCTCCGATATTGCGTCGCGCCAGGAAGGCGGCCAGAGCGGAGGCGCCGCTGAAGAATGGCGAATAGATGATCGTGCTGATCCCGTCATCGACGCATATGACCCCGATCAGGCTCAAGTGCCGAATGGCGCGAACCTCGTTCCACCGCACGAAGCGTCCCTTGCGCCACGGGTCCCACGAACCGATCCCCTCGACCGTCCAGAAGACGTGATGGAACAGAAGAAAGCACGCGAGGGCAGCGATGACCACGATGTAGACCACGCACATCACGAGCGCGAGTGCCCCCGAATAATCGCGCACATAGGAAGAGAGCCAGATCACCACGCTGATGCCAAACGCCATCACCAGCACCGTCCACAACATCGGGCCGGATGGGGTGAGGCGATGCACATCCTGACCCTTGCGCCTGACAGTGGCAAAACGGGCGATCAGGTTCGATAACAGGGCCAGCCCCGCCGTTGTTATGAAACCGATGAGCAGCCAGCGCAGCATTGCCTCAGGCCCGGATCTGGCCATGCCCGCGCAGGCGGTAGTTGAACGATGTCAGCTGTTCCACCCCAACCGGACCGCGCGCATGAAGCCGCCCGGTGGCGATGCCGATCTCGGCACCCATGCCGAATTCCCCGCCATCGGCAAACTGCGTCGAGGCGTTATGGAGGACGATGGCTGAATCAACCTCGTTGAGGAAGCGCTCGGCGGCAATCGCATCACCGGTGACGATCGCCTCCGTATGGCTTGATCCGTAGCGCGCGATATGCGCCATCGCCGCGTCGATGTCATCGACCACGCGCACCGCGATGATGGGCGCCAGATATTCAGCATGCCAGTCAGCGTCACTGGCGGACCGTACGCGCGGATCGAGAGCGAGCGTCGCCGCATCGCCCCGCACTTCGCACCCCGCAGCGATGAGCGCGTTGACGAGAGGCGCAAGATGCGAGGCAAGAGCCGCCTTCTCAACCAGCAGGGTTTCGGCTGCGCCGCAGACTTCCGGGCGCCGCATCTTGGCATTGAGGACGATCCGCTCGGCCATCGCCAGATCAGCCGTGTGATCGACATAGATGTGGCACACGCCCTCAAGATGGGCGAATACCGGCACCCGCGCTTCCGCCATCACCCGCTCAACCAGGCTTCTGCCGCCGCGCGGCACGATGACATCGATTGCGCCGTCGAGCCCGGCCAGCATGGCACCAACGGCGGCGCGGTCAGCACTCCCCACCAGCTGGATCGCGTGGCGGTCGATGCCCGCTTTATCAAGCCCTGAAACCATGGCGCCGTGGATGGCCTGAGCCGAAGCAAGGCTGTCTGACCCGGAGCGCAGAATGGCGGCATTGCCGGCAGCAAAACACAGCGCGCCAGCGTCAGCCGTCACATTGGGACGGC
This sequence comes from Raskinella chloraquaticus (SeqCode), assembly GCA_002365175.1. Taxonomy (GTDB): domain Bacteria; phylum Pseudomonadota; class Alphaproteobacteria; order Rhizobiales; family UBA4765; genus Raskinella; species Raskinella chloraquaticus. The sequence goes on from DEZK01000045.1 coordinate 17,521, forward strand.
TTTCATAAATGATGCCGATGACCCCGATGGGCCGGGCGACGCGCTCGATCACAAGGCCGTTGGCCTGTGTCCAGCTGGCAAGCACCTTGCCAACCGGATCAGCCAGTGCGGCGATCGTCTCGATGCCGGCTGCTATGGCCTCAACCTTTGCGCCATCAAGGCGCATGCGATCAACAAACGACGATGCCAGGCCTTTCTGTGCGGCTGCCGCAAGATCATGATCATTGGCAGCCAGAATGGCATCACTTGCCGCGCGGATCGCCTGCGCCATCGCTGCAAGCCCGGCCTTTTTTGTGCGGCTGTCGAGCCGGCGCACGACAGCCTGTGCCGCACGCGCCTGCCCGCCCATGGTGAGCAGCAAGGCCTCGACTGTTGCAGCGTTGCTGGGCGTGAGCGGGATGTTCATGATCGTCCCTTGCGTCTGGCATCACCATAGAAAAGGAAGCAGCCAAGAAAAGAAAGAGGGGGCGGCCAAAGCATGTAATTCATCTGCCCGCGCCGCCCGCAAGCGTCATGTCATCGCGATGGATCATAGCGCTGCGCCCCTTGAAGCCAAGGACAGCAGCGATATCCTGCGACTTCTTGCCGACCAGAAGCTGCGCATCGCTGATATCATAGGCAACCAGGCCCCGGCCCATTTCATGGCCATCAGCCCGTTTGATGATCACCGCGTCACCGCGCGAAAACTGCCCTTCAACGCGCAGCACGCCAGCGGGAAGCAGGCTCTTGCCCGTGGACAAAGCGCGCGCCGCCCCGTCATCGATGACAACCGCGCCACGTGGCTCCAGCGCCCCCGCGATCCATGCCTTGCGCGCCGTGACAGGATCGCCCTTGGGCAGGAACCACGTCGCCCGCCCTCCGGCATCGAGACGGGCAAGGGGGTGCGCGCCCGCCCCCGAGGTAATGACCATGAAGGTGCCTGAGGCGAGCGCGATCTTGGCCGCCTCGATCTTGGTTGCCATGCCGCCCCGCGCCAGCTCATTGGCCGAGGCGCCGGCCATCGCCTCGATCTGCGGCGTGATGCTGTCAACTTCGGCAATCAGGCTTGCATCCGGATCGCGCGCCGGCGGCGCCGTATAAAGCCCGTCGATATCAGAGAGCAGAACCAGGCAGTCGGCGCTCACCATGGACGCAACGCGCGCTGCCAGACGGTCATTGTCGCCATAACGGATTTCCGTGGTCGCTACGGTATCGTTTTCATTGATGACCGGCACCGCGCCATGGGCAAGCAATGTCTCGATCGTCGCCCGTGCATTGAGATAGCGCCGCCGCTCTTCAGTGTCCTGCAATGTAAGGAGTATCTGCCCCGCCACCATGCGGTGAACCTGCAGCGCCTGCGACCACGCACGTGCCAGAGCGATCTGGCCAATGGCAGCCGCCGCCTGACTTTCTTCAAGCGCCAGAACCCCGCGGCCAAGCTTCAGTAAATTGCGGCCAAGGGCAATCGCGCCCGACGAGACGACCAGCACCTGTGTGCCGGCAGCAGTCAGACGGGCAATATCCTCCACCATCGCCGCCAGCCATGCTTCATGCACCTCGCTCTTGAGGCTATCGACAAGCGTTGCTGACCCGATCTTGATGACGACGCGGCGAAAATCGGAAAGTTTGCGGCCCATGCCGACCCTCCGCGTTCAGGGTGACCAGGGCGCAGGCGAGAGCGGCACCTCCGCCATATCGACGCGATCCTCGCTGCCGCGTGCACGATCGATGATCGCGAGCAGCGCAAACAGCACCTCGCGCACCCCGGCACCCGACACCGCTGACAGGAGATAGGGCGCGCGGCCCGTTTCCTCGTGCAGGCTTGCGGCAATCGCCGCGAGCGATGGCGCATCAAGCGCGTCGATCTTGCTGAGCGCCAGAATTTCATCCTTGCTGTCGAGACCCTGGCCATAGGCTGCCAGTTCCTCGCGCACAATGCGGTAGGCGCCAATCGGATCGGGACCGGTCGCATCAATCAGATGCAGCAATACGCCGCAGCGTTCGACATGGCCGAGGAAACGATCACCCAGCCCCGCCCCTTCATGCGCGCCTTCGATGAGGCCCGGAATGTCCGCAAGCACGAAATCACGCTCGCCCACACGCACCACGCCGAGACCAGGATGAAGGGTGGTGAACGGATAATCGGCAATCTTCGGCCGGGCGGCCGAGACGCTTGCCAGAAAGGTTGACTTGCCGGCATTGGGCAGGCCGACCAGCCCGGCATCAGCGATGAGTTTCAGCTTGAAGAGCAGCCACATCTCCGCGCCCTCAAGGCCGGGATTGGCATGGCGCGGCGCACGGTTGACCGACGATTTGAAATAGGCATTGCCGAAACCGCCATTGCCGCCTTTGGCAATCACCAGTTTCTGGCCGATCTCCGTGAAATCAGCGAGCAAATTCTCATCGTCTGCATCAAAGATCTGCGTGCCGAGCGGGACTTTCAGCACCACGTCGGCACCGTTGGCGCCATGGCGATTGCGCCCCATGCCGTGGCCGCCGATCTTGGCCTTGAAATGCTGCTGATAGCGGTAATCGATGAGCGTATTGAGACCCTGCACACATTCGACGATGACACTGCCACCGCGCCCGCCATCGCCACCGTCAGGCCCGCCATATTCAATGAATTTCTCACGACGAAACGACACCGCGCCCGCGCCACCATCGCCGGCCTTCACCCATATCTTGGCCTGATCAAGGAATTTCATGTGCGACTGGTCGAATTCGAGAGGGAATATTGAACAACAAAGGGAGGCGGATGCCCGCCTCCCCTGTTGATAATCATACGGTCGGGGCGCGGAACAATCGAGCGCCCGGCAGGGTCACTCGGCAGCGACTGGAACCGGCGGGAGCACCGCTACGCTCTGCTTGCCGCCCTTGGAGGTACGAAAGCGCACCACGCCCTCGGCGGTGGCGAACAGCGTATGGTCCTTGCCCATGCCGACATTCGCACCCGCATGCCAACGCGTGCCGCGCTGACGCACGATGATGTTGCCCGAGATCACCGTCTCGCCGCCAAATTTCTTGACGCCAAGCCGCTTCGATTCGGAATCGCGACCGTTACGCGATGAGCCGCCTGCTTTTTTATGTGCCATGTCACCGTCTCCCGTGGGAGGAATTGAGAAAAAGAATACCCGAACTTACTTATTTTTGCTGTCTGTAGCCAGTTCCGCCTGATCGACCTTGGCGCGAGGTGGCTTGCCGGCGAGAAGTTCCTTCGCCTGCTCGACCCATTCCTCACGCGTCGCGCGACCACGCAGCGCCAGTTCCTTGTCGAATTTGGCAAGCTCATCCGGACCCCAGGCAGCAATCTGGCTCCAGCTGGTGATGCCGGCTGCAATCAGCTTCTTTTCGATCGTCGGTCCGATGCCGGAAATCAACGACAGATTATGGCCGGCCGCACCTGCCGTGCCTGCCGCAGGGGCGGGCATGGGTGCTGCTTCCGGCTTGGCTGCCTTGGCTTTGACCGACGGCTTGGCACCGCCCAGCAGGATGTCAGTGATCTTGACGATCGACAGATCCTGGCGATGACCGCGCTTGCGCCGCGAATTCTGCCGGCGCCGCTTCTTGAAGGCGATCACCTTCGGTCCGCGCGCCTGTTCAACCAGCATGCCGGCAACCGACGCGCCCGAGACCATCGGTGCACCGACCTGCAGGCCGGCCCCGTCCTGCACCAGCAGAACGTCGTTGAAAATGATCGTTTCGCCTGCCTCACCGGGCAGGCGCTCAATCGTAATCACATCCTCGGCGGCAACCTTGTACTGCTTGCCGCCGGTTTTGATGACTGCGAACATTGTTGACCTCGTTCGTCCCAACCTGCAAAGGCGGTCGGCTTTTTCAGTCGTTGACCGGAATTGGTGACGGTGCATGCGACCACCAGGTCGCTTGCGCCCGCTTTGACGACAACCGCGCCGGCTGCCACCAAAAGATGCGGCGCGGCTTCATCAGCCGCGCCAGCGGCGTTGTGACTACCTAATTCGCGCCTCTGCGTCAAGAATGGAGTGAGCGACCGGCGCGCTTTTCAAATTCGCGCGGAAACAGCCTGTCCGCGCTCACGCCGTCCGTGCTGCGCCTTGCGTGATCAGGCGGCGCGCTGTCTCAACCGCAACCGAGGCATCGCGACAATAGGCGTCAGCGCCGATTTCCTCGGCGAACCGTTCATTGACCGGCGCGCCTCCGACCAGAACAATATGCTGATGGCGGATGCCCTTCGCCTTCATCGCTTCAATCACCACCTTCATATAGGGCATTGTCGTGGTGAGCAGGGCTGACATGCCAAGAATTTCGGGGCGGTGGGCTTCCAGCGCATCGAGATAGCGCTCGACCGATGTGTTGATCCCCAGATCGATCACCTCGAACCCGGCGCCTTCCATCATCATGCACACCAGATTCTTGCCGATGTCATGAATGTCGCCCTTGACGGTGCCGATCACCATCTTGCCGACCTTGGGTGCGCCGGTTTCAACCAGCAACGGCCGCAGGATCGCCATCCCCGCCTTCATGGCGTTGGCAGCCATCAACACCTCCGGCACGAAGAGAATGCCATCACGGAAATCGACGCCGACGATACGCATGCCTTCAACGAGGGCTTTTGTCAGCACGTCATAGGGCGTCCAGCCACGCGCCAGCAGAATGCGGGTCGCCTGCTCGATTTCTTCCTTCAGCCCGTCATAGAGATCCTGATGCATCTGAACGACGAGGTCATCGTCAGCCAGAGCGGAGAGGTCGATATCATCGTTCATGGCGCCCGCGCTTAAGTATTATTCCAGCCTTATAAGCCATTGACGAATAAGTGTCCAAGGCTGCATTCCTTGGGTCTTGTGATTTCAGAGTGATTCGTCGGGGCCGCACTCTTGGAGGCACATCCACATCATGATCGAAGACAACATGCGCGCCGTCGCACCGCGTGCTGGCGTCGAATGGCCGACGATTGCTCTGATCGGCCTTGTTTACAGCGCCTGGCTCGGGCTTACCTGGTTTCACGATGCCATAGCCCTGCCGCTGTGGCTCATCGCAGCCGCGCTGTGTGGCACCTTGTGGGGCTCCCTCCAGCACGAGATCATGCATGGGCACCCGACCCGCTCCCGCGCCCTAAACGAGGGCCTGGCGACACCCCCGCTCTGGCTGTGGCTGCCCTATGAGCGCTACCGCCAGACCCATCTCTGCCATCATCGCGATGAGCGCCTGACCGACCCGCTGGATGACCCGGAAAGTCGCTACTGGCGCGGCGAGGACTGGCAGAAACTGTCCCGTCTCGAGCGTGGTCTGGTGACCGCACAATCAACCCTCGCCGGGCGGCTGATCATCGGCCCGTTCTGGTCAATCGCCATGTTCTGGCGCGATGAAGGGCGGGCGATCCTGATCGGCGAGCCCAAACGGCTTCGCATCTGGCTCTGGCATGGTCTGTGGGTCGCACTCGCCCTGTGGTGGATCATCGCCATATGTGGCCTGCCCTTTTGGCAATATGCGCTTGGCTTCGCGCTGGCGCCAACCGCCATCACCTTCATCCGCTCCTTTGCCGAGCATCGCGCCTGCGACGAGATCGAGAAACGAACGGCCATCATCGAGAATTCATGGATCCTCGGGCCACTCTTCCTGTTCAACAATCTGCATTTCGTCCATCATCGCCATCCCGGCCTGCCATGGTATCGACTGCCTGCCGTCTACCAGCAGCATCGCGAGGATTTCCTGCGTGCCAATGACGGCCTCGTTTACCAGGGATATGGCGAGATCTTTCGTCGTTATCTTGTCAGGGCCCATGACAGCACCTGCCACCCCACCGGTCGCGCGCTGTTTCGAAACGGCGCATTGCCGACAAATCCGCGCGACCCGCCCGACGACATCGTTGCGGATGATGCTGCCCGCTCGTTCGTCCATCGCGGCATCTGATCTTGCCAGCCGTTCCGACCGTATTCTAACCGCCGGGATTTTCCTTGATATCAGCCGTGTGGCCGCCCGAGATTTCCAGGAGTTCCTGCGGCGTCAGACGAAACACCGCATTGGGCGTTCCAGCCGCAGCCCAGATGAACGGCAAGACCATCAGATCCTCATCGATGAAAATGGAGTTGCCGGCGGCGTGACCAATCGGTGGAACGCCGCCGATTGCAAATCCTGTCACGTCCCGCACGAAGTCAGGCGGCGCTCGCTCGATGGTTGACCCGATCAGCCGGCGCACCTTGGCTTCATCGACCCGATTGGCGCCAGAGGCAATGATGATGACAGCCACCCCCGTCGCCTGATCGCGAAACACCAGCGATTTGGCGATTTCAGCAAGCCTGCAGCCGATCGCCGCTGCCGCCTCTTCGGCGGTGCGCGTGCTTTTATCGAATTCCATGACTTCGAAATCATGCCCCAGCATGGCCTGGACCTTGAGCGCGCTCGGGTGGCTGGCGGCTTTCATCATCGGCTCCTCTTCCGCAATCGCGATCTTGGCAAGTCGCGAGCCTGCCGCCAAGTAGGGCATTTGCAAATGATATGCTTGCCGGCTTAAAAAAGATCACACCGCTCCCGCAACAAGACAGACCTTGATGGTCGCACTGATCGCCGATGACATGCTTGTGTGTTGCGCTGTGATTGAAACCGGCGTGCAAATCATTCAAACCGCTACGTACCCTCATTCAGGAGTTAGCATGAGCCTCATTCCCCGTCAGCCTGTTCCCGCCCTCGCGCTGTCGACACTCGACCACGGCGCGTTCAACCTTCAATCCGCAACGCCACAGCGCATGACGCTGGTGTGTTTCTATCGCGGCCTGCATTGCCCGATTTGCGCCAATTATCTGAAGGAACTCGAGCGCCTCACTCCTGATTTTGCTGAACGCGGCGTGGAGACCATTGCCATCAGTTCAGACAGCCAGGAGCGCACGCGCGCCATGGCTGACAAGATCGCCGCCAAGGCGCTGCGCTTTGCCTATGGATTGAGCCTGCCGACAGCCCGTGAATGGGGGCTTTATATTTCCACCTCGCGCGGCAAGACCTCGATTGGCATTGAAGAGCCGGCACTTTTCTCCGAGCCTGGTGTGTTTCTGGTCAAGGCTGATGGGACGCTTTATTATCTGTCGCTCCAGACGATGCCCTTCGCGCGACCGAATTTTCAGGAAATGCTGGGCGCAGTCGATTTTGTTATCAAGGCCGATTACCCGGCGCGCGGCGAGTATACCGGCGCGGTATAACAAGCCACAGCAAGGCGGGGTCTCATGCACACCATGATCACAAACGCACTGAGATCCTGCCTGATCGCCGGGTTCTGTCTGTCACACGCAATTGACGGGCGGGCGCAAGGTACGCCGCCCGGAACGCCACGGGCCAATCAGGCAATTTTATCCGATGCCGCCCGGCTGCTGCCGGCGAAAGCTGTCCGTGGCATGGTGTCATCGCAGGAAGCGCAGGCAACCCGCATCGGTGTCGACATTCTCAGGCGCGGCGGCAATGCAGTTGATGCCGCGGTTGCCGTCGGTTTCGCCCTTGCCGTCACCCTGCCGCGCGCTGGTAATATCGGCGGTGGCGGATTCATGCTCGTCCACCGTGCCGCGAGCGCCGACACGATTGCCATCGATTACCGCGAAACAGCACCGGCGGCTGCAACCGCCACCCTCTTTCTGGACGACAAGGGAGAAGCGGTCCCACAGAAATCACGCGATTCAGGGTTGGCAATCGGCACTCCAGGCACGGTCGGTGGCCTGGCGCTGGCGCACCGGAAATATGGCTCGGGCAGGTTTTCGCTCGCCGATCTCATCGCTCCGGCGATCAGCCTGGCCCGCGACGGCATCATCATCGACAATGATCTGGCCGATTCGCTGGGCGGTGGTGCTGCCCGCCTCGCTCGCCATGCCAGCAGTCGGGCGATTTTCTTTTCCGGTGACAAGCCCCTGGCCACCGGCAACCGCCTCGTCCAGAGCGATCTTGCCGCCACCCTGTCAGCAATTGCCGCCAGCGGTCCAGATGCTTTTTATCGCGGCGCCATTGCCGAAAAGATCGTTGCCGCCACGCGCGCGCTGGGCGGCATCATGACCAGTCAGGACTTGGCTGACTACCGTGTCATCGAGCGCCAGCCGGTGAAGGGTCAGTATCGCGGCTACGACATCTTTTCCATGCCGCCACCCTCATCCGGCGGCGTCCACCTTATCCAGATTTTGAACATCCTTGAAGGCTATGATCTGGCCGCTCTCGGCGCTGGCAGCGCGACGGGCCTTCACCTGCTGGTCGAGGCGATGAAACCGGCCTACGCCGATCGCGCCCAGTTTCTCGGTGATCCCGACCGTGTCAAAATTCCGCTGCGCGGCCTCATCGACAAAGCCTATGCGGCGAGCCTGCGGGCGAAGATCAACGTCGAACAGGCGCGCAAGGCCGACGACATCGCCGCCGGCAATCCGCTCGCCCATGAGAGCGATCAGACGACACATTTTTCCATCGTCGACGCCGAGGGCAATGCGGTTGCCAACACCTATACGCTGAATTTTTCCTATGGCGTCGGCATGGTCGCTGAGGGGACCGGCGTTCTGCTCAACAATGAAATGGATGATTTTTCCGCCAAACCCGGCGCCCAGAATGCCTATGGCCTCGTTGGCTCGAGCGCTAATTCCGTCTCTCCCGGCGCACGTCCACTGTCCTCGATGACGCCAACCCTCGTCTTTCGCAACAACAAGCTGTTTCTGGTCACCGGCAGCCCCGGGGGCAGCCGCATCATTACAACCACATTGCAGGTCATTTCCAACGTCATCGATCATGGCATGAATATCGCCGAAGCAGTCGCGGCTCCTCGCGTTCATCATCAATGGCGCCCGGATTTTCTCCTGACCGAAACCGGTCAATCGCCCGATACGCTGCGCCTGCTGGAAGCGCGCGGCCACAAGGTCGTCATCGGCTCGACATCCGGTTCCGCCAATTCGATCATGCTGACGAAGGACGGGCTGACGGGCGCCAGCGATCCGCGCCAGCGCGGCACGCTTGCCGAAGGGTATTGACGCGGGCAGGCGTGCCGATCAACCCGCTGCCTTCAACCTGGCAATTTCCGCCTCAAGCGCCGCAATCTTCTCGTCACGCTCCTGAAGCGCCCGCGCCACATCCTCAGCCTCAAATCGCTGCGGGATGTGCTGCGGGCAATTGGCATCCCAGGCTGTTAGCGTGAACAACACAACCTGCTCCGGCTTTGCCTTGTAGCCGTCCGGCATCAGCCGCGCGATCAGCTCATCATCCCCCTCGATGATCCGCGCCGTGCCCCAGATTTTGATGCGACGCCGGTTCATGTAGTCGATGAGGAAGAGATAGGCTTTCGGATTGTCGCCAAGATTGCCTTGCGAGATATATTGCCGGTTGCCGCGGTAATCAGCAAAGCCCAGCGTCCTGTCATCGATCACCCGCAGGAATCCCGGTGGCCCGCCGCGATGCTGGATATAGGGTTGCCCGTCACGATTGGCGGTGGCCATAAACAGGCTGCGCTGCGCCGCGATGAAAACGGCAAGATCGGGCGTGATCGTGGTGGCAAACCCACCACGCGCTTCGATTTGCGCATAGGAGGCGCGCGATCCTTTACGCGTCTGGATCGCCTTGACTGCTTCGCTGAACGCGACATCACTCGATGGGATTGTCATGACACCTACAGACCCAATTCGCTCAATGAGGGATGCTCATCCGGGCGGCGCCCTTGCGGCCAGTGGAATTTGCGCTCGGCGTCCGTGATCGGCAGATCATTGATGCTGGCATGACGCGCGCTCATCAAGCCCTGCGCGTCGAACTCCCAGTTCTCATTGCCATAGCTGCGAAACCAGTGCCCGCCATCATCATGCCATTCATAGGCAAACCGCACGGCGATGCGGTGTCCTGAAAACGCCCAGACTTCCTTGATCAGGCGATAATCGAGCTCACGGATCCATTTGCGGGTGAGGAAAGCGACAATCGCCTCGCGCCCCTGGAAAATCTCGGCACGATTGCGCCAGCGGCTGTCGGGCGTGTAGGCCATCGCCACTTTCTGCGGATCGCGCCCGTTCCAGCCATCTTCGGCCATACGGGCTTTTTGCGCCGCGCTCTCATGGGTGAAAGGAGGAAAAGGCGGTCTTGACATGGGTCACCTGTTGTGTGGACGGGATCTACGTTACGCACGATCGCAGGGCGCATCAGGCGGCATGCCCCGATTGCCGGGCACGAAAGCGCGCCACCTTGTCGCGATTGCCGCAGATGGTCATCGTACACCAGCGCCGGGTTTTGTTCTTGCTGGTATCGTAGAAAACCATGGTGCAGGCGGGGTTCGAGCAGCGCCGCAGACGCTCCGGCTCGGCTTCGCAGATGAAGCGCGCGAAATCAGCCGCAATCACGCCGCACGGCCCCGCTTCGCCCGCGTCAAACCGCTCGACAAACCGGAAGCCGTTCGCACTCTTTTCAAGCAGTAACCGTACGCTGACCTGCGCCAGCTTCTGGTTGATGGCATTGATCAGGGCAGCCGGCGGCGGCGCGCCGATGCGAAACAGGTCAACGGCAGAGCGAAGCTGCTCGCGCAGCCCGCGCACCTCGGTGCCGTCAGTGCTGCCGCTGGCCGTTATGTCAGACGCCATGCCAGCTGCCGCCAGCCAGGCGGAAAACCGCTCCGGGCTGGCAATCAGGTCACGGAAATCCTCGCCGCTGAACATCGTCGTGTTCAGCAGATCAATCCACAACCGCCCGCCGAAAAACGGCAGCCCGTCGATGAATTCCGTTTCCTTCGCAGGGATCGAACCCATTCGGCTCCTCATGACGACGCTCAGCCTGTAACTGACAAAATACTCATTGACAGGTGTTTGGTCAATTGATACCGTTAAAAATATCAAACAACGGTTACAAATACAGGAGCGAGCGCATATGCCCTTATTCTTAAGCAACAAATTAGGCCGTGCGCTTGCGCACGCCGGCCTCGGCGCCAGCATGATGCTGATGGCTTTGAGCCTTTTACCGCGATCATCCCATGCCGGATCTCCGCCAACGCGTCAGCACACCGTCAAAATTGGCAACCTCGACATTTTCTATCGCGAGGCGGGGCCAAAGGACGGCCCGGTCGTGCTTCTTCTCCACGGGTTTCCGTCATCCTCACACATGTTCCGCAGCCTCATTCCCCGTCTCGCGGACAAGTACCGGGTCATCGCACCCGACTATCCTGGCTTTGGCGAAAGCGCAGTGCCGCCTCTGACATCATTCCCCTACACCTTTGAGGCGCTGACCGACATTGTTGACGAATTCACCAAAGCAGTCGGTGCGTCGCGCTATTTCTTGTACATGCAGGATTATGGCGGGCCAGTAGGCCTTCGATTAGCCGTCAAACATCCCGGGCGCGTACGCGGTCTCATCATCCAGAACGCGGTAGCCAATGTAGAAGGCTGGAACCCGGATGTGGTGAAGAGCATCGCGCCGTTCTGGCAGAACCGTAATGCTGAAAGCGAGGTGCCGGTCCGCGCATTGCTGAGCGCTGAGACCACCAAATTCCAGTACACGCACGGCGCCACGCTGAGCGAGCGCCTGCAGCCGGAAGCCTGGGTCTATGATCAGGCGAAGCTCGACCGCCCGCGAGTTGCCGACATCCAGACCGAAATCCTGTTCAACTATAAGGACAATGTCGCCAACTACCCGACATGGCAGGCATATCTGCAGGCAAAGCAGCCACCGCTGCTGATCGTCTGGGGCCGGAATGATCCCTTCTTCACGCTCAAAGGTGTCGAGTATTTCAAGGCGCAGGTACCCGCTGCCGAGGTCCATCTCTATGACGCCGGGCACTTCGCGCTTGAGACCCATGCAGGTGAAATCGCAGCGAGGATGATGGGCTTTCTGGCCCGCCACAGCAAAAGCAAATGACGCCAATGGCGGCGGCAACACGCGCCGCCTGAAAAAAGCCAGCAACCAGCGATGCCGCAGTATGACTATCCGGCATCGCCCCAAAGCCGGCCTTTGCCGTTGCAATCATCGTGATTCCCTCCCTAAGCTCCTCCTGTCCTGGATCACAGACGTCAGGGTGCCTGCTTTGGCGACCGCCACATACGATCTCCTTGTCATCGGCGGCGGCGTCAACGGCGCAGCGATTGCCCGCGATGCGGCGGGGCGCGGGCTGAAGGTCCTGCTTGCCGAAAAGGACGATCTGGCCGCCCACACCTCGTCGGCATCGACCAAGCTCATCCATGGCGGGCTGCGCTACCTCGAATTCTTCGAGTTTCGCCTGGTTCGCGAAGCGTTGCAGGAGCGCGAAATCATTCTCGCCATGGCGCCCCACATCACCTGGCCACTGCGCTTTGTCCTGCCCCACGAACCCTCCCATCGCCCGGCATGGATGGTACGCATCGGGCTTTTTCTCTATGATCATCTCGCGCACCGCCGGACACTGAAAGGCACCGAAACCATCCATCTGCGCCGGCATTTGATCGGCCGCGACCTGCGCGATGACCTGAGCACGGCCTTTGTCTATTCCGACGGCTGGGTGGACGATAGCCGCCTGGTCGTGCTGACCGCACTTGACGCGGCAGAGCGCGGCGCCGCTATCCGCACACACACCGCCGTCACCGCCGCCGCCCGCCATGCCGATCACTGGTCAGTCACGCTTGCGCCACGAAACGGACCCGTCGAGAGTGTCACCGCCCGCCTGCTCGTCAATGCGGCCGGCCCCTGGGCTGGCGATATCCTCCACCGGCAGCTTGCCATCCCCGGCAGCCGCACCGTGCGTCTCGTCAAGGGCAGTCACATTGTCGTGCCCAGGCTTTATGAGGGCGATCACGCCTTCATATTCCAGAACAACGACAACCGCATCGTCTTTGCCATTCCCTATGAAGGCGCCTTCACGCTCATCGGCACGACTGACATCGCCTTCAGCGGCGATCCATCGACACCGCACGCCGATGACAGTGAAATCGCCTATCTGTGCACGGCGGTGAACGCCTATTTCAAGCGGCGGATTTCACCAGCCGACGTGGTGTGGACGTTCAGCGGCGTGCGGCCGCTGTTTGATGACGGAGCGCTGGCTGCAAGCAAGGTCAGCCGCGATTACGTGCTTGATCTTGATGCGCCACCGGGCGCGGCGCCGGTGCTGACCGTCTTCGGCGGCAAGATCACCACCCATCGCGAGCTGGCGCTGCGCGCCATGGCGGCCCTGCGGCCCTGCCTGCCGCATGGGGGCACGGACTGGACAGCGACCGCACCACTTCCTGGTGGCGACATCCCTGACGCTGGCATTCCAGCCTTTATCGCCGTGGTGCGCGAGCGTTGGCCGTTTCTGAGCGAAGCGACCGCCCGACGCATGGTGCGCGCCTATGGCACGCGCCTTGAGCGCATACTGGGCGAGGCGCGATCCGCCGCCGATCTGGGGAACGATTTCGGCTGCGGCTTCAGCACAGCGGAGCTTGCCTATCTGGTGAGGCAAGAATGGGCGAGCACTGCCGAGGACGTGCTGTGGCGGCGCTCCAAGCTGGGGCTGCATTTGCCAAAGAGTGCACAGGAAGCGGTAAAAACCGCGATCGAGCAGCTTGTTCCGGGGAACCAACCCTTTTCCCGATCATGAGCCGGTCCATAATGGCTGACACCCGCTCACCCGCCCTTGACCGCACCTGCCGTCAGCCCGGCAATGATCTGGCGCTGGGCAAAAACAGTCAGCAGCAGGGGCGGCAGCGTCACCATCAAGGCGGCGGCTGCCAGCGGTCCCCAGGCGATCTGGTCGAAGGACAGCAGATTATAGACGGCAACCGGCAGTGTGCGCGTCTCGCGCCCCGCCAGCACCACGCCGAAGACGAAATTATTCCACGAAAAGATCACTGACAGGATAAAGGCGACCGTAATGCCGGGCCGGGCAATCGGCAGCGCCACATAATAGAAGACCTGCCAGCGGCTGGCGCCATCAATCAGGGCGGCATCCTCCAGTTCCAGCGGCGTTGTTTCGAAATAGCCGATCATGATCCAGATAACGATGGGAACGGTCAGCACCAGGTGGATGATGATCTGCGGCCACAACGTGCCAAGCAGGCCGAGCCACTGGAAAAGCAGAAACAGCGGAATGAGGAACGACAGGCCCGGCGTCATGCGGGCAATCAGCACGATGACGGCGGCTTTGGTCGCCCGCATGCGGGTAATGCCATAGGCGGCCGGGACGCCAACCACCAGCGCCACCAGTGTCGCTGCTCCGGTAACGATGAGACTGTTGCGCAAATAGATAATGAAATTCTTGCTGCCGATGGCTTCGTGATAATTCGACCACGCCCATTGGGTCGGAATGAAAACCGGAGGGCTTGCCGCATTCTCGATTTCGAATTTGAGCGATAGCGAAATCGTCCACAAAAAGAACAGGATGGCCGGCGAAACGGCAACCGCTATCGCCAGCCCGAGGAGCAATTTCTGCAAGGGGCTTCGTTTCATCGTTCAGCCACCCCGCCCTCGGCCCATTGCGTGCGCGCTCGCAGATAAAGGGTCGCCAGCGATAACAGGATGATCAGCACGAAGAACACCACCGTTATCGCCGAACCATAGCCGATGTCGAAATAGGCAAAGGCCGTCTGGTAGAGGTAAAGATTGATGGTTTCGGACGCCGTGCCGGGCCCGCCCTGCGTCATGGCGAAGATGATGTCGAAGCTTTTCAGGGCATCGATGAGGCGGATGATGACCGCAATCATCAGGAAGGGCGCAATCATCGGCAAGGTGATATAGCGAAATTTCTGGAAGGCGGACGCGCCATCAATATCCGCGCTCTCGTAAGGCTCGCTGGGAATGGCAGCAAGCCCGCCCAGCACGATCAGCATCACCAGCGGCGTCCATTGCCAGGTCTCGACCACCACCAGCGAGGGGATTACGGTGGAAGCTTCGAATATCCACAATTGCGGTTTGATGCCGATGAGCTGCAGCAGATAGTTCAGCACGCCCAGTTGCGGGTTGAACATCATCGTCCACACCACCGCGATCGCCACCGGGGTCGCCATCATCGGCGCCACGAAGACGCCGCGCAGAAAGCCACGGAGGGGGAATTCCTGATGGAAGACGAGGGCGGCAAGCGTACCAAGGATGATCGGCAAGACAACCGCGAGTGCCGAATAAACGAGTGTGCGCACGAAGGCTTCGGTAAAGCGCGGATCGCCCGGCAGGCGCAGATAATTTTCGAGGCCGACGAAGGAATAGCTGCCACCGAGTTTCCACTCATGGAGGCTCATCCACAAGGTGAACACCCATGGCACCAGGATGACGGCAACCACGACGATCATTCCCGGGATGACGAACAGCCAGTAATGAGGGCGCAGCGCCGGTTGGACCGGCAAAGGCTCCGCGCCCTCGCCCGCTGTCTTGGCGCCCAACCCCGTTTCGAGCGTGACGTCAGCCATAGGCATCAACCTCCAGCCCACCGCAGTGTCACCAGCACGCTGGCTGCTGACACTGCCGATGTCCCGCTTCAACTCTTCTCGGATTTTTCCAGGATGGGCCGGTATTGGTCGGCGGCCTTCTTCAGTTCCGTTGCCGGATCAGCGCCGGACAGTGTCGCGGTCAGCGCCGTGCCGATGATGTCGCGAAACTCCGTCACCGGCACCACGACCGGGAGGCCGAGCTTGGAGACCTTCGCTGATTCAATGACGCAGGTGAGCCATTCAGCCGGCATGGTAACGCCCGCCTGCGTGTCCTTGTTGCCGATGACGGAGTTGCGAAACGGCACGCCTCCCCCGCTCTGCAACAGCCGCCCGCCCATCAGCCTTGATACCGCCCATTGGCAATAAAGCCAGGCCTGTTCCTTCTTGGCTGAGGCGGCGGGAATGCCGATGCCATCGCCATAGGTCGGGGAGGCATGAGCCACCGGCCCCTTGGGGATCACGCCATAGCCGATCTTGCCAACGATGCGCGAGCGCGTCGGGTCCTCGCCCGGCGGCGCCCAGCCAATGCCATCAAGCCACATGGCGCTCTTGCCCTGCAGGAAGGAAGCCTGACTTTCCATCCAGTTGAAGCCGGCAACCCCGGCCGGCGCGCATTTGGTGAGAAGATGCTTGTAGATCTTGGCAGCCTCCACCGCCTCCGGCCCATCAATGATCAGATTGCCTTTCTCATCCAGCGCGTCCTTGCCAAAGCCAAGAAGGAAACTCATGTAAAGCGGCAGATTGGCATTGCGCAGTCCACGCCCGACGAAGCCGGAAATGCCGTTGGCCGGATCATGGAGCGCTTCGGCTGCCTTGATCAGCTCGTCGAAATTCGTCGGATAGGCAATGCCCTTCTTCTGGAACAATTCCTTGTTCCAGTAGACCATGAAATAATCAACCGACCAGGGCAGGGCGTTGAACCCGCCTTCGACAGTGGCGTAGGTGCGCCCGGCGGATGAATAATCATCCCCCTTGTGATCGGCTTCCGTCAGCGCTGCATTTGTCATGAAGGGGGTGACGGAGGACAACCATTTCGCCCGCTCGAACAGACGTTTCTGCACATGGAAGCTGATATGCACCACATCGAAGGACGGCCTGCCCGATGACAGCTCGATGACGATCTTCTGGCGCTGCTGCTGTTCGGGGATGACTTCCGAATTGACCTCGATCCCGGTGAGCGCGGTGAACTCCTTTTCGTACTTTTGCAACAGATCGCCGCGCGGCCCCTTGATGAGATTGGTCTCTATCTTGCTGCCTGCATATTTCTTGTAATCAACATCAGCCCACGCGGCAGGTATTGCCAGCATGGTGGCACCGGCACCTGCCCCTGCAAGAACATGTCGACGCGTCAAACTACCCTTCGTCATGATCGCTTCTCCCCGTCATCGCCTGTGGTCAGGCTTGTGATTGGCCGTCGTTTTAGTCAGAGAATTGTCTGCCAAGAACGGGCGAAAGACAACGGGCTTGACCATAGGTCGCATGATCAGTGCCGTTTCATGCACCCACGCGCTCGCCACTGCTTGGATCCACTGACCAGGCCCGGACATATTGGCACGAATACGACAGGCCCGGTCCGTCCGGCGCAGCCAGCTCCACTCGCTTGCGCGGCTGGATAATATGTGGCATTATTTTGCATCTATCAAAATTAAATGCATTATAATACGCAGCAAATAAAAAAAGGTCTTTCCGCCAAGCCAAATGCCTGCCCGCATCGCGCGCTTCTGACGGGCGCGCGCGTGTGAGTGACCGCAAAGGGTGATGATCAGGCTTGGTGGAAACAAATCTGCAGACATGAGCGGGGAGCCTTGATGTCGACAAGCGAGAATGCCGCAACCTATTTTGTCGATCGCCATATCGGCGAGGGGCGCGGCGGCAACATCGCCTATCGCGAAACCTTCGGCGCTAGGCGCCAGCTGAGCTATGGCAGCCTCGCCGACGAGAGTGGCCGCGCAGCATCGGCCCTCCTGCGGGCGGGTTTGCGGCGCGAGGAGCGGGTTGCCATGCTCGTGCTCGACACGCTCGAGTTTCCTGTCCTTTTCTGGGGCTGTCTCAAGGCTGGTCTTATCCCGGTGCCCGTCAACACCTTGCTGGCAACACCGGTCTATGACGCCATTTTGCGCGATAGTCGTGCGGCAGGCCTCATCGTATCGACAGAATTGCTGCCGGTGGTTGCCCCCGCCCTTGCCGGCAATCCCTGGCTGCGCCAGATCATCGTCATCGGCAGCGGCGAGGCGCCAGGCACCCGGAGCTATGACAATTTCATGGCCGGGACATCCCCCATGCCAGCCGTTGCGGCGCAGGCTGATGAAACCGCCTTCTGGCTTTATTCCTCCGGCTCCACCGGCAAGCCCAAAGGCGTGCGCCACGTCCATCGCGCGCTGAAGGCGACCGCCGACACCTATGGTCGCAATGTTCTTGGCATCCGTGAGGATGATGTCGTCTATTCCGCTGCCAAGCTGTTCTTCGCCTATGGGCTTGGCAACGCCATGACGTTCCCCTTGTCGGTCGGCGCCACCGCCCTGCTGTACAATGGACGCCCGACGCCCGACGCGGTGATGACAATTCTCGCCGACGACAAGCCGACGATTTTCTGCGGTGTCCCGACGCTTTATGCCGCCACTCTTGCCCAGCTTGAAAAGAATGCCGCGCCGCCCCCTTGTCCTTTCCGCCTGTGCATCTCGGCCGGTGAAGCCCTGCCGGCTCAGATCGGTCAGAAATGGCGTGAGCAATGGGGCGTCGATATTCTTGATGGCGTTGGTTCCACCGAGATGCTCCATATCTTTCTGTCAAACCGCTCCGGCGACGTCGTCGATGGCACATCAGGTATTGCGGTACCCGGCTATGAGGTCCGCCTCGTCGATGACAGCGGCACCGAGATCGGTCCTGGCAGCATCGGCGAATTGCTGGTCAGGGGCGCATCCGCCTCCGAGGGCTATTGGAACCAGCTCGACAAGAGCCGCACCACGTTCGAGGGTGAATGGACCCGCACCGGCGACAAATACGAAATGACGGCCGCAGGGCGCTTCATCTACTGTGGCCGCACCGACGACATGTTCAAGGTTTCCGGCATATGGGTGTCGCCCTTCGAGGTCGAACAGGCGCTCATTGCCCATCCCGCCGTGCTTGAGGCTGCCGTCATTGCCGCGCAGGACGAGGACGGGCTGGACAAACCCAAAGCCTTCATCGTCCTCAAGGGTCACGAAAACATCAGTGCGATTGAAGCGGAGCTGAAGAATTTCGTGCAGGAAAAGATCGGCAAGTGGAAATATCCGCGCTGGATCGACATCGTCCCCGATCTCCCCAAGACCGCCACCGGCAAGATACAACGCTTCAGATTGCGGGAGGGAAACCGATGACCCTTGCCTGGACTGCCATGTCCGCTCAGATGATCATCGCCGGCAGGCAACTCGAATATATTTGCCACGGTCCCGACCCCGCCACTGCGCCCACCATCATCCTTCTGCATGAAGGGCTGGGCTGCATCGCCATGTGGCGCGATTTTCCAGCCCAACTGGCCGCCGCCACCGGCTTTGGGGTGTTCGCCTATTCGCGTGCCGGCTATGGCCAGTCAGACCCCGTCACACTGCCGCGGCCGCTCGACTACATGACACGCGAGGCAAGCGACGTCCTGCCGGCGATCCTTGATGGTATCGGCTTTCGTCGCGGCATCCTTCTTGGTCATAGTGACGGCGCCAGCATCGCTGCCATCTACGCCGGCAGCCATGAGGATCATCGCGTGCGCGGGCTGGTTCTGATGGCGCCCCATTTTTTCACCGAAGCAAGTGGCCTGGCGGCTATCGCCGAGGCACGGTCAGCCTATCAGTCAGGAGACCTCAAAGCGCGCCTCTCCAGATACCACCGCCATCCCGACAATGCCTTTTATGGCTGGAACGACGCCTGGCTGGATCCGGCGTTTCGCCAGTGGAATATCGCCGACGTCGTCGACTATCTGCGCATCCCGGTTCTGGCGATTCAAGGTCGCGACGACCAATACGGAACATATGAGCAGATCCGCGAAGTCGAGAGCCGCAGCTATGCGCCCGTCGACGTCGAAATCCTTGAAGCCTGCGCCCATGCGCCGCATATCGATCAACCGGCGCGCACCCTGGCGCTGATCAGCGAATTCACCCGCAGGCTGGAGCGCATCGAAGCCGCCGAGGTGATCACCGCATGAGCGATGCCGGCATCGCCCTGCCAGGCCATGCCTATGTACCGGGCGTCTCGCCACGCCACGACGATGACGCCTTTGCGGCTCTGCGCCATACGGCCCACAGCAACATGTCGGTTCAGGAATTGGCATCAAGCGAGGCCTTCCGCGCCGGATTGCACTTCTTCCACATGGGCTATTACTGGGAGGCGCATGAAGTTCTTGAGCCGGTGTGGCTTGCGACACCCGCAGCAAGCGCCGAGCGCCATGTCGTTCAGGCGCTCATCCAGCTCGCTAATGCCAGACTGAAAGTGGAGATGGGACGCAGGCGCGCCGTCATCCGGCTGTGCGACATGGTCAGCGCTCATCTTGCCGAAGCCGGCCGAACCGGCCGTGCGCAGATCATGGGCGTCAGCCTCGTGGAACTCAAACGGATATGCGACGATATCAGATTTGAAATTAATGTATTATAATGCATAAACTGTCACATATTTTGGAAAAAATTGTATAGTAATCGCTTTACAACACATTCAATCGCAATATAGTGCAATTTCTTGAGGAGCCCTTGTGAGCAAGATCATCGACTTCCAGACCGATCCGACGACATATCATCACTGGCGCGTCACCTATGACGGCGCGGTGGCAACTCTGTTCATGGATGTCGATGAAAGTGCCGGGCTTTTCGCCGGTTATGAGCTGAAGCTCAATTCCTACGATCTTGGGGTTGACATCGAGCTGGCTGACATCGTTCAGCGCATGCGCTTCGAGCATCCTGAGGTGAAGGCCGTCATCCTGCGCTCGGGCAAGGAGCGCGTCTTCTGCGCCGGCGCCAATATACGCATGCTGGGCGGGGCGAGCCACGCGCACAAAGTCAACTTCTGCAAATTCACCAATGAGACCCGCAACACCTTTGAGGCTGCGGGCGCTGAATCGGGCCAGCATTATATCTGTGCCGTCAAGGGAGCGTGTGCCGGCGGCGGTTATGAGCTGGCGCTGGCCTGCGATTACATCATCCTGACCGATGATGGCTCGACCTCTATCTCGCTGCCGGAAGTGCCCTTACTGGCCGTGCTGCCGGGAACCGGCGGTCTCACCCGCGTCACCGACAAGCGCAAGGTGCGTCGGGATCTCGCGGACGTCTTTTGCGCCACCGAAGAGGGTGTGAAGGGAAAGCGAGCCAAGGAATGGCGGCTGGTCGATGAGGTGGTCGCCAATTCCAAATTCGAAGAAGCCATCGCCGCCCGCGCCCGGGATTTTGCTGATCGCTCGACGCGCGCCACCGCCGCAACCGGCATTATCCTGAAGCCATTGACGCGGACCATCGCCGCCGACGGTTCGCTATCCTATTCGACCATCGACGTCGCCATTGATCGCAAGGCGCGCCGTGCCACACTCACCATCAACGGCCCGGATGATGATGCGCCTGCGACCATGGACGAGTTCGAGCGGCAAGGCTCGCAGGCCTATCTTCTCCGCCTTGCCCGCGAGCTTGATGACGCCATCCTTCATCTACGCCTCAATGAGCTGGAAATCGGCCTCCTCGTCTTCCGCACGCAAGGCGATCCGCAACGTGTTCTGGCGCATGAGGCGCTGCTTCTCGACAATGCGCGTCACTGGCTTGCCAATGAAGTTCTCCTCTACTGGAAGCGTGTGCTGAAGCGGATCGATCTGACCTCACGCTCGCTGGTGGCGCTGATCGAGCATGGGTCGTGCTTCGCCGGCATTCTGGCAGAGGTGCTGTTTGCGGTTGATCGCAGCTACATGATGGAGGGCGATTTTGAGGGAGATAACCGCCCGCGCGCCAGCTTGACGCTGAGCCCGGCCAATTTCGGCCCTTTTCCCATGAGCAACGCCCTCACGCGCCTGCAGACCCGCTTTCTCGGAGAGCCGGTCAAAGTCGAGGGCGCGCATGCTCATCTGCGCAAGCCGCTTGAAGCCAGTGAGGCAAATGAGCTTGGTCTCATTACCTTTACCTTCGACGAGGTCGACTGGGACGATGAAGTGCGCATCTTCCTTGAGGAACGCGCCAGCTTCTCGCCTGACGCCATGACCGGCATGGAAGCCAATCTGCGCTTTCCCGGTCCGGAGACCATGGAAACCCGCATCTTCGGCCGCCTCACCGCCTGGCAGAACTGGATCTTCCAGCGCCCCAATGCGGTTGGCGCCGAGGGCGCCCTGCAGCGCTACGGAACCGGCCAGCGCGGCAACTTCAATCTGCAGCGCATCTAGTCGCTGATTGCCGTCCGGACAGGAGACGTCCCCATGCTTGATCTGATCAATGTGAGCTATGACACACAAATTCCAAACAATGTTGGCCTGTCCACCGACAAGCGCGTGCTGAAAGCGCTGGAGAAATGGCATCCGGGCTACATCAGCTGGTGGAATGATCTCATCCCCCGCGACTTCCAGGAAAGCCTCGTTTATCTGCGCACCGCCGTCAGCGTCGACCCCAAGGGCTGGACCAAGTTCGACTACGTCAAGATGCCGGAATATCGCTGGGGCATTCTGCTGGCGCCACAGATTGCCGATCGCAAGATCCCCTGCGGCGAACATGCAGGCGATGCCGCCTGGCAGGACGTTCCGGGTGAATATCGCGCCATGTTGCGGCGCCTCATCGTCATCCAGGGCGATACGGAGCCTGCCTCCGTCGAACAGCAGCGTTTTCTTGGGCGCACCGCCCCCTCGCTCTATGACATGCGCAATCTCTTCCAGGTCAATGTCGAGGAAGGCCGTCATCTCTGGGCGATGGTCTATCTTCTGCATAAATATTTCGGCGCGGACGGGCGCGACGAGGCGGACGATCTGCTGCGCCGCTCATCCGGCTCGCAGGAAGCACCACGCATGCTGGGTGCCTTCAACGAGGAGACGCCGGACTGGCTGTCCTTCTTCATGTTCACCTACTTCACCGACCGCGACGGCAAGATGCAGCTTGAAAGCCTGGCACAATCGGGTTTTGACCCGTTGAGCCGCACCTGCCGCTTCATGCTGACGGAAGAAGCCCATCACATGTTTGTTGGCGAAACCGGTGTGGGACGCACCATCGAGCAAACCTGCCTGATGATGAAGAAGGCCGGCATCGACGATCCCTTCGACATCAACCGTATCCGCGCGCTTGGCGTCATCGACCTGCCGACCATCCAGAAGAAGCTCAACCTCCATTACACGCTGTCGCTTGACCTCTTCGGCCAGGAAGTATCGACCAACGCCGCCAACGCTTTCAATGCCGGCATCAAGGGTCGCTACTTGGAAAGCAAAATCGCCGATGACCATCGCCTCAACGGCGACACCTACAAGGTATGGAATTTTGTTGACGGCAAAATGGTGCAGCAGGACGTGCCGGCGCTGACCGCCATC
The DNA here is from genome assembly GCA_002365175.1 of Raskinella chloraquaticus (SeqCode). Classification (GTDB taxonomy): domain Bacteria; phylum Pseudomonadota; class Alphaproteobacteria; order Rhizobiales; family UBA4765; genus Raskinella; species Raskinella chloraquaticus. The sequence goes on from DEZK01000045.1 coordinate 40,321, forward strand.
AACATGCGCCTGCGCGATGATTACACCCGCGACGCGGCCGGCGGTATCGGCCGCTGGAACAAGATCATCGAGAAGATGGGGATCAATTTCGCGATGAAATTGCCGCATGAGGCCTTCAATCGCAAAATTGGCGTCTTTGCCGGAAAGTTCTTTGATCCTGCCGGCATGGTCGTCACGCAGCCGGCATTCGAAGCCGGTATCCGGGAATGGCTGCCGACCAAGGCTGACGGCGATTTCATTCAGTCGCTGATGAAGCCCTGCTATGAGGCAGGAAAATTCGCGGGCTGGATTGCGCCGCCAAAGGTTGGCATCGACAACCAGGCCGGCGACTTTGAATATGTGAAGCTGCATATGGCGTAGACACATCACCGGCAGCCGGCGACCCGCTATCAGGACGATGGCTACGCCATGCCGTTTGAGGACAAGATCCGACGATGAACCAGCCACTCAAACAGCATCTGATCGATCCTGAGATCTGCATCCGCTGCTACACCTGCGAGGCGGCCTGTCCGGTCTCCGCCATCACCCATGATGACAATAACGTCGTGGTCGATGCCGAAAAATGCAATTTCTGCATGGATTGCATTTCGCCCTGCCCAACCGGCTCCATCGACAATTGGCGGGTTGTCATGGCCCCTTATTCGCTGGACGAGCAATTCTCCTGGGACGAATTGCCGGCACAATCGGCTCTCTCCAGCGAAGCTGGCGCCACTGACACCAGCATCGAAGCGCTCGATGAAAACGTCGCAGCCCTCCTTGCCGAGGCCCATAAGGGTGCCGGCGGCAAGGCACGGGCGCCAGCCTCAGCCTCGAAGCCCACCATCAATCTCTACAATCTGGCCAAGCCGGCGATGGCCACCGTGCAAGGCAATTACCGCCTGACGGGCGAGACAAGCGACACGGATGTCCGCCATATCATCCTGGATTTCGCCAACCTTCCCTTCCCCGTGCTCGAAGGCCAAACGATCGGTATCATCCCGCCCGGCCGCGACGCCGAGGGCAAGCCCCATCTGCCGCGCCTCTACTCGCTCTCAAGCCCGCGCGATGGCGAGCGGGCAAATTTCAACAATCTGTCGCTGACAGTGAAGCGCGAGCCCGACGGGCTGTGTTCGACCTATATCTGCAATCTGCGCAAAGGCGACAAGGTCGCGGTCACCGGCCCGTTCGGTTCGACCTTCCTCCTGCCCTGCGATCCGCAGGCAAAGCTGTTGATGATCTGCACGGGAACCGGTGCTGCCCCCTTCCGCGGCTTTACCATGCGCCGCCAGCGCGAAAATCCGCATCTGAAGGGGCATCTGTCGCTTTATTTCGGCGCCCGTTCACCTCACGATCTGCCCTATTTCGGGCCACTCGCCAAAGTGCCGGATATCTTCCTTGGCAAATATTTCGCCTTCAGCAGGCAGGCAGACCTGCCCAAGCAATATGTCCAGGACCAGTTGCGGGTGACGAAGGATCACGTCGCCACCCTGCTGCGCGATGGCGATACCTACATTTACATCTGCGGTCTGCGCGCCATGGAAAATGGCGTCGAGGAAGCGCTGGCCGACATCGCGCGCGGCATCGGCCTCGACTGGATAAAGCTGCGCGATACCATGCGCGAGGCCGGGCGCTATCATGTGGAAACGTACTGAGGGTGGATGATCGCCCGGCCGCCATGCCTGACATCGGCAGCCGTGTCCTTCCGCTTGTTCCCCATTGAGAGAATTCGATTGCCGCGCCCGGCGGTTCTGTCACATTATATGCAACATAACGCATGAGCCGGAGCGGGATGGCGGAGATCACCAATTTCAAGGGCGAGCTGGCCCGCGTCGAGCCGACGACGCCATCTGGCGACACCGCAAGCCTGCTGATGCAGCGCGTCGGCGAACGCGTGCGCAAGGCGCGTGAACTGAAAGGTATCCCCCGCCGCGTTCTGTCTGAAATCTCCGATGTCTCACCACGCTATCTGGCCCAGCTTGAAGCCGGCGATGGCAACATCTCGATCAGCCTTCTGCAACGCGTTGCCATCGCCCTTGACCATCGCATTGAATGGCTGGTCGGCGAGGAGGACCCGTGGACATCGCAAACACTCAAAGTCGCTGATCTTTATCGTCTGGCGGGCGCTGACATTCGCCAGCAGGTCATGCACCTGCTGCAGCCTGAACCAGATGATGCTTTGCGTGCCCGCAGGGTGTGCCTGATTGGCCTGCGCGGCGCAGGCAAATCAACGCTCGGCGCCCTCACCGCCAAAGCGTTTAATGCACCTTTCCTCGAACTCAACCGCGAGATCGGGGATCATGCCGGAATGTCCGTCAATGAGGTGTTGGCGCTTTACGGGCAGGAAGGATACCGCAAGCTCGAGGCCTCGGCCCTCAGCCGCATTATCTCCACCCATGAGACGCTGATCCTCGCGGTGGCCGGCGGCATTGTCGCCGAGCCCGACACGTACAAGATGTTGCTGGCGCATTTCCACACCATCTGGATACGCGCCGCTCCCCATGAACATATGGGCCGCGTGCTTGCCCAGGGTGATACACGGCCCATGGCCGGCAATCCGGAAGCCATGGAACAATTGAAATCAATCCTGGCAAGCCGGGAGGCGCTCTACAGCCTCGCTGACGCACAGCTCGATACATCAGGAAAAACGCTGGAACATTCCCTCGAAGAGCTGGTGCATCTCATCCATTCCCGAGGTTATCTTCTATCCTGACCAACACAGAGGTGAGAGACGAATAGCAAATTGACAGATTTTATGCATTATCATACATCTAATCACGAGCAATAAGAGCATAACTCGCTAGTATATGCATTAAATTGCATATATTGATCGAGCCTCTCAAAACAAGGGAACGCCAGGATGACTAAGACCACACGCTATACGGCCACGACGCCTTTATCGATGATCGCACTTGATCGCCGCCGCTTTCTCTATGGCAGTGCAGGCGCGCTCGCTGCCGGGCCGTTCGCCGGGCTTGCCACGCCGGCGATTGCCCAGGGCGCGGCTCTCAAAATCGGGTTCATGCTTCCCTATTCGGGAACTTTCGCCAAGCTGGGTCAGTATATCGACGCCGGATTCCGTCTTTATGTCGAGAAGAACGGCGGCATGCTGGGTGGCCGCAAGATCGAATTCGTGCAGGTTGATGATGAATCAAAGCCCGAAGCGGGCACTGACAACATGAACCGCCTCGTTGGCCGCGACAAAGTCGATGTTGTGGTCGGCACCGTTCACTCTGGCGTTGCGATGGCCATGGTCAAAGTTGCCCGCGACACCAACACCATGCTCGTCATCCCCAATGCCGGCGTCAACGAGGCCACGGGGCCTGCCTGTGCGCCGCATATCTTCCGCACCTCCTTCTCGAACTGGCAGGTGACGTATCCGATGGGCAAGGTGATGTATGACGCCGGCTTGCGCAATGTTGCCACCATCACCTGGCGCTATGCGGCGGGCCAGCAGATGGTCGACGCCTTCAAGGAAGGCTTCACCAAGGAGGGCGGCAAGATCGCCGAGGATCTGGCTTTGCCCTTCCCGGAGGTTGAGTTCCAGGCGCTGATCACCCGCATCGCCACCCTGAAGCCGGACGCCGTGTTCGCCTTCTTTGCCGGCGGCGGGGCGGTCAAGTTCGTTCGTGACTATGCGGCTGCCGGCCTCAACAAATCCATCCCGCTTTATGGTGCGGGCTTCCTCACCGACGGAACCCTGCCCGCTCAGGGAGAAGCCGCCAACGGTATCAGGACAACCCTTCATTACGCCGATAATCTCGACCTGCCCGCCAACAAGGCATTCCTTGAGGCCTTCAAGGCCAAGACCGGCAATGATGGCGACATCTATTCCGTGCAAGGATATGACGCCGGCGCGCTCCTTGATATCGGCCTCAAGGCGGTCAAGGGCGACTGGGCGGCGCGCGAGCCGCTGATTGCTGCCATGAAAGCAGCAAAGATCGACAGTCCGCGCGGCACCCTCACCTTCAACAAGGCCAACAACCCTATCCAGGACATCTACATGCGCGAGGTGCGTAACGGACGTAACGAACTTGTCTCGGTTGCCGGCAAGAGTGTTGACGATCCCGCCCGCGGTTGCCGCGCCTGAACGGCTTGAACGCTGAACAGGGAAGGTCTGAGCGCCCCTGCTTGCGGCAACCCGAAAGCCCGCCGCCTCCGCGGCGGGCGCTTCCACCACAAGGGATCAGGTGATGGATATCGCCACATTCTCTGTTCAGCTTCTGAACGCGGTTCAGCACGGGCTGGTCCTGTTCCTTGTGGCAAGCGGCCTGACGCTTGTCTTCGGCATCCTCGGCGTCATCAACCTCGCCCATGGTGCCTTCTACATGCTGGGCGCCTATCTCGCTTACTGGATCGCCGGTTACACCGGCAGTTTCGCCCTTGCCCTGGTTGGCGGCGTGGCCATCGCCTTCCTGCTGGGCCTGGTTCTTGAGGAAGCCTTCGTCAAACGTCTCATCGGCCGCGACCATCTGGCCCAGGTCCTGTTGAGCTATGGATTGATCCTTGTCATCGATGAGGTGCGCCAGATCCTGTTTGGCAAAGACGTGCATTCAGTTGCCCCGCCAGCCTGGCTGCAAGGCTCCATAGAACTCACCGATGTGCTCTCCTATCCGATCTACCGGCTGGCTCTGTGTATCGCCTGCCTTGTCCTGGCCGGCATCATTTTCTTTATCATCCAGAAAACCAGACTAGGCATGATCCTGCGCGCCGGCGCCGAGAACCGCGACATGACACGAGCGCTCGGCATCTCGTTTGATCGCGTCAACCGCTATGTGTTTGCCGGCGGCATCGCGCTCGCGGCCCTTGGCGGCATACTGGTTGCGCCGATATCGACCGTTTTCCCCGGCATGGGCGACAGCATGCTGATCCTGTCCTTCGTTGTCGTCGTTCTGGGCGGCATCGGCTCGGTCGCCGGCGCAGCCTTTGGCGCCTTGCTGATCGGCCTCACCGACACGTTCGGCAAGGTTTTCTTCCCCCAGGTGTCCTCCATCCTCGTCTACCTGTTGATGGTCATCATTTTGTTGTGGCGCCCCAACGGCCTGCTGGGTCGCGCTTCGTGATGAAGGCATCGCCCGCCCTCGCTCGCGCATTGCTGGCCGCTCTATTGATCGCAGCGCTGCTGCTGCCGATGATCGCGCCAACGTATTATCTGCAGTTTTTTGCCAAGGCGATGTTGCTTGCCATCGTTGCTGCCTCGCTCAACCTGGTCGTCGGCTTTGGCGGCATGGTGAGCCTGTGCCACGGCGCCTTCTTCGGTCTTGCGGGCTATGTGCTTGCTCTGGCCTCTCCATCATCATCCGGCGCGTCCCTGTGGACATCGCTGCCGCTGGCTTTGCTGGTTGTCGCCGTCGCTGCGGCACTCGTCGGCGCGCTGGCGCTGCGCACACGCGGCATCTATTTCATCATGGCAACGCTCGCTTTCGGCGAAATGTTCTTCTACTTCTTCCACGATACGCGGGTGGCGAATGGCTCCGACGGCATCTACATCTATTTTGAGCCCGAGATCGTTATCGCCGGATGGCGCCTGGTCGATCTGGGAAACAAGACAAGCTTTTACTACGTAGCCCTCGCCAGCCTGCTGCTCGCGATTATCGTCATTTCCACTCTTGTGCGCTCGCCCTTTGGCGCCGCCCTCATGGCAGCCCGTGACAATGAGCAGCGCGCCCGCTCGCTTGGCTTTCCCGTTTTCCGCATCCGCCTCACCGCCTTTGTCCTTGCCGCCGTTCTGGCCGGCATTGCGGGATATTTCTCCGCCAGCCAGTTTGGCTTTGTTGCGCCCCAGACGCTGGGTTGGCATGTGTCGGCAACCCTCCTCATCATGGTGGTTCTTGGTGGCATGAAAAGCGTGCTCGGTCCGGTTTTTGGAGCTTTCGCCCTGCTCGGCCTTGAGGAAATCCTGAAGTCGAATATCGAACACTGGAAGCTCATCGAAGGCGTCATCGTCATTGCCCTCGTCTTTATGCTCCCCGGTGGCCTGCAGCACCTGGCGCAACTGGTGTTCGCCGATCGGCGAGCGCCTGCGGGGCAGCCTGGCTCCGGCGCGTCATCGGCTGGACGACAACACCATGGCTGACATCGTTCTGAGCGCCAGACATCTGACGAAGCGCTTCGGCGGCCTGATCGCCGTAAGCGATGTCTCAATAGATGTTCATCGTGATGAAATTCATGCCGTCATCGGCCCGAACGGGGCAGGAAAATCGACCCTCGTCAATTTGCTCTCCGGCGAGATCACCCCTGGCGACGGCAGTGTTCATCTGGCAGGCGAGGACATGACCGCCCGCTCGCCCGACCAACGCGCCCGGGCCGGCCTGGGGCGTTCCTACCAGAAGACGACCATCTTTCCTGATGTCAGCGTCTTCGCGAATGCGCGCCTCGCCGCACAGGCCCGATCACCTAAGGCGTTGCGCTTCTTTGGTGATGCCAGCCGCGACCCGGTGATCAACGCTCACGCTACTGCCGCGCTCAGTGAAGCTGGTATTGCCGCCCACGCTGACACACCCGCCCGCCATCTCAGCCATGGTGGCCAGCGCCAGCTTGAGATTGCCATGGTGCTTGCCACCGCGCCCAGCATCCTCCTGCTCGACGAGCCCTTGGCGGGGATGGGGCCGGCCGAAGCGCAGGACATGATCGCCCTTGTTTCACGCCTCAGGAACGGGCGCGGCATTCTCCTTGTCGAGCACGACATGGATGCCGTCTTCGCCCTCGCTGACCGCCTGACCGTCATGGCCGATGGTCATGTCATTGCAACCGGCACGCCGGCGCAAGTCCGCGCTGATCCCGCCGTCAGGGTGGCTTATCTCGGCGAGGATTGCTTGTGACGACCGTGCTCGAGATCAACGATCTGCAAAGCTTTTATGGCGTGAGCCAGGTTTTGTACGGATTATCTCTCACCGTCGGCGCCGGCGAGCAGATAGCCCTCCTCGGGCGCAACGGCATGGGCAAGACAACGCTGCTCAAATCGATCATCGGCCTTGTCTCTGATCGGCGCGGCGCCGTCAATGTGATGGGGCAGGATGCGGTCCACCTGCCGCCAGAAGCCATCGCCCGTCTGGGCATCGCCTATGTTCCGGAGGGGCGCGGCATTTTCGGGTCTTTGTCGGTGCTTGAAAATCTCAAGATGTCCGCAAGGCCCGACCGCGCCGGGCGCAATCACTGGTCGATCGACCGGATATTTGCCATCTTTCCCCGCCTCGCCGAGCGCCAGCGCCATGGCGGTCAACAGCTTTCAGGAGGCGAGCAGCAGATGCTGTCGATCGGCCGGGCGCTGATGACCAATCCCGCCCTCATTCTGCTCGACGAGGCGACCGAAGGGCTGGCCCCGCTGGTTGTCCGCGACATCTGGAACAGCCTCGCCATGATGCGTGCCGAGGGTATCGCCACCATCATCGTCGACAAGGATCATCGCAGCCTGTCGCGTGTTGCCGACCGCATGATTATGCTTGCCAAGGGCACCATCGCCTTTTCAGGAACGCCGGCCGAACTGGCCTCCAGGCCGGACATTCTGGAGCGCCATCTGGGCGTATAACGATCTGCCGTTCAGTGCGCCATGATCTGGCCCCGGTTGAGGGCTGCCGTGTGAACAGGCGCATCCCACAGCGCCAACATTTCACTGTCAGCGAGTGTCACCGTGATCGAGCAGCCGGCCATGTCGAGCGAGGTGACAAAATTTCCGACCTGTGAGCGGACAATGTCGATGCCGCGCTGCTCAAGGAGCGCCGCTGCGTTTTCAAACATGATGTAAATCTCCATCAACGGGGTGGCGGCAATCATGCCGATCAATCGCAAAACCGCCTCATGGCCGGGATCAGCAAGGGCGGCGACGGCGGCAATGTCGCGCCCCGCCGCCATCACGTATTGCGTGAGATCATTCGAGCCGATCGACAGGAAGGCTGCATCAAAGGTCTCAAGCGTCAACGCTGTCGCGGGAACTTCCACCATCATGCCAAGCGGCGGGAGGCGGTGAGGGACGCACTCGGCGCGTAGCTCGGCGCAGGCCTGATGGAGAAGGGCGCGGGTTGCCTCCAGTTCAGCGGGCAGTGCGACCATCGGGATCATGATCTGCACATCGCCAAAGGCAGCGGCGCGGGCCAGCGCTCGAAGCCGGGGACGAAAGATGTCGGGTCGTGACAGCGTCAGGCGTACACCACGCATGCCAAGGAAAGGGTTACTTTCGCCAAGCGGTGTCAACCCGGCAATCGGCTTGTCAGCGCCGGCATCAAGGGTGCGGAATGTAACGGGTTTGCCACCAGCCCAGCGGACAATGCGGGTGTAGATGTCAGTCTGTGCGTCTTCGCTCGGCAGAGTTGCGCCTTCAAACAGCAGCTCGGTGCGAACCAGCCCGATGCCATCGCAGCAGGCCGGATCAAGCCCCTCCAGCTCGGATGGATCAGCGACGTTGATCAAGGTGATGACAGGCACGCCGTTGCGCGAAATGGCCGGCTGGCCAAGGAAACCGGCGACTGCCGTATCGCGCGTCCGGCTCGCCGCGCATTGCTGCTCGAAACGCGTGGCGTCGGTGGAACTCGGATCAACGATAACCAGACCTTGTGTCGCGTCGATCAGGACATTGCGGCCAGCGATATCGTCGGCCTGAAGGCCGACAATCATCGGTACGCCACGCGACCGTGCCAGCATCGCCACATGGCTGGTGGCGGCGCTGCCCTTGCGCAGCAAATTCGATGCATTGCAACAATCAATGCTTTATGGGCTAAACACGAATACAGCAGAAAACGATCCTGTCGGCCGCCAGGAAATCGCGGAAATGGGAGCTTGCGTTACAGCCGTAGCGCCCCGACGTCGCGGGGCTGACAGTCTCGAGCTGGCGGGCTTCTGATCGTCGGGCGTCAACCTGCCCAAATAGCAGGCAGATGAACCTGGAACAGCGCAATACCTGGCGCAGATGGCGGCAAACAAGGCATACCAGCTGCGCATTCTTTTGGTTATCGCGCTGGCACATTTATTGCTGACATTTCAATCCCAAGAAGTAGACCCCCAAGAACCAGATCAGCGGAGGAGCTGCAGATGCTCAAGATTGTGATCACCGGATGTTGTCAGGCCCTGTTGGTTCTCCTCGCGCTCGCTATGGGGCCGGTTCATCCTCTCCATGCTCAGGAAACGCTAAAGATCGGCCTGGTGGCGGCGCTTTCGGGCCAGTCGGCGAAATCAGGTGAGGCGATCATCCGCGGTCTTTCAATCGCCCTTGATGAAATCAATGCCAAGGGCGGCGTCCTTGGCAAGAAGCTCGAACTGCTGACGCGCGATGATGAAAGCAATCCCGCCAAAGGTTTGGTGGCAGCCCGCGAACTGGTGCAACGGGAAAAGATCGCGGTTCTGTTTGGTGGGCTTGATACGCCCGTTTCGCTTGCCATCGCGCCCTTCGTCAATCAGGCCAAGGTGCCGTTCATGGGTGTATGGGCAGCCGGCACAGGTATCACGCGCAACGGCGCCGCCGAAAACTACGTCTTCCGGGTATCGGCGGTCGATACGCTCGTTGACATCGCGCTGGTTGACTATGCAGTCAAAAAATATGGGGCCAAAACACCTGGTATGATCCTGGTCAACAATGCCTGGGGTGAATCAAACGAAGCCGGCCTCAAGGCGGCCCTTGTCAGCAAGGGCATGAGCGCTGCCGGTATCGAGAAATTTGAAGCTAATGACGTCGATGTTGTACCGCAACTTTCCCGACTGAAGGCGGCGGGAGCTGACACGCTGTTTCTGGTTGGCAATGTTGGCCCGTCAGCTCAGGTAGTCAAATCGCTGGATCGCATGGGCTGGAATGTACCCGTCGTATCACATTGGGGACCGGCCGGCGGACGCTTCACCGAGCTTGCCGGGCCGAGCGCCGAAAAGGTCCATTTCATTCAGACTTACAGCTTTTCCGGAAAGCTGAGCCAGAAGGGTGAATCCGTATTCACCCTGCTCAAGGCCAAATATCCAGAAATCAAAACAACAACCGACGTGACACCTGCCGTCGGTATCGCCAATGCGTATGATGCCCTCCATCTGACGGCGTTGGCGATCACCAAGGCCGGCTCGATCGAGGGCACAAAAATCCGCCAGGGCTTTTACGACATCGATCATTATGCCGGGCTGATCAAAACCTATGCGAAACCCTTCACACCGGACAATCACGACGCTCTTAGCGCTGCTGACTATATCTTCACCTACTTCAAAGGCGCTGAAATCCTGCCGCTCTCCAATTGATCGTTAAGCCAGGTCAGGGATAGCAGACCGCCCTACGTCGGGAGAGCGTTGATGATTATCTTCTCGGCTCTGGTCAGCGGCATGTCGCTGGGCGCCATGTATGGTCTCATCGCGCTGGGTTTTCACGTGACATATATCGTGTCGCGCACCGTCAATTTCTCGCAAGGCAGCTCAGTCATGCTGGGCGCCGTTCTGGGCTATGTCCTGGTAGCCCGCTATGGCTGGCCGATCATGGTTGCGGCCCCGGCAGCCCTGCTCGGTTGCGCCCTCCTGGGTTTGCTGATCGAACGGGTTCTGGTCAGGCCCTTCGTGGCACGCCAATCAAACGCCTGGCTGATGGCAACGGTCGCTGGTGGTCTTCTTCTCGACAACCTCGTCCTGTTTACCTTCGGCAAGGAGCCGCGCGGCTTTCCTTCCTGGCTCGATGACAAGCCTTTCATCATCTTCGGCGTCGGCGTCACGCCATTACAGATCGTCATTCCGCTCGTCGGAAGCGTTGTCGCTGTCGCATTATGGCTTGTTCTGACACGATCGCGTTTTGGCAAGGCGCTGTCAGCCTCCGTGCAGAACAGCGACGCGGCACGGCTCATGGGTATTGACGTTGGCCGGCTGGTTGCCGCCACCTATGGTCTGTCATCAATGCTCGCCGGACTGGCGGGTTTGCTCATTGCTCCGCTCTATAATGTCCACGCCGAGATGGGGACATTGTTTGGTATCAAGGCGTTCGCGGTTGCCATCATCGGTGGAATAACGCATGCGCCGGGCGTCATGGTTGCCGGCCTCATATACGGTATCGGCGAAGCGCTGGTTACCGCGCTGCTGGGCTCGACCTATACGCAGATCGTCATGTTTTCCGCCGTCATCGCGACGCTTGCTCTGGTGCCCCGCGGCCTGTTTGCGGCGGCAGCCTTGAAGAAGGTTTAGGCTGCGGTGAAACATCATCTGACAAGTGGCGCCATCCTTTGCGCCCTGTTGGCCGGCAGCCTCTGGCTGGTGGCGACCGGCGAGGACTATACGATCTTCATTATCGCACTGGTGGCCCTGACGGCGGTCGCCGGGATCGGGTTGAACGTTCTCACCGGGCTCTCCGGCCAGGTGTCGTTTGGCCATGTTGGCTTCTATTCCATCGGCGCCTATGCGGTTGGCGTGCTGGCGCTCAAAGGAGTCAGCCTGTGGATTGCCGTGCCGGTTGCGGGGATCGTTGCGGCAGCACTCGGATCTCTGCTTGCCCTGCCCGCCCTGCGCGTGAGCGGTCCTTATCTTGGCATGATGACGATCGCTTTCGCCTTCATTGTCGAGCATGTAACGATTGAGTGGCGTCAATTGACCGGCGGACAAAACGGATTGATCGGCATACCTCAGCCGACACTTGTGGGCGGACTGTCAGGCGAGCGCGCAATTGCCTTCCTTGCCGTCATCCTGTGCGCTGTCAGCCTCATTTTCTTTCGGCTTATTGCTGCCGGCCGTTGGGGCAAAGCGATGATCGCCGTGCGCGACAGCGAGATCGCCGCAGCAAGCATCGGCCTCAGCGTGACCAGGATCAAGACCCTTGCCTTCACCATCTCCGCGCTATTGACGGGGATGGCTGGTGGCATTTTTGCCCTTTTGTTGACCTTCATCGCCCCGAGCGCCTTTCCTTTCTCGCAATCAATCCTGTTCCTTCTCTCCGTGATTGTCGGTGGCGCGGGCTGGACACTCGGCCCGCTCATCGGCGCTGGCGTGACGGTGGTGCTGCCCGAACTTATTTCCTGGCTGGCGGAATATCGTTTGCTGGCGTTCTCGGCACTTCTGCTCATCGTTCTGTGGCTGGCACCGGAGGGTATCATCGGTGCGCTGGCGCGATTTCTGCCGCCTGGAAAATCGCAGCGCCCAAATGCAGGCAATTTTTCCATTGCCCTGTTTCTGGCCCGTCCCGATCACAGTCGTGGCCTGGAAGTGAGACGCCTGTCGATTTCCTTCGGCGGCATCATGGCGGCGCAAGCCATCGATTTTTCCGCTCGGGCGTCACGGATCACCGGGCTGATCGGCCCCAACGGCGCGGGCAAGACCACCGTGCTCAATCTCGTCAGTGGTTTCTACAGCCCCGATCATGGTGACATTCTGCTCGATGGTCACGACGTCACTCGCATGTCGCCCGAACAACTCGCCCGACGCGGCATGGCCCGAACCTACCAGACGACGCAGCTCTTCTCGTCCCTGTCCGTCATCGACAATGTTTTGATCGCGATGCGTCGCGGCCGGCTGGGCGTACCATGGCTAGGCTTTGCCAACAGCATTGAACGCGCGCAGGCCGAGGGGCTCCTGGCCTTCGTCGGCTATGACGGCGATCTGGGAACGCGCGCAGGGGCGCTGGCCCATGTTGATCGGCGCCTCGTCGAGATTGCCCGCGCGCTCGCAATGCGGCCATCTGTCCTGCTGCTCGATGAACCTGCTGCAGGCCTTGATAGCCGTGACAAGGCGCATTTGGGGCTTGTCCTGCAGGCTCTTTCTGCCGCTGGCCTGGCTGTGCTCCTTGTCGAGCACGATATGCCGCTCGTTATGGAGATCTGTGACAGTCTGATCGTCCTCGATGCCGGCTGCAAAATTGCTTCCGGCAAACCGGCAGACATTGTCAGTAATTCGCGGGTACGGGCAGCCTATCTGGGCACGCAGACGACCGCCTTTGGCAAGCGCAAGGCACTGCCGCCCGCAGATCAGCCGGTCATTCTCAAGGTCGATCATCTCGGCGCGGGCTACGGATCACTGGATGTTTTGCATGACGTCAGCTTTTCGGTTGGCGCTGGCGAGATGATCGCCATCCTCGGCTCCAACGGCGCTGGAAAATCAACCACGATGCGGGCGCTGAGCGGACTGAATTCGCCGAAGGAAGGGCACATCACATTCAACGGCCAGGCGATTGCCAACAAACCGGCCCATGAAATTGTTCGCTGCGGCCTCGTCCTTGTGCCGGAGGGACGGCAGATATTTCCTGAGCTTTCGGTGGCAGATAATCTGCGCCTTGGCGCCTATTGCCGGAAGGATGATCGTATCGAGGCGGATATGGCTGCCGTCCTTGCGCGCTTTCCCCGCCTCAGCGACAGGATCAATGGGCGGGCGGGCCTGTTGTCGGGCGGCGAAGCGCAGATGCTCGCTGTTGCGCGCGCATTGATGGGCCGGCCACGCCTCCTCCTGCTCGACGAACCCTCGCTGGGATTAGCGCCCAGGATCGTCGAAGGTCTCTACGGTGTTCTCGGCCAGTTGCGCGATGACGGCATGACGATCCTGATCGTCGACCAGATGGCACACATGGCGCTGCAACTCGCTGATCGTGGCTATCTCATTTCAAACGGCAGGATCATCAGGCAGGCCACCGCCTCAGCCTTGCTTGATGACCCTTCCTTCGAGGCGGTGTATCTTGGTCAGCATACCCCCTCACCCCATGGAAATTTGCCTGATGCCGGCTGATCTCATCTTGCGGCAGGCAAACCTCGGCGATGATGCGCCACTGGCCGATATCGTGATCCGCGAGGGCAGGATTGCCGCCATCACGCCGCACGGTCTGGTTGCAGGCAAGGAAATCAACCTGGAGGGCGGATTGGTGTTGCCCGGATTTGTCGAGACGCACATCCATCTCGACAAATCCTGCATTATTGATCGCTGCGACATCCGCGAAGGCTCGCTCGCCGAGGCCATTCGCGAAACCGCCCGCGCCAAGCTGGCATTCAGCGAAGACGACATCGAACAACGGGCACGGCGGACGCTGGAAAAAGCGATCATGGCTGGCACCATGAAGATGCGCACTCATGTCGAAATCGACCCGCGCATTGGCCTCAAAGGGTTTCATGCGATACAGCGGCTCGCGCAAGAATACACCTGGGCACTCGACATCGAGATATGCGTTTTTCCGCAGGAAGGGCTCATCAACGATCCGGGCTGCGAGGAGTTGCTGATCGAAGCGTGTCGGCAGGGCGCCTCGCTGATCGGAGGCTGTCCTTATGCCGATACACAACCCGACGAGCATATCGCCCGTATCTTTGCCATCGCCCGGACCTTTGATCTTGATATCGATTTCCATCTCGATTTCGATCTTGACACCCGCTTCCTGTCGCTGACCGAGGTGTGCCGGCAGACGCGGGCTCACAATTATGCCGGGCGGGTGACCATCGGACATGTCACCAAGCTCTCGGCCTTGCCTTCCGCAGACTTTGTCGCTGCAGCGCGCTTGCTCGCCAGTTCCGGCGTAGCGGTGACAGTTCTGCCGTCGACCGATCTCTTTCTCATGGGGCGTGGCATCGACCACAACGTACCGCGTGGCGTCACCCGCGCTGACCTCCTGCGCCACCACGGCGTCACCTGCTCGCTGGCAACCAACAATGTCCTCAACGCCTTCACGCCGTTTGGTGATTGTTCACTGTGCCGCATTGCTAATCTCTATGCCAATATCGCCCAGCTCGGGCGGCGGCAGGACCTTGAGGATTGCCTGGCGATGGTGACGAGTGATGCCGCCCGGCTGATGAACATCGAGCGCTACGGCGTTGCGGTTGGGCATGCCGCCGATCTGCTGGTCTTCCCCACCGAGGCCGCAACCAGCGCCATTGCTGAAATTGTCTTGCCGCGCCTTGGTTTCAAAAACGGCCGCCGCAGTTTCTTTCGAGCCGATCCGGTTTTGAATTCACCTGTCCCTCGAAAACATCACCACGCAAAGTGAGCAAACGCAAAAACGGCAGCGCCGCTGATCGCTGTGCTTGTCGGCTGACAAAGGTCCGCCACCCTGGCGGGGTGATTAACCTGTCCCTGATTTGTCATGACGTCGTACAGATATCGTCGGCCTCATGAGGCATCATCGCTGCTCTGGCAGCACAACCGCAGCCGGAGGGGAATTGTCGATATCGTCATCTTCAAGGACCCGCCAGCCCGAACCTTCCAGATCACTGTACTGACCCGAGCGCAGACACCAGAAGAAGGCAATAAGGCCGGCCAGTCCAAGCCCAAGCGCCAGCGGAAAGAGGATGAGGATGATGTTCATGCCTCCCCTCCTTGCCGTATCATGGTCACGCGACCTGCCCGCAACGCATTGATGGTGACAATGAGAGACGAGCCCGACATGGCGGCGGCGGCAACCAGCGGGGTGGCCAGACCAGCAACGGCAAGCGGCACGGCAAAAGCATTATAGAGGACGGCAAACCACAAATTCTGCAGCATCAGCCGGCGCGCCTTGCGGGCAATGATGATCGCTGTTGCGACCGGGCTGAGGCTGTCACCGAGAAAGACGATATCGGATGCCGACTGGGCAAGATGCGTGGCGCTGATCGGCGAGAGCGAGACATGGGCTCTGACCAAAGCAGGCGCGTCATTGAGCCCGTCTCCAACCATCCCGATGATCCGGCCCTCAGCCGTCCAGGCATCAAGAGCGCGCAGTTTATTGCCAGGAGTAAGGCCGGCCTGATACTCGCTGATCCCGAGCATCTGCGCGACGGGTGCCACCGCTTCCATCCTGTCACCCGACAGGATGGCAAGCCGCAGGCCGCGCATTTTCAGGTCGTGGATGCAGGTGCGCGCATCAGGCCGCAAGCTCTGCCCGACCGCCAGCACGACGCAACCGTCGCGATAGCGCCAGGCAATCAGCGAGGCGCTCGGATAGCTCGTCCCTACTGCCAGCGCTTCGGTTTCAGCATGGCAGAAGGCAACACTCCCCAGGCGCATCTCATCGCCATCGAGCAGAGCAGCCACCCCCTGACCTTCATGCTCCTGCGCCCCGGCCATCGGGCGCGGCCCACCGGCAGCGCGGCTCACCGCCTGCGCCAGCGGATGACGGCTTGCGGCGGCAAGCGCGGCGATTTGGCCAAGAAGCACGGGGTCGATCATGGCGATGTTGAGCAGGGACGGCTCTGGCAACGTCAACGTTCCCGTCTTGTCGAAAACGACCATGTCAGCTTCGGCCAGACGCTCGAGCGCCGCGCCTTCACGCAGCATGATCCTGTTTTTGAAAAGAGCCGAGGCGGCGACAACCTGCACCGCCGGGATCGCCAGCCCAAGAGCGCAAGGGCAGGTGATGATGAGGACCGTGATCGCGATCACCAACGCCTCTTGCCATGGCAGACCGAACGCCATCCATCCCAAAAACGTCACCAGTGCAGCGGTGTGGACGAGTGGCGCATAAAGCCTGGCCGCACGGTCGGAAAGATGGACATAGCGCGACCGGCTCTCCACTGCTTGCGACATCAGTCGGTCGATTTCGTCCAGCAGCGTTCCCGCACCTGCCGCCTCGACAATCACGGTGAGTGCGCCGGACAGGTTCATGGTGCCGGCGTGAACGCGCGCTCCCGTCTCGACCATGACGGGCATGGTCTCGCCGGTGATCAGGCTTTGATCAATCTTTGACCGGCCCGTCTCGATGACGCCGTCCACCGCCACGCGCTCGCCTGGCTGGATCAAAACAACATCGCCAGGCAAAATGGCGTTGATGGGTATGATGATGGTCGTGCCGTCAGGCTGCAGGCGGATCGCACTTTCCGATTTGAGTGCCGCCAGATTGCCGGCAAGATCACGGGTGCGGCGGCGCATGAGTTGATCGAGATAGCGCCCGATGAGCAGAAAGAAGAGCAGCATCACCGCGCCGTCAAAATAGGCGTGCCGGGAATGATTCCAGGTCTCAACGACCGACATGCCTAGCGCCAGTACGACGCCGAGTGTAATCGGCACGTCCATGTTGACCGCGCCCGCCCGCAGCGCCCGCAGAGCGCTGTCGAAGAATGGTCGCCCCGCATAGGCCGCCGTTGGCAGCGCAATCAGCGCCGATAACCAGTGGAAGAGATCGCGCGTGAGCGGATTGATATCGCTGCTGTTGCCCGACCATACCGAGACGGAGAGCAACATGATGTTCATCGCGGCAAAACCGGCGACGCCCACATATCGCAGCAGCTGGGCTTCCTGGGCCACCTCGCTGTCGTGCTGATTTGCAGGGAGGAATGGGTAGGCCTTGAAGCCGAGCGCGGCGAGTTGCGCGATCACAGCCTCGGGCCGCAGCACGCCCTCGCGCCATTCAACCGTCACGCGTTTCAGGGCCAGATTGACACGCGCGCTCAGAACGCTGGCGTCACTCTTCAGCCCGGTCTCGATGGCGCGCATGCAGCCTGCACACCGCATTCCTTCAACCGCAAGCTCCAGACCTTCTATGCCGCCTTCACGGTGACGCACGAACAACGACAGATCCTGTTGCGCGCCCATGCTGCTACTCCTTCATAAGAAAGCGCGTACGTGAGCTGAACAAAGGCGCCCCATCGCGCTCCGCCTCGACGGCCAGCGTCCACGCTCCGGGCGGGAGGCGGGCAACTCTCGCGTCGTAAACACCCGCCGCGGTCTCGACGAGGCGTACCTCGCGGTCCATTTGGCGCGAGGCTGGATGCTGCAGACGAGCCATCACCGCAAGGCCACGGACCGCAACCGCCGAGCTGTCATTCAGCACCAATGTGATCCGCGCCCAGTCGCCGTCACGGATAATGTCGGCCTGCGCCTGCCAGCCGCGCGCCGCCTGGTCTTGCATACGGGCGATCTCGCTATTGAACTTCTGGCTGGTTTCATAGGCGCTCTTCGCATCGCTCCCCGGCATGGTGCGGATCGCCAGTGTCATCATCACTGCATTGACGCTGCTGACCACGAGGAAGAAAGCGAGCATCATGGCCAGACACATCCGTCCCGTCAGTTCGAAGGCGGGGCGGGGCGCGGGCAGAAGCGTGTCAGGTTTAATTGGCATGTCGTAACCTTCACCTGAGGAAAGAGCCGTCTTTAAGGTGCAAAAAAATGATCATGGGTTCTCACGACCTCACCAACAAACAGATCCGAGGCGATGAACGAGATCAGTTGCGTATCACGGAGCGGAACACCCGGCGGCACCGTGACAAAGACCCGGACTTCGCGCGAGGAATCAGGATCAACCGTCACGATCGGACGACCGTCGGCGGTAGCATCGGTCCCGACCGCTTCAAGCCTGATCCCTGACAGGCCGGCGACCGTCAGAACGATCAGCCTTGTGTCGGGACGTTTGTTGAGGATGCGGATGGCAAAAGCATTGCGCACGGAGCCATCGCTGAGCTTCACAAAGAGTGGCGTGCGTTCATGCAGCACCGAAATCTCGACTGTCCGCCGCGTTGCCAGCTGATAGAGCATGGCACTGCCGACAAGCGCGATCAGGACCGCGTAAATGACGGTACGGGCGCGGATCGGGCGATAGAGAGTTGTTTTTCCAGCAAGCCGGCGCTCGACATTATCGGCAGTATCATAACCGATCAGCCCCTGCGACCGGCCTGTCTTTGTCATCACGCTGTCGCAGGCATCGATGCACAGCCCGCACTGGATACAATCGAGTTGCGATCCATCCCGAATATCAATCCCGGTCGGGCAAACGGCCACGCATTGCTGACAATCAACGCAATCGCCAGCGGGCTCGCCATGAGCCCTCAGCCGCAAAGCCTGCTTGAAGGACGTGCGCGGCTCCCCACGATCATAGCGATAGGTGACATTCAGCGCCTCATCATCGGTCAGCGCCGCCTGGATGCGCGGCCACGGGCACATATATTTGCACACCTGCTCACGCATGATCCCGGCAAGCGCATAGGTGGTGAAGGTCAAAATGGCGATCCAGACGTAAGCCGCCACCGGCGCGGTGAAGCTGGCAAGCGCGCGCACCAGCGTCGGCGCGTCAGCGAAATAGAGAACCCAGGCACCGCCCGTCCACCAGGCAATCATCAGCCATGAGGTATGCTTGAGAATTTTCCGCCACAGCTTGTCGACGTTCCACGGACCCTCGTCGCGCCTGATCCGCTCGCGCCGGTCGCCTTCGAAGAAACGCTCCACCGCCAGGAAGAGATCGGTCCACACCGTTTGCGGGCACAGATACCCGCACCACAGGCGGCCGGCGACAGAATTCATCAAAAACAGCATGAAGGCCGCGAGGATCAGCAATCCGGTGAAATAGTATACTTCCTGCGGCCAGATTTCGATGAAGAAAAAATAGAAACGATTGTGGGCGATATCCGCCAGAACAGCCTGGTTTGGAAGATTTGGACCACGTTCCCAGCGCACGAAGGGCAAGGCATAATAGATGCCGAGGCAGGCAACGAGGATCAGCCATTTCGCGCGACGGAATGGGCCGGCAACGTGCTGCGGATAAACCTTCTTCGACGGCGCGAAGAAGGGTAAATCATCGCTTCCAGCGTCCGCTGCCGACACAATCACTGACCTCCGCCGAGTGAATGGACATAAACGGTCAACGCCTTGATTGTTGTAGCATCAAGTCGCTCGCCCCAGGCCGGCATGACGCCGTTGCGGCTGTTGGTGATGGTCTCGGTCAGCGACGCCAGATCGTTGCCAAAGAGAGTGATGGCATCGGTGAGGTTGGGGGCACCCAGTTCCTGATTGCCCTTTCCCTGCGCGCCGTGACAGACTGCGCAATTCTGCTCGAAAATGCGGCTGCCTGCTTCCAGGTCCGCCTTTGGCTCAGCCGGCTGGCCGGCCAGTATCCGCACATGATTGGCAACGGCATTGATCTCGTTACGCTTGAGAATTCCGTCACGCCCGAAGGCCGGCATCAGGCTGGTGCGCGTTTCATTATCGGTTGTCACGCGCACACCGTGCTGCAGCGTGGTCTGGATCGCCGCCAATGTTCCGCCCCACAACCAGTCATCGTCATTGAGATTGGGAAAGCCCTTCGAGCCCGCACCGCCGAGACCGTGACAGGCAACGCAATTGTCGCCGAAGGCAGCCTTGCCCTGGGCCATGGCGATACGAAGCAGAGCCGGATCGGCCTTGATCTGATCAAGCGCCGCCCCTGCAAGATCGGCAGATTGGGTGGTGCGTTGCGCTTTGAGAACCGCCAGCTCTTCTTCGACCGCCAGGCGCGTCGCGTAACCGAGCACGCCCTTGGTCGTGCTGCTGATGAGCGGCCAGGCAGGATAGGCAATCCAGTAGCCGATCGACCAGATGATGGTGGCGTAAAAGATATTGAGCCACCAGCGTGGCAGCGGCGTGTTAAGCTCGCGGATGCCATCCCAATCATGGCCGGTCGTTGCCGTTCCGGTGAGGGGATCAACCTCGTTATCCGCAGGCTGCCGGTCCGCCATCACTCAATCCTCCTGAAGCGGTGTCAATGCCGCGCGCTCGAAGCGGGCGCGATTTTTTGGCCAGAAAGCGTAAAGGCAGACCGCCAAAAACATTCCAACGAAATAGAGCAAACCCGCCGACTGGGCGAAGCCTGCAAGCCATTGATAGGTGTTTTCCATGCTTGCCCTCGCTCAGCGGATGTTGGCTTTGTCGTTGTAGAGCTTGAAATCAACCAGGGTTCCCAGCATCTGCAGATAAGCGATGAGGGCGTCAGCCTCGCTGATGCGCTTGGGATTGCCGTCGAAATCACGCGCCTGCGCTTTGGGATAACGCTTTTCGAACGCCGACTGGCCCGGATGGTCGGGCGTCGCCTGGGCGCGCAGATCATCCATCGCCCGCTCGATCATCTCATCGCTATAGGGTACGCCCCCGCTGCGATTGGCTTTGAGCTCCGCCGCGATGTCATCGTAGGACAGTTCGGTATTTGTGAGGAACGGGTACCCCGGCATGATCGATTGCGGCACCAGCGAGCGCGGGTCGCCCAGATGGCGCGCCTGCCAGTCGTCGGAATACTTGCCGCCGACACGGGCAAGATCGGGGCCGGTTCGTTTTGAGCCCCATTGGAAGGGCTTGTCGTACATGCTCTCAGCCGCCAGCGAATAATGCCCGTAGCGCTCCACTTCATCGCGCAGCGGCCGGATCATCTGGCTGTGACAGAGATAGCAGCCTTCGCGCACATAGATGGCACGACCGGCGAGTTCGAGCGGGGTATAGGGCCGCATGCCCTCAACCTTCTCGATCGTGTTTTGCAGATAGAACAGAGGCGCGATCTCGACCAGCCCGCCAATCGAGATCACCAGCAGCACACCGATGATCAGAATGATCGAGTTGGTCTCGAAGAATTTGTGCTTCGACCACAGCGAGCGGCGCGGCGTGGCAGGAATGTCCACATTCGACATCAGCGGGCTCCTCAGTGCGCAAGTGAAAGTTGCGGTGAAACGGACGTGTCGCTCTCCGACCCGGCAAGCTCGCCGCTACGCACTGTCATCCACAGATTGAACACCATGATGAGCGCGCCGATGAGGAACAGCGCCCCACCAAGCGCCCGGATGACATAGAAGGGGTGCATCGCCTCAACCGTCTCGATGAAGGAATATTCGAGGAAGCCCAGCGCGGTGTAGGAGCGCCACATCAAGCCCTGCAGGATGCCCGACACCCACATCGCCGAGATGTAGAAAACGATCCCGAGTGTCGATATCCAGAAATGCCAGTTCACCAGCTTGAGGGAGTAGAGCTCCTTGCGGTTCCACAGCCATGGCACGAGGCAGTAGATGGCGCCGAAGGAGATATAAGCGACCCAGCCGAGAGCGCCTGAGTGCACATGGCCAATCGTCCAGTCAGTGTAATGCGACAGAGCATTGACGGCCTTGATCGACATCAGCGGGCCTTCGAACGTCGACATGCCATAGAAGGCGAGAGAAACAACCATCATCCGCAACACTGGATCGGTGCGCAGCTTGTCCCAGGCGCCCGACAACGTCATCAGCCCATTGATCATGCCGCCCCAGGACGGCATCCACAGCATGATCGAGAACGTCATGCCGAGCGTCTGCGCCCAGTCGGGCAGCGCGGTGTAGTGGAGGTGATGGGGACCCGCCCAGATGTAGAGAAAGATCAGGGCCCAGAAATGGATGATCGACAGGCGGTAGCTGTAGATCGGCCGCCCCGCGCGCTTCGGCACGAAATAATACATGATGGCGAGGAAGCCAGCGGTGAGAAAAAATCCGACTGCATTATGCCCGTACCACCATTGGAACATCGCATCCTGCACGCCTGACCAGACGATGTAGGATTTGGGCGACAGGAGCGATATCGGCACCGCCAGATTATTGCCCAGATGCAGGACAGCGATCGTGACGATAAAACCGAGATAGAACCAGTTCGCCACATAGATGTGCGGCTCGGTGCGCTTGGCAAGCGTTGCCAGAAAAACCAGCAGATAGGTCACCCAGACAATGGTGAGCCACAGATCAGCATACCATTCCGGCTCAGCATACTCCTTGCCCTGCCCGATACCGAGCAGATAACCGGTGCCGGCGATGACGATGAAGAGATTGTAGCCAAGGACCACGAACCATGGTGACAGATCGCCCGCCAGGCGCGCCCGCGATGTGCGCTGGACGACATAAAACGACGTTGCCAGCAGTGCGTTTCCGCCAAAGGCGAAAATGACGGCTGACGTATGCAAGGGCCGCAGACGACCGAAGCTTGTCCACGGCAGGTCAAGGTTGAGAACGGGAAAGGCAAGTTGCAGCGCGATGATCAGCCCGACCGTAAAACCGGCAATACCCCAGAACATCGCCGCAACGGTGGCGAATTTCACAGGCCCCATATTGTAATTGGGCTTTCCGTTGATGGACTGGGGAACGGGGAACTGGCCAGGCTGGAAGCAGCGATTGCCGATGAGAAAAATAGTGGCAAACGCACTCAGCATCGCCACCAGGGCATGAAAGGCATAACCCGAATGTTCCGTCTTGCCGGCAATGATCAGGAACATAATGCTGCAGATCGCGGCAATCAGTATGCCCACCATCTCGCCGGTTGTCGCCCGTCGGATCGGATTTCCAGTCGCTGACATGACCTGGTCTCTGCCTCGCGGAGCAGCAGGAGCGCTGCAGCCTTCGATGCTAGGCGTAGCGAGGGCGTGTTGACGCGGCATTGATCTACGTCAATGCGCGGCAAAAACATCCGGTTTATGCAGGGGATATCGTGCAGTCTCTGGAAAGCGTCGGACGGGAGAGCGCCGGATCAGGCTGCAGCAATGCGGGCCATGCGATCGGGGTTCATGAGCCTGACGCCGTGCGAAACGTTCAGGATCGTCTTGTCGCGCGCCAGCCTGGTGAAGGTACGGCTGACGGTTTCGATGGTAAGTCCCAAGAAATCGGCGATATCCTGCCGGTTCATCGGCAGCGGCACCATCACCGACGCATTGCCTTCAATCCGCGCCCAGCGTTCTTGCAGGCGCAGGAGAAAACAGATCACTTTTTCCTCAGCCGTCCGCCGCCCCAGCAGCACCATCTGATCTTGCGCCAGAGCCAGCTCATGGGCCGCAAAATCATAGAGTTGCCGCAACAGATTCGGCTTGGCATCGGCAAGCGCCGTGTAGTCGGCGCGCGAAAATGCACAAGCACTCACATGATCAACCGCATCGGCCGAGAAATCATACGCATCGCCGCGCGCCAGCCCCAGGAAATCTCCAGGCAAGGCAAAGCCGATGACCTGGCGGCGACCATCAGCCAGAAGTTTGTAGAGGCGCACAACACCGGAGGTGATGTTGAACACCGACACCACGCGATCACCTTGTAAAAACAACGCCTTCTTGGGAGCAAATTCCGCCTTCTGCGCCAATGATGCAAGAACGGCCAGCTCATCGCTCGACAAGGCGGCGCAAACGCTGCCCCGCCGCACCCAGCATGCCTCACAGCTGTTTGCCGTCGCGATCCCTGACCTGCAGACTTCCGGATGGCAGTTCATGGTGGCGTACTCCCGATACACGTGGCAATCTTATCACTCGTTCGCAACTGCGAAAGCTGTTTCTCGCCTGAGGCGGGAAAGTTGGACATCCGCACCATCAATTCCGGCATTGCACGAATTTGCCGCGAGCCGGGCGATCATGGCTGGGCTCAGCAGCAACCTTCGTAAAACCTCCACGTTGCGATGTTACGCAGCCGTCAGGATCATGTCATGACCATCCGCAATCTCGATGCTCTCTTTGAACCGCGCTCGCTCGTTCTCATTGGCGCCAGCGAGCGTGCCGGCGCGATCGGCGCGACAGTTGCGCGCAATCTTCTGAGCGGGGGATTTGCCGGGGAGATATACTTCGTCAACCCCAAGCATAGCGAAGTTGCCGGCCATCCCTGCCATCCGCATATCAGCGCCCTGCCACATCCTGCTGACCTGGCCATCATCGCCACCCCGCCAGCCACCATCCCCGCCATCATCGCGGATCTGGCAGCGCATGGCACGCGCGCCGCTGCGGTGCTGACGGCTGGTCTTGACGCGCCATTGCGCCAGGCGATGCTGAATGCGGCCAGGCCAGCACTGCTGCGCATCCTTGGCCCCAACATCCTCGGGCTCATGCTGCCGCGCCTGAAGCTCAACGCCAGTTTCGCCCATCGCCATGCGGGCGCGGGCCATCTGGCGCTGGTCTCGCAATCAGGCGCCCTCATCACCGCGATCATCGACTGGGCCACCGGCAGGGATATCGGCTTTTCCCATGCGGTGTCGCTTGGCGATATGGCGGACGTCGATTTTGGCGATGTTCTCGACTATCTGGCAGGCGACGTCGATAGCCGCGCCATTCTTCTCTATATGGAAGCCGTCACGAATGCGGCGAAATTCATGTCGGCAGCCAGGCGGGCTGCCCGCGTCAAACCGGTGATCATCATCAAATCAGGCCGCCACGCTGCCGCCGCCCAGGCGGCCGCCTCGCATACCGGGCGTCTGGCGGGGTCCGATCGCGCCTATGATGCGGCCTTCCGCCGCGCCGGTCTGGTGCGTGTTCTCGACCTCAACGAACTCTTCGAGGCCGCAGAAGTGCTCGCCCGCCAGCCACGCCTGACAGGCGGACGTTTGACCATTCTTACCAATGGCGGGGGAGCAGGCGTTCTGGCAGCCGATCGTCTGGTCGATTTTGGCGGCGATATCGCTCCGCTCAGCGACCCTGCACGCAAGGCTCTTGACGCCTTCCTGCCCGCGAACTGGTCAAAGGCCAACCCGATCGACATCATCGGCGACGCGGATGCGGAGCGTTATGGCAGGGCGCTGTCGGTCGTTCTGGCCGACAGAACCGTGGACGCAGTGCTGGCCCTTTATTGTCCAACTGCTATCGCTCCCGCCCTGGCGGTTGCCGAAAAGACCGTCGAGGCCGTGACGAACGCGGCGCGGCAGGGAAGGCGGCCAATCGTCATGACGAACTGGCTGGGCGAGGAAGCCGTCCGGTCTTCGCGCGCGCTCTTCGCCCAACACGACATACCAAGTCTGCAAACGCCCGGCTCCGCCGCCCGCGCCTATATGCATATCGTGCGCTATGCAAAGGCACAGGACGCCCTGATGCGTACGCCCGCTCAAGGCGCGGCCGATCTGCCGGCCATCGGCACCGCAAGCCGTCACATCATCGAGCATGCCCGGCGCGAAGAGCGCACCATGCTGAGTGAAGTGCAGAGCAAATCGCTGATCGCCGCAGCAGGCATTCCGGTCGTTGAAAGCCTGATTGCAGCCAGCAGCGACGAAGCAGCCGACATCGCGGCGACACTTCTACGCCAGGCGCCCGGCGTCGTACTCAAGATCCTGTCGCGCGACATTTCACATAAATCCGATGTCGATGGCGTGCGCCTTGATCTGGCAAGTCCGGCTGGGGTGCGCGAGGCAGCCGATGCCATGCTCCAGCGCGTCCGTGAGCGCCGGCCGGATGCCCATATCGACGGCTTCACCCTTGCTCCCATGATCCGCCGGCCGCACGCGCATGAACTCATCCTCGGCATGAGCGTGGATGCTAATTTCGGCCCCATGCTGCTGTTTGGAGCCGGCGGGACAGCGGCAGAAATCCTCAGCGATACGGCGCTCGCTTTGCCCCCGCTTGATCGCGACAGCGCGCTTGATCTCATCGCCGGGACGCGCATCGCCCGCCTGCTTGCCGGATACCGCGACCGGCCTGCCGCCAACCTCATCGCCATCGCCGATGCGCTGGTGGCCCTGAGCAATCTGGTGACGGCGCATGACGAATTGCGCGAGATCGATATCAATCCCCTGCTCGCCGATGCGGCTGGCGTGATCACCCTTGATGCGCGCGTGCGGATCGCCGGCCCGGGTGAGGCGGCCCGCCAAGCCATGGTCATCAGGCCCTATCCGGCGGGCTGGGAAAAACGCACGCTCCTCGAGGGTGTCGGCGGGGTGCATATCCGCCCCATCATCCCGGCCGATGAAGGGCTCTACGAGGCGTTCATGGCCGACATCAGGCCCGAGGATTACCGCCTGCGCTTCTTCGTGCCAAAGTCGCGGCTTGCCCATCGCTTCATTGCCCGCCTCACCCAGATCGATTATGCGCGCGAAATCGCCTTCGTGGCGCTCGATATGCAAAGTGGCGCTCTGCTTGGCGTCGTTCGCTTTGCCGCAGACCCCGACTACAAACGCGGCGAATATGCCGTCCTTGTGGGCTCGCATCTTAAAGGCAAGGGGCTGGGCTGGCAGTTGATGAGCCATCTCATCGATTATGCCCGCGCTCAAGGGCTGGAAGAACTCTTCGGCTCGGTCCTGAGCGAAAATTCAACCATGCTCAGGATGTGCAAACAGCTGGGCTTTCAGATTGCTCCTGACGCCAGCGATCCGACGCTTCGTTATGTTGAACTGAAACTGACGCGCGAGGCGCATGCAGGCTAGGCGGCGGGACCCCCGCGCTCCCCCACCCTAGCCATCGCTGATCACCGCGCGCCCTGGGGATACCTTAGGGCAACTGACGGAGAGAGGCTACCGCAGCGGATAAAATTGAAATAAAATATAAATATCATAGATTTAAGGAAAAAATATTATCTCACATAAAATACCGTTCTTTTCCAATTCACATCCCTGCTCACAGGCCCCCTCAACGGGAAATTGGGCTGCACTTGTCACGTAGGAAAGCGCGATAGACGCCTTCATCACTTTGCCCAGAAGCGAGCGCCAGCACCGCTTCTGTTGCGGCCTCTTCGCTTGCGGTGAAGGCCATGCCGTTCAATTCCAGAAACAACAAACCTGCGACAAAGCCTGTGCGCTTGTTGCCATCGGCAAAGGGGTGGTTTTGAACGATGGCAACGGTATAGGCGGCGGCAGCCGTGACCTTATCCATGTCATCGCCATAGGCTTCCAATTGCTGGGGGCGCGCCAGCGCGAAGCGCAACAGGCCCAAATCGCGCACACCCGCCAGCCCGCCATGGCGGACAAGCAACTGTTCATGCACCGCCAGCGCCAGTTGCTCGTCGATCCAGACCCGCTCGCTCACTTCGCCAGAACGTTCAGCGTGTTGCGATAGCGGTTCATAATCTCTTCGGCCTTGGCCATTTTCGCGGCGAAGTCAGGATTAAAGGCGGTGAGGTGATAGCCACCATCCGCCGTTTCCGTGAAATAGAGCGTATCGCCCTTGGCAACCCTTAGCCGCGCCAGCATCTCCTTGGGGATGATAACGCCGGTTGACGTTCCGATGGTTGTGAGCTTCAGGCTGTTCATGATGCTCTCACAGGTTTTATAATAATAAATATCATTATTACGACATGCCAGCGCGTCAAGATGTGTCTCGCCAGTCCTGCGCTGCCATGGTCTTGGCCACTGGCCACGAGATCGGCAAATGAGGTCCGCGACCCGGAAAAGCGCCGATCGGCGAGCCTGCTCGGTTAGCTGCCATCGGAAGGGGCGCTGGCGGCGTTGCGGGTAAAGCGCATTGACTTTGGTAAAGCGAATGATGCGCTGGCGGACAACTTCAAGAAAAACAAAAAATGGCGGCGCGTAGTGAACGGTTTTCGAACTTACGCGCCAGATTGTTTAAGGATAATCACTCATGACATCAACATCACAACTATCGCAATCATACAAAAACTGTCGTATGGAATAAAAAATAACTTATTTTTTCAAACGAGCATTTATTTGCCAACAAAAACGATTTCGCTTTTCCATTCAGAGAGCGATTGTTCGGACGAGGTTACGAATGCTGCAGCAATGCGATCAGGGTCGAAAGATGTATTGGGCGCAACCTGACCCGCAATAGTAATGGTGCTGGCACGAATATTTGTACCAACAAAATATGAATCTAATGCAACAGTATATCCGCGAAGCGCAGATTTTCCTGCTGTCAGGGGCACCACATCTTTGCCATATTGCGGGTAAAGCGCCAGTCCGCCGCCTGTGAACAAATAACTGCCACTACCACGTTTCTTCATGCCTTCATGAGACAATTTCACAAGATGGTGCGCTGCCCCCACGCAAAGCGAAAGCTCATTGACAAATTCAATGGCTGACCATTCTGTTGGTGCTTTCTCAATCCATCTGCCAGCATTATAGACAATGATATCAGGTGTTCCGTTGGATGCCTCAAGCACCGCATAAGAACGTGTTACCGAATCAAAGTCCACGAGGTCAGTTGTCGCATAAAACGCATGCCGACCCAATACTTCAATTTCTTTCTTGTAGCTTTGAAGGGCAGATTCTGTTCGTGCCATCATGGCGATATTATAGCCCTTTGCAGCAAATGCTTTTGCAATTGAAAGGCCAACACCAGAACCGATACCTGCTACAAGACATATTTTGGAGCTCATTCAAACCTCGTTATTTGAGAATCATTGGAGTAAGTATAGGAGCCATGAGCATTTCAAATTCCAAGTTTGTTGCGCTAACGATGTTTTGCACAATCTTTCCGTCTTTTAGCGTTGCGACATGGGTCTCATCAAAAAGAATGGCGCGACCTGTCGCAGGCAGGCCAAAAAAATCTTTGGCATGTTTTTGCTTAGAATGAAACCGAGTTACAACGCGTGTACCATCTGCAGACGCAAATTGGTCGATAATTTTTAATGGCTCAACGGCTGGAAATGCATCGCCGAACCCACCGACAATGGCTTTGTATTCCTCGATGCCATCAATCGGCCCCATCGGTTTAAGGCCAGTGATGCCCTGAATTTTTGGATGTGCAGTGGCATCTGCTGCGGCCATGTCAGCCTTTGCCAAAAACTCGCTAATAAACCGCGTTACTACTTTCATATTTTCTATATGTATACTCATGAAACCTCCTTTTTTCATTTGCTATGAATCTTTTCTCTACGTTCAAAATAGTTAAGTTAAGCATCAATTTAATTTTTTAGTTCGGACAGTATAACGTAGTTAGCTGGATGCTTATTTCGTGACTCGTTAATGAGCATTGAATAAAAACGCATTCGAGATTCGAATCTACAAATGAATTACATATCAATATTATACCAAATTGCGGTGCAAATAAAGTGTGTTTGCGAACTTCAAAAACGTGAGGAACTGCGCCAGTTTGAAATTCACTGGCTGTAAATTGGCGGAGAGGG
>DEZK01000044.1 GCA_002365175.1 Raskinella chloraquaticus (SeqCode)
CCGAGCAGAAAGCACCGAACCATTTTCATGAATTCATCCCCAAAAGTTAGTAAGGAAAGCAGAGAGTACTGTGATTGCAGAGGCGCGCTGCCGATACAAAAGATGCTCAAGCGAGCCCACCCCAACAGATAAGAGATGCGATGATTGGATCAGTTAATCTGCTTCAGCAACAGAAACCGGGCGTTTTCGCCGCTGAATTGCGACTTCGTTTCGCCTTGTGACATGTTTGTCACAAAACCGTCTTGCGGATGAGTTGGCGCTGCCGGTCGCGCGACGATAATCCGCCCGTTTTTACGGCATTTGGCCAATCTTTTGGCTTACTTTACGTCATCTTGACGGTCACGGCGCGTGATTTCGCAGCAGGACGAATCGTCCGTCACAAACGCTTTGATGTGAGGTTTGGCGCCACGCCGAACGCCTCAGCGCTGCTGTGCAGCCTTCCACGCTTCATAGCGCGCTTTTGTCTCTGAATCGGGGGGGTAAAGTCCGGGCAGACGATGGCCGGCTTCCACCTCGCCCATGATCCAGCCTTCGAGGCGTTCCTGCTCGACGCCAAGTGTCGCCACCTCATCAACGAGCGCGGCGGGAATGACGACCGCGCCGTCACGGTCGGCAACGATGACGTCATTGGGGAAAATGGCAGCGCCGCCACAGGCGATCGGCTCCTGCCAGCCAACGAAGGTGAGGCTGCTGACGGAGGCCGGCGCTGCGACGCCCGTCGCCCAGACCGGCAGACGGGATGATTCCACCCCTGCCGCGTCGCGCATGACACCATCGGTGATGAGCGCCGACACACCGCGTTTTTTCATGCGGAGTGCCAGAATATCGCCGAAAATACCCGCATCGCGAACACCCATGGCGTCGGCAACGGCGATCACACCTTCCGGCATCTCTTCAATCGCCGCCCGCGTGGAGCGCGGAGACGACCATGATTCCGGTGTCGCCAGGTCCTCGCGCAACGGGACAAAGCGCAGCGTGAAGGCGCGGCCGACCGCGCGGTGACTGGCGGCGAAAAGCGGCATGGGCCCGCGCAGCCATGAGCGGCGTATGCCCTTTTTAAGCATGATCGTCGTCAAGGTGGCGGTCGAGACGCTTTCGAGCCGCTCTTTGAGGGCTGGATCAAGGGAGGTCACGGTCACATTCATCGCCTAGGCTCCTGATGTCAGGCGCTACCTGGGCGAAATTGCGACGGGCTGTCAACGTCATGGCAGCGCGTGGCCCGATCGTTGCGACATCTGGTTGTGACCTTGGTCGGGCGAGCCGTTTTGCTCCGTCACGGCGCAGTTGAGGGAGTGCAATCCATGAACCGGCTGAAAATGACACGCCTGACTGTGCCAGTTGCGTTTGCACTTGTGTCGGGCGCGATGCTCACCGCCGCCAGAGCCGATGGCTACCGCAGCGCTCCGCCACAAGCGGTCGACGTCGAGGTCAGGGAGTGGAGCACCCCCTACACTCTCGACATCCCGGCCGACCTTGGCAGAGGGCGGCAGGGCGGGCACGTGCTCACCTACGCGCCTGCCTACGGGCAGGGCCCTGGCGCCATCCCGCCACGAGCCGGCGGCCCTCCCCTCGCGAACACTCCCTTGTGCGCTGGCGGACAGATCTTCGCCGCGGGGATTGGATGTGTGCAGGGCTACCGCCCGCCACCCGGCAATGTTCGCGGCCCCTTGCCGTTCAATGACGGACAACTTGCATTACCTGACCAGCGCCGTTATCGCCAAAGGTAGAGGCCGTCGGTTGCGGTCAGGCGCCAATTTTTCCGCGCGCTGAACTGTAAAGGTGTCAGCGAGATGAGTGAAAAGGATTCGGGCGCCCGGAACTGGGCGCTGTCAGCACCACGCATGGCCTATCGGGCGCTGGCGACGGGGATAGCTGTCATTGTCATGGAAATTCTGGCGGCTTTAGTCGCTTTGCCGCTGCCGCTTGTGCCGTTTGTCACGTCGATTGTCCTCACGGTCTCGGCTCCCGATACACAGGCCGCCCGCCCCTATCCGGTGATCGCCGGGCATATGCTCTCGACACTCGCCGGATTTATCGTCTTGTGGAGCCTTGGACCGGGCGAACTCGAGAACGGGCTTGCCGTCGCGCTGGCCGTCCTGGCGATGCTGCTGCTGAAGGCGCTGCACCCCCCGGCGGCCCTCGACGCTTTTGTCGTGACCAGCCATGGGGTTGGCAGCGAATGGGCGATCATGCCCATTCTTATCGGCGCTGTGATGCTTGCCGTTTACGGGCGCGCCACCTATTGGATCGAGCGACGACTGTTTGATTGAGGCTGGCGAAGCTTTGAAGCTTAATTGAGCAGGACATTGATCTCGCTCACCTGCCGGACATGGCGAGGCCCCGGCCGCTGATCCGAGAGGGAGCGCAGGCTGAATACCCCCTCTCGCGATGGCAACCTCTCGCCATTTTCGCGCGTAATGACAAGAATGCTGGCGCCCGCTGGACTGTTAAACAGCTCTCCCCACGAAAAGCTCGCCCTGTAGCCGTCCACAGCGGTCACGATGACGGTTGATGCCCGCACCTTGTAGCGATCGATTGCCTCGATGCCGGCATCACCGAGAAGTCTGGCCAGCAAGACACCGGAATAGCGGACATCAAGGCGTTGCGTCCGGCCGCCAGTAGATACCTCGCGTCCTTCCGTTGCTTCGGTGAGACCAAGCGCTTCCAGCTCAGGCAGGGAATAGATTTTCGACCCACCTGCCATACCATTCACTGTGAGGTTTTGCGCCATGACGACAGGTACCGACATTGGCAGAGCAAGAAGCGCCAGCGCCAACAGCACCTGCGGCTTGAGAGTTATTCGAGCGATGAATCTTATCATGCGTTGTATCCGATCATGGCGACAATGGTCGCGCAGACGGCTTGAGCGCTCGCGCCGGTCATACGCCGCCTGCGCCCGCATTGGGGAAGAACAACTGCTCACCGCCGATTTTATAGTCGCTGATAGCCTTCTGGCCATCCGCTCCGGTCAGCCAGTCGATAAAGGCCTTACCATCGGCGGCCTTGACGTGGGGATGGCGTTTGGGGTCAACCAGGATGACGCCATACTGATTGAAGAGCCGCTTGTCACCTTCGACAATGATCGCCAGATTCTGGCGGTTTTTGAAACCGAGCCAGGTGCCGCGATCAGCGAGAACATAGGCTTCCGAGGCGCCGGCAGTGTTGAGCGCCGCACCCATCCCCTGACCGATCTCACGGTACCACGGGCCTTTGACCGCATCGAGATTGACGCTGGCGAGTTTCCACAAATTGAGTTCGGCTGCATGAGTTCCCGAGCGATCGCCACGCGAGACAAAGGGAAGATTCTTGTCGCTGATCGCCTTGAGGGCAATGGCGATATCCTTCGTGCCCTTGATCCCCGCCGGATCACTCGCCGGGCCGATCAGAACGAAGTCATTATACATCACCGGCCTGCGCGCGACGCCGAAGCCATCGGCAACAAACTTCTCCTCCTGGGAGCGGGCATGAACGAAAGCCACATCTGCGTCACCTCGGCGTGCCGTGTCGAGCGCCTGCCCCGTTCCTTGGGCGATAACGCGGACGGTAATGCCGGTTTTGGCGGTGAATATCGGCAAAATATGTTCAAACAGCCCGGAATCCTGGGTTGATGTGGTGGATGCGACAATAATCGTGCGGATCGCTGACGACACGACCGGCGGGCTTGCCGACTGCGCGTGCAGGGATAATGGCGGAGCAATGGCGAGTATCGCCAGCGTGGCCAGGAGGCGGCGTTTTGACAGTGTCAGGCCGTGGAAACGGTTCATTTGCATTTTCTCCATTTGACAGTGCTTCACCACAATAAATCGCCGGCAATGAACGCCTTGCCGGACTGGCTTCGCGGCCCGGCGAAAAAGGCTGACGCCGTATTGTCCTCCTCAACCTGACCGCGATGGATAAAAACAACACGTTCGGCCAGACGGCGCGCCTGCGGCAGATCGTGGGTCGCGAACACCAATGTCATCCCCTGCTCTTTGAGGGTGATCAGCATGTCTTCGATCTGACGCGTGGCGCCGGGATCGAGATGGGCGGTCGGCTCGTCGAGAAAGAGTATTTCGGGATCAAGGGCGGCGGCGCGGGCGATCGCCAGGCGCTGCTGTTCACCGCCCGAGAGAAGGCGGGCGGGACGATCAGCGAGTGACGCAAGGCCGAAGCGGTGAAGGGCTGATCCGCTGCGCTGCAGGCTCTCGCTATGTGAAAAACCTACCGCACGACAAGCGTGGATGAGATTTTCCCGCGCCGAGCGGCGCAGCATCACCGGCTTCTGGAAGACCATGGCGTGGCGCTTGGGCGCGGCGATACTGCCAGCCGCTGAAGCAAAGCGTATCGTCCCGCCACTTGGCGCGATCAAGCCGTGACAAAGGCGCAGCAACAACGATTTTCCCGCGCCGTTCGGGCCGATGATGGCAAGCGCCTCGGCGCGATTGACAGAAAGCGAGAGGGGGCCAAGCAGCTTTTCGCCGTCCACCTCATAGGTGAGATTTTCAACGAGCAGGGGAAGAATCGTGCGCGGGCCGTGCACGCTCATGCGCCCATGAACCGGGCGCCGATGCGGCTTGCTCCAAAGGCCGCCGCATTGATCACAAGCGTCAACAGCAGGAGCACCAGCCCTAAGCCGAGTGCCAGCGGCAGGTCGCCCTTCGAGGTCTCAAGGGCGATGGCGGTTGTCATGGTGCGGGTATAGCCAGCGATATTGCCGCCGACGATGAGCACGGCGCCAACCTCGGCGCTTGCCCGCCCGAAGCCCGCAAGGAGGGCAGTTGCCAGCGAAAAGCGCCCTTCCCACAAAAGAGTTGGAACCACCTGCCAACCCGACTGGCCAAGCGACAGCAGATGTTCGCGATACTCGCCCCATAAATCCTCCAAGCTCTGACGGGTCAGCGCGACGACGATCGGCAGGACCAACACGAACTGGGCAAGGATCATGGCTGGCGGCGTGAACAGCCAGCCAAGGCCACCCAGCGGGCCTGAGCGCGACAGCATCAGATAGATCGCAAGCCCGACAACCACCGGGGGCAATCCCATGAGGGCGTTGATCGCGACCACGAGCAGGGCGCGGCCGGGGAAGCGGCTGACGGCAAGGAGCGCGCCGAGCGGCAATCCGATCAGGGCTGCCAGGAAGACGGCCGACAGCGTCACCCGTAATGACAGCGCGATGATCGCCATCAGTGCCGGGTCGACATCTGCCACCATGCCGATGGCCGTGGTGAAGGCCGAAACAAATTCCACGCCGCTTCCCTCGATGCTGCCAAATTTATACTATCCTTTCCGCATAAATGCCAATCATGTAATTTATACATCTATATGCATACAAAAGCACCGGAGATGCATCCCATGAACGCCTACCTGACGACCGAGGAAGCCGCCACCTATCTGCGGATCAAGGAACGCAAGCTCTACGATCTCGTCGCGGCGGGCGCCGTACCCTGTTCCAAAGTCAGTGGTAAATGGCTGTTTCCACGTGTCAGCCTCGATAGCTGGATCGCCGCCGGGCTTGTCGGTCCAGCGCAACTGCCGCCACCAGCGCCACCCATTATTGGTGGTAGCAGCGATCCTCTGCTCGAATGGGCCGTGCGCACATCCGGTTGCGGACTTGCCCTGCTGTCGGAAGGCTCGCAGGCCGGGCTTAAACGGCTTGAGCGCCATGATGTCGGGATGGCTGCCATCCATTTTCATGACCTTGGCGACGATGTTGCCGCCAATGCTGGCGCGATTGC
This sequence comes from Raskinella chloraquaticus (SeqCode), assembly GCA_002365175.1. Classification (GTDB taxonomy): domain Bacteria; phylum Pseudomonadota; class Alphaproteobacteria; order Rhizobiales; family UBA4765; genus Raskinella; species Raskinella chloraquaticus. Next base: position 5,715 of record DEZK01000044.1, read on the forward strand.
CGGCAATAGCGCGCTTAATGACGTTGTGCTCATTGCTTTTGCCCGGCGCGAGCAAGGTTTGCTGGTCGCACCCGGTAACCCGCTCGGGCTCACTTCGCTTGGTGCAGCAATCGATGGCGGCGCCCGTATCGGGCTTCGCCAGGAAGGCGCGGGTGCCTTTATGCTGCTTCGACGGTTGCTGGCGCAGGAAGGGCGCGAGGCGGCGAGCCTGCGATCGGCTGGCGGGCCTTACCCCACCGGGCTCGATCTTGCGCAGGCATTGAAGGCCAACGACATTGATTGTGGCGTTGCCACGCGTGCGGTTGCGGCAAATCTGGGGCTTGGATTCGTCGCGCTCGCCTGGGAAGCCTTTGATCTGGCCCTGCGCCAGCGCACCTATTTTATGCCGGGGCCGCAGAGATTATTCGCGCTGATGCGCGATCAACGTTTCGTCCGGCAGGCGGCTTTGTTCGGCGGTTATGACGTCACGGAAACTGGAACAGTCTGCTTTGTAAAATAGCCTGGTGCCGGACGCTGCGGAGGCGGCAGCGACCCCAGATTTCGTGGCGCTTTACGCAGCGTTCGCTCTAGGCAAATGCCTAAAATCACAGCGAACCGATTCGCTTGTTTAACAGAATTATTCTGCAATACATTGATTTTATTATGTTTTATTCGCACAAAAATTTGTCGTGCCGTGCCCCGTCTTGACGATGGAAGAATCGATGGTGCAGCGCACAATACCGGTTCATCGCAGAAGGACATATGTCATGAACAGGTCTCGTGGATCGTCAAAAGGTATGCAGGCAGGCCGCCGTCAATTCCTGGCGCTGAGCGCATCTGCCGCAGCGCTGACAGCGGCGCGCATGGCCTTTCCGTCCGGCGCTTTCGCGCAAGGCGCCGGCCCCGAGGTCAAGGGAACGAAGCTCGGCTACATAGCGCTGACCGATTCAGCTCCCCTCATCATCGCCAAGGAAAAGGGGTTCTTCGACAAGTTTGGTCTGCCCGATATGGATATCTCGAAGCAGGCCTCTTGGGGGGCTACGCGTGACAACATGGCGCTGGGAACCAAGGCCAATGGTATCGATGGCGCGCATATTCTGCGCCCCAAGGTCCACATGTACTCAGCCGGCACGGTGACACAGAACAACCAGAAGCTGCCAATGTATACGCTGCTCAACCTCAATTATGATTGCCAGGGCATTTCGGTCTCAAACGAATACAAGGACCTGAACATCCAGAAGGATGCCTCGCCGCTGCGCGAGGCATTCGCCCGCAAGAAGGCGGCCGGCAAGGAACTGACAGCGGCAATGACCTTTCCCGGGGGCACGCATGATGTCTGGATCCGCTACTGGCTGGCGGCTGGCGGCATCGATCCGGACAACGACATCAAGGTCATCGTCGTGCCGCCACCGCAGATGGTCGCCAACATGAAGGTTGGAACCATGGATTGCTTCTGCGTCGGCGAGCCGTGGAACGAGCAGCTCGTCAACCAGAACATCGGCTATACGGCGCTGACGACGGGCGAGTTGTGGGGTGGTCACCCTGAAAAGGCGCTTGGCATGCGCGCTGAATGGGTGGATGCCAACCCCAAGGCGACCTTAGCCATCATGATGGCCACCATGGAAGCACAGCAGTGGTGCGAAAAAGCCGAAAACAAGCAGGAAATGGCTGAAATTGTCGGCCGGCGGCAATGGTTCAATGTGCCGGTCGGCGATATCATCGGGCGGATCAAGGGTGACATCAACTATGGCCTCGGCCGGAAGGTCACAGACACCGGCCTTGCCATGAAGTTCTGGGGCAAGAATGGCGAAGTGTCCTACCCCTATAAGAGCCATGATGCGTGGTTTGTTGCCGAGAATATGCGGTGGGGAAAGTTTCCGCTGACGATGGATGCCAAAGCGCTCATCGACAAGACCAACCGCGCCGATCTGTGGCGTGAGGCAGCCAAGCAAATCGGTCTGGCCGATGCGCCGAGCGGCGACAGCCGTGGTGTCGAGACCTTCTTCGACGGCGTGAAATTCGATCCTGCCGATCCCATGGGCTATCTCAAATCCCTCAAAATCAAGCGGGCTGCCGTTTAATTGGACAATTTTTGATCGCCGTATGTTTTTTGGGCAGATGCGGCGATGCTGAGGAATCCAATCTTCCGGTTTTGCAGCGAAGAGGCGGATAAGCGCACACTTGGCCGTTGGCATGGAGTTTGAATGTCGGACCATAAGCGACGCGGTTGTACGGCCCGTCAAACGGCGGATAGAGGATCGGCGGCATGACATTGGCAAGCACTGGTGATGGCTATGCTCACACTTCAGCGCCGGCGACGGCTAACCCGCGAAAGGTGCTGAATAACGCGGTCGCGGTCTCGCCGGCGTTTTCCTTGGGCCGCAGGGCAATGCGCGCCTGGATATGGACGCTGCAGAATGCTCTGCCTCCTGCCCTCACGACCGCCCTGCTGCTTCTCATCTGGCAGATTGCCTTTTCTCAGCCCGGCGCATCACTGCCCACGCCCAGTATCGTGTGGAGCGAATCGAAAGACCTGATCCTGCAACCCTTTTATTGGGCCGGATCCCAGGATATCGGGCTTGGCTGGCGTATTCTTACCTCCCTGCAGCGGGTAGCGGTCGGCTTCGGGCTGGCGGCAATCGCCGGCATCGCCATCGGCGCCCTGATCGGGCAGTCCATCTGGGCGATGCGCGGGCTTGATCCGATCTTCCAGGTGTTGCGCACGGTTCCCCCGCTTGCCTGGCTGCCCATTTCGCTCGCGGCCTTCCGTGATGCCAATCCATCCGCGATCTTCGTGATCTTCATCACGTCCATCTGGCCGATCTTGATCAACACGGCGGTCGGCATCCGCAACGTGCCGCAGGATTATCGCAATGTCGCTGCGGTGCTTCGCCTCAACACCCTGGAGCTTTTCTTCAAGGTGATGCTGCCTTCAGCGGCGCCCTATATCTTCACCGGGCTGCGCATTGGTATCGGTCTGTCATGGCTGGCGATCGTTGCGGCTGAAATGCTGACAGGCGGTGTTGGCATCGGATTTTTCATCTGGGACGCCTGGAATTCATCCAAACTGCCCGACATCGTGGTCGCGCTCGTCTATATCGGCGTTGTCGGCTTTGTCCTTGATCGCCTGGTGTCTGCCGCAGGGCGTTTCGTCACGCGCAGCGCAACGCCCTGAAGGAGCGGTGATGTCAAAGGACAGCGACCCCTATCTCAAGCTTGATCACATCGCCAAAAGCTTTCAGCGGGGCTCGACGACAACCGAAGTTCTGCGCGATATTCATCTGTCCATCGCCAATGGCGAGTATATCTCGATCATTGGTCATTCCGGCTGTGGAAAATCGACGCTACTGAACATTATCGGCGGGTTGACGCCGGTGACCAAAGGCGCCGTGCTGTTGCAGAACCGCGAGGTCAACAGCCCCGGCCCTGAGCGGGCCATCGTCTTCCAGAACCATTCGCTGCTGCCCTGGCTCAGCGTCTACGACAACGTGGCGATAGCGGTGAACAAGGTGTTTTCCGGCCGCAAGAGCCGGGCGGAGCGCGACGAATGGATCAAGCATAATCTGGCGCTCGTCCACATGAGCCATGCCCTGGAGAAATTCCCCTCGGAATTGTCAGGCGGCATGAAGCAGCGCGTCGGCATTGCCCGCGCGCTGTCGCTTGAGCCGAAGATCCTCCTTCTTGATGAGCCTTTTGGCGCGCTCGACGCGCTGACGCGCGCCCACCTCCAGGATTCGGTGATGGAGATTCATTCCCGGCTGAAGAACACGATGATCATGATCACGCATGATGTCGATGAGGCGGTCCTGCTTTCCAATCGCATCGTCATGATGACCAACGGGCCGGCGGCAACCATCGGCGAGGTCCTGACCGTTCCGCTCGCACGCCCCCGTGATCGGCTCGCGCTCGTCAGCGATGCGACCTATACCCAATGTCGCGCGGCGGTGATCGAATTCCTCTATGCGCGCCACAAGGCGCCCTCGCTGGTCGCCTGACCATGGCGACCGAGCCGTTACGCGAGCGCCTGCGGCTTGTCATTATCGGCAATGGCATGGCCTCGCTGCGCCTGGTGGAGCAGATCATCGCGCGGGCGCCTCACCGTTTCACCCTCACGGTTCTCGGTGCCGAGGCATCGCCTGCCTATAATCGTGTTTTGTTGTCCTCCCTGCTTGCCGGCGACAATGACGATGATGGCGTCCAGTTGAGAAGCCGTGACTGGTATGCCGCGCAGGGTGTCCGCCTTATCTGTGGCGCCACCGTCCAAAGCATCGATACCGTTGCCAAGGTGGCGGTAACAGCCGAGGGAACGCGCCATAACTACGACCAATTGGTGTTTGCCGTCGGCTCGCAGGCGATCCGTCTGCCGGTGCCGGGCGCTGACCTGCCTGGCGTCATGGTGTTCCGCGCGCTTGACGATGTCGCGGCGATGAAAGCGTCGGTGCAGCCCGGATACGCCGCCGTTGTGATTGGCGGCGGGCTCCTCGGCATCGAGGCGGCATCCGGCTTGGCCCGTCGCGGCGCGAAGGTGACGCTGCTCCACGTCATGGACCGGCTCATGGAGCGCCAGCTTGATGCGCGCGGCGCAGCCTTCCTGCTCGATGCCCTGCGCCGGCGTGGTATCCGCGTCATTCTCAAGGCGCAGACGCAAGCAATCACCGGCGACAGCACAGTGGATGGCGTTCTCCTTGCCGATGGCGGGAAGATAGCAGCCGACCTGGTGGTGATGGCGGTCGGCATCAAACCCAACGCAGCACTTGCCAGGGCCGCTGGCGTGGCAGTCGGGCGCGGCATCATCGTCGATGACCAGATGGCGACGAATGTGGCGGATATCTTCGCCATCGGCGAGTGTGCCGAACATCGCGGCATCGTCCACGGGCTGATCGAACCCGCCTATGCGCAGGCCGACGTGCTTGCCAGCTGCCTTTGTGGCGAGCCGGCTGCCTTTGCCGGCATGGCGCCTGCCACCAATCTCAAGGTCTCTGGCGTGCCGGTGTTTTCTGCCGGCGATATGTCAAGCGACAGTGATAGCGTCAGCAGCGCCGTCATCGAGGCGCGGGCGAACGGGACATACCGCCGCCTGGTGTTTTCAGGCGACCGCCTGATCGGTTGCGTTCTGGTCGGCGATACCGAGGACGGGCTGTGGTACCGCGACCTTATTCGCTCGGGTTTATCCATCGCAGCAATGCGCCTCGACCTCATTCATGGGCGCGCCTTCGTGTCTCACATGTCAGAGAAAGCGGCGTGACATGAGCAGCGATTTTTCTGGTGAACAGAAGCGCTATCTCGAAGGGTTTGCGGCCGGCATCGGGGCTGGCATGTTGGCGGGCAAAGCGCCGGTTGCGCCTGCAGGTCCGGCCGGACCCGATGCGATCCACACGGCCGCTCAGGACAGCGTGACGGCGGGCGGCGGCAAGCTGGCTGATCAGGAGAAATGGAAGCGGGCCGAACACCCCTTCGATGCCTATGCGCGCTTCAAGGCACAGTCGCGCCGCAACGAGGCACCGAAGCCGGAGGATAATTTTCGCTGGCGCTATTATGGCCTGTTCTATGTGGCGCCAACGCAGACGAGCTATATGTGCCGGCTGCGCATTCCCAACGGCATCCTGCGCCATTGGCAGTTCGCCGGCGTTGCCGACATCGCCGAGCGTCATGGTGGCCCCTACGTCCATGTAACGACGCGCGCCAATCTGCAACTGCGCGAGATTGCACCCTCAAGCGGGGCGGCGGTGGTGGAAGCGGTCGAGAATCTCGGATTGAGCACCCGCGGCTCGGGGGCTGATAACATCCGCAACGTCACCGGGGGCGCGACGGCGGGGATCGACGGGCAGGAAATTGCCGACACCAGGCAGCTTGCCAGCGACTGGCACAAGCATATTCTCAATGACCGCTCGCTTTATGGTTTGCCGCGCAAATTCAACGTCGCCTTCGACGGTGGCGGGATCATCGCCACGCTGGAAGAGACCAATGATATCGGCTTTCAAGCGGTTCAACTCAGAGCAAAGGACAACGGCGATAAACAATTGATGTGGCGTGTGACGCTGGGCGGGATCACCGGCCACAAGGATCTGGCGCGTGCCACCGGTCTGTTCTGCACGAGCGAAGACTGTATCACGGTGGCGGACGCCATTGTGCGCGTGTTCATTTCGCATGGCACGCGCACTGATCGTACCAAAGCACGGCTCAAATATCTCCTCGATGCGTGGGGCTTCGAGCGCTTTCTGGGCGAGGTGGAAACGCTCCTCGACAGGAAGCTTACCCGCCTCAGCGAAAGCGATCTTCTTCCGCGCCCGCCAATTGATCGTCAGGCCCATATCGGCGTGCGGGCGCAGAAGCAGGCAGGGTTGAACTGGATTGGTGTTCATTGTCCGGTAGGCAAGCTCAGCGTCGACCAGGTGCGTGGACTGGCGATGCTCGCCAAGCGCTACGGCGATGGCGATATCCGCCTCACCGTCTGGCAAAACCTGCTGATGTCAGGCGTGCGCGACGGCGATGTCGAGGCGGTGATAGCCGGTCTTGGCGCGCTCGGCCTTTCGGCGAGCGCCAGCACGCTGGCTTCGGGGCTGGTCGCCTGCACCGGCAAGACGGGATGCAAATTCGCCGCTGCCTACACCAAGGAAGACGCAGTGAGGATCGCCGCGAGCCTTGACCAGAAGCTTGTGCTCGACCAGCCGGTCAATATTCATGTCACCGGCTGTCATCACTCGTGCGCCCAGCATTATATCGGCGATATCGGGCTCGTCGGGGCGCCAGTGCCGGTCAACGATGAGGGCGATACGATTGAGGGCTACGATATCATTGTCGGCGGCGGCTTCGCCGATCAGGCGAGGATCGGACGCCTGCTATGGCCGAAGGTGCCGGCAGGCAAGGCCGCCGGCCATGTCGAGCGCCTGCTGAGGGCGTGGCAAGCGCACCGCACATCCCCGGACGAAAGCTTCCACGCCTTCACCCATCGCGTTGATGACGAGACGCTGAAGGCACTTGCGGGCGGTGCGTCATGACGATCAATTTGCCGCTGGTCAAAAGTTACGATCTTCTGCCCGAGACAGCGCCGTTCGAGGCCGCCCAGCGCGCCTGGCTGAGCGGTTTTTTCGCCGGCTATCTGAAGCTTGATACGGCAGCCGTGACGGCGCTGGCTCCCGGCGAGGTTTCGGCCCTTCTGAACGAACCGCCAGCCGAAGCTGACGATGCGCCCTGGCATGATCCGGCCATGGAGATTGCCGAGCGGCTGAAACGCGCCGAGGGGCGCTCCGTCAGGCAGAAATTGTTTGCCGCCATGGCGCAGCAGGATTGCGGCCAGTGCGGCTATGTGTGCGCCACCTATTCCGCAGCGCTCGCCTCAGGGAGCGAAGCGCGGCTCAACCTGTGCGCTCCCGGCGGCAAGGAGACACTCAGGGCGATCAAATCGCTGATGCAGGATGGCGCGGGGGCTGCGGTTCAGGCTGCCCCGGTTGCAGCGAACGCGCCACCCGCCAGGGGAATGTCACGCGACAATCCGACCGAGGTGCGGTTTTTATCCCGGCGCAAGCTGAACGGAGAAGGGTCGCAGAAGGAGACATACCACATCGAATTCGACCTTTCGGGCAGCGGTGTGTCGTATGTGGTTGGTGACAGTTTCGGTGTTTTTGCCGACAATGATCCGCGACTGGCTGACGCGATCATCGCCCTCATGGGCGCGCGACCCGATGCGCCGGTTGGCGGCTCAACGCTGCGTCACGCACTCATTCACGAGCGTGCGCTGGGGCCGGCGCCCGACACGTTGTTCCAGCTCATTTCGTTCGTGACGGGCGGCGCCCAGCGGGCAAAGGCTCAGGCGCTTGCCAAAGGTGATGATCCTGATGGTGACGCAGCGCTGCTCGACGTGCTTGGAACGCTGCACAAATTTGCCGGATTGAAGCTCAGTCCCGAGGCGTTTACTGAAGCCCTGGACCTCCTGCAGCCGCGCCTTTATTCGATCTCATCGTCGCCCAAAACCATTCCAGACCAGTTGTCACTGACGGTTGACAGCGTGCGCTACCGCCTCGGGCAACGCCAGCGCCATGGGCTGGCGTCAACCTTTCTGGCCGAGCGTGCGCTGCCGGGAGCGGCCATCAAAGCCTATGTACAAAAGGCCCATGACTTTGCCTTGCCCGCTGACATGGCAAAGCCGATCATCATGATCGGGCCTGGCACCGGCATCGCGCCCTTCCGCGCCTTCCTTCATGAGCGCATCGCCTGCAGGGCGCCGGGGCGCAACTGGCTTTTCTTCGGCCATCAACGCTCAGCCTGCGATTTCTTCTATGCCGACGAACTGAATGCCATGAAATCGGCTGGGCATCTGCAGCGCCTGACACTTGCGTGGTCGCGGGACGGAAAAGACAAGATCTATGTGCAGGATCGCATGCGCGATAGCGGTTCCGAGTTATGGTCGTGGCTGAAGGACGGCGCGCACCTGTACGTCTGCGGCGATGCCAAACGCATGGCCAAGGATGTGGAGCGGGTTCTCGTTGATATCGCTGGCGCGCATGGAAAGATGAGCAGCGAGGACGCTGTTTCCTTCGTTGCCGGGCTGAAGAAGGCGGGCCGTTATCAAGCCGACGTCTATTGATGGACGCCCGCCTGTCAGGGTCGATCAAAACGACTTGCCCTTATTGCGGCGTGGGGTGCGGCGTCGTGGTATCGCCGGATGGCAATGGCAGCGCAGCGGTCACGGGGGACACGGATCATCCTGCCAATCACGGACGGCTTTGTGTCAAGGGGGCGGCGCTCGGCGAGACAATCGGCCTTGAGGGGCGGCTTCTCTACCCGACCATCCATCGCCAGCGCGCGACATGGAACCAGGCAAGCGCCTTCATTGCAGATGGCCTGAAGCAAACACTTGAAAAATACGGCGCCGGGGCGATTGCCTTCTATCTCTCGGGCCAGTTGTTGACGGAAGATTATTACGTTGCCAACAAATTCGCGAAGGGCTTTATCGGCACGCCGCATGTCGATACCAATTCCCGGCTGTGCATGGCCTCGTCGGTCGCAGGCCACCGGCGCGCCTTCGGCTCCGACACGGTCCCGAACACCTATGAGGATCTGGACGAAGCCGATCTGATCATTCTTGCCGGATCGAACGCTGCCTGGTGTCATCCTGTCCTCTACCAGCGCATGCAGACGGCACGCGAGACAAGAGGCGCCATCCTCGTCAACATCGACCCGCGCGTCACCGCCACGTCCGCAGGGGCTGATCTCTCCCTGCCCGTCGCAGCCGGCATGGATAGTGTGCTCTTTTCTTTTTTGCTGAGCGAGCTGGCGCGCCGCCAAAAGACCGACCGCGCCTTCATCGCCGCCCATACCAGCAGCTTCGACGCAGCCCTGGCACGGGCCCACGAGATTGCTCCCGACCTTTCAAGCGTTGCGGCACGAACAAGTCTGAGCGCTGAGGATATCGCCCGCTTCGTTGATCTTTTCATCCACCGTGAGCGCGTCGTCACCTGCTACAGCCAGGGCGTCAACCAGTCGGCGCAAGGTACGGACAAGGTCAACGCCATCCTCAATTGCCATCTGGCGACCGGGCGCATCGGCAAGCCGGGTTGCGGTCCTTTATCGCTGACCGGCCAGCCCAACGCCATGGGCGGGCGCGAGGTGGGCGGGCTGGCCAACATGCTGGCCGCTCATATGGGCTACACACCGCAAGAGCGCGAGCGGGTCGCCCGCTTCTGGGGCGCGCCGCATCTGGCCGGAGGCGAAGGCCGCAAGGCGGTTGCCATGTTTGATGCGGTGGCGCGCGGCGCCATCAAGGCCCTTTGGGTGATGCATACCAATCCAGCGGTAACGATGCCGCGAGCTGACGGCGTACGCGCGGCGATGAAAAAACTCGATCTGTTCGTCGTCTCGGAAGCGATGAGTGCCACTGACACCAATGAGGCGGGCGCCCATGTCCTGCTGCCGGCCAGCGCCTGGGGCGAGAAGGACGGGACGGTGACCAATTCGGAGCGGCGCATTTCGCGTCAGCGCCCGTTTCTGCCAGCACCGGGCGACGCCAGGCCCGACTGGGAGCATATATGCCTTGTGGCGCGGCGCATGGGCTATGCGGGTTTTGACTATGAGGGGCCAGCGGCGATCTTTCGCGAGCACGCGGCGCTCTCTGCCTTTGAAAATGACGGCAGCCGCGATTTTGATATCGGCGCCGTCGCTGACATCGACGATACCGGCTACCAAGCCCTGACGCCGTTTCACTGGCCGTGGCGAAAGGGTGCCAAGCCGCAGGACCGGCTTTTTGCCGCAGGCGGATTTTTTGCCCCTGACGGGCGGGCGCGTTTTGTCGCGATCTCTCCACCTCACCTTGCCCATCGGCCAAGTGCTGCCTACCCGCTGATGTTGAACACCGGGCGGGTGCGCGACCATTGGCACACGATGACACGAACGGGAAAGGCGCCACGTCTGGCCCGCCATGTCAGCGAGCCATTGCTTGCGCTCAACCCTGACGACGCCGCGCACCACGGTCTGCGATCTGGCGGCTACGCACGGGTTGAAAGCGCCCATGGATCGGTCACCCTGCGGGTCGATATCGATCCCGGCCTGCCGGCGGGCATGGTATTCGCCCCCTTTCACTGGAGTGCTGCAACCGGCGGGCTGGTCAGGGTCGACGCCGTCGTTCAGGACGATGTCGACCCACTTTCAGGCCAGCCTGAATCGAAAGCCACGCCCGTCGCGGTCGAGCCGGTTGCCATGGCAAGTGAGGGCATCCTGCTCAGCCGGCACCCGCTTCCCCTCCCCGCCTGGCTGCAACATGTGCGCTTGCGGCTCGCAGACGGGGAAGCCGTTTTCTTTGCCTCGACCCGCGCACCCGCAGCGCTGCAGGCGGTGCTCGCCAATCTGACAGGTGAAAACGGGAACCGCGCGAGCCTTGCAGATCACGATACGGGACATTTTCGTGTCGCTTCATTGCAAGCGGACCGGCTTGAAACCGCACTCTTCGTGGCGCCGCAGCGCGAAGAAGCGCTATTCGACTGGCTGATCGACATGTTCGCCAAGGACAAGCTCACGACAGGTGAGCAGAAGGCCCTTCTGGCGGGCCGCACTGCTGATGCCGGCCCCGACCTTGGGCCGCTCCTGTGCTCGTGCTTTGCGGTGCGCCGCGCGACGATCAGCGAGGCGTTCACGTCAGGCGCGCGCGATGTCGATGCCATCGGTGCGCTCACAAAGGCCGGCACCAATTGCGGCTCCTGCCGCCCCGAAATCAAGGCGTTGATCAATGCAATGCCGGGGCTGGCAGCACCGCCTGTCAACGCCTAAAGTCACGCTCCCTATGAAGGAGATCTGATCGTGGCGTCGACCGTTTTTGATTCTCTGCTTTTCCGCGACATGTTCGGCACCAGCGAGATGCGCCACATCTTTTCCGATGAGGGGCTCGTCGCCTGCTATCTTGAAGTTGAGGCAGCGCTCGCCCGTGCCGAAGGCCGGCTTGGCATCATCCCGCCCGAGGCGGCGGCCACGATTGACGCTGTCTGCAAGAGCGTGAGCATTGATTACGACCATATGCGGCGCGAGACCGAGATCGTCGGCTATCCCATCCTGCCGCTGGTCCACCAATTGGTGAAGGCTGCGGGAGAGGCAGGGCGCTACGTCCATTGGGGAGCGACCACCCAGGACATCATGGACACGGCGACAATTCTGCAATTGCGACAGGCGCTCGCCATCATCACGCGCGATCTGCACGAGCTGCGCACCATCCTGGCAAAGCTTGCCACGCGCCATCGCGACACGCCGATGGCAGGGCGCACCCATCTCCAGCAGGCGCTGCCGGTGACGTTTGGCTACAAGGTGGCGGTGTGGCTCTCCTCCATCGACCGCCATATCGAGCGTATACAGCAGGCGCTGCCGCGCATTCTGATCGGACAGTTTTCAGGGGCGGCCGGTACGCTCGCCTCGCTTGGTCCGCGCGGGCTCGACGTACAGGCGGCGTTTTGCGCCGAACTCAACCTCGCCCAACCAGCCATCACCTGGCATGTGGCGCGCGACGGGCTGGCGGAAGCGGTGACACTGCTTGGCCTCATCACCGGCACGCTTGGCAAGGTCGCAAGCGATGTGATGATGATGGCAGCAACCGAATTCGGCGAGGTGGCGGAACCGTTCCAGCCCGGGCGCGGCGCCTCCTCGACCATGCCGCAAAAGCGCAATCCGATTTCAAGCGAGCTTATGCTGGCCGCAGCCAAAGCCGTGCGCCAGCATGTGGCAACCATGCTTGATGCCATGATCCATGATTTCGAGCGCGCCACCGGCCCCTGGCACCTTGAATGGGTATCGCTGCCGGAGAGTTTCCTCCTCACGGCCTCGGCGCTTCATCAGGCAAAATTCATGCTGGGCGGGCTGGTGGTTGATACAAACCGCATGCGCGCCAATCTCGGCCTCACCCATGGGCTGATCGTGGCAGAGGCGGTGATGATGGCAGCCGCTCCCAAGCTCGGGCGCCAGCAGGCTCACGATGTCGTCTACAGCGCCTGCCGGCAGGCGATCGAACAGGGCGGCATGCTGGCCGACATTCTCAAACGCGCGCCAGAGATCGTCGGCGCGCTTGGTGGGGACGCAGCCATCGACCATGCCTGCGACCCGGCAAATTATCTCGGCCTGTCGGGCGAGATGGTGGACCGGGTGGTGGGCGGCTAGAGCATCCTCCCGCCAGGCGGATACCGGCTGGCGGATAAAGGGGATGCAAAATAACCTGGAGCCAAAATTCGATCCGACCTGATCGGCTTTGGCTCCAGAGTGGAAAAGCCCGCCGCTCTTCTATTGATTTTTCACTCGGTTTTATCGTTGTTTCAGAGGTTTATCCCAGAGGGATAAGTCATGACCTCGCACCTGTGGCGGCCAGTGTTAGGATTGTTGTCCTAACATCGGAACCGTTTCATGAACCTTGCCACCCGCTTCCACCTGACCGACCAGCGCCTGCGGCGCAGCATTGACTGCCACCAGCGGGTTCTGCTGGCTTCCTGGTTGTCGCCCGACGCCGCCTATCGTTCGCATGAACAGAAAGCGCTGCGGCGGGAGCTCGCCGATTTGCGCGCACTCCATGCCGAACTGCACGAGCTGGCGATCAGGGCGTTCAATCCTGCGCAGCTACGAATCCCTGCCGGTCAACCGGGTGGCGGGAGGTAGCCGCGCGATGGCGGCGCAGTTGGTGAAGCATCCCCATTAACAGTCATACTCGCGTCGATCTCTGGTGAGCCACCAGGCGGTGGCAGGGATGGAAAGCCACTTTCTGAACTGCCGACCGAGAACGCCGATCAACCAGCCGACATTCCGCCACCGCCACAACTGCCGGAGGAGCCTCCCTCAACGAACAGGGCTATCACGAGCTATGCAAAGGCCGCTGCACGCTGGCTTGCAAACTTCGGACGCTCTGCAGTTCCAGCCGCACGCGCGCTCATGACCGCCTACGACGCGTTGGAATGGCTTGATCCAACCAGAGACAACTGCTTTCATATCAAGATACATCAAAAACGATGCAAGAATTGATAGATGCTGTCAGCGAGCCAAAGGCTGGCTATCAAATCCATCACATCGTCGAACAAACAGCCGCGGAGCGCGAGGGATATCCGCGCGACATGATCGATGCGCCTGGTAACCTCGTGCGCATTCCGACGGTCCTGATATATAGCATGCTCACGCGATGACTGAACTTTGGCCGGGGCCGCCACTATCGGTATGAAAATCCGGTCCGCTATGGCCGCAGAACATTCGGCATGGGTACTGGCAGAAATTCTACTTATTCCGACTGTTCAGATTCCCGAAGACACTTCTCAGCTTGTGACTATCGCCAGTCGCATGTACTTTTCTCGAACTGCAGCGATCTGGGTCGGCGAATGAGGACTAGAAGATGAAGCATATATTTTCTGCGATCACCACTTTCATTCTTGTCACGGTACTCTTTTGGCCAATGAGCGTGGCGGCGCAGGAACTCCGCGGCGTCGGGGTTGTGCTGATCCACGGCAAGGGGGGCGGCCAAGGACCTCTGCAGCCACTAGCTGCCGCTCTGCGACGAGAAGGGGCGGTGGTAGTCATGCCGCGCATGTCGTGGTCGTCTGGCTATCGGACATATGCCTCGACAGTCAACGAGGTGGCAGTCGCTGTGGCGCAGGCCGAACGTCAAGGAGCGCAGAAGGTGTTTCTGGCGGGCCACAGCATGGGTGCCAACATCTCGCTCGGCTATGTCGCTGCGGGAGGGCGCGCGGCTGGAGTGGTGGCCCTCGCGCCAGGGCACCGGCCGCTCTTTATCGCTGGCGTCAGTGGCGACAGCCTTGAACGCGCACGGGCGATGGTCACTGCGGGGCGAGGCCGGGAGACGGCCGAATTCAAGGATTTCAACCAGGGGCGCACGTTCCCGATCAAGACCGCAGCGGAGGCGTATCTCAGTTTCTTCGATCCGTCTGGACCCGCTGCCGCCGCCGCTGCTGCGCAGGGCGTGCGCACGCCAGTCTTGTGGGTCATCGGGTCGTCCGACCGCCCAGCAATTCAGGACCAGGCTCCTTACACAGTCGGCCAGCGAGTGGTCGTGGACGCAAACCATCAGACGACCCCGGTCCAAGGGGTCGCCCAGACCGTGGCCTGGATCAAGGCGAATTGACTTTCAAACCAACCGTCGTTGAAGGAATAGCGCTGTTTTCTCTCTAAACAACGCTTTATGTCCTCGATCGCATCGCGAACAACTTCATGCCGCAGCCTGCCTTGGCGGGATGATGAGGACTTTGCGGGCGGCTGTTCTTTATTCGCGGGCCTTGCCGCGCGCAAATTCTCTTGAAGACGCAAATGGGAACCGTGAAATGAAATTGCAGTCGGCGGTCTTCTATTGTGTCGCGAACACGATTCTCGCCATTTGTCCTGGCTACTTGAGGGCCGATTGGAGCGGCCTTGCACTGATCGAGACTTACGATGTTTTCCACTGCGGCGTTCCGATAGCGCCTGAGTGAACCGCACTGGGTTTGCCGGAGGGC
>DEZK01000021.1:0-35516 GCA_002365175.1 Raskinella chloraquaticus (SeqCode)
GCCCTCAACCATACCAAAGGGTATGCTTTTCGGGCTTCTCCTGCCATTTTATCCATTCGTGCCATGCCGTTTTGCCTAAATTAATGGGTCCTGACCCTAATCTTCCAGACTTTGCCTGACCGTGTCGAGGTCACCTACAGTTGCCAGCAGGCGCTCGGCGAGTTTCTGGCGCAGATCAACGGCGCTGCGCGGAAATTCCTCAAGGATACGTCGATAGGCGCTGCGCGGCAGTCGCAACAGCGTGGTCGCGGTCTCGGCGCGAACGGTTGCGGCGTGCTGTGTGGGCGTGATGAGGGCGGATTCTCCCAGCAGGGCGCCGGCCTGCGCCGTCTCGCGGCGTTTCGTCTGTCCGGCGCGCACGCTGGTGATCGACACCTGCCCCTCGAGGATCAGATAGGCCGCATCCGCCGCCTCGCCCTGATCAAACAGGATATTGCCCGCCGATAAGTCCTTTCGCTCCGCCGCAAACGCCAGCATGCGCAAGGCCTCGCGTTCAAGAACGGCGAAGACCAGATGTTCGGACAAGAGTTGAAGCGGAATGTCGAGAGCCATCAGTTCACGGAACGAGCTTGTAGCCGCCGCCCTCCGTCACCAGGATTTCCGCCCGCGATGGATCAATCTCAATTTTCTGCCGCAGGCGATAGATATGCGTTTCAAGCGTATGCGTCGTCACCCCGGAATTATATCCCCACACTTCGGCAAGCAATGTATCGCGCGTCACCGGTTTGTCGCCCGCGCGGTAAAGATATTTGAGGATTGCTGTTTCCTTTTCGGTGAGCCTGACCTTGGAGCCCTTGGGATCGATCATGAGCTTGCCTGCCGGACGAAATGTATAACCGCGCACCTGAAAGACTGCATCCTCGCTTGCTTCATGCTGGCGCAACTGCGCCCGCAGGCGCGCCAGCAGAACGGCAAACCGGAACGGCTTGGTGATGTAGTCGTTGGCGCCCGAATCAAGGCCGAGGATCTGATCAGCGTCCGAAATATGCCCCGTCAGCATGATGACCGGCCCCTTGAAGCCATTCTTGCGCATCAATTTGCAAGCTTCACGACCATCCATGTCAGGCAGTCCGACATCAAGCACCACGAGACTGATGTCCCCGGCCTTCATGGCCTGCACAGCCTTCGCGGCGGTATCGGCGGTGGTGACGAGAAATTCCTCGTGCAATGCCAATTGCTCGGCAAGCGCATCACGCAGATCGTTGTCGTCGTCGACCAGGAGAATCCGTGTCTGCATTGCTGATCCCGTTGCTAGCCGGCTCCGTCGAATCACTGACGGTGGACGGATGCCTCAATTTACCTAAACTGCCGTTGCATGTCTTTCCCGGTCGATCCCTTAGCATAACCGGACAAACACAGCAGGAAAATAGATGCAGGGAAAGCATCTCTTGACGCGCAGCGCGCCCCACGCGGGAAAGCACGGGACAAAGCCATCGCGCTGTTTGTCACTCATTCATGTTGCGGTGTCTCCTGGCGGGCGCCATCGCGGGATGGTGATCGCCGGCGCCATTCGGGTGCCGTGCGCGCTCGGGCGCGGCGGCGCCCAGATCAAATGGCGCGAGGGCGACGGGCGAACGCCGCTTGGCCTTTTTTCCCTTAGGGCCATCCATTACCGCGCCGATCGCGTGCCCGTTCCACGCAGCCGCCTGCCAAAACGGGCCGTGCGCGCGGGCGATTGGTGGTGCGACCTGGTATCTGATCGCCGCTATAATCGTCTGGTGCGGGATCGCCCACCACCACCGGCCAGCGAGGAGCGATTGCGCCGGCGCGACAATCTATATGATATCATTGTCGAAATCGGCTTTAATGACCGCCCGGTGGTACGCGGCAAGGGCAGCGGTATCTTCTGGCATGTGGCGCGGCCGGCCTTCTCGCCAACCGCCGGCTGCATTGCCACCAGCCTCGCGGCCCTGCAGCGCGTCCTGCCCTTCATCGGGCCTCATACCCGGATCAGGATTGGCTGACGGGCGCACGTGAGCCAAAAAGCGCGCTGCCGACGCGTACATGGGTGGCTCCGCACCAGATCGCCTGCTCGTAATCGCCGCTCATGCCCATCGATCGCACCGCCAGGCCCGCCTCATCCGCCATGCGGGTCAACAGTGCGAAATGGGGCCCGGGAGGCTGGGTGGCCGGCGGGATGCACATGAGGCCGGAAATGCTCAGCCCATGAACATCGCGGCAGCGAGCCAGAAATGACGGCGCCTCATGCGGGGGAATGCCGGCCTTTTGCGGCTCTTCGCCTGTGTTCACCTGAACGTAGAGGGCCGGGCGCCGGGTCGTCCTGGCCATCTCTTTGGCGATCTCGCCGGCGAGCCGGTCTCGGTCCACCGTCTGGATGACGTCAAACAAAGCGAGCGCCTCGCGCACCTTGTTGGTCTGCAACGGGCCGATCAGATGAAGTTCGATGTCAGTGAACGCTGTGCGCAGCTGCGGCCATTTGCCAGCCGCCTCCTGCACGCGATTTTCGCCAAAAATACGCTGGCCGGCACGAAGAAACGGCTCGATGGCCGCCTCGTCAAAGGTTTTCGATACCGCAATGAGCCGCACAGAACCTGAAGGGCGGGTGCAGAAGCGCTCCGCTTCGGCAATCTTGGCCATGATCCGCCGCAGATTGTCAGCTGCGCTGTCACCCATTTTGATCCCTCCGTTGCGGCGTTTTCTGCCCGACACAACGCTCAGACGTTGATCTTGTTGCCTGCCTGCGCCAAGGTCCGCCACCCGACACGGCAGTTTTTACGAATCACGGACCAACCTCGTATGGCAAGCGAACGATATAATGCCAAGGATGTCGAACCGCGCTGGCAGAAGCTGTGGGCGGAGCGCGAGATTTTTAACACGCGCAACGATGATCCACGGCCGAAATTCTATGTGCTTGAGATGTTCCCCTACCCCTCCGGGCGCATCCATATGGGTCACGTGCGCAACTATACGATGGGCGATGTGCTGGCGCGCTACAAGCGGGCGCGCGGCTTTGCCGTTCTGCACCCCATGGGATGGGACGCCTTCGGGCTGCCAGCCGAAAACGCGGCCATGCAGAACAAGGTTCATCCCCGGGAATGGACGTATGCCAACATCGCCACCATGCGCGATCAGCTCAAATCCATGGGGCTGTCGCTGGACTGGTCGCGCGAACTCGCAACCTGCGATCCGAGCTATTACCGCCACCAGCAGAAAATGTTTCTTGATTTCTGGAAGGCCGGCCTCGTCGACCGCAAGCAGTCGAAGGTAAACTGGGATCCTGTCGATCAGACAGTGCTGGCCAATGAACAGGTGATTGACGGGCGCGGCTGGCGCTCCGGCGCCGAGGTTGAACTGCGCGATCTCACCCAGTGGTTCTTCAGGATTGCCGAGCAGTCGGATGTTCTGCTCGAAGCGCTGGATAGTCTGGAGCGCTGGCCGGAAAAAGTCCGCACCATGCAGCGCAACTGGATCGGCAAGTCGGAAGGCATGCTGGTGCGCTTCGCGCTCGAGCCGGCAGGCGCGCCAGCGGGCGAGGGCGAACTGACCTGCTTTTCAACCCGCATCGACACGCTGTTTGGCGCCAGCTTCATGGCGATCGCCCCCGACCATCCCCTGGCCGCCAAGCTTGCCAGGGATAATCCTGCTCTCGCCGCCTTCATTGACGAGTGCCGGCGCATCGGCACCTCTGAATCGGCGATTGAAACCGCTGAAAAACAAGGGTTTGACACCGGTCTGCGGGTCCAGCACGCCGTCGACCCAGGCATAAGCTTGCCCGTCTTCGTCGCCAATTTCGTCCTCATGGGCTATGGCACCGGCGCCATCTTCGGCTGCCCGGCGCATGACCAGCGCGACCTTGATTTCGCGCTGAAATACAATCTGCCGGTGAGGCCCGTCGTGCTGCCGCGGGGGACAGACGAGAAGGCCTTCGCCATAACCGACACGGCCTATACAGGCCCCGGCACGATGATCCATTCGCGCTTCCTTGACGGGCTCGACACGGAACCGGCCTGGGACATGATGGCAAGGCGTCTTGAATCAACAACTCTGGGTGGCGAGCCGCAAGGCACGCGGCAGACCAATTTCCGGCTGCGTGACTGGGGTATTTCCCGCCAGCGCTATTGGGGCTGCCCGATCCCCGTCATCCATTGCGACGTCTGCGGTCCTGTGGCGGTGCCTGACAGCGATCTGCCCGTTGTTTTGCCTGACGACATCACCTTTGATCGTCCCGGCAATCCGCTCGATCATCATCCAACCTGGAAACACGTTGCCTGTCCACGCTGCGCCGCGCCAGCACGCCGCGAAACCGACACGATGGATACCTTCGTCGATTCATCCTGGTATTTCGCCCGCTTCACCAATCCCTGGCTGACAAGCGCGCCAACGGATGCAGGCGATGTCCGGCGCTGGCTTCCGGTTGACCAGTATATCGGCGGGATCGAGCACGCGATCCTGCATTTGCTCTATTCCCGCTTCTTTGCCCGCGCCATGACCCAGACCGGCCACATGGATATTGCCGAGCCTTTCGCCGGCCTCTTTACCCAGGGCATGGTGGTCCACGAAACCTACCGGCGCAGCGATGGTGGCTGGGTCGAGCCGGCGCAGGTGCTGATCACTGGCGATGGCGACGGGCGGCGTGCTCATTTGCGCGGCACCAATGAGGCGGTCGAGATTGGCGCCATCGAGAAAATGTCGAAATCGCGCAAAAATGTCGTCGATCCCGACGATATCATCGCGACCTACGGCGCCGACACTGCCCGCTGGTTCATGCTCTCCGACAGCCCGCCGGAGCGCGACGTCATCTGGACCGAACAGGGCGTCGAGGGCGCCTGGCGCTTCGTGCAACGCATCTGGCGGCTGATTGGCGAGATATCGGCTCTCTCACCTGCGAGTGAAGAGGAAGGAAGCGAGGCGCTGGCACTGCGCAAGACGGTTCACCGTTCCATCGTCGCGGTCGAGAACCAGATCGAGCGACTGCGCTTCAACGTGGCGGTTGCCCAACTCTATGAATTGACCAATGCCATGACCGCTGCTCTGGCCTCAAATCGCCTCGACACACCGCCCGCCGGCCTGACTGCGGCGCTGCGTGAAGCCGGGGATGTTTTGGTGCGCCTGGTGGCCCCGATGATGCCGCATCTGGGCGAGGAGTGCTGGCGTCTGCTTGGCCATGATGACATCGTGGCGCTGGCCGCCTGGCCGCTTGCCGACCCGGCTTTGCTCGACGATGACACGGTGACGATACCCGTTCAGCTCAACGGCAAGAAACGGACGGAGTTGACGATTGGCAAAACTGCCGACCATAAAGAGATTGAAGCGGCCGCTCTCGCTCTGGATATTATCGTTCAGTCGCTCGAGGGGCGTCCGGTCCGACGTGTCGTGGTTGTGCCGCAAAGGATCGTCAATGTCGTTGTCTAAGTGCGCCGCCCTGTTGCGCCCTGCCGGCCTGGTGATGCTGTCGCTGGCTTTGGCAGGTTGCGGATTTCGCCCGCTTTATCTTGAAAATGGCGCCCCTGCTGCTGGCGCCCCACAACAAAAGGCCAGTATCGGGCGCGAACTGGCTGGTATTTCTGTTCAGCTCGGAGCGACACGCGAAAGTATTTTACTGCGCAATAATCTTATCTTCGCCTTTACAGGCGGCGGCGATGACAGCGCCAACCCGGTGCACCGGCTGGATTACACCATCATCAAGTCCGCCTCACCCTTTACCGTCGAGGCGGGGTCCGGGCGCCAATCGGCTGCCTTCGTCACGATCCAGGTCACCTACCAGCTGCTGCGTATCGGCAGTCTTGATCCGGTGTTCAGGGGACGGGCCATCGGTCGTGCCTCGTTCGATAAGCCCGCGCAGCGCTTTGCCGCCATCCGCGCCGAGCGCGATGCCGAGGACCGGGCGGTCGGCGACGTGTCCGAAGCCATCCGTAACGCCCTGGCGAGCTACTTCATGCAAAAGAGCCAGTCCGGTTCGTGACCGCGCTGAAGGGAGCCGCAATTGCGACTTTCATGCGCCAGCCCGACCTCAAGCGCCGGGCCTTTCTAGTATACGGACCTGATTCGGGCCTTGTGAGCGAATATGTCGGCCGGCTGGTCGAGGCCTGCCTCAAAGGCCGCAACGACCCCTTCGCCCTCGTCAGGCTCGATGCCGATATCCTTGTCGCCGATCCTGGCCGCGTCAGTGATGAATTGGCAACCATCGGCATGTTCGGCGGCGAGCGTGTCGTCTGGTTGCGTGCGGCTAACATGCGGATTGACGGCAAGGCGCTGGTCGCCAGCCTGCAGCCGGCCATAGCGGCAATATCAGGTGGTTATCTGGTGGTCGAGGCAGGTGAATTAAGCGATAAATCGCCATTGAGGCGCCTTTTCGACACATCCCCTGACGCACTGGCCCTGCCCTGCTACGCTGACGGGCCGGCTGAAATCCTCCGGCTGATTGACGATGAAATGCAGGAGGCTGGGCTGAGCATCAGCCCAACTGCGCGCGATGGTCTGGCAGCACAACTCGGAGGTGACAGGATCGCCTCGCGACAGGAGGTGCGCAAGCTGGCCCTTTACTGTCACGGTCAATCGCTCGTCAGCGATGATGACGTGCTGGCAATCTGTGGCGATGTCTCGTCACTTGCGGTCGATGCCGTCATTGACGCCATGGGGTTGGGGGACCGTCACGGGACAGCCTCCGCCTATGCGCGCCTGATTGCCGAGGATATCGACACCAACGCCATCCTGTCGCAGGCATTACGCCATATGCTGCAACTTTATCTGGGTACCCTCGACGTGGAACGCGGACGCTCGGCGCGCGATGTCCGCGAGGCGCAACGACCGCCGATTTTCTTCAAACGGGCCAACGTGTTCGAGCGACAATTGCGGTTGTGGTCAAGCCCGCGAGCGGGCGAGGCGCATCGTATCCTGACGCAAGCGCTGCTGGATATCCGCCGGAATTTCGTAATGGCCGAGACAATTGGCGAGCGCGCGCTGCTACGCGTCGCCTCGATGGTGCGGCCTGCCTGAGGTTCGAGGTACGGCAAAGATGGATCGCCCGCAAACCGCCTCTCGGTCGGTTTATGACCCGGGCGACTGCAACCGACGACAGAGATGATCGAGCTGTTCGAGGGTCTTGTACGCAATCTCGAGCTTGCCGCCCTTGTCACCACGATGTGAAATGACAACGTCAAGACCGAGCGCCTCGCTCAGCGACTTTTCCAGCACCCGCGTATCCGCATCCTTGCTGTCAGCCGGTTTGCGCGGCCGGCGGGCGACATTGCCGCGCTCCTGCTGCGCCAGCTCTTCTGCCGCCCTGACCGAAAGCTGGAGGTCAGCCACTTTGACAGCGAGTTCCTCCGCGTTTGGCGAGGTCATCACCGCGCGCGCGTGACCGGCCGTGAGCTTGCCATCGCGCAGCAGGGTCTGGATTTTGTCCGACGTGGTGAGCAGCCGCAGCGTGTTGGCAACGTGAGAACGGCTCTTGCCGATCACTTTCGCCAGATCGTCCTGCGCATAGCTGAATTCGCTGATGAGTTGCTGGTAGCCATTCGCTTCTTCGATCGGGTCAAGATCGGCTCGCTGGACGTTCTCGATAATCGCGATCTCGAGCGCGTCGCGATCATTCGCTTCAATGACCACAATCGGCACATCATGCAGACCTGCACGCTGCGCCGCCCGCCACCGCCGCTCGCCGGCGATGATCTCGAAATGGTCGCGCTCCTTGGGGGAGGTGCGCACCAGGATGGGTTGAAGGACACCCTTTTCCTTCACCGATTGCGTCAATTCGCCAAGGTCATCCTCGGCAAAATGCCTGCGCGGATTGCGCCCCGACGCGTGGAGAAAGGCTGTCGGCACCTTGCGTTGGCCGCCGACAGGCGGGCGGATGCGCTGAACGAGCGCCGTATCATCGCCCGCATCGCCAATAAGCGCGGCCAGTCCGCGACCAAGACGCGGACGATGTTCCTCAGCCATATGACTACTCCGTAATTCCGGCTCAGGCCGCGTGAAGGGCGCGCTCGCGAGCGATGATTTCCGATGCCAGACGGAGATAGGCCTGGCTGCCATTGCATTTCAGATCGTAAAGCAACACCGGCTTGCCATGAGAGGGGGCTTCCGAGACACGAACATTGCGTGGAATAATGGTGTTGTAGACTTTCTCTCCCATATGGCGGCGCACATCCTCGACCACCTGCGCGGCAAGATTGTTGCGGGCGTCATACATGGTGAGCACCACCCCATGGATCGACAGATCGGGATTAAGCGTCGCCCGCACCTGCTCGACCGTTTTGAGCAGCTGCGACAGCCCTTCAAGCGCAAAGAATTCGCATTGGAGCGGCACAAGAATGGCGTGTGAGGCGGTCATCGCGTTGATGGTGAGGAGATTGAGCGAGGGCGGGCAGTCGATGAGCACATAGCTGTAGCTCTGGTCGGCTGCTGCAAAATCCTCAATCGCCCGACGCAGCCGGAAGGCACGGTCACGCTCGCTTGAAATCTGCAACTCGACACCGAGGAGGTCGAGCGTCGAGGGCGCAATCGCCAGATTGGGCACCAGCGTTTCAACCGCCGCCGCCGCCAGGCCAGCCTCGCCGATCATCACGTCAAACGTCGAGACCGTACGCTGGCGACGATCAATACCCAGACCGGTTGACGCATTCCCCTGCGGGTCCAGATCGATGATCAGCACACGCTCGCCAATCGCCGCCAGCGCTGTGCCGAGATTGATAGCCGTGGTGGTTTTGCCAACACCGCCTTTTTGATTGGCGATCGTCAACACACGCGGCGCAGTGAGGGTCATGGGTGGTCCTCCGACGAGCTACTCTTACGGTTGAGCTTGTCGATTCGCACGATAACAGAATTCGCGGCGGTCCGACTGGGAAAGCTCTGGTACCCGATATTCCAACATCTAGTGGCTGCCGTCAATTCAACATCTATATCTTGTCCCTTAGGGAAGAGTGCAACCGCCCCTTTATCCACAAATGGTTGCGCCAGACCGCACAGCTTTTCGAGATTGGTGAAGGCGCGGGCCGTCACCACGCCAACCTCCATCCCGTGCAGGACGGCAGCATCCTCAATCGCGACAGCATGAACGCGGGCAGGCGCACCGGTGAGGCGGATGATCTCACGCAGGAAAGCGACTTTGCGTTGATTGGGTTCGACGAGTTCAACAACGCCATCCGCCCCCTTTTCCATCATCGCAAGCGCAATGACGAGGCCGGGAAAACCCGCGCCAGCCCCCATGTCAATCCACCGGCGCGACAACGGCGCCAGATCGCTGAGCTGCCAGCAATCAGCAAAATGCCGGCGCCAGAGATCAGGCAATGTGGTCGCCGACACAAGGTTGTGGACGGCCTGCCAGCGACGCAACGTAGCGTCATAGAGGCGAAGGCGTTCAAGCGTCTGGCTCGACACGTCGACCCCCAGAGCCTGCTCACCACCGCAGCGCGGCGCTGTCATATCACACCGCCCGGCTGCTCTTGGCGTTCGCTTTGACACGGCCCTTGCGGGCATGAACCAGCAGAAGCCCCAGTGCAGCGGGTGTCATGCCATAGATACGCGACGCCTGGCCTAGCGTTGCCGGGCGGGCAGCAACCAGCCGGTCACGAATTTCGTTCGATAATCCCGATATGTCCGCATAATCCATATCGGCGGGCAGAAGGGCGTTCTCTTCACGCTGCAGCGCTTGGATTTCCAGATGCTGGCGCACTGCATAAACATGGTATGTCGCCTCGATCTCGAGCTGCTGGGCAATCGGCGGTGGCAGCGCCAATAAGGCGGGCCACACCTGCCCGAGGCGCGCCAGATCAATATCCGGATAGGACAGGATGTCCCAGGCGCTGCGCCGGATGCCGTCCAGATTGAGCGCAAGCCCTGCCTTTGTCGCCTCCGAGGGCGTAATGACCAGCGATTTGGCAAGATCCATCGCTGCCGCAAGCCCCTCCGCTTTGCGCGCGAAGGCGCGTCGCCGCTCGGGTCCGACACAGCCTGTGTCGATACCAAGCGGCGTCAGCCTTGTATCCGCATTATCAGCGCGCAGCGTGAGACGATACTCGGCCCGCGAGGTGAACATGCGATAAGGCTCGGTGACGCCACGTGTCACCAGATCATCGACCAGAACGCCGATATAGCTGCGCGCCCGCGCAAAGGTCACCGCTGCGCCCCCGCCGGCCAGCCGTGCCGCGTTGAGCCCCGCCACCAGGCCCTGCGCGGCTGCCTCCTCATAGCCGGTGGTGCCGTTGATCTGGCCGGCGAGAAAAAGTCCCGGCAGCCGCTTCAGTTCGAGCGTGGCGCCAAGCTCCCTTGGATCGACATAATCATATTCGATCGCGTAACCCGGCTGCACGATACGCGCACGCTGCAGACCGGGAATGGTACGGATGAACGCCTCCTGCACGTCAGCGGGCAGCGACGTTGAAATCCCGTTGGGATAAACGGTTGGATCGTCAAGCCCTTCCGGTTCGAGAAAAATCTGATGCCCGTCCCGCTCACCAAATCGGACGATCTTGTCTTCTATCGACGGACAATAGCGCGGACCCACACCCGATATTTGCCCTGAATACATCGCCGAGCGATGAAGATTGGCTTCAATCAGCCGATGGGTCTCGGCAGTGGTGCGGGTGATATGGCACAGGACCTGCGGGGAGGGCAGTTTTGTTGTCATAAATGAGAACGCCGCCGGCTCCTCGTCACCCGGCTGCGCATCAAGTCCGGCATAATCGATGGTGCGGCCATCGAGCCTCGCGGGCGTGCCGGTTTTGAGACGCCCCAGCCTGAGGCCCAGCCGCTGCAGCCTCTCGGCAAGCGCGAGGGAGGGCGCTTCGCCGACACGGCCGGCAGGTGTCGTAACCTCCCCTAGATGGATCATGCCGCGCAGAAAAGTGCCTGTCGTGAGGACAACGGCGTCCGCCCGCACAACGCGGCCGTCAGCCAGCACGACCCCGCGGCAGCATCCTTGATCGACGACCAGATCGGCGACCTCACCTTCGAGCATCGCCACGCCGCCTTGCTCACGCAGCGCCGTCTGCATGGCGGCGGCGTAGAGCCGGCGATCCGCCTGGGCGCGCGGCCCGCGCACTGCCGGCCCTTTGCGCCGATTGAGCATGCGGAACTGAATCCCTGCGTCATCGGCCACGCGCCCCATGAGGCCGTCAAGCGCATCGATTTCGCGCACAAGATGGCCTTTTCCCAGCCCGCCAATGGCCGGATTGCACGACATGGCGCCGATACGGTCGAGACGGTGGGTGATCAGCACGCTCGCGGCACCGAGGCGCGCTGCTGCAGCGACGGCCTCACAACCAGCATGCCCGCCGCCTACCACGATGACGTCGTAGCGTGTCTCCGGACCACCCGCGGGATGAAAATCACTGCTCATCGCCGGCTCTTAGCAGCGAAAGGGTCATGCTGGCCAGCGCTTCGTTACAACGGCGCTCTGGGCGCGATGATTTCCGTGTCCGAATCGATCGGAAATCGTGAGTCGTATCAATTGTTTCACGTGAAACATTATTTACCAACGCAGAAGCGTGCAAAGATCTCGCCAAGCACATCCTCGACATCGATCCGCCCCGTCACCCGCCCAATTGCCATCGCCGCCAGACGCAGATCCTCGGCGGTGAATTCCAATGGATAGCTGATATCGGCCGCCAAAACACGTTGCAGATGATCTGCTGCTTCGAGAAATGACACGCGATGCCGCTCTCTGATCATGACCGGCGCGCCGTCCGCATCACCAACAAGATCGCGCCCGAATCGCTGCAGATCCTGCAATAACCGATCAAGTCCGAAACCTGTGACCGTCGACAGGCCGCTTGCAGCCGGGTCGTCCCCCTGATGCAAATCCTGCTTGCTGCGAAACGACCAGACCGGCACACGTCCCTCGGCGCCCGCTGCGCCATCCTCGCTGAGCCACAGCACCAGATCCGCATGTCCCATGCGCGCGCGCGTCCGCCGCATACCTTCGACCTCAACAGGATCGGCGGAAGTTCGCAGTCCAGCCGTGTCGCTGATCTGGAACGCAACCCCGCCGAGATCAAGGTGCACATCGATCACATCACGCGTCGTCCCGGGCTGTTCTGTGACGATCGCCACCTCTTTTTGCGCAAACCAGTTCAGCAGGCTGGATTTGCCGGCATTGGGCGGCCCGGCGATGACAACTTGCACCCCGTCACGTAATATCTGCCCTCGCGCGATAGACTGCAGATGCACGGCAATGTCAGCGTTGAGTTTTTCGACGACATCCAGCATTGCGCCCCGCGTTTCAGCCGGAACGTCGCCTTCGTCGGAAAAATCGATCGCTGCCTCGATCAGCGCCTGCGCCCAGGTAATCCGCCGCGTCCAGTTCTCATACAAGGCGCGGTGGACACCGATTGCCGCACGCAACGCTGCCCGGCGCTGCTGTTCGGTCTGCGCGTCCAGCAGATCGGACAAGCCTTCGATCTCGGTCAGATCGAGGCGCCCATTGGCAAAAGCCCGTCGCGTGAATTCTCCCGCTTCCGCTGCCCGCGTGCCATCAATCACGGCCAAAGCGCCAAGCGTCGCGGCAATCACCGCACGCCCCCCATGGATGTGAAGTTCGGCGACATCCTCTCCGGTAAAGCTGGCCGGGCCAGGAAACCACAGCACCAGGCCCTGATCGATCAGTTCCTGGCTGACCGGATGACGAATACGCGTCAGAACGGCGCGGCGCGGTGCGGGCAACACGCCGCACAGCGCGCGGACCGCTGCGGCACTCGCACCTCCCGACAGACGAATGATGGCCACGCCGGCCTTCCCGACACCGGAGCTGAGCGCGTAGATAGTGTCCATCGACCGATTCCCTGCCCGCGAGTTCTGCTACTGTCGAGGAGCACCCTTTGAGCGAGATCCTGTTCAAGAACCGCCTTGCTGAAACGTCAAGCCCCTATCTGCTCCAGCACCGCGACAACCCCGTCCACTGGTTCCCCTGGGGCCGGGAAGCACTCGATATCGCGCAACAACTCGATCGACCGATCCTGCTCTCGATCGGTTATGCCGCCTGTCACTGGTGCCACGTGATGGCGCATGAAAGTTTCGAAAACGAATCCATTGCAGCGGCAATGAACGCATCTTTCATCAACATCAAGGTCGACCGTGAGGAACGTCCCGATATCGACCATCTCTACATGTCAGCCCTCCACGCTCTGGGGGAACAGGGCGGATGGCCGTTGACGATGTTCCTCAGTCCAACAGGCATGCCGTTCTGGGGCGGCACCTACTTCCCACCCACGGCTCGTTACGGCCGGCCGGGCTTCCCCGATGTCCTGCGGGAAGTCAGCAAAGCCTGGCAGGAGCGCCGTTTCGCCATCGAATCAACCGGCCATAAACTGGTCGATTCGCTGCGCGGTCATGCCGAGGCGGCGGCGCCCGGACTCGATCGCGGAGTGCTCGACCTCGCAGCGGCCCGATTGCTCGGTGTCATGGATACGGTAAAGGGCGGCACGCGCGGCGCACCGAAATTTCCCAACGCTCCTCTCCTTGAACTATTTGAACGCGCCTGGGAGCGCACAGGCGACAAGACCTATATCGACATCCTCGATCTGACGCTGACGAAACTCTGTCTGGGCGGCATTTACGACCATTTCGGCGGTGGTCTTTGTCGCTATTCCACTGACGATGACTGGCTTGTACCTCATTTCGAAAAAATGCTGTACGACAATGCGCAGCTGATCGATTTGCTGGCGAGCGCCTTTCTGCGCACCGGAAACGCGCTGTTCCGTCAACGAATCGATGAGACCGTGTCGTGGATGATCCGTGATCTCAAGGCACTCCGGCCGGCATTCGCCGCGAGCATCGACGCTGATTCCGGTGAAGGCGAAGGCGCCTTTTATGTCTGGACGCCGACGCAGGTTACGAATGCGGTTGGGTCGATCGCGCCAGACGTCAACCGGCGCTACGAGATTACAGAGGGTGGCAATTGGGAGGGGGTTTCCATCCCGCATCTGCTGCACCCTGGCGCAGATAAAATCGTAGGCGAAACAATACCCGATTCTATCTTCCAGGCGCTCCGCGTTTCACGTGAAACACGGCCCCACCCAGCCACCGACGATAAATTGCTCGCTGATTGGAATGCGTTATCGGTCATCGCTCTGGCCCGAGCTGGCGATATTTGCGAACGACCTGACTGGCTGGCACTGGCAACCGACATCCATGGTTTCATCTGCGAATCAATGCTGTCCCCGCATCACCGTTTTCACAGTTACCGCGAAGGGCGTGGTAGTTCACCAGCCATGGCGGGTGATTACGCCAGCATGGCGCTCGCCAGCCTCACCCTCCATCAGGTGACCGGTGAGAACCATCTGATTGCGCAGGCGGTTGAATTCCTGACTGTTCTTGATCGCGATTATCTGAGCGCGACCGACGGGCTCTATACGATCGCAGCAACCACCGCCGCCGATCTGCCGCTCCATCTGCCATCAACCATGGACGAAGCCATACCCAACCTGCACGGACAGGCCCTCGCGGCCATGGTTCGCCTGGCCCATCTCACCGGTGACCACTCCTGGCTGGAGCGTGCCGATTGCCTGTTTGACTGTCTGGCGGCGCCCACACAGCGTAATGTTTACGGCCACGCCAGTATCCTGAACGCGCTCGATCTGCGCCTGTGCATGGTTCAGATCATCATCATCGGCGCCCTCGATGATCCGGGGAGTGCGGCGCTGGCCCGCACCGCCCGCTTGTTCTATCCCCGTAAAACCATCCTGTTCACCCTTGCCGACACCTCAGCGCTGCCAACGTCACATCCAGCCCATGGCAAGACGACGATCAGCAATCAGCCGACAATCTATGTCTGCGTCGGTGAACGCTGTTCCCGGCCGATGAGCGATACAACTCAGCTCGCGGCGATCATCAGCGAAATGATGCGGCTGTGAATGGCACCAAACCTAGAGCATCATCCCGCCAGGTGGATACCGGCTGGCGGAAAAAGATGATACGAAAGCAATAATCTAGAGCAAAAATCCGTTCCAACTTGATCGGACTTTGCTCTAGGTATTCATCGTATCGAAGAATTCCGAGTTTGTTTTTGTCTGTCGCAATTTATCGACGAGGAATTCGATGGCATCCATCGTTCCCATGGGGTTGAGGATGCGGCGCAGCACATACATCTTCTTTAAAATATCCGGCGGGGTCAGCAATTCTTCCTTGCGCGTGCCGGAGCGCAGGATATCCATGGCCGGGAAGACCCGCTTGTCGGCGACTTTCCGGTCAAGGATGATTTCCGAATTGCCGGTTCCCTTGAACTCCTCGAAAATCACCTCATCCATGCGGCTGCCAGTATCGATCAGCGCCGTGGCGATAATCGTCAGCGATCCGCCTTGTTCAATATTGCGTGCAGCGCCAAAAAAGCGCTTCGGGCGTTGCAAAGCATTAGCATCGACACCACCGGTCAAGACTTTTCCCGATGACGGTACGACCGTATTGTAGGCGCGCCCGAGCCGCGTGATCGAATCAAGCAGGATGACAACGTCGCGCCCATGCTCGACCAGGCGCTTTGCCTTTTCAATCACCATCTCGGCCACCTGGACATGGCGCACCGCCGGTTCGTCGAACGTCGATGATACCACCTCGCCCTTGACCGAGCGCTGCATGTCGGTGACTTCTTCCGGCCGCTCATCGATCAGCAGAACAATGAGGAAGCACTCGGGATGATTGGTGGTGATCGCCTGCGCGACATTTTGCAGCAGCACGGTCTTGCCGGTGCGCGGCGGCGCAACGATCAATGCCCGCTGCCCTTTGCCGATGGGGGCAACAATATCGATCACGCGTGGTGACAGATCCTTGCGCGTCGGATCCTCGACTTCCATACGCAGCCGCTTGTCAGGATAAAGGGGCGTCAGATTGTCGAAATGAACCTTGTGCTTGGCCTTCTCCGGATCCTCGAAATTGATCGTGCCGACCTTGAGGAGGGCGAAATATCGCTCGCCATCCTTGGGGGAGCGGATCTGCCCTTCGACTGTATCACCACTCCGCAGCGAGAACCGACGGATCTGCGCGGGGGATACATAGATATCATCTGGTCCAGCCAGGTAGTTGGCTTCTGGCGAGCGTAAAAAGGCAAAACCGTCTTGCAGAACTTCAACAACACCTTCGCCAATAATCTCCACGTCTTTTTCGGCGTATTTCTTCAATATTGCAAAAAGCAACTCCTGCTTGCGCAAGGTCGATGCATTTTCAACACCGACACTTTCAGCCGTTTCAAGAATTTCTGTCGGCGTCTTGCGCTTCAGGTCTTTAAGCTTGATTTCTTGCATGATGATGCTCCACGGCGTCCAACACTGCCCGGACGACGGCTATCGATGGGCTGCTGACCACAGGAAGGGCGCTGCCTTTAGGACCGTTAATTGTGAGAATGTGAGCATTACGGACAACATGCCGCCACGCCGCACTGAAAGGAGGGACCTATGCCATAGCCATAACTGCCCGATGACGCAAGTCGGGCGTGCGCGGTTCCGGTCTCACCACATCAGCTGAACGGCTTGATGACGACAAGGATGACGATAGCGATCATCAGAACGGTGGGTACTTCGTTCATCAGCCGCCAGTAACCCTCGCTTCCGGGCCGCTCATCGGTCGCAAAACCCCGCTGAGCCTTCGCCAGATAGACATGCATCGCCGTCATGGCGATAACCAGCAGCAATTTGCCATGAAGCCATGGCGCTTTCCACCATTGCCCCTCAACCGCGAGCCAGATGCCAAAGACCCATGTTGAAACCATCGCCGGCGTCATGATCGCCTTTAACAGGCGCCGCTCCATCACTTTCAGCGTGTCCGACAATTCGCCGCCAGACACAGCTTTGCAATGGTAGACGAAAAGGCGCGGCAGATAGAGCATTCCGGCCATCCAGGCAATCACCGAGATGATATGAGCTGCTTTCAACCAGACATATGTCATCTTACGACGTCCTCACGCAATCAACGAGATAGGCCACATCCTCAATCCGCGCTTCGGGTGTGATCCCGTGACCGAGGTTGAACACGAAAGGCCGCCCGCGCATCGCCGGCAACAAGCGCTCGAGGCCTTCATCGATAGCCGCTCGCCCGGCAACAAGACGCAACGGGTCGAGATTGCCCTGAACCGGCAGTCCTATCGTCGACGACACCCATTGTGGATCAAGCCCCCAGTCAAAGCCTATCGCATCAACACCGGTTACCTCGGCGTAAAAAGGCAACATCGGTCCGGCACCCCGCGGAAAACCAATGATTTTCGCATCAGGCACCGTCTCCCGCACGCCTTTGACGATCCGCGCCGTGGGTCGAACAACAAATCGCTCGAACGCGCTTGCATCAAGGGCTCCGCTCCAGGTTTCGAAAATCTGCACCGTATCGGCGCCCGCTTTGAGTTGCGCGATCAGATGCTGAATTGATACCACACACAGCCGATCAATCAGGCGATCAAGGCGCTGAGGCGACGCATACGCCCAGTGTTTCGCAGCGATCTGCTCATCTTTGCCACGCCCGGCGATCATATAGGTCGCAACCGTCCACGGACCTCCGCAAAAGCCGATCAGAGCCTTTTCCGCGCCTAGGCGCGAGCGGATCGCGGCAACAGCCTCGTAGACCGCATCAAGCCGGTCGATGGCGCTCTCAACGACCAGCCGGTCTATGTCATCATCCCCCTGCAACGGATCAAGACGCGGCCCTTCCCCGGCCATAAACCGCACATCGCGACCCATCGCATGGGGAATAACAAGAATGTCGGAAAAGAGAATCGCTGCGTCAAAATCAAAGCGCCTGATCGGCTGCAATGTGACTTCGCAGGCAAGCTCAGGTGAAAAACACAGATCGAGAAACGAGCCCGCCTGTGCCCTCACAGCGCGATATTCCGGCAGATAGCGTCCTGCCTGGCGCATCAGCCACAAAGGGGGCGGCCATAGCGCATGTCCTGACAGCGTTTGCTGAAAGCGTCCGGCCTTCGTCGCGTTCATTTCACTGCCTTACATAAAGAAAAGAATCTTTTTGATGTGATTCTTAGGTTGTGGACAAGACTCGCAGCAATCCCGTCCGCCCGCTTTGCGCCTGCCATCCCACAGCCAGACACACCGCAATGCACAATCGCAAGCGAATTGATGTGATCAGAACGGATTCAAAACAAATTCTCAAACCATTGATTCTTCGCCAAGAATCGTTATCACACGGACAATCACTAACAAATCGTTAACACCAGCGTCCCCCTCCACACAAATCGCGTCTCCTGGGATAGTACACGGTCGCGCGGACTGGATATGTTGATGTTCTGGCATCGACTGGCATAACCTTGCTGGCAGAGCCGTTTTTATCCCCGCAATCGACACCGCTCAACAACCCTGTGGACAGCACGCCCTCATGCCTCAGACGGGACGCAGCTTCTTCCATCTCCACCTCGTCTCCGATGCAACAGGAGAGACGCTGATGGCTGTCGCGCGCGCTGCAGCTGCTCAATATACCGACACGCGCGCCGTCGAGCATGTTTATCCGCTCGTGCGCAGCGACAAGCAGATGGACCGCGTGCTCAGTGAAATCGAAGCGGCGCCGGGGATCGTGCTCTACACCATGATTGACAATGACCTGTCGCAACGGCTTCAGGAATTCTGCCGCCAGCAGGCCTGTCCGTGCGTGTCCGTTCTCGACCCGGTGCTTGACATTTTCCGCTCCTATCTCGGTATGACGTCAACGCCGCGCGCCGGCGCCCAGCACGTGCTCAATGCCGAATATTTTCGTCGCATCGACGCTCTGAATTTTACCATGCTGCACGATGACGGCCAGTTGGCCGAAGACCTCAACCAGGCCGATGTCGTGCTCTTAGGCATTTCGCGGACGTCAAAAACGCCAACCTCGATCTATCTTGCCAATCGCGGCGTCAAAACGGCCAATATACCCCTGGTTCCGGATATTCCCCCTCCCCATCAGCTGTTTTCCCTGACGCACCCCCTGGTCGTCGGGCTTGTCGCCTCGCCTGATCGTATTGTGCAGATCCGCCAGAACCGCCTGGAGGCACTGAGTGCCGACACCGCCCAGACGGCTTATGTCGACCGCCTCTCGGTCGGTCAGGAGATCGCCCAGTCACGGAAACTCTGCGCTGATAATGGCTGGCCGTTGCTCGATGTGACACGCCGCTCCATCGAGGAAACCGCCGCCGCCATCATCTCTCTGCTGCAGGCGCATCAACAGGCAAATACGGCCCCGGATTATACGAGATGAATCCTGTCCCACCCTTTATACTGGCGTCAAAAAGCGCTATTCGCGCCAAAATGCTGAGTGACGCGGGTCTTGCGATCGAGCTTGTGCCAAGCACGATCGATGAGAGAGCAGTCGAGGCACCGGCCATGGAGCGCGGCGCTTCGCCGGCCGCTATCGCCGCTCTCCTGGCGTGTGAAAAGGCGCTTGATGTCAGCCGGCACAAGCCCGGGCGCGTTATTATTGGCGCAGACCAGACATTGGCGCTCGGGCAGCGCCGCTTTTCAAAGCCGCTTGATCGCGCCTCGGCGCGCGAGCAACTCTGCACGCTGAGGGGCGCCACCCATACCCTCGCCTCCGCCGCAGCCCTGGCGCGGGATGGCGAGATACTCTGGCAGGGGGTCGATGACGTTCGTTTGACAATGCGTCATTTCTCTGACGCCTATCTCGACGCCTATCTCGACGCGATGGGCGCGCGTGTCACGACTACAGTTGGCGGCTATGAGCTGGAAGGCCTGGGCATTCAGCTCTTCAGCGCCATTGACGGCGATTATTTCACCATTCTCGGCTTGCCCTTGCTGATGTTGCTGGCGGCTCTGCGCGATAACCGGCTTTTGCCGACATGAGACAGTAGATATGATTGTGCTTGGTCTGACCGGCTCGATCGGCATGGGAAAATCAACAACGGCCGGCTTTTTCCGTGAGGCGGGAATCGCCGTTCATGATGCTGATCAGACCGTTCACGATCTCTATCACAATGAAGCCGTGCCGGTGATCGCCAGCGCTTTCCCCGAGACGATTGTCAATCAGCGTGTCGACCGGGATCGCCTGCGTCAGGCCGTCATCGGCAAGCCGGAAGCCCTCGCTACCCTCGAATCACTCATCCATCCCCTGGTTCACGACAGGGAGCGGATGTTTCTTGCCCGCCAAACGGCTGGCGGGGCGCCGCTCGCGGTTCTCGATATACCACTCCTCTTCGAAACGCGCGGCGATCGGCGCTGCCACGCCGTCCTCGTCGTCACCGCGCCGCCAGACATCCAGCGCCAGCGCGTCATGGCCCGCCGCGACATGACGAGCGCGAATTTCGAAGCGCTTCTGGCCAAACAGATGCCGGATGCGGAAAAACGACAACGTGCTCATTTCGTCATCGATACCAGCCGTGGCCTTGAAGCGGCGCGGCGGGGTGTTCATGATCTTGTTCGTCTGTTCTGCGGCCGTTCCTGACAAGCCGCGCGCCCGGAGCCGTCATGCGTGAAATCGTCCTTGACACTGAAACGACCGGGCTATCGCCCGCCCAGGGTGACCGCCTGGTGGAAATCGGCTGTGTTGAGCTCGTTAACCGCTTCGTCACCGGGCGCCATTACCACACCTACATCAATCCGCATCGCGACATGCCACCCGGCGCCTTCGCCGTCCACGGCCTGTCCGCAGAATTCCTGGCCGACAAGCCGAGCTTTAGTGCTGTGACGGCTGATTTTCTGGCCTTTATTGGTGACGACCCGCTGGTCATCCATAACGCCGATTTCGATATGGGTTTCATCAACGCCGAACTCGAGCGCGCCGGTTTGACCGCACTGCCGTCTGACCGGGCCGTCAACACCCTCATTCTCGCCCGCCGCAAACATCCAGGCGTCTCCAATCGTCTGGACGATCTGTGCCAGCGCTATGGCATCGACAATTCACGCCGCACCAAACATGGCGCGCTGCTCGACGCCGAGCTTCTGGCCGAGGTCTACATCGAGCTGATCGGTGGGCGCCAGACCAGTATGAGCCTTGACAGCGGGCCGGTACCCGACCGCGAGCTGTCATCAACCCGCCAACCCCGCCCGGCTGCCGCCATCCGTCTGCTGACACAAGAGGAGCTCGCCGCCCACGCCACTTTCATCGCGACGCTGGGTGAAAAAGCCCTGTGGAAGAAATACACCGATTGATGAGCCTCACGCCGTGCCGACAGCCGGACCCACGCCATCATCGCTCATGCGGCGCTGGTAAAGCGCCACAAAATCGATCGGATCGATGAGGAGCGGCGGAAAACCGCCATTGCGTGTCGCATCGGCGATGATCTGGCGTGCGAACGGAAACAGTAACCGTGGGCATTCGATCAGAATGACGGCACGCAACTCTTCATCGACCAGGCCGGCAATACGAAAAATTCCCGCATAGAGCACTTCGGCCAGAAACATGACGTCCTGTCCCAGCATCGCCTTCACTTCAATAGCAAGCTCCACCTCGAAATTCTGGGCTTCGATCTGCCGGGCGTTGACATTGACCTGGACGTTGATCTGCGGCCCCCCCTGAGGCGGCGCGGTTGCAAGGATTTTTGGCGAATTCGGGCTTTCGAAGGACAGATCTTTCACATATTGCGCCAGAACATTCAGGGTGGCCTGACCTGCCGGCGGCGCGCCTGCGCCATGTTGATCGCTCATGTACGGGACTTTCCTGCGCCTTCTCCAGGCTTTCCAATGACAGCTTCTGTGTGCTGCGCGCCAAACCAGGCCGCGAGCGGTACCATGGACTGACGCCCACGGCCAAATCTCTCACACAGCGCGGCCGTTGAGGCAACCAAGGTCAACAAATTTACCAGCTTTTCAGCGCTGCCACTTATTGTCCTCTGGCGCGGCGTCGATGTGGCGGTAGGCGGTGCGGTCAAGGTCGATGGTTTTGTCGCGTGGCGCGTCATGCGCCCTGCCGGCCACCCAGCCGCGCGCGCCACCCAGCAGCATGGTCAGCGCCACGACATCGCTCAAAAACCCCGGAATGATCAACAACAGGCCAGCCAGGACCGGGCGCGACAATCCGCCTATCCGATGATTGAAAGGCTGGTTCCCCTGCGATTGCCGGCGCAAGCTTGCCAGGAGTTCGCGGCTGGAATGGCGGATAAGCCTCACCCCTAAAAATGCTCCCAGCATGAGCAAGCCAATCGTCATCAGCCAGCCGAGAATGGATGCGACAAAGGCAATCGACATGAGCTCGGCTACCGGGCTCGCCAGCGCAAGAAACAGAACTACTCGACCCGACATCGCGCCTTCTCCATCATCCATCTGCGCTCAACATAGTGACCGGGATAGGGCGCTGCGCCCCCGGCGTGGAAGAAACCACCATGTTTTCGCAATTGTGATCGCTGCGGGATGGTTTATGCTCGCGCAGCATGGATTGCCGGCGTGCTGACCACTTGGCCGCACCGCCCCGGCACCCTACATTGAAGAGGGCGATCAGCCCGACCCATCGCGATGTGAGACATCATGGATCTCTATACACTTCTTTTTCTGGTGATTGCGGTTTTCCTTATATTCCGCCTGCGCAGCGTCTTTGGCCGGCGCACCGGCCATGAACGACCGCCGGTCGAGCGCCGTGTGCGGCCCGATCCCACGGCTGAACCGGCGAACAACAAAGTTGTACCGCTGCCAACCCGCGCGCTCCCCCGTCACATCGAGCCACCACCACGAACCGAGCCAGCGGACGTCGCGGATGTCGTTCACAAATTGCCAAACACCACGCCGGCCATCGACGCTGCGCTTAACCAGCTGATGCGCGCGGATACTCATTTCACACCGGCCGGATTTGTCACAGGCGCGCGCGCTGCCTATGAAATGATCGTCGCAGCCTTTGCCAGCGGTGATCGCCAGACATTGAAGCCGCTTTTGTCGAAGGACGTCTATGATGGCTTTGACGCGGCGATCAGCGAGCGTGAAAAGGCCGGCCATACGGTCGAATCGAGCTTTATCGGACTTGACGCAGCCGATATCACCGAGGCGGCACTACGCGGCTCCAACGCCCAGATCACCGTCCGTTTTGTTGCAAAGATGACCCAGGCAACGCGTGATAATACGGGTGCGGTGGTAAGCGGCGAGCCGACCAAAGTGGCCGAGATCACCGATATCTGGACCTTTGCCCGCGATATCGCCGTTCGTGATCCCAATTGGCGGCTGATTGCGACCGGGCCGGCCTGAGACAGAGCCGCAGCCTGGCACATCATCGGGGAGCAACCCATGCCATCGCGCCCCCCACGGCCGCCGCCGAAAGATCACGCGGTGTGGGATGTCTATACTGAACAGGTGACGCCGCTTCACCCGCGGGTGAAGCGGATGCGCCAGCCGACACCGCCTAAAGTCGCTCCGGCGCCGCTTGACGGCCCTCCCGCAACGGCGCCTCCACCGCTCCCTGTCGGCAAGCCCATCGCCGCACCGCTGCCAACCGAACTTGATCGTCTGACGCGCCGTCGCGTTCGGCGCGGCGATCAGGCGATCGATGAGCGCATCGACCTTCACGGCCTGACACAGGTGCTGGCCCATCGCCAGCTGCTGACCTTCCTGCAATCTGCCCAGGCGCGCGGCGCCCGCCTTGTGATGGTCATCACCGGCAAGGGTCGGAGCGATGGCGATGGAGAAGGTCGCGGAACCGGCGTCCTGCGCCGCGCCGTGCCGCTATGGCTCGAAGAACCGGCGTTCCGCGTCCTTGTCGTTGCGGTCTCGTCGGCGGCGCGCCTTCATGGCGGCGAGGGTGCGCTTTATCTGCGCCTGAGACGCCCACGCCAGGGCTGACGCCGGCCAATGCACCCTGTTGCAGCACCAGATTCACAGAATATAGCGTGACAGATCGGCGTTTCCGGCAAGCATCGACAATTCTTTTTCGACCAGCGCCTCATCGATGATGATCGTCTCCCCGGCGCGATCGGTGGCAGTGAAGGAAATCTCGTCCAGTACCCGCTCCAGCACTGTGTGCAGGCGGCGGGCGCCGATATTTTCGATCGTTGAATTGATCGACACGGCGATGCGGGCGAGCGCCGAGATGGCGCTGGCGTGAAAATCAAGCCGCACCCCTTCTGTTGCCAGCAAGGCTGTCGCCTGTTTGATGAGGCTTGCTTCCGTGTCCGTCAGGATGCGCTCGAAATCGGCTGCCGTGAGCGGTTTCAGCTCCACCCGGATCGGCAATCGTCCCTGCAATTCCGGGAGTAAATCCGATGGTTTGGCGACATGGAAGGCGCCCGAGGCGATGAACAGGATATGGTCGGTTTTGACCGAGCCGTATTTTGTCGCAACAATTGTACCCTCGATCAGGGGCAGCAGATCGCGCTGCACGCCCTCGCGCGATACGTCAGGGCCACTTCGCCCGTCACGCCCGCAAATCTTGTCGATCTCATCAAGAAAAACGATGCCATTATCCTCAACCGCTTTTAAGGCATCGCGAATGATATGGTCATTGTCGAGAAGCTTGTCGGCCTCCTCCTCCACCAGGATCGGTTGCGCCTCCTTCACGCTCAGGCGGCGCGATTTCGGCTTGTGGGTAAAGAGCTTCCCCAGCGTCTCCTGAAAATTGGCGATGCCGATCTGTCCGCCCATGCCGGGAAGATCAAACGCGCCGATGGCCGGTGCACTCCCCTGCACCTCGATTTCGATCTCTTTATCCGCCATGTCGCCATCGCGCAGCCGGCGGCGGAAACTTTCGCGCGTCGCTGTCGAGGCATTGGCGCCGACGAGGACATCCAGCACTCTTTCTTCGGCGTGAACGGCAGCCTTTGCCGCGACAAAACGGCGGCGCTCGTCGCGCGTGAGGCCGATCGCCACCTCGACGAGATCGCGGATGATCTGCTCGACATCACGCCCGACATAACCGACTTCGGTGAATTTGGTTGCTTCGATCTTGAGGAAGGGCGCACCCGCAAGCCGGGCCAGCCGGCGGGCGATTTC
Source organism: Raskinella chloraquaticus (SeqCode) (assembly GCA_002365175.1). Taxonomy (GTDB): domain Bacteria; phylum Pseudomonadota; class Alphaproteobacteria; order Rhizobiales; family UBA4765; genus Raskinella; species Raskinella chloraquaticus. The sequence continues at coordinate 24,780 of DEZK01000021.1, forward strand.
GGTCTTGCCTACTCCCGTCGGGCCGATCATCAGGATGTTTTTCGGCATCACCTCCTGTTTCAGCGCCCCCGTCAGCTGCTGGCGGCGCCAGCGATTGCGCAGCGCGATTGCCACCGCCCGCTTGGCGTCATTCTGGCCGACGATATATCGGTCGAGTTCCGAGACGATCTCGCGCGGTGAAAAGGCGGTCATGTGTCGAGGCTCTCCACCGTCAGCTGGCCATTGGTATAAACGCAGATGTCAGCGGCAATCGCCATGGCCTTGCGCGCCACCGCCTCCGCATCCTCCGGCCCGTCGAGAAGCGCAAGGGCTGCGGCAAGCGCGAAATTTCCGCCTGAACCGATGCCCATGGCGGCTTTGTCGGGCTCCAGCACGTCGCCATTGCCCGAGAGCACCAAAGTAACCTGGGCGTCGCCAACGAGCATCATCGCCTCCAGCCGGCGCAGATAGCGATCACTGCGCCAATCCTTGGCGAGTTCGACGCAAGCGCGTGTCAATTGGCCGGGATATTGCTCCAATTGCTTTTCCAGCCGCTCAAACAGGGTGAAGGCGTCCGCCGTCGCGCCGGCAAAGCCGCCGATCACCCCCCCACCGGCGAGCCGCCTGACCTTGCGCGCATTGTGCTTGATTACCGTCTGGCCGAGGCTCACCTGACCGTCCCCGGCAATCACCAGCCGCCCGCTCTTGCGCACTGCCAGGATGGTCGTTCCGTGAAAGCTGCTTGCGTCGGCCATATACTCGTTCCATTCTGTCGATTACTTTGGACATAGATTATTAATCATAATTGTCCACGGCTTGGAGTCGAATGTCACGGTATGTAAATGCCAATCCAGGTTGCGTGCTGAAGGGGATGGGTATGAATTTGGTCAAATTCGGGTTTCTCGTACTGGTTTTCTCCATTCTCGGGCCGCATTTTTCAAAAGCAGCCGTTGATGTCCGCGTTGATCTGACGAACCAGCGCATGACCGTGACGAGCGATGATGGGGTTGTCCACCAATGGGTGATTTCATCAGGCCGCAGCACGCACCGCACACCCACCGGCCGCTACCGTGCCCAATGGCTCGACCGCACCCACCGCTCGTCGCGCTATCAGAACGCGCCGATGCCTTATTCGGTGTTCTTTCGCGGCAATTACGCCATTCATGGCACCAATCAGGTCCGCGCCCTGGGCCAGCCGGCATCCCATGGCTGCATCAGGCTGCATACGGCCAATGCCGCCAAGCTCTTTGCCCTCGTGCAGAAGCATGGCTTGAGGCAGACCTCGATCACCATCAGCGGTGGTGTGAAAGGCAAGGTAAGCAATAACCGCCTGGCATCGGCGAAAACCGTGCCCGGAAAAGCAAAAGTAACAAGCGGCGCCCCCCATGACGCGCCGGCGCAGAAGGCGCCGGGCTATGGATTGCGTCTTGATGGGGCAGGCGCCGGGCCGCCCTATGCCGGCTAGAGCAAAATCCGATCAAGTTGGAACGGATTTTTGCTCTAGATTATTGCTTTCGCATCATCTTTTTCCGCCAGCCGGTATCCACCTGGCGGGATGATGCTCTAGGGTCACGGCTTCGTACAAGGATTGAACCATGCCGCAGATTGATGCCGCGCGCCTGCTGTCAGATTTACGCCAGCTGGCAAGTTTCGGAGCCTACAAGACGGGCGTCCATCGCCCCAGCCTGTCGCCGGAGGATATGGCAGCCAGGCGGTTTGTCATGCGCCGCTTTGAAGAGGCCGGTTTGGCGGCGCAGATCGATGGTATCGGTTCCGTCTTCGGCTGGAGCAAGGCTGCCGGCCCGCGCCTCCTCACCGGCTCGCATATCGAGAGCCAGAACCATGCGGGTTGGCTCGATGGCGCGCTGGGCGTCATCTATGGGCTCGAAGCAGCGCGCGCGCTGTCAGCCGATGCCGCCACCCGCCATATCGCCGTTGATGTCGCCGCCTGGTTTGACGAGGAGGGACATTTCGGCTCCTTCCCCGGCTCGCGCTCAGGCATTGGCATCCTGAGCGAGGATCATATCGCCGCCATGAGCAATCGCTATGACGGAACCCCGCTCAGCGAGAAACTCAAAGAAGTGGGATTGGGCGGCGTGGCGCGCATTGTCATCGATGGCAGCCGCTATCGCGGTTATTGCGAGGCCCATATCGAGCAGGGCGACAATCTGGAATCGACCGGTCAGCGTATCGGCATTGTCACCGCCATCGTCGGCAATTGGCAGTATCGCATCCTCTTCGATGGGGCCCAGAACCATGCCGGCACCACTCGCATGGCAATCCGTCGTGATGCCGGCGTCGCACTGACCGAACTGTGCCATGCGATCACGCAGGCCTTCCCCAGGATCGCCGGACCGCGCACGGTATGGACCACCGGGCGCATCACTCTTGATCCGGGCGCGCCCTCGATCATTCCCGGCAAGGCTGAAATGCTCTTCCAGATCCGCGATGCGGATGCGGGAATTCTCGACAGTCTCGACAAGGAACTGCGCCGGCTGATCACCACGGCTGACGCTGAGGGTCCCTGCCGGGTAACGCTTGAGGTCCTGTCTCAGTCAGTTCCGGCGCTGATGGATGACAAATTGCAGCTTGCGCTGGAGGCGGCAGCCGAAAAACGCGCCCCCGGCAAGCATATGCGCCTGCCTTCGGGGGCGGGTCATGACGCGCAATATCTTGCCCGCATCATGCCCTCTTCGATGCTGTTTGTGCCGTCAATCGGCGGCATCAGCCATCACTGGAGCGAAAACACCAGTGATGAGGACATCGTTCTCGGCTGCGAGGTTTATGTCGATGCGCTTGTCCGGATGGCGGCAGGTTAAACGGCGGCGCTGACCTGAATTTCAACCAGCATTGCCGGGTCGGCGAGCTTGGCTTCAACAGTGGCGCGCGTCGGCAGCGCTGCCTGATCGACCCATTCAAGCCATGCCTCATTGACGCCGGCGCGATGGCGGATATCGCTGACCCACAGCGATGCGGTCAGCAACCGGCCCTTCGAGGTACCGAAATGGCTGAGCACCTTGTCGATGGTCTTCAGGATCTGCGTTGCCTGGCCTCTGGCATCCGCTTTGAGGTCTTCAGCGACGATGCCGGCCGTCGTCACCACGCCATTATAGCGCACGCCCAGTGAAAAAATCTTGTTGCCTGCGTCGAGACGATCGATCGCCATGAGCTAACTCCCTGATGAATTGCAATTATTCGTCGCCGCGCACGAGCGCCCGCTTGAGGCAGTCGAGTTTTGAGAATTCACTGAAAATCTCGCCCAGCCATTTGCGGCAATAGCCACGCAGGACCAGCGAGTAATTCCCCTCGCGCCCTTCGGCGTTCTTGTTGGCGATGAAGCTGCGGAAGGGCACGGAATTGGTGTCGACCGTTTCGTAGACGAGCTCGTCAAGGCGCGGAATGCCAAGTTCGATCCCGCCGGCTTTGAGGAATTTCGCCCGGATATCGGAGCCGTGCCAGAACACGAAATCAGGGTCGGTTGCGTGCGATTTCACCACGATATGACGCTGGATCGGCAATTGCGCCATCGCATCCGCCACCTCGCCGAGCGCTTCATAATTGCCGCCGATGACATGGAAGAAGAAGAGCTGGAGCTTGCCTTCGCGCATCTGTTCGAGGATCGAGATGTCCTCGAACGTCTTCAGGACGGATGAAAAGGTTCCTGCCCGCAGATCAAGCACATGCGGGGCCGGCGAACTCGCGATCGAATCAAACAGCTCGATCTGGCTCTTCACCGTCGTAATGTCGATCAGCCGCGTCGTGGAGGGCGCAAAGCGTGCCAGCGATCCGCGCGGGAATTCCGTGTCGAAGGGTCGCGCCGGGCGCTTCATCTCGTCAAAATATTCAACCAGCAGGCGTGACACCGTCGTCTTGCCAACGCCGCCCTTGTCCCCGCCAACGATAAAAAGACGTCCGCCGCTCATCTTGCTGTTCCCCTGATTCGTCGCAGATTTTGCGCTCGATGCGCCTTTGCTGACCGCTTTCACTTTTTTCACCCGACCATCCCCTGCTCTTATTGAAACATCGGACCGCTGAGCCGGCCCAGATCCCTCGACAGGAGAAGCTGGGCAACCTGCGGCTGGAATACCTGAAACAGTTTCGCGAGCTGGGCCCGCGCGAACACGTCCTTGCCGCTGCCTCCTCCCTTTGCCAGAAACTCAGACAGCGGGAGGCGCTGCGACAGGTAATGCTGAATAGCCCCTTCATCCATACGGGGAAGGACAAACTCGGGTACGCGGCGTTCTGTCAATTCTGTGCGAATCGGGCTCGAACGCCAATCGCGCAGATGAGCAGGCGACGAATTGTTAACAACGAGAATTTCGCGCGCGTCAACCAGGCAATCAGGCCAGAAGCTGGCGCGGACATCGCGCAGGGGCTGGGAATAGACGCGCATCGACCAGGTCTCGACACCATTTTCGGCCAGATCGGCGATGATGCCGGTATAGTCACAGAAGTCGAGAAACGCACGATAATCCGACTGCGCGAGGTCCAGCAGCGTCCAGGCGTCAGGTGCGCGCATGATGGTATCGACAAAACGCACCTGCTCGGCGGTTTCGTGGATATTGACGGCGGCGAATCGTTGCTTGTTCTGGCTGCGCTGGGGAATTTCGCGGGCGGCCGAGGAAAAGACATACCAGTCGACGCCGCGATCCATGAGGAACGCGGTCAGGAGATGCGCAATGAGCGTACGGCCTTCGCCGCCACGTTCGCTGCGGATGATCACCAGATGCCCCATTCTGCCCGCCGCAGGATCGCGCGACAAGGTGGTTGTCGCGCGTCGTTCACGTCCCCAGGTCAATACCTTGCGATCTTGGTTAGCCTATCTCTCGTCCTGAGGCGAGGGCGATCAGCGCCTTCATGTGCGCGGGCACGGCCGCAACCGCACTGATCACCGGTTTTTTGGCATGGTAGGGGATCACCACCTGCCTCGCGTGGAGATGCATGTGCCGGTCAACACCGCGCGCGCGATCCCCGCCATAAACGCCGTCCCCGACGATCGGACAGCCAAGATGGGCAAGATGGACCCTCAGCTGATGCGTCCGCCCGGTCTGCGGCTGAAGCTCGACGAAGCTCACCCCGCCGCCGCGCCCCAGCACCGTCCACGCGGTTTGCGACGGTTGACCGGCTGCGTCGACCTTCATCCACCATGATCGCCGATCATGGCTGCGCCTGGACAGCGGCACGTCGATCACGCCCGAATCCTGCGGCGGCCCGCCGACGACGACAGCCCAGTAGGTCTTGCGCACCTCTCCCCCCGCAAAGAGTGCACCCAGCCGGGCGGTCGCCTGGCGGTGACGACCAAGAACCAGACAACCGGACGTATCCTTGTCGAGACGGTGCGCGAGAGCAGGGGCTGCCGGCAGACCAAAGCGCAAGCCGTCGAGGAATTGTTCAAGGTGGGCTCCGCCCTTCGGCCCGGCATGCACCGGCAATCCTGCCGGCTTGTCGATGATGAGCATCAACGCATCGCGGTAGAGAAGGCGGGCGGCAAGATCCTCAGGGCTCATGGCGGCGGTCTGCCGGCTTGCACCGCATCTGTCAAACGTTAGACACTTGCAGCCGCGCTGGTGTCATGGCAGGCCAGCAGCAGGAGAACGGCGATCATGCGTGTTGATGGCAGGCAATGGCGGACCATCTGGGTCGAAAATGAGGCGGGCGACGTCGGCGTCATCGATCAGACCCTGCTGCCCCATCGCTTCACCTGTCGGGTCGTCGGCGACGCGGCCGAGATGGCCGCCGCCATACGCGACATGGTGGTGCGCGGTGCGCCGCTCATCGGCGCGAGTGCTGCCTATGGCATGGCACTCGCCATGCGCTCGAACCCGGCGGATGACAATCTTGATGCGGCAGCGACCATGTTGGCAGCCGCCCGCCCGACGGCGGTCAATCTGCGCTGGGCGCTTGACCGCCTGGTTGGGCATCTGCGCCCGCTGCCAGCGCACCTGCGTCGGGCCGCTGCCTACAAGCACGCGGCCGCGATTGCCGACGAGGATGTGGCGATCAATCAGGCGATCGGTTGCCACGGCCTTGATCTTGTCCGTAAAGTCGCAGACGGCAAGGCGGGCAAACCGGTGAATATTCTGACCCATTGCAATGCCGGTTGGCTTGCGACCGTGGACTGGGGCACCGCCACCGCGCCCATCTACATGGCCCATGATATGGGCATTCCCGTCCATGTCTGGGTGGAGGAAACCCGGCCACGCAATCAGGGTGCGGCCCTCACCGCCTGGGAATTGTCGAAACATGGCGTGGCGATGAGCCTGATTGCCGACAATGCGGGTGGCCATATCATGCAGCATGGTGAGGTCGATATGGTCATCGTCGGCACTGACCGCACGACGGCAAACGGTGATGTCGCCAACAAGATCGGTACCTATTTGAAAGCACTCGCGGCTCGCGACAATGGCGTTCCCTTCTACGTGGCGCTCCCCTCGCCGACGATCGATTTTTCGCTCCATGACGGCATCGCCGATATTCCCATCGAGGAACGCAGCCCGCGCGAAGTGACGCATATCCAGGGTGCTACCGAGAGCGGCACCATTGTTGAGGTCAATCTCGCACCCGTCGGGATCACCGCCCGCAATTATGCCTTCGATGTGACGCCCGCCCGGCTGGTGACCGGCCTCATCACCGAGCGTGGTATAGCGCCAGCCAGCAGTGAGGGTCTCGCGGCTCTTTTTCCCGAACAGGTGACACCATGACCAGCTCGCTACTGCATGTCGTCGAGCAGGGCAACGGCACATCCACGCCGCTCATTCTGCTGCATGGCTTTGGCGGCGATGCCGGCAGCTGGCTCTCTGTCCAGACCGCCCTTGCCGGCACCCGGCGCGTGCTCGCGCTCGACCTGCCGGGCCACGGCAGGAGCCGTGCCCATCCGGCGAATGATTATGCCGGCATGGCGCAAGCCGTCCTTGCCACCCTCGATCATCTGGCGATCACCCGTTTCCACCTGGCTGCTCATTCCATGGGCGGGGCGGTGGCGAGCGTTCTGGCGCTGGCCCATCAAGAGCGTATCGCCTCGCTCACGCTGGTGTGTCCTGGTGGCTTCGGCGGGCTTGTGAACGAGCGGCTGATGCGCCGCTTTGCCAGCGCCACCACTGCCGATGAATTGCAGGAAGTTGTCAGCGCCTTTTTTGCCGCGTCCAGCCTTGTGCCACGCCATGTCGGGGCGCATCTGGCCATCGAGCGCGCTGATCCGGCCGTCAATGAGCGCCTTGGCGCACTCCTCACGGCTATGCTTGATGGCCCACACCAGGTACCGGCCGGCAAAGAACGGCTGGGAGAGCTCACCTGCCCGGTGCGGGTGATCTGGGGCGAACAGGACGAGGTGCAGAGCGCGCATACCATCGCCGGCCTGCCGCCGCTGGTTGGCGTTCACCGCTTTGCCGCTGCAGGGCACATGGTCCATGTCGAGGCGGCGCGTGAAATCGCGCAGATCCTGCGCTTCCAGCTGCGGGAGGAGTGATCATTGGCTGCCCGGACAACAAAGCCACAAGCAAAACGATCGGTTCATGGCGGCCTTCGTCGCGAATTGGTGGCAACTGCCCAACGCATGCATGCCGAAGGCCTGTCGCAGGGGACCAGCGGCAATGTATCGGTCCGCACGCCCGAAGGCTTTCTGATTACGCCCTCAGGTGTTCCCTATGATCGCATCACCCCGGCGATGATGGTGCCAGTCGACGTTGAGGGCGGCTGGCAGGGAGCTTGGAAGCCCTCGTCCGAATGGCGCATGCACGCAGATATCTACCGCTTCAAGCCGCAGGCTGGCGCCGTCGTTCACACCCATTCGCCCTATGCCACCGCCTTTTCCACCCTGCGTGAGGATATTCCGGCCTTCCACTACATGGTGGCGATGGCCGGCGGCACGACGCTGCGCTGCGCCAGCTACGCCACCTTCGGGTCGCAGGAATTGTCGGATGCGATGCTGGTGGCGCTTGATGAGCGCAAGGCCTGCCTTCTCGCCAATCATGGCATGATCTGCTTCGAGCACAATCTCGACCGGGCGCTGTGGCTCGCCGGCGAGGTGGAAATGCTCGCGCGCCAATATGGTCTGGCCCGTCAGGCCGGCACGCCTGTCATTCTGGGCGAGGATGAAATGGCCGACGTGCTGGAGCGTTTCAAGACCTATGGCAAGCAGGGGAAGGCCTGAGCGGCTTTTAAAAAAAAGCCTGAATGCCGGTGATGGCCCGCCCGAGGATGAGGGCGTGCACGTCATGCGTCCCCTCATAGGTGTTGACCGTCTCGAGGTTGGCGGCATGGCGCATCACGTGATAGTCGGCCTGAATGCCGTTGCCGCCATGCATGTCGCGGGCGATACGGGCGATATCGAGCGCCTTGCCGCAATTATTGCGCTTGACGATGGAGATCGCTTCCGGTGCGAGCTCGCCGGAATCATAGAGACGTCCGACGCGCAAGGAAGCCTGCAGGCCAAGACTGATCTCGGTCAGCATGTCGGCAAGCTTCTTTTGCACCAGCTGGGTTGCCGCCAGCGGCCGCCCGAACTGCTTGCGCTCGAGCGTGTACTGGCGGGCGCGATGGAAACAGTCCTCTGCCGCCCCCATCACCCCCCAGGAAATGCCATAGCGGGCGCGGTTGAGGCAGCCGAAGGGGCCTTTGAGGCCGGAGACGTTTGGCAGAAGGTTCTCCTCGGGCACGATCACGCCATCCATGACGATCTCGCCAGTGATCGAGGCGCGCAGCGACAGCTTGCCGCCGATCTTCGGCGCCGACAGGCCTTTCATGCCTTTTTCCAGGATGAAACCGCGGATCTGGTTATCATGCGCGGCTGATTTCGCCCAGACGATGAACACATCGGCGATGGGCGAATTGGAAATCCACATCTTGGCGCCGCTGAGGCGATAGCCGTCCGCGACTTTTTCCGCCCGCGTCGTCATGCCGCCCGGGTCCGAGCCGGCATCAGGCTCGGTGAGACCGAAACAGCCGACCCATTCGCCGCTGGCGAGCTTGGGGAGGTATTTACGCCGCTGGCTTTCATCGCCATACGCATAGATCGGATACATGACGAGCGAGGACTGGACGCTCATCATCGAGCGATAGCCTGAATCAACCCGCTCGACTTCGCGCGCCACGAGCCCATAGGCGACATAACCGGCATCCGCGCAGCCATAGGTTTCGGGAAACGTCACGCCAAGCAGGCCAAGCTCGCCCATCTCGCTGAAAATCGCCCGGTCGGTGGTTTCATTAAGATAGGCCTCGCTGATGCGTGGCATGAGCTTTGACTGCGCATAGCCGCGCGCGCTGTCGCGGATGAGGCGCTCATCTTCGCTCAGCTGCGCCTCAAGATGAAAGGCATCATCCCATTGAAACGACGCCGGAGCTGACGGGGTGGGGGCGATGCGTTGCGGCTTTGCCATTCTGTCCTCTCGCGGGTGACGGTGCCGGCAAGTTTAGAACCGGATGGCAGGCCACGCAAAGGCAAAGTTCAGCTTGCGCGCGCGCCAGCCCGTTCAGGCGGCGTGACGTTCCGCATCCGCCCCGAAATAGCCGATATAGCGCTCGGCAATGCGGCTCGTCGGCAGGATGACGAACACGTCGGTGGTGCCGAACTGATAATCGACCACCGCCCCGTCGCCGATCATGGCGCCGACGCGCAAATAGCCTTTGAGAAGCGGCGGCAGCGCGTGAAGGGCTGTTTTGGGGTTGATCGCCTCCGGTGCCAGCCGGTTCATTGCCACATAGCGGTTTGCCAGCGCCTTGACCCGCCATTCATCGGGTGCCTGCGCCTGCTGGCTGAGAAAGGAGAGCGGCAGGGCAAGCCGTGACGGGTCGGTCCCTTCAAGACTGGCGCAACCGAACATCGCGTCGATGCCATGGGCCCGGATATAGGTCCACACGCCGTGCCACAGCAATTCTATGGTGCGTTTGTTGCGGTAGGGCTTGAGGACGCAGGAGCGCCCGAGTTCCAGAAAGCGCAGCGTGCTGTGGCGCTCGAGAAGCGGCGCGATGTCAAATTCGCTCGCCGAGTAAAAACCGCCGATGAGATCGGCCATCTCCTGGCGCAGCAGACGATAGGTTGCCACCACTTTGGGTTTTGGGGCGCGGAAGGGTTTGTGCTCGAGCGCTGCATGGTCGACCACCAGAACGTGATCGCAGAAGGCGTCATAGACATCAGCATCGCGCCTCAGCATGGCAGCCGTTGGTGTCGGCACTGCCGACATTTCCTCGTAAAACACCTTGTAGCGCAGCCTTTGCGCGCGCTTGATGTCCTTCGGCTTGGTCGCGAGGCGGACTTCCAGCGAGCCGAGGCGGCCGAGCGTCGGCGCCATTGGCCGCTCGCTCTGGCGCAGCTTGGTAAAACCCGGAAGCAGCCCCGGAACCCAGGCAAGCGGGGTGTGCGGCATGCGGCGGCTGGCTTTGGCCGGCGCCGTCAGCGCGCGCATCAGCATGGCCGCCTCGCTTCGTGGCCACAGCTCTGACTTGAGGACGCTATCGACGGCGCCTGGCGTGATCATCTGCTGGAATTTCTGACTGAACGTCATGTGATCCACCGCTCGCCTGCACCAGCCCGCGCCCGATCCGGCGCAGGACTGCAATCTGCCCGGGCCGGATTTGGCCCGCCACACTGGCGTTGATCATTTTAACTTGACGTGATTATGACACTCACGTGGCGGTTTGGATCGTCGCGATCAGACGCGGCTGCGCTGCGCCAGGCGGCGCTTCAGCGGCTGGGTAGTCGCGGCCAGATGCAGCAGGATCGCCTCAAAGCGCTCGCGGTCGATCGGTTTGGCCATGTGCTCG
>DEZK01000021.1:35647-64577 GCA_002365175.1 Raskinella chloraquaticus (SeqCode)
CCGCGTCGCGATCCTCGGCGAAAGCGTTGGCGGTGAGCGCAATGATCGGGCAGCGCGGCAGGCCTGCCTCCTCCTCCTCGGTGCGGATGATCCGGGCGGCGGCGGCCCCGTCAAGTTCCGGCATCTGCACATCCATCAGCACCAGATCGAAGCGTTTGTTGCCATCGCCGTGTGGACCGACGCGCCACGCCTCGACAGCCCCGCGTCCGTCGCTGACATGGACGACATGGTGACCGAGCTTTTCGATGAGGGCCTGCGCCAGCAAGGCGTTGATGGCGTTATCTTCGGCCAGCAGGATGGATAGAGGGGCGTGTTCATCAGGCGCGCGCGGCGTTTCGTCAAGCGGCATGCGCGGGTCGCTGGCTAGCGCGCTGTCGGGCAAAAGCTGGGCGATGAGCGATACCCGGCGGACCGGGCGCACCAGATAGGCATCGCATCCTTCGCTGCGTAGCGCAGCGATTTCACCGCGATCCGCGGGTGTAAGGAGCACAACGATGCGGGGGCGGGCGCTGCAGCCGGCGCTCGACGCGATTATTTCACGCAAAGCGCTTCGGCCAAGCCGGCGATCCGCCAAAACCACGTGCGGCCAGCCCTCGCGGAGTGCTGTCACCGCCTCTGCCGCGCTCCTTGCCAAACGCGCCTCTCCGCCGGCGCGTTGAATGTCTGCGGCTACCGTCCCTCCCTCGAAGACGCCCGCCGAGACGATGAGAACATGGCGGCCGGCGAGTGTGTCCGGCGGTTTGAGGATCGACGCTTCATCGAAGAGTGGCAGATCGACGGAGAAAATAGACCCCGCTCCGGGCTCGCTTTCGACCGCCACCCCACCGCCCATCGCCTCGACCAGGCGTTTGGTGATTGCCAGACCAAGACCGGTTCCGGCCGGACGTTTGAGATTGTGCTGATCCACCTGTTCAAATTCGTTGAAGATACGCGACAACGCGCTTGCCGGAATGCCAACGCCCGTATCCTCGACGCGCAGCGCCAGATTACCCCCGAACCGCCTGGCGCGGACCACGACGCCGCCCCTGTCGGTAAACTTGACCGCGTTCGACACGAGATTCATCAGGATCTGCCTGATGCGCGTCGCATCACCCCGCACCTCGCATGGAATGTCGGGGTCGATCGAGGCCACCATCTCGATCCCTTTGGCATGGGCGCGCGGCGCCATGAGTTCAACGACCTCCTCGATGAGCGCCGGCAGATCGACGGGAAGACGGCGCAATTCAAGGTGGCCGGCTTCGATCTTGGAGAAATCGAGCAGATCATCGATGAGCGCAAGCAGGCTTTCACCCGATGTCTTCACCGCCCGGGCATAGGTCGTCTGTTCCGGGCTCAGATGTGTATCGATGAGCAGTGCCGCCATGCCCAGAATACCGTTGAGGGGCGTGCGCATCTCATGGCTCATGGTTGCCAGAAATCGCGATTTTGAATGGCTGGCGCTTTCGGCCTTTTCGCGTGCTTCGCGCAAAGCGCGCTCGCTCACCTTGCGCTCGGTGATGTCGCGCCCGACACTTTGCCACGCCACCACCGCACCTGACCGGTCGCGCACGGGGATTTCCACAAGCGAAAACCAGCGCGGACCGGCGATGGTCATCAGGCAACAATCATTGCTGGCGTTGTTTTCCGTGTGGTCGGTGATGTCAAGGCGCTGGGGCTCGAAATGCGTCCCCAGCAGAGAGCCGCGCGGTTTGCCGAAGAGAAGGGAATAGGCATCGTTCACATAGCTGATGCGCCGATCAAGATCGCGACGGATGATCAGATCATCCTGGGCGTCGACCAGACCGCGATAGGATCGCTCGCTGGCCTGCAGGATGGCGATGCGCCGATCACGTTCCTCCACCAAGAGCTGAGCGGTCCGCGCGCTGTTGCGCACCTTCCTGAGGGCGATCATGAGCCGCCAGCCGATGGGAAGAAGGACGCAGGCAGCCGCGATCATGCCGATGGCGAGTGCAAAGACAATGGCAACCATCGGCTGCAGGCGCGCCATGAACACGGCAGCACCCGCCAGCGAACCCAGAGCCAGCGATAAATAAATCGCCGGCACAAGGACACGCGGCAGACCGCTCAATGCCCCCGACAGGCGAATTTCACGAAAAAGCCAACGCATTGCCACAACGCTCCACCCTGAAACTAGCGCCGAAACCTTGCTTTTCCGTTTGCAAAGCCGTGTCGTGCGTCAGGCGGCGTGGGAGTTGCGGTCAACCAGCAGGCGGTAGGAGAGCGCTTCGGCGATGTGCGGGCGCGTGACCGCGCCTTTTCCTTCAAGGTCAGCCAGCGTGCGCGCCACCCGCAAGACCCGCGTCAGACCGCGGGCTGACAGGCGCATTTTCTGTGCGGCTTCATTCAGGAGTGTCAGACCCGATCCTTCGGGTTTGACGGCGGCCTCGATCAGGCTGTGCGGGGCGCGTGCATTGACACCGATTTCTGCAATATTCATCCGCGCATAACGCTCGCCTTGCATGTCCCGCGCCGTCCTCACCCGCGCTGCCACGGCGGCCGAATTTTCGCTTGCCCCCGGTGTCAGCAGATCGCGCGCCGACACGGCCGGGACATCGACCATCAGGTCGACGCGGTCGAGGAAGGGCGCGCTGATCCGCCCCTGATAATCGTGAACGCAGGCCATGCCGCGCCGGCAGGTATGGCCGGGCTCGCCGTAGCGCCCGCAGCGGCACGGATTCATCGCCGCGATGAGCTGGAAGCGGGCAGGATAAGTGACACGGTAATTGGCTCGCGTCACCGAGACCTCGCCATTTTCCAGCGGCTGGCGCAGGGCATCAAGGACGCCGGGGACAAATTCCGGCAATTCATCGAGAAACAGCACACCGTGATGGGCAAGCGACACCTCGCCCGGGCGCGCTCTTAAGCCACCCCCCACCAGCGAGGCCATGCTGGCCGAGTGGTGCGGGCTGCGAAAAGGCCGGCGATCGGTCAGCGCCCCCTCTGCAAGTTCGCCGGCAATCGAATGCACCATCGACACGTCGAGCAGCTCGCGCGGGCCAAGCGGCGGCAGGATGGACGGCAGCCGCTGCGCCAGCATTGATTTTCCGGCCCCCGGCGGCCCGACCATCAGCAGATTGTGGCCACCGGCTGCCGCCACCTCAAGGGCGCGCCGCGCGCTTTCCTGCCCGCGCACATCCGCCAGATCGAAGCCATTGCCTTCATTTGGCGCCATGGCCGGCTTGGGGCGGGCAAGCAATTGCGTGCCGCGCAGATGGTTGATGAGGGCAATCAGATTGGGCGCCGCCAGGATTTCGACGTCATCGCCCGCCCATGCCGCTTCCGGGCCGCTTTTGGCCGGACAGATGAGGCGATGGCCCTGGGCACTGGCGGCGATCGCTGCCGGCAGCACGCCGGTCACCGGGCTGATCGCCCCGTCGAGCGCCAGCTCGCCCAGCACCGTCGCGCCGTCAATCGCATCGCTTGGCACGGCGCCAAGGGCTGCCATCAGCGCCAGCGCGATAGGCAGATCGTAATGGCTGCCTTCTTTGGGCAGGTCGGCTGGCGCCAGATTGATGGTGATGCGCCGCGCCGGCAGCGACAGGCCGGAGGCAATCAGCGCCGAGCGCACCCGCTCCCGGCTCTCCGCCACCGCCTTGTCGGGCAGGCCGACGATGTTGAAGGCGTTAAGCCCCGGCGCCACATGGACCTGAACGTCCACAGGCCGGGCTTCAATCCCGATAAAGGCAACTGTCGAAACGCGCGAAACCATGACACTTAAGCCCCGAATAAAAGCAGGCTAGCAGAGGGTTCATCAAAAGAAAAGAACGAAGTAAGAACGAATGCGTCTTACCGGTAAGCCTCTATCGCGTCCCACACTTTCGGTGCCAGATCCGGCCCGCCGATGCGCTTGATGGCGCGGATGCCCGTCGGCGCCGTGACGTTGATCTCGGTGAGATTGCCGGCAATGACGTCGATGCCAACCAGGATCAGTCCCATCTCCTTCAGCGACGGGCCGATGGTCTCGCAGATTTCCCGTTCGCGCTCCGTCAGATAGGTGGCGGTGGCGGCCCCCCCGCGCACCATGTTCGAGCGCAGATCGTTTTCAGCCGGCACCCGGTTGACGGCCCCGGCAAAGACGCCGTCGATGAGGATGATGCGCTTGTCGCCATCCTTCACCTCTTTGAGGAAGCGCTGCACCACCCAGGGCTCGCGGTAGGAGGTTGAAAAAATATCGTAGAGCGAGCCGAAATTGAGATCATCGCGGGTGATCCGCACCACCGCCGCCCCGCCATGGCCGTAAAGCGGCTTCATCACGATATCCCCGAATTCACGGCGGAAGGCCTCGATATCGCTTTTGTCGCGGGTGATGAGGGTTGGCGGCATCAATTGCGGGAATTGCGTGACGAAGATTTTTTCCGGCGCGTTGCGCACCTGGCGCGGATTGTTGACCACCAGCGTTTTCGGATGGACGCGCTCCAGAAGGTGGGTCGCGGTGATGTAGTGAAGATCAAAGGGCGGGTCCTGGCGCATCAGCACCACGTCGAACTCGTCCATGTCGCGCAACTGCGCCGGCCCGGCGGTGAAATGATCGCCTTCAATGTCGCGCACGCTGAGCGGCTGGACATGGGCAAACACCCGGCCATCGCGCATCGACAATTGGTCGGGCGTGTAGAAGGACAGTTCGTGGCCGCGCTGCTGCGCTTCGAGCAGCAGGGCAAATCCGCTATCCCCGGCAATCCGGATCCGCTCGATCGGGTCCATCTGCATGGCGACGTTCAAAGCCATCCGGCTCTCCTTGATTTATCGTCAGACCTGTTCACGATCCAAAGACCCCGGCATCGTGACGCGGGAAGCCAAGCGGCGTGACGGATACCACGTCAAAGCGCATCTCCTCTTGGGCGAAAGCAGCGTGGCGCGCAAGCCACCAGCCGGCGGCCCCGATGATGCGCTGCTGCTGGCGTGGCGTCACCGCGTCAAGGGCTGCCTCTCGCTGCCCTCGTTGTTTGACCTCGATGAAAGCGATAATGCCGCCCCGTTTGACAATGAGATCGATCTCTCCCAAGGGGGTCCGCGCCCGCTGGGCAAGCACGCGATACCCCTTGCAGACGAGCAGCGCCGTTGCTGCCCATTCCGCCAGCCGGCCGCGTCGTTCCGCCTTTTGACGGCGACGCGTCTCAGGGTTCGTCATGACGCCCGAGCGCCAGTGCGCGCGCATAAATCTCGCGCCGTGATATCCCGAAAGCACCGGCGATTTCCGCCGTGGCATCCTTGAGGCTGAGGCGTTTCAGCGCGGCTTTCAGCGCTTCCTCAACGTCTTCCGGTGATACTTTTTCAACGAGTGGCGGGCCGACGACAAGGACAATCTCGCCCTTGGGCTCGATCCCGGCAAAACGCTCCGCCAGCTCGGGAAGCGTTCCGCGTTCGACCGTTTCATGAAGCTTCGTCAGTTCGCGGCACATGGCGACCGGCCGCGCGCCAAGGCAGGTCGCCAGATCGGCCAGACTGTCAGCGAGCCGCGGGCCGGTTTCAAAGAAAACCAGCGAACTGGGCACGCGCGCCAGCTCATCAATCCGTCCGCGACGCGACGCGCCTTTGGCTGGCAGAAAGCCGGCAAAGAAAAAGCAATCCGTCGGCAGTCCCGCGACCATCAGCGCCGTGAGCGCGGCGGATGGTCCGGGTACGGGAATGAGCACGTGGCCGGCTGCGGCTGATTCGCGCACCAGGCGAAAGCCCGGATCGGACACCAGCGGTGTCCCGGCATCCGAAACCAGGGCGATGGCCGCGCCTTCCGCCAGTCGCGCCAGGATTTTCGGGCGCTGGGCGGCGGCGTTATGTTCGTGATAGGGCGTCATGGCAACGTCGATGCCGTAATGGGTGAGAAGCCGCCCGGTGACGCGTGTATCCTCGCAGGCAACGAGATCAACGCCTGCCAGCGTCTTCAACGCTCTGAGCGTGATGTCGTCGAGATGGCCGATCGGTGTTGCCACCACATGCAACCCCGGCGCCGTGCGCCCGACGATCAGACGCTGGCCGGCGACAAGGACACTGCGCTGGCTGACGGCAAGAGCGGATGGTTCGGCATCTGCCCACTGACGCTCTCTTGGCATTTGCGCGGACCTCCCCTAGATTGATCACCTCATCGTGACCGGGCCAGCCGCAGGCGCTGTGGCGGCTTTCCCTGAAGGCACATGCGTTACCGGCACATGTGCAGCATTGCCGCCGGAGTGATGTCATTCAAATGGTATTCTGTCCACGCGCTTGAGCAGATATGAGACGATCGTGAAGAAAACGAGCATGAAGCGCACGAAACCACCGGCATCCTCAGCTGAGCATCAAAGCGGTCAGATTGACCGGCGGGTGGCGCTTCTGGGTGTTTCTGCCGGAACCCTGACGCTTGCCGGCTGCCTGTCGGCTCCCAATCCGTTTTCCAGCGGTCAATCGGCGGCGCCGACCCCGCCCCCGCCCATCGCCCAGCCGCCAGCCCAGACCATTGGCGAGGGCACCGTCCCAGGCGCCCTCATCCTGCCGTTGAGCGCCAGTGGCAATGCCGGGCGTGCCGCTCAATCGATGCGGGGCGCCGCCGAGCTGGCGATTGCCGAATTCCAGTCGCCGGATGTGAAGATTTATGTCTTCGATGATCAGGGAACCCCGCAGGGTGCCCAGGAAGCAGCGCAGCGGGCGATGCAGATCAACCCGCAATTCATTCTGGGCCCCCTCTTCGCGCCAGCCGTTCAGGCGGTGGCCCAGGTGGTGCGCCCGACAGGCGTCCCCGTCATCGCCTTTTCAACCGATGAAGCTGTCGCGACGCGCGGCGTCTATCTGTTGTCGTTTCTGCCCTCAACCGACGTTGCCCGCATCATCGGCTACGCTTCGTCGCAAGGGCGCAAGAACATCGCCGCCCTGTTGCCAGACGATGCCTATGGCTCGGTCGTTGACGGCGAACTGCGCACGCGAGCGACCGCGGCCGGTGCCCGTATCGTCGCCCTTGAGCGCTATCCGCTTGATCGGGCCAAGATGCAGGAGCCGATCCGTCGCCTCATTCCCGCGTTGAAGGATGCCGATGCGCTGTTCATCCCCGACGGAGCGGATGCGGTCGCGCTGGTGCTGGATTCGCTGCGCATCGCCCAGGCGCCGCTGGCCAATCTGAAATTGCTGGGCACGGGCCGCTGGGATGATCCGCGCCTGTTTCAGAATCCGCTCGCCAATGGCGGTTGGTTTGCTGCTCCTGACGGCGCCGGCTTTCAGCAATTCGGCACCCGCTACCGCAGCCGTTTCACCAGCGGCGGCGATCCCGCGCGCACCGCGTCGCTGGCCTATGATGCGACATTGCTGATGGCCGCCCTGTCGCGCCAGCCAGGTGATGGGCAGCGCTTCGGCGAGGCGGCATTGACCAACCCGAATGGTTTTGCCGGCATTGATGGTATTTTCCGCTTCAACGCCCGTGGCCTCAACGAGCGGGGCATCGCCGTGCTTGAAGTGCGGCGCGGCACATCGGTGGCGATCAGTCCGGCACCGCGCAGCTTTGCCGCTGGCTGAGGCCCGGTTTGGTCCCGTAGCCGGGCATCCGTCGTGCAGCGGCTGGGGTTGCGACCCTAGAGCATCATCCCGCCAGGTGGATACCGGCTGGCGGAAAAAGATGATGAGAAAGCAATAATCTAGAGCAAAAATCCGTTCCAACTTGATCGGATTTTGCTCTAGAACGCCTTGAAACAGATAATCGTCCGCGTGTCCTTGATGCCGGTAAAGCGCTGCACATGATCGGCGACGAACTGGCCGATATCGACGTCGACAGGAACATAGAATTTGACCAGAAGGTCGAAATCTCCGGCTGTCGAATAGATTTCCGAAGCAATTTCCGCGTCCGCGATCGCCGTCGCGACGTCGTAAGTGCGACCCAGTTCGCATTTGATCTGCATGAAAAACGGACGCATGGACAATCCTCCGGATGCCGGGATGGCAGATTATACGAGCGGTTTTGTGCCAGACCCTGGCGCAACGCAAGTACCGACCAGACCTGGCGCTGGCCGGCCCTGCAGCATCTCGCCCTAGATCACGGCGAGGCTGACGATGGCCTTGGTCATGTCGCTGTCCGGGTCTGACAGCGGGTCGACCACGGTAAAGTGATCGGCGCCTTCAAGCTCAACCCCGCGTATGGCGCTCCCCCGCTGGCCCCAATTGTCGACAAATACCCGTTGCTGGCGCAGGAATTCGGGCGATTCCTTCCCGCCGACCACACACACGACACGTTTTCCCCTTGGCGCTGGCATGAACAGGGGGGATACGGCTTCAGCCTCGCGCGCATCAAGGCCGAGCTTGGCGTTGATGCTGGTTGGAATGAGTGGCTCAAGGTCAAACACACCGGAGATCGGCACGGCTGCAGCCACGGGATCAAAGCCCAGATCGGGCGCGATAACCGTCCAGTCGCACGCAGCCATAACGGCTGCCAGATGGCCTCCCGCCGAATGCCCCGCCACCACCAGAGGCTGGCTGCTGCGCTTTGCAAGATGAGCAATAAGCATTTGTATTTCTTTGATAATACCAGCAATTGTGTTGTCCGGGCATAGTGTATAGCCGGCGATCGCCACATCGATTCCATGGCTGCCGGCGCCATGGGCTACCTGGCTGAAGGTGGATTTGCCGAGCGACTGCCAATAGCCGCCATGAATGAAGAGCAGCGTTGCGCCCGCGCTTCTCCCGGCCGCTGCCAGATAATCATAGCGCTGTCGCTCGCCGCTGCCATAGGCGATGTCGAGGGCCCACTCACTCTGCCGCTGTGACCGGATATGCGCCGCCTCGCGCACCCAGCGCGCGAATATCTGCGGATGCTCCGGCACCCGCGCCCGATTGTTATATTCGACTTCAAGATCGATCATGGCGCCATCTCAATTCATGACAGCAGAAGAACGCACCCTGCAGGCGCTGAGACGGCACAGTGAGTGAATTCAACAATTGCGTCCAGCATCATGACAAGGCATGGACATGATCGAGCCAGCGAGATGAAAGGCCTGCCATGTCCACCATTTCCGATTCGTCACTCGATCAGATCTTTCGGCAAGCGCGAACCCATAGCGCCTGGCTCGACAAGCCGGTCACCGACGTCCAGCTGCAGGCGCTCTACGACCTGTCAAAATGGGGCCCGACATCGGCCAATACCCAGCCCCAGCGCGTCCTTTTTCTACGCTCGAGCGAGGCCAAGGAACGCCTGAAACCGCATCTGGCACCAACCAATGTCGATAAATCCATGACGGCGTCCGTCGTCGCGATTATCGCTTATGATCTCGAATTCTATACCGAGATGGGCCGCATGTTTCCTCATAATCCTACCGCCCGCTCGTGGTTTGAAGGAACGCCTGCGGCTTTTCCGACCGCCTTTCGCAATGGTACCCTGCAGGGCGCCTATCTGATGCTGGCGGCCCGCGCGCTTGGGCTTGATTGTGGGCCGATGTCGGGTTTCGAGCATGAAGGGGTCGACCAGGAATTTTTCGCCGGTACGCAGTGGAAGTCAAACTTTCTGTGCAATATCGGTTACGGCGACAAGTCCAGGCTGTTTCCGCGCGGTCCGCGCCTGACTTTCAACGAGGCGTGCAAAATTCTCTGATCATCGCGCCGCGCCGTTAGCCTGCAGCGAAGCCTGGGCGCGTTCGATCACCGAAATGACCGCATGACTTTCCTTGCCGTCGGTGAGCGGGGTGGCGCCTGAGCGTGTGGCATTGAGAAAATGGCGGCATTCAGCCTTGAGAGGCTCGCTTTCAGCCACCATCACTGCCTGAGGTTGGCCCGGCGCCGGCTGCACCGCCGCGTCATCCCAGTCGAGGGCCGGCCGGTGTAGCGTCAGTTTCTCGCTCCACCCGCGCGTATCGTCAAAGACAATGACGCCCGCTTCGCCGGTCACGGTCAACCGGTGCTGCTTGACCGGCGACATCCACGACAGACGCACCTGAGCGCTGCGATGTCCCGAAAAGACCAGCCGAAGCGTCGCCATGTCGCTGACGCCTGTCCGCAGAAACGCGTCGCCATGGCAGATCACGGCGTCAGGCTCCGTCTTCATTACTGCCAGGATCATCGACAGATCATGGGGCGCCAGGCTCCAGATCACGTCTTCATCGATCAGGATTTTACCGAGATTGAGCCGCTCCGATACGATATGGCGGACCGGCCCGACTTCGCCCGCCTCTGTCATCGCCAGCAGCGTTTCGAAAGCCGAATGGTAGCGCAGGATATGCCCGCCCATCAGGGTGCGGCGCTGACGCTTGGCAAGATCATCGAGAATTCTGACCTCGGCCGATGACATCGCCAGAGGCTTTTCGACGTAAACATGCTTGCCCGCCTCAAGCCCCTGTCTGGCAAGCTCGAAATGGCTGGGGCCCGGCGTGACGACAGCCAGCGCCTCGATCTGCGGGTTGGCGAGCACATCGGCGAAATCCATCGCTGTGCCGCCATGGCGTTGCGACAATGAACGCGTCAGCTCGGGGCGATGGTCGACAAGGCCGGCAAGCACGCCCAATTCGGCGAAATTGCGCACCAGATTCTTGCCCCAGTAACCGCAACCGATCACCGCCACACGGGGCCAATGGTCTGGCGACATTTCCGCCATATAGTCCTCCCGACGCTCGATGGCGGCTGGTGTTTATCGGAAGGAAGCGGCTTTGAGAAGCTTTGAATGCTCTCAGGCGACCTGCCCTGCTTCCCAGCCGAGGATCGCCTGCTTGCGCGTCAGACCCCAATGATAGCCGCACAGCGATCCACCGCGCCCAAGGACGCGGTGACAGGGAACGACAAACGACACCGGATTGCGCCCCACCGCCGTGCCGACAGCGCGCGAGGCCGAGGGCTTGCCGATCGCCGAGGCAATATCGGAATACGAGATCGCACGCCCCAGCGGAATGCGCAGCAGCGTCTCCCACACCCGGATTTCAAAATCGCTGCCGATGAGATGAACGCGAAGCGGGATATCGCGGGACCATTGCGACGGGTTGAAGATGCGATTGGCGAAGGGCTGTGTCCCGGGATGATCTTCGACGAGCTTTGCCCGTGGCCAACGCCTGACCATGTCAGCATAGGCGCTTGCCTCCTCGCCCGCGTCGGCAAATGCCAGTCCTGCCAGTCCGCGCTGGGTCGTCATGATGAGCGCCCTGCCGAAGGGCGAGGCGTGCCAGCCCCAGCGGATGTCGACGCCCTCGCCTCGCGATTTGTACTCGCCTGGCGACATCGCAACATGATTGACGAAGAGATCGTGAAGCCGCCCCGGCCCTGACAATCCAACGTCGAGCGCGGCATCAAGAACACTTGCCGAGCCATCAAGCAGCGCCTTGGCATGATCAAGTGTCAGCGCCTGCAGGAAAGCTTTCGGCGACAGCCCGGCCCAGCGGCTGAAGAGCTTGTGAAAATGGGTAGGGGACAGGCCGGTTCGTGCCGCAATATCATCAAGTGTCGGCTGCTCGCGCCAGTTCTCCGTACAATAAGCAATGGCAGCCTTCACCCGCTCGTAATCGGCCAGGCGCTGGCGATCATCACTGAGTTGGTGGTCGGGACGGACATCAAGCGGCATGGGGCTGGCTCCTTCGATCATCATCCCAATCCTAGCCGCTGGTTTTGCTGGTCGACACCCGATTCTTGCGTTGTCTGATCCTAGTCGCAGATGAAGCGGAACGCACTTCCCTGCTGTTGCACACGCCCTATCGGATTGCCGGGAAAATGCGCTGTGCACAACAAGATGTCGTCATCGCAGCAGCGCGTGAAAATCGCCCGCCGCGTGCGCCCGGCCTCGGCTGAATCATAATCTGATATCATGCCGATCTCGGGATATTTGATCTGCAGCGGCGAATGCACCATGTCGCCTGTGATCAGCGCCTGCTCGCCGGAGCGCTCGCCGACCTCGACGGAAAAATGGTCGATGGTATGGCCGGGTGTCGGGATCATCCGCACGGCCTCGGTGATGGAATGCGTGCTGGTGACGATCTCGGCCCGCTTTGCTGCAACGATCGGCAGGACGCTGTCCTCCATCCACGGACAGCTTGCGGGATCGCTTTCGTGTTTTGCCGACCAGAAGTCGAGTTCACGGTCAGCGAAGAGATAGCGCGCTTTTGGAAAAGTCGGCACCCAGCGCCCGTTTTCCAGCCTGGTATTCCAGCCGACATGATCGCCGTGGAGATGGCTGCACAGCACGACATCGATATCCTCGACCGACAGACCGAGCGCGGCAAGATTAGCCGGCCAGGCATCGCTTGCCATCATGTGCCAGAGGGGGCGCGCCGGCCGCGCCTTGTGGTTGCCAACGCAGCTGTCGACGAGAATGATGAGGCCGTTGGCGCGCACCACATAGCTCTGGATGGTCAACACCACCTTGCCACTCGCCGGATCAAGATAGTCCGGCTCCAGCCAATGACGGTTCTCGGCGATCAGCTCGGGCGTCACCGCTGGAAAGAACTGCGCAAAGGGCATGAATGGCAAGCGGTCCTGCTCGATGATGCGCTCGATGGTGATCGACCCAAGGGACAGCGGTGTCGGCATCGCAGGCTCCAGGAGGCTAGAACTGTGATGCCGGCAGGGCGACGTCGCCCGTCCGCGCCCGTCTCAGCGCGGCATCAAGTGCATCGGCGAAATCGGCGCGCTCGGGTGGCGACAGGGCCGCGGCGATCCGCAGGCTGCGTCCGTGTGAGGTCAGGTCGAGCGCCACCACGCCTTCATCCACGATGACATGGCGCCTGAGCCGCGTCCAATAGGGGTTGAAGCGCATTTCCTGTGGCGTACCCGAAACAGGAACATCGCGGATGATGAGCTCGGACATGGTGAGCGATAATTCCTCACGCCGGCATGCCGCCCGTCGGCATAAAAAAAATGCCAGCGCGATTGCCGCGACATCAAGTCCGAGGAAGCCCACCACCGGCCAGGCGCCGAGAAGCAGAAAGGCGCCGCTGGTGATGGCGTTGAGCGCGCCGACTGATCCGATCACGAGCACCACCCCGCGCCGGCTGAGCGACAGGTGTGGCGTGATCACCGCCTGGAACAGAAACGCCTCCGGCTTGTCCGGCGCCGATGACAAGGAATGGGTGGCGAGGCTCATGGTCGGCGACTATAACCGCTCCATGAGCAAAGCGAAGCCAAAAGCGACCAGTCAGCCTGCCTCTGCGACAAAAAGCGCACGACGCCCGGGCGCGGACGCGATTGCGGCGATGTTCCGCCGCTGGCAGGAGCGCGAACCGCATCCCAAAAGCGAGCTCGAATCAGTCAATGCCTATACGTTGCTGGTGGCGGTCGTTCTCTCGGCGCAGGCGACGGATGCCGGCGTGAACAAGGCGACACGTGCCCTTTTCGCTTGCGCCGACAGTCCGCAAAAGATGGTGGCGCTCGGCGAGGACGCGGTGCGCGAGCATATCAAGACCATCGGCCTCTTCCGCAATAAGGCGAAGAATGTGATCGCCCTGTCGCAAGCCCTGATCGCTGATCATGGCGGCGAGGTGCCGCAGCAGCGCGAGGCGCTGGAAGCCCTGCCGGGGGTTGGCCGCAAGACCGCCAATGTCATTCTCAACTCAGCCTTTGGCCAGCCGACGATGGCCGTCGATACCCACATCTTCCGGCTCGCGAACCGGCTGGGGCTGGCGCCGGGCAAAACCCCGCTTGCCGTCGAGACCGGGCTTGAAAAAGTGATCCCGCGCGAATTCATGCTGCACGCCCATCACTGGCTCATTCTGCATGGGCGTTATGTGTGCAAGGCCCGCGCGCCTGAATGCGGCACCTGCATCATCGCTGATCTGTGTACCAGCCCCGAGAAACGCGTGGTCAGCCTTTGATAAGCGGCGCTTTGGTGGCGAATTGTTCGTCTTGCGGGTGCGCTGGAATCGTTCCGTGATCGAGCGCGTGGCGCACTACGCGGCGCATCAGCGCGATGCCCATCGGCGCCAGAGCCCGCTCCCACAACTCCCGTGCCGTCTCGCCTTTTTTGACAAAGCACCACTCCTGCATGGCCACCGGCCCGGCATCCATGCGCTCGGCCAGGTGATAAATCGAACCACCGGCAATCGCATCGCCCTCCTTCACCGTCCATTCCACCGCCGCCATGCCGCGATGGCGCGGCAGCAGCGAGGGATGATAGCCGATGCCGCCAAGCCGCGCCTTGGCCAGAGCGTCATTGGCTACGCGCGCATGAGAATGCGCCGTGATCAGAAGGTCGACACCGGCGGGGATCATGTCGGCTGGAAGCTTCAGCGGGTCGGCCTGGACCTCAAGCGGTATCGCCGCGCTTGAGGCCGCATCCTGCAAACGATCCGGCACTTGCGGCACGATCACCTTGGCGATCTCGACGGCTTCGGCCTGCAGCATCTTGAAAATTTCAAGGCCAAAATACCGTGATCCGATGAGCACAATTCTCATGAATTTTTCCTTATCCTCCCGCTCACTGCCAGAATTGGCGCGACGACGCCAGCCATAAGGCGACTTGATTTTCACGTCATCCAACGCGATATGCAGGTTACGCAAGGGCGTTGCCCTGTTTCCATTCTGCCAAGTGAGCCAAAGAGCACAGCCATGTCCGACGAAATACCTCCCGAATCCGTACAGCCGGGCCAATCTTTGAACGAGCCGGCGGCACCCAGCGAGGCGGAGCGTCTGGCCGGTGAGGTTGCTGATCTCAAGGACCGCCTGCTGCGCGCCCTTGCGGAGACCGAAAATCTGCGTCGGCGCAATGAGCGCGAGGTCAAGGATGCGGGGGTCTATGCCATCAGCAAATTCGCGCGCGACATGCTGGCCGTTGTTGACAATCTGCGCAGCGCGCTTGCCACCGCTCCGCCAGAGGCACGGGCCGAAGGCTCGCTTGCCGCCACCGTCCTCCACGGGATCGAATTGACCGAGCGCAGCCTCGTGCAGGCTCTGGAGCGCCATGGCGTGAAGGAGATCGTTGCCCTGGGCGCCAAGTTTGACCCCAATCTCCATCAGGCCATGGTCGAAATTCCGCACCCGACCGCACTGCCCGGGACCGTGGCTGAAGTCATGCAGCAGGGCTTTGTTATCGGCGAGCGGGTGCTGCGTCCAGCACTCGTCGGCGTCGCCAGGGCGATGCCAAAGCCGGTGGTCAGTGACGCTGGCCCTGTGGCGGGCAGCGGTATCGATAAAGTTGTGTGATCGCCAGATCACCTGTGACCCGGCACCCCGGCTCGGCTAATCTGCCGCCGATGCCAGCCTGCGAACCCAGCGACAGCGCCCCGCTCACCCCGGTGATGGCGCGCTACATCGAGTTGAAGACCGCCAATCCCGGTTTTCTTCTTTTCTATCGCATGGGGGATTTCTATGAGCTGTTTTTTGACGATGCGGTGATGGCAGCCGGTGCTCTGGGTATCGCCCTCACCAAGCGCGGCCAGTATCGTGGCCAGGATATACCCATGGCAGGCGTGCCGGCGCACGCTGCGGATGACTACCTCCATCGCCTCATCGACAAGGGCTACCGGGTTGCCATCTGCGAGCAGATGGAAGATCCGGCGGAGGCAAAAAAACGGGGCTCGAAAGCCATCGTCCATCGTGATGTGGTGCGCCTTGTCACCGCCGGTACTCTCACCGAAGACCGGCTGCTGGTCGCCAGCGAAGCAAATTATCTCCTCGCCCTGGCACGAACATTTGAAGGCGGCAGCCAGGCCCCGGCGCGGCTTGGCCTGGCGTGGATCGACATGTCGACGGGAGAATTCCGCGTCGGCATGTGTGAACTGAACGTGCTCCAGGGCGAAATCGCCCGCATCGCTCCGCGCGAGATCATCGCTCCGCCGGCGCTGATCGAGGATCTGACGTTACGTCGCCTGTTGAGCGAAAGCGGCGCGGTGGTTACGGCGTTGTCGAAGTCGATCGACGATACGACGCCGTCGGGCGAGCGCCTCGCGGCCTTTTTTGGCACGGCAGCCGCTGCTGATTTCGACAATCTGTCGCGCGCCGAAACGGCGGCGGCGGCCAATATCCTCGCTTATCTTGACGCAACGCAGCTTGGCGTTCGCCCGCGTCTCTCGCTGCCGCAGCGCGAGGGGCCGGGAACCTTTCTTGATATCGATGCCAGCGCGCGTGTTAATCTCGAATTGACGCGGACCCTGGCGGGTGAGCGTGCGGGCTCCCTGCTCTCGGCCATCGATTGCACCGTCACCGCCGCCGGCTCGCGCGAGCTGGCACGCCGCCTCTCGGCCCCGCTGACTGATCCGCAGATGATTATCGAGCGCCAGGAAGCGGTGGCGTATTTGTGCCGCGACCCGATCATTCGTGAACGCCTGCGCCAGGCATTGGCGCCGCTATCCGATCTGCTGCGGGCGCTGGGGCGCCTCGCGCTGGGGCGCGGCGGCCCACGCGATCTGGCAGCGCTGCGTGACGGGTTGACGAAGGCACGGGACATCGCGGCGCTCATTCACCACGCGACCCTGCCGTCGCTTCTGGCACAGTCGATCCGCGATCTTGGAGCGCCCTCGCCAGCGCTTGCCGAGAAACTGACCGCCATGTTGGCCGATGAGTTGCCCCTGTCGCGCCGCGATGGCGGCTTTGTGCGCGCGGCCTTCGATCCGGCGCTGGATGAGGAGCGGCGCCTGCGCGATGACGCGCGCGGGCTGATGCTGGGCCTGCAGGCGACCTATGCCGAGGCGACCGGCATCAGGAATTTGCGGATCAAGCACAATAATGTGTTGGGTTATTTCATCGAGATCAGCGCGGCTGCGGCCGATCGCATGTTTGCGCCGCCGCTCAACGCCGATTTCTTTCATCGCCAGACGCTGGCAAGCCAGGCCCGCTTCACCACCACCGCTTTGAGTGACCTGGAAAGCCGCATCGCGCGGGCAGCCGAGCGCGCGCTGGCGCTGGAACAGCAGGCATTCGAGGCGATGAGCGCCGAGATCGCCGGCGCCGACGATGCCATCCGCAAAGTGGCGATCGCTCTTGCCGCCCTTGATGTCGAGAGTGCCCTTGCCGAGCTTGCCGCCATCCACGGCTGGACCCGCCCCGTTGTCGATCACTCGCTGGCCTTCGCTATTCGCGGCGGACGCCATCCGGTGGTCGAGGCAGCGTTGAAAAAGACTTCAGGCGGCGCGTTCATCGCCAATGATTGCACCCTTGGGCCGGCAGATGAGGCGGGAGACGCCGGCGCCGTATGGCTCCTCACCGGCCCCAACATGGCGGGCAAATCGACGTTCCTGCGCCAGAACGCGCTTATCGCCATTCTTGCCCAGATGGGATCATTCGTGCCCGCCACCATGGCGCATATCGGTATCGTTGATCGCCTTTACAGCCGCGTCGGGGCCGCCGATGATCTGGCGCGCGGACGTTCTACCTTCATGGTCGAGATGGTGGAAACAGCAGTCATCCTCAATCAGGCAACCAATCGCTCGCTGGTCATCCTCGATGAAATCGGCCGCGGCACCGCCACCTTCGACGGTTTGTCGATTGCCTGGGCGACCATCGAGCACATTCATGAGGCTAATCGCTGCCGCACCCTGTTTGCGACCCATTTCCATGAGCTGACCGCCCTCGGCGCCCGCCTGGCGCGCCTCACGCCTGTCACCATGAAGGTCAAGGAATGGAAAGGTGATGTGGTCTTTCTCCACGAGGTCGGGCGCGGCACTGCCGATCGCTCCTATGGCATTCAGGTGGCGAAACTTGCCGGCCTGCCGGCAAGCGTCATCGCCCGTGCCCGGACCGTTTTGTCGAAGCTGGAGGAGGGCGAGCGGGCGCCGAAAGTCGAGACGCTGATCGACGATCTGCCCCTGTTCTCGGTCAGCCGGCAGGCGCCGGTTGAAGCGGCGCGCCATCAGCCGCTTCTTGAGGCGATGATTGGGCTTGATCCCGACGCCATGACGCCGCGCGAGGCCCATGAGGCCCTCTACCGGCTCATGGAATTGCTGCGCTCGGCGCAGGCGTAGTGCTCAGCGTTCCCTCGCAAGTCGCGCCGCCAGCCCTTCGCCAAGAAGATTGAAACCCATGACCGTCAGCGCGATCGCTACTCCCGGCAGAATGGCAAGCAGCGGCTGCGTACCGAGATATGTCTGCGCTTCATTCAGCATACGCCCCCACGAGGGATGAGGCGGTGGCGTACCAAGCCCGAGATAGCTCAGACCTGCCTCAGCCAGGAGCGCCAGCGCCAGCTGGGTTGAGGCCTGAACCGCCAGGCGCGGCAGCAGAAGCGGCAGGATGTGGCGCACCGCGATGCGCAGCCAGCTTGCACCCATGGCGCGTGCCGCCAGCACGAATTCGCGCTCGCGGAGCTGGGCGGCGCTGTCGCGGGTGAGGCGGATGAAGACCGGCATGGTGAAGATGGCGATCGCCATCGCCGCACTGGCAGCCCCCGGGCCAAGGATGAGCCCGGTCATGATCGCCAGCAGGACGACTGGAAAGGCGAAGACGAGATCGCTTGTCCGCGCGATCATCTGGTCGCCAATGCCGTCGGGCTGCATGGCTGCAATCAGCCCGAGGCCGCCCCCAACAACCAGCGACAGCCCGACCGCCCCCACCGACACCAGAAGAGCGTTGCGGGCGCCGATCATCAGGATCGCGGCGATATCGCGCCCCAGCTGGTCGGTACCCAGAAGATGCAGTGAGGAGGGGCCCTGAAGGCGCGAGGCGATCGCCAGCCGGTAAGGGTCACCCGGCGTCCAAACCAGCGAGACGAGTGCGGCAATAAGCATGACCGCCAGCACAGCGCTGCCGATTCCCAGCCGGATCTTTGTGGCGGAGTTTGTCACAAGCCTGACGCCCGGCGCAGGCGCGGATCGATGCTGGCCTGCACGATCCCGACGCCGCTGTGAACGATGAGGATCGTTGCCGCGAAGAGAAAAATGAGGGCGCGCAGCGTGATGATATCGTGCTGGGCGATGGCCTGTGCCATCAGCCGCCCGAGGCCGGGCAGGGCAAAGACGTTCTCGACAATGATCGAGCCGCCGAGCAGGAACGACAGTTGCAGGCCCATGAGCGCCAGCAGCGGCACCATCGCATTGGGCAGGGCATGGCGCACCAGAACGCCGGCGCGCGACAGGCCTTTGGCCTCGGCGGTGCGGATGTAAACTTCCGCGAGCGTCTCGTTGAGCAGCGCGAGCGCCAGCCGGGCGATGATGGCACCTTGGGGCAGGGCAAGCGCAATCGCCGGCAGGATCAGTGCCCTGAGTGCTCCCCAACCGGCCTCCCAGCCGGGAAAACCACCGGATGGAAGCATACCGAGCCCGACGGCGAATGTCAGAATAAGCAGCAGGCCCAGCCAGAAATTGGGAATGGCAAGACCGACCTCGCCAAACGCAGTCACCACCACGGAGAACCTTGGCTGCCAGGCCGCCAGCAGGGCAAGTCCAAGCCCCCATGACAGCGACAGCCCCATCGCCAGGCAGGCAAGCGGCACGCTGACGGCAAGGCGCTCGCCGATCAAACCCGCGACCGCCACCCGGTAGGTCGTGGAGATACCGAAATCACCACGGGCAAGCGCACCGATCCATGCCATGAAGCGCCATGGCGCCGGCTGGTCGAAGCCATGCTCGCTCCTGAGCGCGGCGAGCGCGTCAGGTGTCGCGTTGAGGCCGAGCACCACGGCGGCCGGATCGCCAGGCAGGACATCGATGGCCACAAAAATCACAACAGCAGCGGCAAGGAGGCTTGCCGCGAGCCCCGCAAGACGC
Organism: Raskinella chloraquaticus (SeqCode); assembly: GCA_002365175.1. Classification (GTDB taxonomy): domain Bacteria; phylum Pseudomonadota; class Alphaproteobacteria; order Rhizobiales; family UBA4765; genus Raskinella; species Raskinella chloraquaticus. The sequence goes on from DEZK01000021.1 coordinate 55,201, forward strand.
ACAAGCCCGCTGCGCAGACGCGCCGTGAGGCCGTCTATTTCCACGACAGCTCGGCCAGCGGATTGGCTGGCAGGGGCCAGTTGGTCCACATGCCGGTGAGTGAGCCCTTGGTCACGGTGACCTTGGGCAGCAGAAACAGGAAGACGTTGACCGCATCATCCGCCAGCCGCTTCTGCGCCCGCCCATAGGCGGCATTGCGCGCCTCGTCGCTGGTGGCGGTTTCAGCATCGTTCAATGCCGCGTTGAAGGCCAGCGAACGATACTGGAAATAATAGTCAGGGCGCGCATAGATGTTGATGTCGAGCGGCTCGGTATGGGCAATCAGCGTCAGATCGTAATCCTTGCCGCGAAAGACCCGTTCCAGCCATTGCGGAAATTCCAGCGGCTCGATGGTGATCTTGACGCCGATCTGCTGCAGCATGGCGGCGATGATCTCGCCTGAGCGCCTTGCATAGGCCGGCGGCGGGAGTTTCAATGTCGCCGAAAACCCGTTGGGAAACCCGGCCTCCGCCAGCATCGCCTTCGCCTTCTCCGGATCATAGGCGTTGGTGGCGGTCAAATCGACATAGGCCGGATGGCTGGGCGAGAAATGGCTGCCGATGGGAATGCCAAGGCCCGACATGGCGCCCTCGATCACCTGCTGGCGATCAATCGCCATGGCGATGGCGCGGCGCACGCGGACATCGTCGAAAGGCGCCTTGCCATTGTTCATCGCCAGGATCGTCTTGCCTTCGGTGTAGCCGGTCGTGACCGCCAGACGAGGATCGCGCTTGAGGGCGGGAATGGCCTCAGGCGCGGCAAGATTGCTCAGCGCGTCGCAATCTCCCGCCTTGATGGCGGCAACCTGAACGGCTGGATCGGAGATGAAGCGGAAAATGGCTTTGGCGAATGTTGGTTTCGCGCCCCACCACCTGTCGTTAACGACCAGTTCCACCCGCTCGCCGCGAACCCAGCGGGAGAATTTGTAAGGACCTGTGCCGATCGGGACGGTGGCGTTTTCCGCCGCGCTTCCCTTGGCCACCATCACCGCATCACCCCAGGCGAGCCCGTAAAGAAAATTGGCGGTTGGCCGCGACAGGACAATACGGGCGGAGAGAGGATCGGGCGTATCAACGCGCAAGATGGGATCAAATATCCATTTTTGCGCATTGCGGCTTTCCGGCCGCTTGGCCCGCTCGACCGAATAGGCAACGTTGAACGATGTAAAGGGCGTGCCGTCATGGAAACTCGCGCCCGACCTCAATTTGAAGTCATAGACCAGCCCATCGGCTGATACCTTCCAGCTCTCAGCCAGACCAGGCTGGAGCCTGCCGTCACGATCAATCGCCACCAGGGTTTCGAAGATGTTGCCGTAGGTCAGCTCGCGGATCGCCTGGGCTGGTCCGCGTGTCGGGTCAAGCAATGGCGGCTCAAGTGGCATGCACAGCGTCACCTGCTCGGGCACCTGCGCGGCAAGCGGGGTGGAAAAAGCAGAGGCCAGCATGATGATCCGCAGGCCGTTATGAACACGCATGGCTGTCTCCCGGCTCTTTCGCCCTTACTCGCCCGCTGCCCCCAGCAGCGTCAAGCAGCTTGCCGCCATCACCTTGGCGCTGCCGACCATATCATCAATGCCGACCCATTCATCGGGCTGATGCGCCAGATCGAGATAACCCGGACCATAGGCGACACAGCCCTTGACCGCGCCGAAGCGCGTGACGTGCTTCTGGTCATAGGTTCCAGGCGACGCTATATGGCGCGGTGCCCTGTCAAACACCTCATGGATGAAATGACCAAGCGTCGTCACAACCGCCGCCCCGGGATCGGTCATGGTTGGTGGAAAATGCATGATGTCGCGCAGCTCATAGCCAAGGCCGGGTGTTTCATCGCAGGTTTCATCAAGTAGGGCGATAATTTCAGCCCTCACCTCGCCGAGGTCTTCCTCGATCAGATAGCGCCGGTCGAGCACAAGCCGGCACGAATCAGCCACCACCGGCGCAGGATTGGCGCCGTGCGGTTCGCCCTGTCCGCCATGGATGGAATTGAAGTTAAGCGTGGCCGCGCGCGCCCCCGGCGGCTCGCACGGCATGGCGGTCAGGCGATGGGCGAGGCGCGGATAAAGCTTGTCTTCGACGCGGCCGAGAAACTGCCCCATGCCGCGAATGGCGCTGAGGCCGAGAAACGGCATCGAACCATGGCCGATGCGCCCGCGCATGTCGATTTCAGCCCACCACACGCCGCGATGACCCAGGCACACGCAGTCCGGGTTGAGCGGCTCGGGGATAATCACATGGTCAACGCGATCGGCGGCGAAATAGCCGTTGCGCGCCAGATAACCGACGCCGCCATACCCTCCCGTTTCCTCGTCGACAGTTGCCGAAATCTCTATGGCGCCGCTGTAGGCGATATTTTCAGCGATGATCGCCTCGATCGCCACCATTGCTGCGGCAAGGCCGCCTTTCATGTCACAGGCGCCGCGCCCGTAGACGCGCCCGTCCTTGACCGCGCCGGCAAACGGATCAACCGTCCAGCCATAGCCTGCCTCGACGACGTCGATATGGCCGTTGAAATGAACCGTCGGCCCGGGTGTGGCGCCTTCACGACGGGCCAGCAGATTGAGCCGCGGATAGGCGTCGCTGTCGCCGGGCGTGCCATGAGCGCGGATGTAATCAAGCGAAAAACCGAGTTTTTTCAGCCGCGCGCCGATAAAATGCAGGCAGGGCTCATAGGCGTCCCCGGGCGGATTGATGGTTGGGAAGCGGATAAGCGCCTGCGTCAGTGCCACGAGGTCGGATCGCAAGCCCTCGATGCGCGCAAACAGCCGCTCATGCCGCGTTTTGTCCATCGACCGCTGCGCCGTGGCCCCCTCGCTCATGTCAGCAAACGGCTGACCATGCGTGCCGTGTAATCCACCATGGGCACGATACGCGCGTAATTGAGCCGGGTTGGTCCGATGACGCCGATGACACCGACGATGTTGCGCTTGCTGTCGCGAAAGGGAGCGGTGACCAGCGAGGAGCCCGACAGGGAGAATAATTTGTTCTCTGAACCGATGAAAATGCGCACCCCGTCCGCCTGTTCGGTGGCGCTCAGCAATTGGACGATGTCCTTCTTGCGCTCAAGATCCTCAAACAGCAGGCGCACGCGCTCCAGCTCTTCGACCGCCTTGAGATTTTCAAGCAGATTGGCATGACCATGAACGATGAGAAGCGGCGCCTGCCCTTCCTGCGGTTCGGTCAGGCTGGCAAGGCCGGCCTCCACCACCTTCTTCGTCAGCTCATCGACTTCACGCTGCCGTAATTCCTGGAGCGATTCGAGATCATGGCGTACTTCATCGAGGCTTCGGCCGCGAATATGGGCATTGAGCCAGTTGGTGGCCTCGATCAACGCCGAGGCGGGCAATCCCGTCGGTATCGCCACCACGCGGTTTTCAACCGACCCATCATCGCTCACCAGCACCACCAGCGCCTTATCGGCTTCCAGACGGACGAATTCGACGTGACGGAACCGCGGGTTGGTCTTCGACGTCACCACCAGGCCGGCGCCACGCGTGAGGCCCGACAGCATCGAGGTCGCATCCGACAGAACGCCTTCCAGATTCTTGCTCGCCCCGGAGGTCTTGACCTGTGTCTCGATGCGCTCGCGCTCCTCGGGCCCAAGCTCGCCAAATTGCAGGATGCCATCAACGAATAACCGCAAGCCGAGATCGGTGGGCAGACGCCCTGCCGATGTATGCGGCGCATAGATGAGGCCGAGCGCCTCAAGATCCGACATGACGTTGCGCACCGATGCTGCCGACAAGGTGATCGCCAGGCTACGCGAAATATTGCGCGAGCCCACCGGATCACCCGTCGCCAGATAATCCTCCACCACACGGCGGAAGATTTCCCGCGCCCGCTCATCAAGGCGCGAAAGTTCAGCTATTGGTGGTGGCTTAACGATATCGGACGCCATGTCTGCCTGTCTGGCCTTCCCGTCGATGAAGGTATGGAGCGAGACCAAGTGTGGGCTCTTCCGCCATGAGTATCAAGCCGCGCTTGTTGTTGGTTGATGTCCAGTCTACACCGCAGCGATCATCACTGAAAGGATACGCCATGCGCCCGTCAAAACGCGCCCGCGATGAAATGCGCCTGGTCAGCCTGACGCGCGGCGTCGTTAAATATGCTGAAGGCTCGTGCCTTACCAAATTTGGTGACACGCATGTGCTGGTGACGGCCTCGCTGGAAGAGCGCGTTCCAGGCTGGCTCAAGGGGCGTGGCGGCGGCTGGGTCACGGCCGAGTATGGCATGCTGCCGCGGGCAACGGCGGAACGCAACCGGCGCGAGGCGGCGCAGGGCAAACAGGGTGGACGCACCCTTGAAATCCAGCGCCTCGTTGGCCGCGCCCTGCGCACCGTGGTTGACCTCCAGGCGCTGGGCGAGCGCCAGATTCTCATTGACTGCGACGTTCTGCAGGCTGATGGCGGCACCCGGACAGCGGCGATCACCGGGGCCTATGTGGCGCTGCGCGAATGCTTTGACTGGATGAAGGCGCGCAAGATGCTGCAGGCTGATCCCCTGCGCGATCAGGTGGCGGCGGTGTCCTGCGGCATTGTTGCTGGCGCGGCGGTGCTTGACCTTGATTATGCGGAGGATTCAACCGCTCATACCGACGCCAATTTCGTGTTGACGGGCAGCGGTGGCATCATCGAAGTTCAAGGCACGGCCGAGCGCGAGCCCTTCAGCGAAGCCGAGCTGATGGAACTTCTGCGTCTTGCCCGCCATGGCTGCACCGACCTCTTGCGTCTCCAGCGCGAGGCGTTTGCGTGAGCCGGCGCCTGATATCTGGCGATACGCTGATCATTGCGACGCATAATGCCGGCAAACTTGCCGAGATGGCGGAATTGCTTGCCCCTTTTGGCATCCTCACCCGTTCAGCCGGCGCCCTGCAATTGCCGGTGCCGGCAGAAACCGGCCATACCTTTGCCGAGAATGCCGGCATCAAGGCGCATGCGGCGGCCTCGGTTGCCGGCCTGCCGGCGCTTGCCGATGATTCGGGGCTGTGTGTCGAGGCGCTCGACGGCGCACCCGGTCTCTTTTCAGCCGATTGGGCGGGCCCCGACAAGAATTTCGCGACGGCCATTGCCCGGGTCGAATATGAGTTGCACCGGCGCAACGCGCGTAATCTGCGCGCCCATTTCGTCTCCGCGCTGGTTCTCGCCTGGCCGGATGGCAGCGAGGCATTGTTCGAGGGCCGTGTTCACGGAACGCTGGTCTTTCCGCCGCGCGGCGCGCTTGGTTTTGGCTATGATCCGATATTCCAGCCTGATGAGGACAACCGCACCTTTGCTGAAATGACCTCGCTCGAGAAGCACGGGCTGGAGGTGGCCCTGTCGCACCGCGCGCGCGCCTTCCGGCTTTTGGCCGCTGCCTGTCTCCACCAGCCCGAGGCAGTTTGAATTAGGCGGCGAAGCAGTTTAGGGCTTGACGCCATGAGCGCTGCTGATCCTGGCTTCGGTGTGTACGTCCATTGGCCGTTTTGCGCTGCCAAATGCCCTTATTGCGATTTCAACAGCCATGTCCGTCATCGCGCCATCGACCAGCCACGCTATGCACGAGCCTTGGCAAGCGATATCGCCGCCATGGCAGCCCTTGCGCCCGGCAGGGTCGTCACCTCGATCTTCCTGGGTGGCGGCACCCCATCGCTGATGGAGCCGGCAACGGTTGGCGCCATCCTTGAGGCTGTCGCTGCCCATTGGGCGGTTGATGGAAATGCCGAGATCACGCTTGAGGCCAATCCCTCATCGGTCGAGGCGGAGCGTTTTCGCGGCTATCGCGCGGCTGGCGTCAATCGCCTCTCACTTGGCGTGCAATCACTGGATGACAAAGCCCTGCAACGTCTTGGGCGCCTTCACAATGCGGCGCAGGCCATTGCAGCACTTGAGACCGCGCAGAGCGTTTTCAATCGCGTATCGTGTGATCTGATCTACGCCCGGCCCGAACAGACGGTGAGTGAATGGCGGGGCGAGCTGGCGCGCGCGCTGAAAATCGCAGGCGAGCATATTTCGCTCTATCAGCTCACCATTGAACCCGAGACGCCGTTTGCCGATCTCCATGAGCGCGGTCAGATCAAAATCCCGCTCGGTGAAGAGGCCCGCGCCTTTTATCAGGCAACGCAGGAGCTGACCGAAACCGCGGGCCTGCCAGCCTATGAAATTTCAAATCACGCCCGGCCCGGCGCCGAATCACGGCACAATCTGCTGTACTGGCGTTATGGGGATTATGCCGGCATCGGCCCCGGCGCCCATGCCCGCCTGCCGCTGGCAGGCACAGAAGAACGCGCCGTCTACGTCGGCGAGCGCCAGCCGGAAACCTGGCTCAACAAGGTCGAAACAGCCGGGCAGGGCTTCAGCGAATATGAGCGCCTCGATGGCGAGGCGCAGGCCGATGAAATGCTGCTGATGGGCCTCAGGCTGCGCGAGGGCATCGACCCGGCCCGCTACGAGCGCCTGGGCGGGCGCCCGCTCGACCCCGCCCGCATTGCCGGGCTGGTGGGACAAGGTCTGCTGCAGCGCGCCGATGACGGCAGGTTGATGGCAAGCGAGGACGGATTCATCGTCCTCGATGCCCTCATCGCCGATCTCGCTGTGTAGCGCACATGGCGATGTCGTTTAAACGCAATCTGCCCTAGGCCTTGAAGCGCGCGGCCACGACATCCCAGTTGACGAGCGTGTCCAGGACGGCCTTCACATGATCGGCGCGCCGGTTCTGGAAATCGAGGTAATAGGCGTGTTCCCACACATCGATGCCAAGAAGAGGTGTCATGCCGCGTCCGACCGGATTATTGCCGCCCGGCGTCGTGGTGATCGCCAGTTTGCCATCGCCATTTTGCACCAGCCACGCCCATCCTGAACCGAAGACGGTATTGCCGGCGGCGATCAGCGCTTCCTTCGTCTTGGCTAGGCCTTCGAGATCGCTGTCAATTTTTGCTGCCAGCGCGCCGGCGGGTGCCCTGGCGCCGCCCGGCTTGAACTGGTCCCAGTACAGTTCGTGATTGTAGCATTGGCCTGCCTGGTTGAGGATCGCCTGGTCGGCTGGAATGGTCGACGCCTTCTTCACCACATCGATGAGCGACATGTCGTTATAGTCCTTGCCCTGGGCAAGGCGATTGAGGTTGGCGTAATAGGCGGCGTGATGCTTGCCGTAATGAAGCTGCACCGTCTGCTGCCCGATCGCAGGGCTGAGCGCCGTGTCACTATAGGGCAGCGGTGGCTGGATGAATTTAGGCGTGCCCTGTGCCCGCACGAGACGCGGCATTGCAAGAGTGGCGGCGCTGGCCGCAAAAACGGCCAGCATGGCGCGGCGATGAATGGTCATTGGAACGTCCCCCGGGAAAAAACTTATGTTTGGTGGCCGACTGGTGTCGATTTGGCGCCAGGTCGCGCAAACCCTATTGCGCGACGGGCAAGCCTAGCCGATCTATTGATCCAGTGGAACGACGCAGGTGCAGGCATGGGTGAGGCACGATGAAGCAAGGGGCAGGCGGCAAGGGTGCCTTCCTTGATCGCGACGGCGTCCTCAATGTCGATCACGGCTATGTCAGCCGGACGGAGGATTTCGTCTGGGTTGAAGGCGCGGTGGCGGCCCTTCGCCGGCTCAAACAGGCAGGCTATGTCGTCATCGTCGTCACCAACCAGTCAGGGATTGGCCGGGGCTATTACAGCGAGGCGGATATGAACGCGCTGCACGCATTCATGAACGCCGAGCTCGCGCGTGCCGGCGCCAGGATTGATGCCTTTTATCATTGCCCGTTTCATCCCGAGGCCGAGATCGCCGCCTGGCGCGCCGCCGATCACCCCGACCGCAAGCCCAATCCCGGCATGATCCTGCGCGGGTTGGCTGATTTTTCACTCGATCCGCGGAAATGCTTCCTCATCGGCGATCGCGAGAGCGATATCGAGGCAGCGCAGCGCGCCGGGATTGCCGCCTGCCAGTTCACAGGCGGCAATCTCGATGATGTCGTCGCAACGATCCTGTCAGATCAGCCTTCCTGAAGGCGTCAGGCCGCCGCACCGGTGCCGATCGGGCAGGAAACGCCGGTGCCGCCGAGGCCGCAATAACCCTGCGGATTCTTGGCGAGATATTGCTGATGATATTCTTCGGCGAAATAGAATGTCGGCGCCGCGCCGAGTTCGGTGGTGATCGGACCATAACGCTTGGCCGCAAGAGCCGCCTCGAAAGCCCGCTTGCTGCTCTCGACAGCCTCGCGTTGCGCCGGCGTCGTCCAGTAGAGCGCCGAGCGATACTGCGTCCCCATATCATTGCCCTGACGCATGCCCTGTGTCGGGTCATGATTTTCCCAGAAGCATTTCAGCAGGGCCTCGAAGCTGATTTTTGACGGGTCATAGACCACCAGGACGGCCTCCGTATGCCCCGTCTGCCCCGAACACGCTTCGTGATAGGTGGGGTTCGGCGTCGAGCCGCCCGCATAGCCAACAGCGGTGACATAGACGCCCTCGCCAAGCTGCCAGAATTTGCGCTCGGCCCCCCAGAAGCAGCCCATGCCGAAAATCACCGTCTCGCACCCCTCGGGATAAGGCCCTTTCAGCGGGTGACCGTTGACAAAATGACGCTCGGCGGTGGCCAGAGCCGCCGCACGCCCGGGCAGAGCTTCGGAAGCGGTGGGAATCGACACTTTTTTGCGCAGGCTGAACATCGAACTCTCCAAAGTTTGCGACAGAAGGGGTATCGGAACGGATAATGATCGGACAACGCGGCGCCGGCTGCAACCGGCCTATTCGAGAACATCGCGGCGCGGGCGCCCGATCCGCAGGAAAAGAAAGGCAAAAATCGCCAGGATCATGACGGTGGGCATCCTCAGGATTGTCGTCATGGCGGGGTTCCACAGCAGAGGATGGACATTTTTTTCCATCACCACCTGGAGCGCTGTCAAGGAACCGGCATGGATCTGGAACCAGGTTTTGGCAAGCGACGTCCACACCAGCGCGCTTGCCGCAATCGTGCGCGTCCCGTCGATGACCAAAGCGACAATTGCCGCCGCCAGCAGCCAGAAACCGATAAAGCGAGACGTTCCGGCGATCATGTGGCGGCGTCTGATGTTCCGGTCAGTGTCAGGACAAGGCCAAGCGCCCGGCGGGTAAACCCCAATTCACCATGGGGGCGGCTCACGCGCAAGCCACGATCGGGTGAGCCAGCCCGGCGACACCGGTGAGCGGCACCGCGCCTTGCATTAATCTTCGGTCTCTCGGATCGCCGTTTGATTTTTCCGCGCCACCGGCCTAACAACGCCAGCTTGCGGAGAGGTGGCCGAGTGGTTGAAGGCGCACGCCTGGAAAGTGTGTGTACGGGAAACCGTACCGCGGGTTCGAATCCCGCTCTCTCCGCCAATACGCAGAAGTT
>DEZK01000023.1 GCA_002365175.1 Raskinella chloraquaticus (SeqCode)
CAAATTAACGGGTCCTGACCCTAATTCGCAGTGGGCTTGGCAGGGCCGCTGCCGCGCACACTACCATCATCACGAAAATCGCCAAAGATGGTATCAGGTGCCGAGGTGTTGTGGCGCGAATGAACGGTGCGCCCGATCCACACTTCGGCGGCATTGACCTGCTTGACATCGAGCATGCCGCCTTCGCGCCAGACCTCGGCTCCCGGCTCGCGCCAGGCGATACGCGCCGCGTCATTGTTGATATCACTCACATACATGGAGCGCAGAGCAGCGAACACGCCCTCACCCGGCACTGCTTTTTCAAGCGATGCATCAAGCGAGATGATGTCACGGTCGAGATAGCTGAGGCGCAGCCAGCCGGTGCCTCCGCGCATAAAGTTCATGTGAAAGGTGAGATTTTCCGGGTCGATACGCAACGCCGAGATATCGACAATCGGCCGTCCCTGCACTTCGACAGGCCCCACCAGAAAAGACGAGCCATAGGCGCTCCACGCCAGATGCTTGGGCGGCAGAGGGCGGGCGCGCCAGTAGCCATCGCCAGGATAAAGCACCAGAATCTCTTCGGCGCGATCATCGACCCGCGTCCATACCTGGATGAGGTGAATATCGCGAAAGACCTGCGTCCCGACGGTGATTGGTGGAGAATTCACCCGCCAGAATTTGGCAAAGGTGTAGCCGACGATCTGCCAGCTGGCGGTTTCGTAAAGCGTGACGCGGCGCGGCGTGAACGCATATTCGGGATCGGCAGGAAAGCCCGTGCAATTGTGCCAATCGGCAGAGGAGCGATCGACCGACAGGCCGCCGATATAGTTGGGATGGCGGGCATCGATGCGAAACGAGCGCAGTCGGGGAGAGGCCAGTTCGATCGTGACGTTGTCCTTTTCCGCGCACAATGTCGGCTCGGTCTTGTTGTTGACCCGCACCGGGATATCGCTTGCGATAACCGGCGACAGAAACATGATCTGCCCTGACATGGAGGCAAGCACGAATAAATGCAGCAGGCGCATCGAATAATCCTTATCGCTCCAGCAACGCATAGACGTCGCCGCTGTTGGCCTCGTGCGGCAATGAGGTGATATGGCGCGCCATGTCATCAGCGCTCACGGGCGCGCCCAGCGCCATTTTCTGGCTTTCGCCCAGCGCCAGGTTGAAGCGATAGGGCCCGAGGGCTGCAAGCCGCGCCAGGCAGGCAAAGGCAACATCGCGCTGGATGGTGGTGAACTCGAAGGAGAGTGCCGGCAGCGGCGAGGACAGGCCCGCCAGCACATCGGCTTCGAACCCTTCGACATCGATCTTGGCAAAGGCCGGCCTGCCATGGCGCGCCAGCAGGGCATCGAGCGTCGTGACGGGTACTTCGATCTCGCTGTCCCAGATCTGCCCCTCCCAGCCGGCAGCACCATCAGCAGCGGCCACAAAATCCCGCGAAGCCGTCGAGACGGTCGGGTTGCGCGTGTTGATCTTCATCACCAGTTTGCCCGCCTTGGCGCCAAGCGCACCGCGCAACAAGGTGACATCGCGGTCGCCGGCAAAAATCTGCTCGATGATTGATGCCGGGCCGGGCTGAGGTTCAACCGCCACCACGCGCGCGCCAAGACGTCTGAAGGCGGCTATACGGTCACCAACATGGCTGCCGATATCAAAGGCAAGGTCGCCCGGCTTGATGAAACCGGCGTAAAGCGCATCCATCGCTGCCGAGCGTTCGGGCGCCCCATGATAGGTGACAACCGAGCGCGCCAGGCCGACAAGGGCGGCGATGCGATCGGCACGTTGATCGCTGGGCGATGGCATCAGACGAACTTCGCGATCTCGGCCGGCGTGGCGAAATCCTCCGGGATACCGCACAGGCCGATGCGCTTTGACCACGCACCCAGTTCAGGCAGCGACGTCAGCACCGCAAAGGGAACGGCGGTCAGAAAGCCCAGCGTCAGCGGCAGCGACCACAGGGCGACGGTCGGATGAATGGCAAAGAGCGCGCCGAGAATGACGATACCAAACAGTGTCTGCGGCCACAGCGCCGTAACAGCCTCGCCCCATGTCAGGCGATGTGCATCGCGCGACTGGCCACCCCAGGCCGGCTTATCGCGCGAGACCAGGAGCGAGAGCATGAACAGCGTGATGCGAAACGTGGTGACAGCGCCAAGCAGAAACGAAAAGACAATCTCGGTCAGCGCGCTCAGCGCAAAATTGCCCGTGCCACCATAGCGCTTCGTGCCCCCTTTGGTGAGCGCGATATCGGCAAGCCCGGCAAGCTTTGGCATCAGGTACATGGTGAAAAACGTCAGATGCAGACCTATCGCCAGCCCGGCGGGAAAAACGGCGCTGCCGGCACGCTCGAAAGCAAGAACCGGTGACAGGGCGATGATCAGCGTCCAGGCGGGAACGCCGATGAACATGAGGATCGCCCACACCAGCTGAAAGCGGCTCATCGGTTTCAGACCCGGCAGGTCGAGGAGCCGCAGATATTGCAGATTACCGAGGCACCAGCGCAGATCGCGGCGCGAGAATTCGAAGATGGTCGGCGGGTTTTCCTCCCAGCTTCCCTGCTCTTCAGGCAGTACGCGCACCTCATAGCCGGCACGACGCATGAGCGTGGCCTCAACCTGATCATGCGACATCACCGGCCCGCCCAGAGGCGGCCCGCCAGGCAGCACCGGCAAATGACAGCTCTCGGTGAAGGGCTTGATCCGCACCAGCGCATTATGGCCCCAGAAGGGCCCGCATTCGCCCGTCCACCAGGCCTGCCCCATCGTGTAGGAGCGCATGCCATGGCGCATGCCAAACTGGAAGATACGGGCAAAGAAACTCCGCGAGGGCATGCCGACAACCAGGCTCTGGAGGATGCCGAGCCGGGGAGACGCCTGCATCATCCGCACATGGCGCACGATGGTCGAGCCTGCCATCAGGCTGTCCGCGTCAAGCGGCAGCATCAATTCGTAATTAGCGCCCCAACGCTCGCAAAAATCACGGACGTTGCCGGCCTTGAAGCCGGCATTGTCCACGCGCCGGCGATAAACGATACGATGATCGAGGCCCAGCTCCGCCTGCCAGGCGGCCACGCCCTGTTCTTCCGCCATCGCAACACCGGGATCACTGGTGTCAGAGAGAAGGAAATAATCGAACGCCTTGCCCTCGCTGGTGGCATCAAGCGAGGCTCGAACGGTCTTCAGCCGCGCAATCGCCCGTGACGGGTCCTCATTGCGCAATGTCATGAGGATGGCGGTGCGGATCGACAGCCTTTCATAGCCATCACCGCTTGTCGCGTAAGGGGCGACCCGTTCCTTGCCATTGTCGACACCATGCAGAAGCCACAGACCAACGACAGCGTTCCAGAAGCCCAGAACCGTCCATGGCGTGGCGATGGCGAAGGCCAGCAGAACCAGCACGGTCGCCAGCGAGAAACCATCGGCGCCGAGCACCCGGATGGCGACCGCGTTCATGGCAAGCCAGGTCACCACGTTCAGCGTCAGCATGAGAATACGGCGGCGGTTCAAATCGCTTAATTCACGGCTCACACTGGACGGAATGGCAGCAACCGGACTATTGGCGAAAGGAGAAGGGTCGGGGCGCAAGTTCATGTGGGCGACCAGGGTCAGAGGAAGGACAGGAAGGTGGCAGCAGGTGCTAACGGCAACGTCATGAACGGTCGATGTATGCCATCTGCAGCTTCGGCGCTATGGTATGTCGTGCCGGGGCACGCCGAATTGCGCTCTGAGCCGCTGGCGGCGCCAGGCGATGGCCATGCGCTGGTGCGCAGCCTTTTCAGCCTGGTCTCGCGCGGCACCGAGCGTCTTGTATTCACCGGTCAGGTGCCGCAAAGCGAGTGGCAGCGCATGCGCGCACCGCTGCAGGCCGGTGATTTCCCCTTTCCGGTTAAATATGGCTATGCCGCCGTCGGCGAGGTGATGGAGGGACCTGCCGATATCAGAGGGCGACATGTCTTTGCCCTTCATCCGCATCAGGACTGGTTTGTTGCGCCGCTATCATGGCTGACCGCGCTGCCTGCAGGATTGCCGCCACGGCGCGCCGTGCTCGCGGCCAATATGGAAACGGCGCTCAACGCGCTGTGGGACGGCGAAGCTCTGCCCGGCCAGCGGATTGTCGTGGTGGGGGCTGGTATCGTCGGCCTCCTCGTTGCCTATCTGTGTGCCAGATTACCGGGCGCGGACGTGACGGTTGCTGACGTCCTCACGCAGCGCAAGGCACATGCCGAGGCCTTTGGCGCCCGATTCTGCCATCCTGACGCACTCGATGACAGCGCCGATCTTGTCTTCCACACCAGCGCCCACCCCTCCGGTCTTGCCGCCGCACTCTTAGCCTGCGCCCATGAGGCGACGATTGTCGAAATGTCATGGTACGGAGAAAAACAGGTGGCGGCGGCGCTGGGTGGAGCCTTTCATGTGCGCCGCCTGCGCCTCATATCCTCCCAGGTAGGTCATGTGGCACCGGCGGTCCGCGCCCGCTGGAGCCATGGGCGCCGGCTCGCCAAGGCGCTTGAGCTCCTGCGGGACCCGGCACTTGACCGTCTGCTTGATCAGGACATCGCCTTCCACGACATGCCCGCCGCCTGCCCCGCTCTCTTTGCTGCTCAAGCAACTGGACTTACCGCTGTGATCGGCTATAGCGAGGCGCCGAAAGCCGGATAGTGGAGCTACCATGTACTCAGTCGAAGTCCGCGATCGCATCATGATCGCCCATTCCCTGCCCAACCCGTTCTTCGGGCCCGCGCAGAACATGCACGGCGCGACCTTTATCGTCGACGTGGCGTTTTTTCGTGAGAAGCTGACGGCGGAAAACGTCGTCGTTGATATCGGCGCCGCACTCACCGTCCTGTCACAGACGCTGAAGCCGCTCGCCTATCAGAACCTCGATGCGCTACCGCAATTCAAGGGTGTGCTGACGACGACTGAATTCCTGTGCCGCTATATTTTTGATCGTATGGCGGATGCCGTCAAAAATGGTGCACTCGGCAAGGATGCGAGTGGCCTTGCAAAGATCCGCGTGACACTGGTCGAGACCGACCTGGCGCGCGCGTCTTATGAAGGCAGCCCTGCTTGAGCCACTCATTTTTCGCCGTCCCAGGCGATCTTTCGGCTGCAACCGGCGGCTATGCCTATGACCGGCAGGTGATGGCTGAGTGTGCGGGCCGTGACTTCACGCTCACTCATTGCCCTCTGCCCGGCGGCTACCCTGATCCAAGCGACAAGGAGCGCCAGCAGACAGCACGGATTCTGGCAGCCTTGCCACGAGGGCTTCCCCTTCTCATCGACGGTCTGGCGCTCGGCGCCTTCGACAGCGCGACGATCGAAGCCATCCACTCTCCCCTGGTTGCGCTCGTCCACCATCCTCTCGCCTACGAAACAGGCTTGCCGGAATGGCGCCGCGCCATTCTGCTCACAAGCGAAAGACTGGCACTCGCCTCGGCACAGCGGGTGATCGCGGTCAGCCGGGCGACGGCGAACCTGTTGGTGGAAGAATATGGCGTGCCGGACAGCAAGATCACCATCGCCGAACCGGGAGTAGCCCGCGGGGCGCGGGCGCGGGGCTCGGGCGATCATCGCCTGTCGCTTCTCGCGGTTGGCGCCATATCGCCACGCAAAGCTTACCCCTTGCTGGTTGAAGCGCTGGCCAGCCTGCCCTTGCAAAACTGGCACCTGACAATCGTCGGCCCGGTTCTGGACACCAGCGAAGCGCAAAAAATCGAAGCCATCGTCCAGCGTCACGATCTTGGCGCCCACATCCGACTTGCGGGGCGGATTGATGCCGAGGCGTTGGCAGCCTGCTATGATAAAGCTGATCTCTTCGTCATGGCCTCCCTGTTTGAAGGCTATGGCATGGTGGTAACGGAAGCGCTCGCGCGCGGTTTGCCGATTGTCTCGACGACCGGGGGAGCACTGGACTCAACCGTGCCTGATGATGCCAGCCTCAAAGTGCCGCCAGGGGATGTTGCGGCGTTCGCCGGCGCCCTTCACAGCCTGATGGTTGATCGGCAATTGCGAACCGCCAAAGCGGAAGCAGCTTGGCAAAGAGCCTCCGATCTGCCTAGTTGGGCTCAGTGCGCGACAATGATCGTCAACGTCCTGAAAGGGGTTGCCCGATGAGCGGATTTTCGCCGGACTGGCTCCTTTTACGCGAACCAGCCGACCATGCGGCACGCGCCGGCAATGTCGCGGACGCGGTTACGGCACAGTTCGCAGCGCGCGGTGATATCACCATACTCGATCTGGGCTGCGGTGCCGGCTCAAACCTGCGCGGGACCTATCAGCTTCTGCCCAAGCACCAGAGCTGGCACATGGTGGATTACGATCCGCTGCTGCTGGAAAGCGCGCGTGACCAATTGATCCGCTGGGCCGACGAAGTCATCGCGGCGCCAGCAGGCAACCAGTCACTCACACTGATCAAGGGCGAACGCACGATCAACGTTCACCTGGTTGCCGCCGATCTGGCAAAGGGAATGGAGGAGGTTGTTCCCGACAAGGTTGACCTGATCACGGCTGCGGCCTTCCTCGATCTGTGCTCGCAAAGCTGGATCGATGGCTTTACGGCCGCCATCGCCAAAAGGGGTGTCGCCGTCTTCACGCCACTCATTTACGATGGCCGTGACCGGTTCGATCCGCCTCATCCTGATGATTACGACATGCTGGCTGCCTTTCATAAGGATATGCTGCGCGACAAGGGATTTGGTCCAGCGATTGGCCCGAAGGCTGCCGAGGTCTTTGGCAATGCGTTACAGAAGGCCGGATATCGCGTGCTGCTGGGGGATAGCCCGTGGGAGCTTGACGTTTCCGACACGCTGGCAATCGCGCTGGCTCAAGGCTTTGCCGAAGCCGTGACGGCGGGCAGTGAGATCGACAATGACGTCGTCGAACGCTGGCTTGATTACCGGCTTGAACACGGGACGTGGAAAGTCGGCCACACCGACGTTTTCGCGGTCAGGCGGAGAGGGTGAATCATCTTGGAACGAGAACGTTTTCAGCGGTTTGACATACGTTCCTGAGGTTACGAATCTACTGCAACTCGTGCTGTCCACCAGCTGATCTGCAAAGATCAGCGCGCGCCGTCTCCGGCGTTTGCCCCGGGTTGTCAAAAAAGATACCCGCGCTGTGAAAACACGTTCACAGCGCGGGCGATGTCGTTTCAATCCTTCATATTTTCATGCTGGGCTGCGGCAGGTGCGCCCCAACATAGCTCTCAGCGCGCCGGGCGCGGACGCTTGGCTGTGCCGCTCTTGTCGAGCCAGCCCACCCGCTCGCCACCAGCGGCCCGCTCGCCCCCTGCACGCTCGCCATGAGGGCGGGCAGTGCGAGGGCGGTGACCGTGAGGGCGCGGTTCAGCGCCGCGTTCGCCAGCTGGACGATGGTCTGATGCTTGCTCGCCGCGACGTGGATCGGGAGCACCCTGCTCGCGGGGGCGGTATTCGGGGCGACGCGGCTTGGCTGCATGTCCCTCGCCGCGATGGAGATCAGGCGACCATGGGGTGGGGGCCCGAGCATCGCGGGGCCGCGTCTCCTGATCGCGACCGCTGTGGCGGATACGCTCCTCCGATGACCGCTCATCGCGCTGGCGATCTTCCGGGCTGCTGCCTTCGCCGCCGCGATGGTCGACATGACGCCCGCCTTGCGGACGCCCCTCGCCAAACCGACGCTCGCCGCCGGGGCGTCCAAAACCTGGACGACCCTGCGGACGTCCACCGAACGGGCGGCCGGGCGATTTGCGCGGCGCTTCCTCGACGATTTCTTCCCGCCCGCCGTCAAAGCCCGGCGGCATCGGCATCACTGTTACCTGCTGGCGGATCAGCTTTTCGATGCCACGCAGCAAAGGCCGTTCCTCGCCATTGCAGAAGGAAATGGCGATACCGGCAGCGCCGGCGCGCGCGGTGCGGCCGATGCGATGCACGTATTGCTCTGGCACATGCGGCAATTCGTAATTGAAGACATGGCTCACCGCATCGATATCGATGCCGCGCGCGGCGATATCGGTTGCAACCAGCACCCGGCAGCGTCCGGTCTTGAAATCGCTCAAGGCCCGCTCGCGCTGGTTCTGGTTCTTGTTGCCATGGATGGCGGCGGCATTGATATTGCTCTTCTCAAGCGATTTCACCACCTTGTCCGCGCCGTGCTTGGTGCGGGTGAAGACAAGGGTGCGGGTGATTGCCGGATCTTTCAGCAATTCCACCAGCAGCGCCTGCTTGCGCCCGCCCGAGACGAAGACCACATGCTGGTCGACGCGCTCGGCGGTGGTGGCAACGGGTGCCACTTCGACGCGCTTGGGATTGGTGAGGAAGGCGCTCGCCAGTTCAGCAATCGATTTTGGCATGGTGGCCGAGAAGAACAGGCTCTGGCGCTGTTTTGGCACGAGATTGACGATGCGGCGAAGGGCATGAATGAAGCCCAGATCGAGCATCTGGTCGGCTTCATCAAGCACCAGCACTTCGATGTCCTTGATCGTCAGCGCGCGCCGGTCAATGAGATCAAGCAGGCGGCCGGGCGTGGCAACGACGATGTCGACGCCGTGCGCCATTGCCTTTTCCTGGCTGTAGAGGCTGACGCCGCCGAAAACGACGTTGATCGACAGGCGCAGATGGCGCCCATAGGTCTTGCAGCTCTCGGCGATCTGGCCGGCAAGCTCGCGCGTCGGGCTTAAAATCAGAGCGCGGCAGGAGCGAGGGATACGCGGGCGCGGATTGTTAGCCAGGCGATGCAGGAGCGGCAGCGCAAAAGCCGCCGTCTTGCCGGTGCCGGTCTGGGCGATGCCGAGCAAATCGCCGCCTTCCATCACCAGCGGGATCGCCTGCACCTGGATCGGAGTGGGTGTGACATAGCCTTCGCTGGCGAGCGCCTTTTCAAGAGGCGCCGCGAGGCCGAAATCAGAGAATTGGGTCAAGATGTATCTTTCGAATCGAGTATGCGTCCCCGCGCCCTCGAAATAAGGGCGCAGAAGCGCGGGGGAAGACCACCCGCGTGACATGGGCTGTCGATGAGTTTCGAGGAGTGGGGAAAGGCTTAGGGCTTTAAACTTGCCCGGTCACGCCGACTGTCCCGACCGCACCTGTTGCGGTGCAGCACGCCCTATGACAGGGGCGGGGTAAGAAGTCAAGAAAATAGTCCATATTTCAATATCTGAATCACCGCAGCGAAGATTCAGGCGAAAAAATCCTGTTTTGGCGCTATCTTTTGGCGTCATTACCATCAGCGCCGCGGGGTGGCCCCCTGGCAGGGAGAAATCTATGGAGATCAAACGCAGCGGCTCGCAGCCCTCCAGCACAGCATCGGCTGACTATTTCAGCGGCCATGTTCGGATCGACCCGCTGTTCAGCCCGCCCGAACCGGCGCGGGTGGCGATGGCGCATGTGACCTTCGAGCCGGGGGCGCGGACCGCCTGGCACACGCACCCTCTCGGCCAGACGCTGATCGTGACGGCTGGCTGTGGCTGGACACAACGCGAAGGCGGCCCGGTTGAGACGATCCGCGCCGGCGACGTCATATGGTTTCCCCCCGGCGAAAAGCACTGGCATGGTGCGACCCCAACCACAGCCGTCAGCCATATCGCCGTTCAGGAGAAACTCAACGGGAAAACCGCTGAATGGCTTGAACATGTCAGTGATGAGCAATACCGCGCCTGACAAATGGGCCGGGACGCCTGCGGCCATTTGGTTCAGATGATGGTCCATGGCGCGTTCGATTAGCTCAGGCAAAATCGAAACCGGTTTCCGCACCGCACGGACGCTCTAGGATGCGTCCGAAACGGGCCCGGCGGGGCGTCCGGTCAATCGGCGCAAGAGCGCGTTCGTGGCAATCCGCTCGCGGGCATGCCAGAAGGCGGCAGCCGACATGCCCTTCAGCGAAAGTGGCAGCAGCAGATTGTGAAGTGGCAGGCGACGGGCGCCAAAGCGCGTCTTGTATTCATAATCGCCCATTGCGAAATCGAAAAAACGGATCCCGCGCCCGATCGCGGTGCGGATCGTGTAATCGGTGACAATCGTGCCAAGCGAAAATCGCGTCCATTCCCCAAAGACATTGGCGAGCCGCAGGTAAACGAGATAATCGCCGTTGCGCACAGCAAAGCTGACGGCAAGTTTTTCGCTTCCGACCGAAAGTCCGCAAAGCAGGGTTTCTTGGCCAAGGAACCCTGTTTCGACAAGGCGGGAATAGAAGGCGGCCACGTTGGGCTCATTCAAATGGTATTGCTTGCCGATTTCGCCGATGCGGGTTTCCTGCATCCGGTCGAGGCAGGCAAGATCGGAATACGCAGCGGCAAGATCGGCGGGCGCGCTGGCCCGGGCACCCTCAAGATCGGCGAAACGACGGCGATGCCGGATCACGGATTGACGATGCGATTTGCCAAGGCCGTTCTGGTAGGCTTGCTCGGTAGCGGGCAATTCAAGGAGCCAGCCGGAAAACCGGTTCTGCCGTGCAGCAGGATGCGCGTGAAACGGGTTTTTGAGGCTGCCAACCATCGGGCAGAGCCGATCGAGGCGGAGGAGATCGGCGCGCGGCAAGGCGGCGCGCAGCAGCCGCCAGAGCGTCGCGGGATCGGGCAGGCTGGCATGGCGGGCGGGATCGAGCATGGGGGCGGCATAATCGGAGACGCCCAGATCCGGGGATTCAAGCACGAGGAGCGGCCCGATGCGCCGGCGAATGAGCGGCAGCGCCAGCAGAATCGTGCCTTGATGATCCTTCAATGTCACCAGAAACGGCTCGATGGCGGGATCGGCGGCGAAGATCTCGAACCATGCCGAAAGCCAGTGCCGGCTTTGGAACGGCGTGCAGGCCAGGGGCGCGACCTCGTCGGCAATCTCCCCATAGGCCCGGAACGGCGTGGATTGCGCAACAAACCCGGCCGCTTCTGCCATCGCACGAGGCAGAGTTGTCTCGCGCGGGCTCAAGAACTTGAGGGGCAGGCGAGCTTCGAGGATCATGCAATCTTCCCGCGCAACCGATAAGGCCCGGAAAGAAACCCTGAAAACATCTCGATTTCCTTTATAAGCGCGAGGCAAATCAGGGCCCATCGGGTTCATGGTCAAGGCTCGGTAAAGATCCTTTGGCCATCATTCCTTTGCCAGAGGTGGACACGCTTGCGCCTGTCACCAGGCAATGATCCTTTTCCGTCCTCCAGCGAGGAGCGGGGATTCCCGCATCGGCGAAGTGTCCACCTTTATGCCTCGTCGTCGGATAATGAAGAATTTTTCCGTCACTAAGCTTCTAACGGCGCCCGGAAATGATCTGTCGGTCATCCCCAAGAAAGCCCCTCGCAACGCCGCTTTCAACGGCGGCTCGGATTCGTTTCCGCGCAGGACTGGTTTCGTTTTTGTGACAGCCAGCCCGCACGTCATACCATGTTCACACAAGTCGGATTTGAGCAAAAGCGCGGTTTTCGGGGGGCATGGTCATGAAGCGCGTTGGTCTGGGTTTGGTGACTATTGTTCTTTGGCACACAGCGGCGCATGCGCTCGATGTTACGGTGCTCAACGAGGCTGATCCCGCGCAAAGGTTGCCTGTCATTCAAACCCCGGGGGGGCGAAACCTTGCCTATTCGCTCGGCATCGGCTCTGGCGCCTTCCGGCATCCGCAAGATCCGCCGAACATCTTATGGACCGTGGGCGATCGCGGCCCCAATATGACCTGCGGCGAGGCTGGCAATCTGCTTTCCAAGGACATTGGCGAGCTTTGCCGGAAACATCGCAATGGCCGGGTTTACCCCATGCCCGGCTATGTCCCTTCCATCTACAAGGTTGAGCTGGATCTTGTGGCGAACCAATTTCGGGTGATCGAGACCATTCCGGTCAAGACGCGCAGCGGCAAGCCAATTTCTGGCCTGCTGAACCCTCAAACCAAGGCGACGAAGGATACGGGGCTGGATATGTCCGGCAATGTTTTGCCTGACAATGCCGATAATCTCGACCTTGAGGGTCTCGTTCGCCTCTCGGATGGCAGCTTCTGGATCGGCGAGGAGATGGGACCATCCATTGCCCAACTATCCTCAGATGGGCGGATCCTGCGCCGCTTCGTGCCGGAAGACCAGGTTGGCGATTATCAGCGATCCGAGGCGGAGATTATCGGGGCCTTGCCGGCCGTCCTGTCGAAGCGGCAGGGAAATCGCGGGATTGAATCGATCGCCCTGTCGCCTGACGAGCAGTTTATCTATTTCATCCTGCAGAACCCGCTCGCCAACCCGAATGCCGCTACCTATGAGAAAGCAAAAAACACCCGGATTTTCAAGTTCGACCATCGCGCCGGCAAGCTTGTCGGGGAATGGGTCTATCAATTGGATGATCCGCGGAGCTTTGCTCTCGACCCTTCCGAAAAACAGAATGACCCGCGCATTTCCGAGCTGACCGCCTTGGGGCCAGATCGGTTGCTTGTCCTTGAGCGCACGGAAAAAACCACCAAACTTTACGAGATCGTACTGGCAGGCGCCGCCAATATCCTTGGATCGGCGTGGGACAGGGTGGAAACAAGCCCCTCGCTGGAAGGTGAGAATGATTTGGCCAAGTTGGGCCTCGTCCCTGTCAGCAAGACCCTGCGCTTTGATACTGCGCGCGATTTTAAGTCCGCGCCTGAGAAGATCGAAGGCGTGGCCTTCCTTGCCGATGGCGCCATGGTTCTCATCAATGACAATGATTTTGGCATTCGGGGTGACCAGACGAAAATCCTGATCGTGAGGGGTGCCGTCTCGCCCGATCCCATGGTTTATCGACGCTAGAGCGGGTTCCAACCCGATTGATTCCTACGGCCCTTGGAATGACCTGTTGGTCATTTCCGAGGGCCATAGGTATGAGGTGCATAGGAATTCGCGGCAAATTGCTCTAGGCATTTGATTGCGCATCATCTTTTTCCGCCAGCCGCAATCCACCTGGCGGGAGGATGCTCTAGCCGCACGCGCAATTTTGGTCGCCGCCTCAACGCGTCCTGGAGAGGCGGAAACCGAAGATAAGGTTGCCGACGTCCGGCCGGAGCCTGGCGCGAGACGCCCAAAGACTGTTCGCCAAGCAGGAACCGCGCGAAAGGCGCCGCTTGCTCAATTTCCTGCTATCGAATTGCACTTGGGAGGGCGGGAAGGTGGTCGCCAGGTTCCGCCAACCCTTTGACATGCTTGCGGAAACGATTCTCGAGACCTGAAACGAAAACGCGCCCGGAGGCGTTTTGGGGCGCGTTTTTGAAAAATGGCTCCCCGGGCAAGATTCGAACTTGCGACCAGCCGATTAACAGTCGGCTGCTCTACCGCTGAGCTACCGAGGAATGAGCGCTCATTTCGTCTGAGTGAGCGCGTATATCAGCCTCGCTTGCGCTTGTGAAGTCCATGTCGTCGATTGACGGACAGGCGATCAACCGGCGATGGTACACTTCGGCGATCATCGGCACTGGAGCAGGCACATGAAGAAAGCGCGCGAGCGATTGGAAGCTTGTTTGGCAAAGGCAGGCGAGCCAAAAGGCGAAGGCCAGCGCGTTTTCATCCGATTACTCAGTGAAAGTGCGCGCGAAGCAGCGGACGCCGCCGATCAGCGTACCAAGCGCGGTATCTCGCTGGGGCCGCTCGACGGGACGATCGTGTCGATCAAGGATCTGTTTGACATGGCAGGTGAGCCGACGACGGCGGGCGCCAAGGTATTGAAAAACGCACCAGCGGCGATCGTTGATTCGGGCGCAGCTGCCCGATTGCGCGCAGGCGGCGCCGTTCTCATCGGCAAGACAAACCTGTCGGAATTTGCCTTCCACGCCATGGGCACCAACCCGCATTTCGGCACACCGGGCAATGCGCATGACCGCACGCGCGTGCCAGGCGGATCGTCATCGGGTGCTGCCATTTCGCTCACCGACGGCATGGCCGAGATCGCGCTTGGCTCGGATACGGCCGGTTCGATCCGCGTGCCGGCTGCGCTCAATGGTCTGGTCGGATTCAAGCCGACGCAGAAGCGGGTATCGCTCAAAGGGGCTTTCCCGCTTTCCTTCACGCTCGATTCGGCCGGGCCGCTCGCTCGAACCGTCGCCGACGCCCACGCCGCCGACAGCGTTCTGTCAGGCGAGCCGCATCACGCCTTGCATGCCCAGGCCGTCAACGGATTGCGGTTGCTGCTCCCCAAGGGCGGCTTCACGCTTGAGGGGCTCGAGCCACATGTGGCAAGCGCGTTTGAAGGCGCGCTGGCGCGGCTCGCGGGTGCTGGCGCGCACATCATCGAAAAGCCGCTGCCGATTTTTGATGCGATGGTGGCGGTTCAGGCGCGCGCCGGCTTCTCGCCCATCGAAGCCCTCTATATTCACCGCGAGCGTATCGACAAGGAGCGCGAACATATGGATCCCGTGGTCGCAAGCCGCATCGAGCGCGGGCGTGGCGTTACGGCCATCGAATATCTCGGCATGATCCGCGAGCGCGCCGCGCTGGTGCAGGAGATCGACGAGGTGCTGGCACCCTACGACGCGCTCGTCATGCCAACCTCGCCCATTGTTGCGCCGTTGATCGCGGACGTATTGGCGAGCCTCGAGGCCTTCATGCCGAAGACCCTGGCACTGATCCGCAATCCGATCATCGCCAATTTCTTCGATCTGTGCTCGGTATCGCTGCCAGCGCCGACCGACGGACTACCGGTCGGTATCATGTTCACTGCCCGCCACGGCCATGACAAGCGCCTGCTGGCGATCGCCGCCGGTATCGAGGCGGTTCTGGCAACATAGCCAGACGAGCTTGATGATCAGACCGGTTTGGTGGTGCGCTTGTAGAGAAGGAGCGTCTTATAGCTTCCTGCCGGTTCGATGATGCCGCGCGACACCAGTTCAGCAACGTCCTTTTCCGCCGAATTCCACGCATAGCTGCCGGTATAGAACAAAAACCAGCCACCGGGCCGGGTGACCTTGGCAAGCTCAAGCCCGACCTCAAGATCGGTAAGTGCGCCATAGGCATCATTCTTCTCGGTACGGAATTCGCGCAAATGGAACAAGGTTACCACATCAAGTGGCGGCAAGAGGCGAGCATTGAGGGTGTAAATATCTCCGAAATAACAGACGTAATGCTTTGAAACTTCAGGATTTTCGATGAGAAGTTTTACGTAATCATCATATTCCTGCGGTGCAGCCGTGATCGACAGGCAGACATTACCAAGCCCGTCGCGCGCGCATTCAACACCCACGTGATGATGTCCGCCGGAGCCGAAATGATAAAGCGTGCTGTGTTTTACGCCGATTTCCTTCAGCCACTGGGTGAAATGGATATCGCAAGGGCATTGCTCTTCGCTCAGGCCCCAGTAGGCATCCCAGAAATGCAAGCTCATCGTATGTCCCCATGAACAATGTCGCCGGCAAACTCTGTTGTTACGGCTGAACCCATCGTGAATGGATTTATCCTCGCACCCGGCTGGCCGAGCCTGTAACAGGCAGTGAAGGAGACGCTCATCATGGTCGAACTTCTCACCGGCGCGGGCGCGCTGATCAGCCGCTACGAAGTCCTGTTCTGCGATGTCTGGGGCGTGCTGCATGACGGGCGCACCGCCTATCCCGGAGCCAATTCCTGCCTGCCGCGCTTCCGCGCCGGTGGCGGGCGCGTTATTCTTGTATCGAATGCCCCGCTGCCAGGCGATGCGGTTGCCGGCGTACTGGACAGCAAGGGCGTGAGCCGGCTGGCGTGGGACGCGATTGTCTCGTCAGGTGATCTGACGCGCCTGCGCATGGCGGAACTGGGTTTGAACGCCATCCACCATATCGGCCCGTCGCGCGACCTGCCGCTGTTTGCAGGGCTGGTGCAAAAACTGGTTGCCTTCGACGCAGCCGAAGCGCTCGTCGTCACCGGCCTCGTTCATGATGCGCGCGAAACAGCGGACGATTACAGACAGCTGCTTGAGGCAGCGTTAGCAAAGCATCTGCCCCTCATCTGCGCCAATCCCGATCTCAGCGTCGAGGTGGGTGGCCGGTTCTATCCGTGTGCGGGGGCGATTGCCGCGCTCTATGCGCAGATGGGCGGAAAGGTGTGCTGGGAAGGCAAACCCTATCCTGCGGCCTATGAGCTGGCCTTCAAGGAGGCCGAAAAACTCGGCAACCGTCCGGTCAAACGCGACCAGGTGCTGGCAATCGGCGATGCGGTCCGCACCGATCTGGCGGGTGCGGCGCGGGCTGGCATCGATGCGCTCTTCATTGCCGGCGGCCTCCATCGCGAGGCCTTGATGGCCGGTGATGTCATTGATCAGCGCAAGCTTGATGAGGCGCTTGGCGACGAGGCGGCGACCACGCGCGCCGCCATGCCCTATCTCGTGTGGTGAGTGTCAGGGGATGGCGCGACGCAATTCCCGGATCACACCCAAGAGCGGGCGAAAGCTCATCGTGATACGCGACTGGCCATGCGGGATACGGACGGCACGAAACACCACATTGGCACGCAGAATTTCCGTGCTCCGGCCATCGACATCGGCAAACCACCAGGGGTGAAAGGCGTCATTGAGCACGAGGAAGCCGCCTCCGGCCGGCGCAGTTGCCTCGATCACGATGTCGGTATTGGCATAAGATACGAGCCGCGCCTCCCCTTTGCCGGGCTGGCCGGAAAAGCCACCCGGCAGACGCTCAAGAACAACCGTTTCCAGCGGATCGGCATTGGGCCACACACCGCTGACAAGCAGCGTCTTTGCAGGAGCCGCGACCGCGCCCGTTGTAACAAAGACCCGCGGCAAGGTCTGCGGATTTTCATAGAGATACGACCCGCCCGGCCTGCCGATAAGCGAGAGTTTTCCTTCAGGCAGCGCCTTGTCGACCGCCTCGATTGGCAGCGGGCTGACGATGAAGCGCAAACCCAGCAGCGCCGACAGCCGTGACGCATAACTGGGGAAAAGGGGCGTAAATCTGCGCTGATCCGGCAGGCCGATCGTGTCATCAGCACCCACAGCAGATGAATAAATGCCATCGCGCAGCGGATTATAGCCAAGCGTATGGTCAAGCCCGTGAACGAGGCTCGCATTGGGCCAGTGAAAGCCCAGGCCCACCAGTTCGACGCGGTCCTGAGCACCCTGCTCGCCGCGCTTGTTCAACGCGTCGCGCAAGGCGGCAATCACCGGATCATCGCTTTGCGGATCAAGGACGGCATAATTGGCAGGCGGCAGGCCGGTCGACGGATTGACGCCATTGTTCCAGACAAGATCGCCTGCGACCACCGCAATCGCCGCAAGCGCAAGCGGGCGCTGATGGCGCCGGTGCAACAGGACAGCTGCGGCAATGACAGCGATGGCGAGCGCCAGGAAGATTGCGGCCGTCAGCAGCGGCTCACCCGCTTTGAGCGGAAACTGCTTGAATGACAGCGCCAGCCACAACCCAGCGCCAAGGGCTGTCAGAGCCGCTATTGCCGCAACCGCAATCATCGCCCGCCGCGGCGCGGGATTGTCGCTCAGCAGGCGGTGGAGCGCATAACCAGCGAGAATTCCGGTGCCAGCACCGATCAGAAACAGCGCATCGGCGGGGCGCCGATACAACGCCACACCCGGCATCAGCTTGTAGTAGAGGGCGAAAAGCGGCGTGTACCAGCCCAACGCATAGGTGAGCAAAAACAGCATGGCGATGGTGAAGGGGCGGATGTCGCGGCGCCATAAAGCCGTCACGCGGGTGAGGATGAGCAGGATCGGCAAGGCGCCGCAATACATGACGAACATGTTCTGGGCGAGGAAGATGCCGGTCCAGTTCCACACGAAGCTCGGCGGCCCCCAGACCTCCGCCTGCGGTCCGCTGGAGCCGTAAAGATCGGCGATGAATAGGGTCAGAAAATGGGCGGGGTGAAGCGAGCCGCGCCCTGCACCTTCCAGATCGATCTCCGGCCGGTTGGATTGGGCGGCAAAGAGCGCCGACATGATGAGTGGCAAGGCGGTGATGAGCGCACCGGCTATGGCGGCAAGCGTCAGGGGCGGAAGGCTGCGGACAATTGCATCCGGCCTGCCCAGCCAATGGCGCAGGACGCTTGCCGCCAGCAAATAGCAGCCGAGCAAGGCGACCTGATCGCGCCCCAGGACCATCAGCCCGGCAAAGACCCCGGCGCACAGGCCATAGCCGAGCGGTTGGCGGCGCAAGCCGCGATCGAGGCACACGAAGGCCATAGGCAAATACACAAGCGAGAGAATCTGCCCGATATGCTGGACACGCCAGGCGGCGGCGGCACCAAAGGCAAAACAGAGAGCAGCGATCACCGCGCCCGCCCAGTGCCAGCGCCGATCGGCAAAAATGACAATGATCGCCATTGCGCCAAGACCCAGCATGGCAAAGGTCACCGCATCGGCGGCGATCATCGATGGCGAGGAGTTGAAGAGCGCCAGCAAGAGAAAAGGGGGCGAGAAAATCAGCGATTGCGGATCGGCGATCTGGGGATGACCGGCAAAGACGTTGTTGGCCCAAAACGGGCTATGGCCGCTATGAAGCGCTTCAGCAAGAAAAACGAGCTGGGGGTAGAAATGGGCCTTGGCGTCCCATGGAATGGTGACGCTACCGGAGAGCCACGGCCAGCAAAACAACGCCCATACGAGCCAGAACATCAGCCAGCATCGCCCGTAAGGCCAGTTTCGACCGAAGTTCGGCTCTGATTGTCCGGTCATTGACGAAGGGGCTCCCCGCACAAAAACAACATTCACGACAAGTTCAGATTAATCATGGCATTTGCTGCCGATAACTTCGGCGGGAATGGAAGAACTTTCGACGTGTCGCTCATGGCATGAGCGAGGTTGTTGATCTCTTGCACGTTTTTGAGTTTATGGACTTTCTTGTCAATGTTTTACCGTTTGATCGCTCACACACGCTGCGCTTGAACAATCAGGAAAGGCGAAAGCGATTTCACCCCGGGGACCGACCATTCACGACAGTTTCGCTCATTTTGAAGCTCAATCTCTGGTGATCGCCCAGCTCGGGCAATCGCTCGATGGCCGCATCGCCACGTTGACGGGTGAATCGCGTTATATCAACGGGCGATCAGCGCTCGAGCATCTCCACCGCATCCGTGCATGCGTGGATGCTGTCGTCGTCGGCGC
>DEZK01000041.1 GCA_002365175.1 Raskinella chloraquaticus (SeqCode)
CGAAGCGACCATGGCTGACATTGCCGCGACCCTGGCGCTAGCCCGCCAAACCGGACCTGTCGCGGTGATGGGTTTTTGCTGGGGCGGCTCGCTTGCCTATCTCTCAGCCTGTCGTCTTGCCGGCCTGTCTGCTGCGATCGGCTATTATGGCGGGATGATTGTTGATCATATTGAGGAACAGCCGCAATGCCCGATCGAGTTGCATTTCGGCAGAAACGACCCCCATATCCCCCTCGCCGGCGTTGCACGCATTCACAAGGCCTATCCGATGATGCCGATCCATCTTTACGAGGCCGGCCATGGCTTCCATTGTGACGAACGCAAGGATTTTGATGCGCCATCCGCCGCGATCGCCTGGCAGCGCAGCATGACTTTCCTGAATGAGCACATGCACAGCTGATGCGCGCTTCTGTCACTGTTGCCAGCAGCCGAATTGAGGCAAAACATCTTCCTGATCCTTTGGCAATCGAGGCTGTCATTCGACTGCCCAAGGGCACGATCCGTCACTGTTAGGCAATTGCGGAGAGCCTGAAACGATGAACCGCCCCGTCGACCATGTTGATATCGAAGCTGGCCGCTATGCCATTGGTCAGGGCGTTCCCCGCAATGAGGACCCGGTCCTTGTCTCGGGCAAGGGGCGCTACACCGATGACGTCGTGCTCCCCCGTCAGCTCTACGCCGCGATGGTCCGCAGCCAGGTGGCGCATGGCCTCATCACATCGATCGATGTCAGCGCCGCCCTGGCGATGCCTGGCGTTCTTGCCGTCTATACCCAGAAAGACCTGACAGAAGCGGGGTACGGAACCCTCAGCGTCCGCATGCCGCACAAGAATGTCGACGGCACACCCATCCGCAAGGCGGAACGTCTGCCGCTGGCCGATGGCAAAGTATTCTTTGTTGGCGATCCGATTGCCTGCGTTGTTGCCGAAAGTGCTGCCATCGCCCAGGACGGCGCGGAGGCGGTGATGGTCGATATCGACATGTTGCCGGCCGTGACGATGGCCTCGGAAGCGGTGAAGGACGGCGCGCCTCTGCTTCACCCGCAAGCACCCAGCAATGTCGGACTTGATTACGCGTTCGGCGATATGGGAGCGGTTGACCGCGCCTTTGCCGCTGCGGCCCATGTCACCAGCCTTCGCCTGCCCTCAAGCCGCGTCATCGTCAATCCGATGGAGCCGCGCTCGGCGCTGGCCGAATTTGATCGCAAGGCGGAGAAATTCACCCTCACCGTCGGCAGCCAGGGCGCCTTCGGCCTGAGGGCGGCGATCGCCGATGATCTGCTGAAAGTGCCGCGCGATAAATTGCGTATCCTCACGCCCCATGTCGGCGGCTCGTTTGGCATGAAGGCAGGTGCCTTCCCTGAATATATCTGCGTGCTCCATGCCGCAAGGATGCTGGGCCGCCCGGTGAAATGGACGGACCGGCGCTCGGAGAGTTTTGTCTCTGATCATCATGGTCGTGA
Organism: Raskinella chloraquaticus (SeqCode); assembly: GCA_002365175.1. Taxonomy (GTDB): domain Bacteria; phylum Pseudomonadota; class Alphaproteobacteria; order Rhizobiales; family UBA4765; genus Raskinella; species Raskinella chloraquaticus. Next base: position 1,463 of record DEZK01000041.1, read on the forward strand.
TCATGAAATGACCGCCGAACTGGCGCTCGACAAGCGCGGAAAGTTCCTGGCCGTCCGCATCACGGGTGTGAGCAATCTCGGCGCCTACATCAACCATGTCGGCCCCCTGCCCGGCACGGGCAACATCGCCAAGAACACCATCAGCGTTTACCGGACGCCGCTGATTGCGGTGGCAACAAAAGCGGTGTTCACCAACACCCCGCCCATCGGCCCCTATCGTGGCGCCGGGCGGCCCGAAGGCAATTTCTATATGGAGCGGTTGATCGACAACGCCGCTGCCGAAATGGGCATCGACCGCGTGGCCTTGCGTCGGCGCAACCACATTCTGCCCGCGCACATGCCCTACAAGACGCCTGCCGACACGATCTATGACAGCGGCGACTTCACCGCCCTGCTTGATGAGACGCTGAAGATCGCGGACTGGGACGGTTACGCGGCTCGCCGCAAGGAGAGCCGCAAGCGTGGCCTGCTGCGCGGACGCGGCATTGGCCAATATCTTGAAGTGACCGCGCCGCCGATGAAGGAAATGGGCGGCCTGCGTTTCGAGGCTGATGGCAGCGTCACCATCATCACCGGAACCCTCGATTATGGGCAAGGTCACTGGACACCCTTTGCCCAGGTCCTGCACCAGTACACCGGCATCCCTTTTGAGCGCATCCGCCTCCTCCAGGGCGACAGCGACCAGCTTGTCGCCGGCGGCGGCACCGGCGGGTCAAAATCGCTCATGGCAAGTGGCGCGGCCATCGTCGAGGCAAGCGCTGAACTGATCATGAAAGCAAAACGCGTGGCCGGCCATTTCCTCGAAGCGGGTGACGAGGATATCGAGTTTTCGGGCGGCAAATTACGCGTCGTCGGCACCGACCGTGCGCTATCGATCATGGAACTCGCCGAGCGACTGCGCCACACCACGACGCTGCCGGAAGGCGTGCCCAAGGACCTCAACGTCACGCATATTCACGAGTTCTCGCCGTCAGCCTATCCCAATGGCTGCCATATCGCCGAGGTTGAGATCGATCCGGCAACCGGCATCATCACCATCGCTCGCTATACGGCCGGTGGCGATTTCGGCGTGCTCGTCAATCCTCTCCTCGTCGAGGGGCAGACCCATGGCGGCATCGTCCAGGGTTTCGGGCAGATCCTGATGGAGCGTGTCGTCTACGACGATAACGGCCAGCTCCTGACCGGTTCCTTCATGGATTACACCATGCCGCGCGCTGATGACGCGCCCTTCTTCACGTTCCACAATCATCCCGTGCCGGCAACCACCAACCCGCTGGGCGTCAAGGGGTGTGGCGAGGCGGGGTGCGCCGGCGCCATGCCGGCGGTGATGAACGCGCTCGTTGACGCGCTGCGCGAGCTTGGCATCACCAATCTCGACATGCCGGCTACGCCAGAGAAAGTGTGGCGCATCATTCACGAGGCCCGGAATAGCCGCTAGGCTGGCGCCGGCGGGGGGTGCCGCGCCGTAATGCCACCGCCAAGGAGACAGACGGCCCATGTCCACGCTTGATGTTGTCGGGCTGCGTGATTTCTACGCAACCCCGCTGGGGCGCATGGTGAAGCGCATCCTGCGTGCACGCATTCAGGCGCGCTGGGACAATGTCGTCGGCCTCACGGTGCTGGGGCTTGGCTACGCCACCCCTTTCCTCAACCCGTTCCGTGCCGACGCGCTCAGAACCATGGCCTTCATGCCGGCCGAACAGGGCGTCGTACATTGGCCGCGGCCAAGCGAACCCTCCTCAACCGCTCTTGTCGAGGAAGACGCCCTGCCGCTCCCCGCAGGTTCAGTTGATCGCGCCCTTCTCGTTCACGCCCTTGAGGTGAGCCGCCACCCGGCTGATCTTCTGCGTGAACTGTGGCGCTCGCTCGATGGCGGTGGCCGCCTGATCCTGATCGTGCCCTCGCGGCGCGGCTGGTGGTCGGGCGCCGAATGGACGCCCTTTGGTCACGGCCGCCCCTATTCGCGCAGCCAGCTGACCGATCTGCTGCGCGAAACCCTGTTCTCGCCGCTCGACTGGAGCGAGGCGTTGTACCTGCCGCCAACCAATCGCACTACCCTGCTGCGTGCCGGGCTGATGCTGGAAAAGACCGGACGTGCCATCACCATGCCTTTTGCCGGCGTGCACATTGTCGAAGCAACCAAACAGGTCTATTCGGCAATCCCCGCGCGGCGCGCCTCGCGGCTGGCAGCCCAGCTGCGCCCGGTGCTCGTCCCCATCGCCGAGCCGCGGCGCACCAACCGCACGCCCGTTCGTTAAGACGTTTTGGTCAGGACAAAAAGCGCCTGTGGCGCCATGATATTGGCGATGCTGACCGGCAGCGTTTCACGAAACGGCCGGCCCAGCCGGTCGAGCGGCAACGCCCGCTCGATACGCGCGCCGACTTCGCCGGCAAGCTCAACGAAGTCGCGAATGGTACACAGATGAATATTGGGCGTGTCGTACCAGCGATAGCCGATGGTTTCGGTTACCGGCATCCGCCCCCAGGCGAGGATCTGCCAGCGGATGCGCCAATGCGCGAAGTTTGGAAACGAGACGATGGCGCGCTTGCCGATACGCAGCATGTGGGTCAGCACATCGCGCGGATTGGCGGTCGCCTGCAGCGTCTGCGACAAGATGACAACATCGAACGCCTGATCGGGATAGGTCCCAAGGTCGTGATCGGCATTGCCTTGCACCACCGACAATCCGCCCGCCACGCAGGTGTTGACGTTGGCCCAACTCATGTCGACGCCGCGCCCCTCCACCCCGCGCTGCAGGCGCAGATGGCGCAGCAACGCTCCATCGCCGCAGCCGACATCGAGCACGCGTGCGCCCTGCTCGATCATGTCGGCAATCAGCAGCAGATCGACGCGCGCTTCCGGGATGAGAGGGATCTGTCGGGCCATGATGCGCCTTACGCCAGTCCGCGTATGCGGGCAGCGGCTTCGAGAAAACCGCGGACGGTGGCAAAGAGTTCCGGCTCATCGAGCAAGAACGCGTCATGGCCCTTGTCGCTTGCCAGCTCGACAAACGACACAGCCGCATTGGCGGCATTGAGCGCATGCACCGTCTGGCGCGAATCGATAGTGGGAAAAAGCCAGTCAGAGGAGAACGAGATCACGCAGAAGCGCGTCCTGGTACCGGCAAAGCTGCGCGCCAGCACGCCGCCATGGTCTCCCGCCAGATCGAAATAATCCATGGCGCGCGTCATGTAGAGATAGGAATTGGCATCGAAGCGCTCGACAAACGACACACCCTGATGACGCAGATAGCTCTCGACCTGGAAATCGGCATCGAATCCGAACGTGACACGCTCGCGATCCTGCAGCTCGCGACCGAATTTGCGCTGCAGTGCGGGCTCGGAGAGATAGGTGATATGGGCAGCCATCCGCGCCACCGCCAACCCTTTGGCCGGAATGGCCTGGCGTGCCAGATAGCGCCCGCCATGCCATTCGGGATCTGCCATGATCGCCTGGCGCCCGACCTCATGAAAGGCGATGTTCTGCGCCGAATGCCTGGCGGCGGTCGCAATCGGAATGGCTGAAAACACGCGATCGGGGTAGCTTGCCGCCCATTGCAGCACCTGCATTCCACCCATCGATCCGCCGATGACACAAAAGAGGCTGTCAATCCCCAGCCGGTCGATCAGTTTGGCTTGCGCCCGCACCATGTCGCGGATGGTGATGATGGGTAATTCAAGCCCATAGGCCTCGCCTGTGGCTGGATTGGTCGAGGCAGGCCCCGTCGTGCCCAGACAACCGCCAAGCACGTTCGAGCAGATGACAAAATAGCGATCCGTGTCGATGGGCTTTCCAGGCCCTACCATGATCTCCCACCAGCCGGGCTTGCCGGTGACCGGATGGGTATTGGCCACATGCTGATCGCCGGTCAGCGCGTGACAGATGAGCACGGCGTTCGATTTGTCGGCGTTGAGCGCGCCATAGGTCTGATAGGCTACCGTCAACGGCTGGAAGGCAACGCCGGCGTCAAGCGGCAGCGGATCGCTGGCGCTGAACTGCGCCACCAGCGAATTCGGCTGGTCCGCCTCCCGCCGCGCCTGCATGCCTGACGATGACTTGACAGTCTCTGTCTCGATCACATTGCCCATCCGGTACCGGCTCTGCCATGCACCCTTCACCGCGAGCCTTCGCCAGCGATCAGCCGGGAGGTTCCGTAGCGCTGAAACGGTGACAGCGATATGGGCAGGCAAGGCGAGCGTCAACGTTTTCTTTGATTTCGCCGACTGACGCCTTTATGCATGGCGCCCATTGGAAAAAGCCATGATCACATCGCCGCTGAACAACGCTCTCGCAACCGCCCGTGCCGAAATCGATGAAATCGACGCGCAGATGCATGCCCTTCTCATGCGTCGCGCCGGGATCGTCTCGCGCATCGAAGCCGCCAAAGGCGTGACGCCGGGGCGCTCGGCCTATCGCCCCGCACGCGAGGCAGACATGATGCGCCGGCTTGCGGCCCGCCATCACGGCCCGTTCCCCTTGCCGGCAACCGAGCATATCTGGCGCGAGATCATCACCGCCTTCATCCGCCTGCAGGCGCCCTTCACCGTCCAGCTAGGCTCGCGCGCGGCGTCCTTTCGCGATCTTGCGCGCTTCCAGTTCGGCTCCACCACACCCCTTGAGGCGCATGAGGGGCCGGATGCTGCCATTGCCGCGCTCCGCGAGCGGGCGATGGATGTTGCCCTCGTTCCGGCCGGTGACGAGACAAGCGCCGCCTGGTGGCAGGACTTGGGCAAGGGTGCAGACCCGGCCCTCATCGTCGCCCGCGTGCCCTTCCTGCTTGGCGCTGTTGCCCTGCCCAGCGCCTTCGTGATTGCCCGCATCATACCGGAAGCAACCGGGCAGGACCGCTCGCTGATCGCATTCGACGCACCATCCGACATCGCGCCCGAAGATGTCGCCATGCAAGTGCCCGGCGCGACCGCCATCGCCTCGCGCATCAGCGCCCACCGCCATCACATACTGGCAACGCTGCCCGGTTTTTTCGACCGCGCCATTCCCTTGCCGATGGGTGCGCGTTTTGTCGGTACCTATGCCATTCCCCTGTCAAGTGAGTGACACCGATGTTACAGAGCCCTTCAGCCCCGAGCACGCCGCAGCCGAAGCCTGGCGTTATGGCCATCAGCCCCTATGTGCCGGGCAAATCAACCGCCGGACCAAACGTCACAGTCCACAAGCTTTCGTCCAACGAAAGTCCGCTTGGACCCTCGCCACGAGCGGTTGAAACCCTGACGCGCCTCGGCCCCCAGCTGGCGTTCTATCCTGACCCTTCGGCAACCGTGCTGCGCGGGGCCATCGGCCGGCGCTACGGGCTTGATCCCGCCCGTCTGATCTGTGGCGCCGGATCGGATGAATTGCTGTCACTGGTCGCCCATGCTTATCTCGGACCAGGCGACGAGGCCGTCTACAGCACCTACGGATTTCTGGTCTACCGCATCGCCATTCTCGCCTGCGGCGCCACACCGGTGATCGCCGCTGAAAAGGACTACACCGCCGATGTTGACGCGCTGATTGGCGCGGTCAATGCACGAACCAGGATTGTCTTTCTCGCCAATCCCAACAATCCGACCGGCACCTATCTGCCCTTCGACGAGGTGAAGCGCCTGCACGCCGCGCTGCCTCCGACCTGCCTGCTGGTTCTTGATGCGGCCTATGCTGAATACGTCCAGCGTAATGACTACGAAGCGGGCATTGAACTGGTCGCCGGCAACCACAATGTCATCATGATGCGCACGCTATCCAAGATCTACGGCCTGGCGGCACTGCGCATCGGCTGGGCCTACGGACCGCCGGGCGTCATTGACGCCATGAACCGCATCAGGGGACCGTTCAACATGAACGCCGCGGCGATTGCGGCGGGCGCGGCGGCAATTGATGACCAGGCCCATGTTGAACAAGCGCGCGCGCACAACGACCTTTGGCTGCCGAAGCTGACGAAAGCCCTGAGCGAGCTTGGCCTTCATGTTACCCCGAGCGTCGGCAATTTCCTGCTGATCCATTTCCCGTTGACCACAGGCAGGACGGCGGCGGATGCCGATGCCTTCCTCATGGCGCGCGGCCTCATCCTGCGCCGGGTCGATGGCTATGGCCTGCCGGCCGCGCTGCGCCTGACGATTGGCAGTGACGAGCAGAACCGGCTTGTTGTCTCTGCCCTGACGGAGTTCATGAGCACGTGACGGTTTCTGCGCCAGATCCTGTCGTCGATACGCTCTTCATTGTTGGTATCGGCCTCATCGGCTCCTCGCTTGCCCTTGCAGCGCGCAGCCGAGGTCTGGCACGTCACGTTATTCTCTATGACGCCGACAGCACGGTACGCTCGCGGGCGCGCGCCTTGCAGCTTGGCGACGTTGTCGACGACCTCGCACCTGCCGGGACGGCCGATCTGATCATTATCTGCGTGCCGGTAGGGGCATCAGGGGCTGTCGCTGCAGCGCTGAAGCCCCATGTAAAACCCGGAGCCATCATCTCCGACGTCGGCTCGACCAAGGCTTCCGTCGTGGCACAGATAGCGCCGCATATTCCTGAAGGCGTCCACTTCGTGCCCGCCCATCCCATCGCCGGCACTGAAAATTCCGGACCGGATGCCGGCTTTGCCACGCTCTTCACGGGGCGGTGGGCAGTCATCACGCCGCTGCCCTCTTCCTCTCCTGACGCGGTCGCGACAGTCAAAGCCTTCTGGAGGGGATGTGGCGCCGATGTGAGCGAGATGACACCCGAGCATCACGACATGGTGCTTGCCATCACCAGTCACATTCCTCACCTCATCGCCTACAATATTGTCGGCACCGCCGCCCATCTCGGCGAAGTGACGCAATCGGAAGTCATCACCTATTCCGCCGGCGGTTTTCGCGACTTCACCCGCATCGCCGCGTCCGACCCCAACATGTGGCGCGATGTCTTTCTGCACAACCGCGACGCGGTGCTGGAAATGCTCGGTCGCTTCAACGAGGATTTATCCGCGCTGACCCGTGCGATCCGCTACAACGACGGTGAGGCGCTGTTTGACCATTTCACCCGCACTCGCGCCATTCGCCGCAGTATTCTGGCCGCAGGCCAGGACACGGAGGCCGTCGATTTCGGACGCCATGGCACGGTCAAAAAGGAACAATAGGCGATGATCGCCTCAAAACACGGGCGGAAATGCCCTGATGACCACAGCGCCGAGCGATAACTGCCCGTTATCAACACGGACATCGACCCTGGTTCCCCGCTTGCCTTCGATCTCGCCAGAGCGTCCGACCAGCGTCAGCGCTGGGCCGAAGACAAGCGACAGATCGCCAAAACCAGGGATGGCAAGCCCGTTCAGCAGGGCCGCACTGTCGGCCACTACCGCCTCGAACCCGCCTTGCGCCAGACCGCGCTCGTTGAAGCCAAGCTTGCCGTTGATGCCAAGAATGCCGCCGCCGCGCGTCAGCCTTAATTTGACCAGATCGATCAGACCGCCCGCCCGCGCCCAGGCGGCAAGCACGCCCGCGCTATCTTCGCCGGCAGTTGAGGGCACGGCGCGGATCACCGCGGCACTGCTGAGATCAGCCCCCTGGTGGGGACGGATGCCGGCTGGACCCAGCCCCGAGAGCGAGATGGCAAGATCGTAATCCCGTTTGCTTGCCTCGGTGACGGGCGAGGGGCGCGCATGGAGTTCCAGCATCTGGCTGGCAATTTCTGGCCTGATATTGTCGGCACGCGCGAATGACGGCCGCGTCAGAACGACGCTGAGCCGCTCAAGCACCTGATTGTGGATCGTCAGGCTTGCCTGCCCGCCTTGAAAATCGATGAAGGCAAGCAGCTCATCCTTCTGGCGGATGGTGAGCGGCGCGCTGAAGTCAGCGATCACATGATCGGGATTATAGATCAGAGCGGTTACAGTCAGCGACCCGAACTGGGCAATCATCATACCGTTTGGCGTATGCATCTGCAAAACGGCGTCACGGCACACCACGTCAATCCGGAACGGAAAACCGCCAATATGGCGCTGCGGACAATGATGCTCACGCCCAAGCACTGCCTCAGCCGTCAACCACTGATCAAGCTGGCGCTCAACCTCGGCCCTGATCGTCAGCCATACCCCGCCCCACACACCGGTTACGACCGCAACGGCGAGACAGAGCCACACCACCCAGCCACGCCGTCGCTGGCGCGACACTTGTTGGATATCAGTCATATCAACTCCGCACCGTCATCGCGCTCAAGGACCCGTTTCGACACGCAGGATGACCGCCCGCAACCTCCATCGATCACGATCGCTGGCGCATTGGTCAACGCGCCTCATCGCACCAGCCTCTCCAGCCAAGACCATTGACGCTTGCCCAAAATCGGGCAGGTTGCATCCGCACTTCAAGAGATGGCAGACGGACTTATGCGCGAATTCTGGATTTTTGGCTACGGCTCGCTGATGTGGCGACCTGGTTTTCCCTATCAACGCGCGCTCCCTGCAAGATTATGGGGCTATCATCGCTCGCTCTGCATCTATTCCCTGGTCCACCGCGGCACACCCGAGCGCCCCGGGCTGGTCCTGGGCCTCGATCATGGCGGCAGTTGTCGCGGCGTGGCGTTCGCGATTGCTGACGCTGATATCGATGCGGTGCTGGCATATCTGCGCGCACGCGAACTGGTGACCAGCGTCTACCGGGAAAAATCGTGCACGGTGCGCCTGCTGGAGGGTGAGGACCGAACCGTTCCAGCGGTGTGTTATGTCGCTGATGCGCGCCACGAGCAATTCGCCGGCAGGCTGAGTGACGAGGCAGTGCTGGCCCATGTCGAGCAAGGGCGCGGCGGATATGGCGATAATCGCGACTATGTCATCGCCACACAGAACCACCTTGTAGAACTCGGCATTCACGATCCGCAGTTAAGCTGGCTTACGGATCGCTTGCGCCAGGGTGGTTACGATTCGGCCGGAAGCGCTGACACCTGAGCAGCCTTCGCCTGCAATTCGGCCAGGCGCTGGCGCTGGAAGGGAGTGAGCGGGGGTGCGTCCGGCGACGTTGCCGTTTCGATGAACAGCCGGTCGGAGGCTTCTTCCATCGTCTCCACCAGACGTTTGAAAAACTCATCGGCGCTCAAGCCCGCCGGTATTGCCGGCAGGACATCGACAATCAGGCGGCCGCGATGCCCGCTCCAGAAATAATTCGACCAGAAAAAACCCGAATTGAGCACCACCGGCACCACACTCTGTTCGACCGCAGTGTAGATGCGGGTGATCCCGTATTTGTATTTTGGCTCGGCACCCGGCGGCCGGCGGGTCCCCTCGGGAAAAATCATGATCTGCCGGCCAAGGGCAATCGCTGCGCGCGCATCGCGCGCCATCGTCGCTGCCGCGGGGCCACTTTTGCGATCAATCTCGATTTGCTCGAATTTGCGCATATAGGCGCCAAACAGCGGCATGTCTCCAAGCTCCTTCTTGTAGATGAAGACGGCGTCCGGAACCATGGAATGGAGGGCGAAGGTTTCCCAGATCGATTGGTGCTTGGCGGCAACGATCCCGCCATTGACCGGCAGGTGTTGCGCCCCGCGCACCTCGATGGTCATGCCGAACAGACGCTGCAGCGCCATTTTGCGGCGCATCAGGTCGCGGATGAGACCGATCCCTTTTTCACGCGGTATGAACAGCATGAACGGGCAGAACACCATGTACCCGATCATCATGCCGTAATACATGGAATTAAAGGCGATAGCGCGTAATCGGGTCATGTTTTAAACCATAAGACGACGTGACGGCTCGCGAGAGCCTGTGCAAATCCGGGAACGGAAATATCCGCATAAACAGCCAGACGCGTGCGCATCCAGGCAAAAAGAAACTTCACATATTCGCCCGCAAGAATACGGAACGTCGATCCGTCTGCCCACCAGCCATCAAGTTGTACGGTATCACTGACCACCGGATAGGCGCTGATCTGGATATCCGGCATAATGGCCTCGAATTCAAGCATGGTGCGCGGCATATGATAGGCCGACGTGACAAGAATGAGCGATCGATAGCCTTTCCGGTCCATCCATTGGCGCGTTTGCACGGCATTCCCGATTGTATTTGCCGCCTCGTAATCAAGCTCGACGCAGCAATCCATGAAATGGGCGATATCGGCGAAGGTGCGGGCGATATCGGTCCGTGACGTTGCCGGATTGACGCCGGTGATAAAGAGCCGGCCGGCCTTGCCACTGGCCAGCAACTCCCCCGCCGCCTGAACGCGCAGCGCTCCGCCGGTCAGGGCGACGATTGCATCAGCGCGCGCCACATCCCGGCGCGTCCCACGCTCTATGGTACTGGCGAAAAACAGAAATCCGCCAGCCGCGACCGTAGTGCCAGCCAGACCGAGCCACATCGCCAATCGCAAGATCTGCCCAATCAACGTCGACATAACTCTGTTCTTGTCGCTGTGCGTCGTCCACCCAACCGTCTGACCCTGGTTACCATATCCCACTATGATGCCCGATGTTTGCCGGACAGATGGCGGATGACCGACCAGCGCGACGTCATGGCCGTCAGCACCGTGACGATCAGGACCGTACCGACCACGCTGAGATAACCCCGCCATCCAAGATCGGCCGAACCGAACAGGAGATCGATTTGCGCCTGCCCGGTGTCATCGGAAAGGCTGCGGACGATAATGCCGGCAAACGAAAAAGCAACAAGCGACGCCACCCCTCCGATCAGCCCTCCTTCCAGTCCAAACCGCAGAAAACGTAACTGGAATTCCCGTGCGATGAAGCGATGGTCGGCGCCAACCAGTTGCAGCACCTCGAAGACATCACGGTTGGCTGCCATCGTGCCGCGCGTGGCAAAGACAATGGACAGCGCCGTTGCCACCAGAACCAGAATGACAACGCCGACACCAAGCCCCACCACCGCATCTGTCATCGCCGACAGCTTCTGGCGCCATAGACGATGATCATCAAGCGCGGCGCCGGGAACCGCCTGCTGGACGGTCTGGCGCAATTTCTCGACATCCAGTTTAAGCGAGCGCGCCGTTTCGATGACGATCAGACGCGGCACGGGCAGCGCTGACAACTCGATATCCTGCCCTAGCCAAGGTTCGAGCAGGCGCTGGTTTTCGGCTCTGGTCAACACCCGGATGCGCTCGATCCCGACCGTCCGCCGCACGATATCGGATATCACGCCCAGATCCTTTTCGATGTCGACGCCCTGACGCGGGCGCAACTGAATGGTGATCTCGCGCGCGACTTCGCTTTGCCACCCCTGGGCGGCATCGAGAACGATACTGACTGCGCCAACAGCAAGGCATGACAAAAAGCACATGATGGCAAGGACAGCGATCAACGCCCGCCCGGCGAGCGATTCCTGCGGAACGATCGGCGTCAACCGACGCCCGCTGAGTGGTGACCACCATGCCATCGCGCGCGACAGCATACCGCGCGCCGGCACGGCCTTGCCCGAAGTCTTTGATCGCTGGCGGGGTGGGGGCGCCATCAATCGTAAATCGTCAACCGGCCTTCGGAGAGAACCATGTGGCGTGCATTCACCTCCTGCAGAAGATTGAGATCGTGAGTGGCAATCAACACCGCCGTCCCCGAGCGGTTAAGTTCAACAAAGAGGCGCAGCAGCCGGTAAGCAAGGTCCGGATCGACATTGCCCGATGGCTCGTCTGCGAGCAGGATTTCCGGCTTGGTGATCACCGCCCGCGCGATCGCCGCTCGTTGCTTTTCTCCGCCCGAGAGAACCGGCGGATAGGCATGAAGTCGCTTGCCAAGGCCAACCCATTGCAACAGATCAACAACGTCAGCGCGGTAATCGCTCTCGAGCTTTCCCTGCACACGATAGGGAAGCGCCACGTTTTCATAGGTTGTCATATGATCGAGCAAACGGAAATCCTGGAACACCATGCCGATACGCCGACGGGTTGCAGCGATATCGTAGGCGGTTATCGTGGCAACGTCCTGATCGAAAATGCGCGCCGCGCCGCGCGTTGGCCTGAGGGCCATGAACATGAGGCGCATGAGCGTGCTTTTTCCCGCGCCGGACGGCCCGGTGAGAAACTGGAACGAATGCGGTTCAATGACAAAGCTGACGTCGTGAAGCACCTCAGGCCCCAGATCGTAGCGCAAGCCGACATTTTCAAAAACAATCAACCGCTGCGCTCCCCACTGGCACTGTCATCGTCACCACCGTCCCGGCAGCAACACCCGATCACACGCGATCAGACGAGGCCATATATCTGTTCCACGCCCAACGTGGTTTCCAAACCTTTAACGCTTGGCCGCTAGGCTTGCATCACGTTAAACCGAAGCAGCCTCGATTCTCCCATGCGCATTGTCTGTCCCGATTGCCAATCTGCCTATGACATCAAAGCTGCCATGCTTGGTGACAAGGGCCGTATGGTCAAATGCGCTGACTGCAGCAACAAATGGTTTCAGGCGCCGGCGCCCGAGCCCGCACCTGCAGTCGAGATGCCGGAGGAAAGCGACCCTTGGGCCGAAGTTGCCGAGGAGGATGCCGCAAATGCCGCCGCCATGGCGTCACAAGCCAGCGAACAACCCTTGCCCGCCGATCAGGTGCAAGACGACATGGTCGCGGGTCCGCGGCTGCTGAAGACGGGCGGAAAAGCGCAAAAAAAATTACGAAACTTCCCCCTGTCCCCACCCCTGGCAGTCTTTGCGGCGCTATTGGCGGTCATGGTGCTCGCCGTCGCTCTGCGTACACCCTTGGTCAGAATGCAGCCTAATCTTGCCGGCTTGTTCGCCGCGATCGGCCTGCCAGTCAACACGCGTGGTCTGGCGATTGAGGCGGTCGTGCCAGCGCTTGATACCGAGCATGGTCGGCGCACGCTTTTGGTCTCCGGGACAATCCGTAATCTGACGCGAAGCGACCTTGATATCCCCGAGATGCGTCTGGCCATCCTTGACGCTAGCGGCAAGGAAGTCGCAGTCCTGGCTGCCGCACCGCCGCAACCGCGCCTTGACGCCGGCGCCACCATTCCCTTCTCGACCAGACTTGCGATGCCGGCCAGCGCTGCCCAGCGTTTCGAACTGCGCTTTGCCCGCTCTGCATCGGCACCACAGGCGTCAACCCCTTAAAATCACAATGAATTAACGTGAGTTAGCTGACCTCATCGTAATATTGCCACACCGACCAACTAAGGCTTTGAATCCTGCTTTTTCGACATGATAACAACGGAGTAGAATACATGGCGCGCGTCCTCCTGGCCGAAGATGATGACGGAGCAAGAACCCAGCTGAAACGCGCGCTGGCAAAAGATGGCCACGACGTCGTCGACGCCAGCGATGGGGGTGAGGCACTGAGCGCACTCCAGGCCGCTCCTCACAGTTTCGATCTGCTGCTGGCCGACATCAAAATGCCGGTGATGGACGGCATCGCCCTTGCCCTTGCTGCCGTCCGCGACGCGCCTGATCTGCCGATTATCCTGATGAGCGGCTATGCTGACCAGCGCGCGCGCGCCAGCAATCTCAGCACTCTGGTGCGCGACGTGATCACCAAACCCTTCACCCTGGCTGAACTGCGCGGGAGCATCGCCCGGGCTCTGGCGCCAAGCCATTCACCTGACACCATCGCCAATTAAAGACTGTCGCGGTCAGAACGGGCGCAACAAGCGCTCAAGATAGTCACGCTCGACCTGAGAACGATTGGGATCAGCCAGCCGGCGCCGCACATCCTTGAGAATTTCCTGGATGCGCTGCCCGTCAGGCCCTGGAATGCGCACGCCCGATTCCTGAAGACCATCATGGTTCTCGCGATTGTGGTCGCGCCCCAGCGGGTCGGAGTTCTGATTTCCCCGCCCATCGGCGCGTGCCTGGGGGTTGCCCGGATCGCCATCCGGGCCGCCTTCACCTTGCCCCAGCATTTCCCGCGCCAGCTGATTGGCGCCGCGCCGCAGATTTTCCAGCGCCTTGTTTTGCGGTGGCAGGGCTTCGGCTGCCCGTCCCTGCCCTAACTCGCCTTCCGCCTGGCCCATCTGCCCATCGGCCTGCCCGAAAGGAGGGCCGGGATCATGTCCGCCCTCACGCAGCTGGTCGATGAAGCGTTGCAGGCGCTCGCGCAGCGCCTGCTGGTTCTCCTGCAGGCCACCCAGGCCCTGCTCCTGCCCCGGCTCGCCATTCTCGCCGGGCTGTTCGCCTGGCTGTCCGGGGCGCTGCTGACCGCCCGGCCGCTGTTGACCCGGGCGTTGCTGGCCACCCGGCTGGCGGCGAGTGCGCTGGCGCTCACGAAACGTCTGGTCGAGTAATTTCTGCTGCTCACGGATGATATCGCCAAGTTCCTGCAGCAATTGCTCGTCGCCGCCGGGATTCTCGTCCGCAAATTGCGGACGGGCATTGCGCAGCGCGTTCAGCAAGTCCCGCAATTGCGCCATCCGCTCCTGCGCTTCCTGATGACGCCCCTGGCGCAGAAGACTTTCGATCTCGCGTAACAGCTTGTCGATATCCTGTTGGGATATGACGCGCTCTTCGCCCGTTCGTGGTGGCTGCTGGCGACCCTCGCGCCGATCCTGAAAGGCGCGCTCGGCCAGTTCCCGCATCAGGTCCTGCATCGCCTGGCGCAGATCGCGCATGATATCGCGCAGTTCCTGCTCGTTTGCCCCACGCTCCAATGCCTGTTCGAGCCGCTCCTGCGCTTGCCGCAGCGCCCGTTCGGCCGGCGACAGATCGCCATCCTCGATGAGAACGGCAACCTCCCACATCGCCTCAACGACCGCGCGCAGCTCATCATCATCGCGCGCCTGGATCAGACGATGATACAGGCTGCGCAGCGACAGATATGTCTTTTCCTCAACGACCCGGCGCTCGGGATCGATCACCAGCGCATCAAGCACCAGGGCAGCATGCTCGCGCTGATGGGCGTCCTGGGCCAGTAACCGCCGCTGCTCGACCAGCACGCGGGCAATCGGCTTGGTAAAACGGCGCTGGGGTAATTCGATGATGAGCGTCTGCGAGCGACCTTCCTGGCCGATATCATCACGGGCAACCAGCGTCATGCTGGCCAACCCGCCGGCCCAGGGATGAGCGGTGAGATCGCGGGTGAGTGTGGTGCCGGGATTGTGTCCGCGCGTGCCACCAATCGCGAGCGGCAATTCAGGCGGCTCCACGAGCGGGCGCGGCGCGGTCGGCTTGGTGTAACCGAAGGTGCGAGCAGATGCGGGCGGATCAAGCGGCTTGAACTCGGCGAAGGCCTGCGCCACGGCGTAATCATCATCGCTGCGATAGCGCAGCCTGAGCGCCCCGCTTGGCGTCTTCTGCACCGGGCCGTCAAAGCTGATCGATGGCGCCCGGTCAGGATCAACCGCAATCGTCCACTGCCGCAACTGCAGCCCATCACGCGCAAGATTGATCACGCCATCCAGATCAAGCGTCGCCCGGAAGGCCCGCGCCTGGCTGCCAAGCGTCGCCTCCGCCTCGCCGCTCGCCGCAACGCCATTAAAGGTCAACGCAATACCCTCGCCGCGATCACTGCGCAGCATCAGGATACTGCCCGCCGGGACGCGCAAGGCGCCCTCTTGCGCCCGTTTGTCAACGGCAAGAAACACCGTCGGGCGCCCCGTATAGGCTGGCGGCGTGATCCATGCGTCAATACGCGCAGGCGGCGTTGCAACCCCGCTGGCCGTAAACACCAGCCTGACCCGCTGCCAGGCGCTAGGACCAGCAAAGACGGAGCCAACAATCAACACCAGAAGCATCGCCGCGCGCAGCTGGAAGGGGTCATAACGCGCCATGTCAGGGCGCGGACGCTCCACCCTGACGAGGGCTGCACGCGCCAATTCGCGGCGCCGATGCGCCTGCCACAGACCGCGCGTCGTCGCATCATCGCTGGAAGCGGGCAGAGTGTCATAGAGGGCACCGAGCGGGCGATGCACAAGACCGCCGCCGCGATCAAGCCGGTCAATAGCGTCCTGTCGTCCCGGCATCGTAAGCTGCGCCAGTGGCGCCAGGCTGGCCAGGAACGCCGCGCCAATCACGCACAAGCCGGCAAACCGGCCATGACCATCAACCAGACCCCAGATGCCGAACCATGACAGGCAGAGGAAAAGACCAACAACCATCGCCGGCCACACGAGCGCCGGCCAGGTTCGCTCCCACAGCACAACATAGCGTGACAAAAGGATACGCTTCTCAAGCTGATCGACGATCCGGCGGCTGGCCGGATCATCGGGGAAGTGCTGGTCGCTCGCGTCCGCCTTGCTCATTCTCAGGTCCACTTCGCTTGGAACCGGCGCCGGCGGCAATCAGCCGCCCGATCACACAGCCTAGGACGCAATTGCGTTCTCTCCAAGCCCTGCCGCTGCCTGGAGAATGATCAACCCTCGGTGAGCCAGGGCGCCAGGCGATCAAGCCCGATCAATTCCTCGTAGGTCTGCCGTGGCCGGATCACCGCGTAACGCGGGCCATCGACAAGAATTTCGGGCACAAGCAGCCGCTGATTATAGGTCGACGACATCGACGCGCCATAGGCGCCCGCACTCATGAAGGCAACAAAAGCGCCGATTTCAAGAGGTGGCAGCAGGCGTTGCACGGCAAAACTGTCGCTTGATTCGCAGATCGGCCCGACCACGTCATAGGGCTGCCGGGCCGCGTCGCTGTGCTGCTGCAGCGGCCAGATATCATGATGGGCGTCATACATGGCAGGGCGCACCAGATCGTTCATCCCGGCATCCAGCACCACGAAAGTGCGCTCGGCACGGACATTGAGCGCCACCACGCGCGCAAGCAGGATGCCGGCATTGGCGATGATCACCCGTCCCGGCTCGAAACCGAGGTGAACGTCAAGGCCGTGAGTGACGCGGCGCACCATCGCCGCATAGGTTTTCACCCGCCCTTCATCCTCGCTGCCCGCCTCTCGTGCATCATAATGAACGCCAAGCCCGCCCCCAAGATCAAGATGGGTGACATTGTAGCCGGCCGCCCGCGCCGCACGCACGAGTTCAACCAGGCGCCCGAACGCCTCCTCAGGCTGGTCGAGATCAAAAATCTGGCTGCCGATATGGACCGCAAAGCCGCGCATGAGAATACCGGGCAGGCGGGTGCCTTCGCCGTAAAGACGCAAGGCATCGGCATGGCTGATCCCGAACTTATTGCTCTCATCGCCCGTCGTGATCTTGGCGTGAGCGCCAGCCCCGATCGCCGGATTGATCCGCAGCACCGTATTGACGCTGCGCCTAAGCGCGCCGGCAATGGCCGACAGGCGATAGAGCTCGCCTGGCGTCTCGACATTGATCTGCTGAATGTTGCGCGACACCGCGTAATGCAGCTCGCCATCACTCTTGCCAACCCCCGAAAAGACGATCCGCTCGGCTGGAACACCGGCAGCCAGAGCCTTGCGGATTTCACCTTCGGAAACCACGTCGACGCCGCCGCCCAGCCGCGCCACCGTGCGCAGGACGGACAGATTGCCATTGGCCTTCATCGCATAGAAGATATCAACCGGCAGCGGCGCGAAGGCCGCGCGGAAGACGCGCATATGACGCTCCAGCGTCGCGCTAGAGTAGACATAGGCGGGCGTCCCGGTGTCCGCCACCAGCCGAGCAAGATCGACGTCCTCGGCGTGGAGAATGCCATTTCGATAGTGAAAATGATGCATGGACCTGCCCGTTTTTATGAGCGTTAATCGGCTGCCGCGTCAGTCGTGCAGGTCGCGGCAAACGACATCACGGTGAGCGGGCAACGATCCTAGTTGAGAATGACGTCAATGGGCAGGGATCTGAGCGGTGGCACCGGCTGCCGGCTGGTTTTGGGTTCAATCGCTTTACCATTGGCGTCACGCGGCGGATCGATCGCCTTGCGGCCTTCCTCGTTCCAGGGCGTGACCTGATCGAGGCTGACGGGATACTCAATCGGGCTCTTCTTGCCGCAGGCGGAAACGGCAAGGGCCAGACACAGGGCCAGAGCAAGGCGGCTTGCAGACAAGGTGACGTCTCCCTAAGGACAATGGGCTCGTTTACACCATCGCGCCTTCACTTACCAACCCCTGGTGAGCCGGCAAGCGATTTAAGCCATCGGCGTGCCGCCCGCCGCACATTGGCTGGCGCCGTGCCACCTTCCGACACCCGGCTTCTGACGGACGCCGATGGCGAAAGAACGGCAAGCACATCAGCCGTGATGGCGCCGTGCTCGGCCTGCATGGCGGCAAGCGGCACGCGATGCAGCGGCACGCCCGCCGCGACCGCGCGCGCAACAATGCGCCCCGTCACATGATGCGCCTCGCGAAACGGCAGACCAAGCGTGCGCACCAGCCAGTCGGCAAGGTCAGTTGCGGTTGAATAGCCGGCACCAGCGGCCTTTTTCATGGCCGCTTCGTTGAACGTCGCTTCGCTCAGCATGCCGGTCATCGCCGCAATGCACAGTGACAGGCTGGGGAGAGCGTCAAAGAGCGGCTCCTTGTCCTCCTGCATGTCCTTGCCATAGGTGAGCGGCAATCCCTTCATCACGGTCAGCAGCGCGATCAACGCCCCATTGATGCGCCCCGTCTTGCCGCGCACCAGCTCGGCTGCATCCGGATTCTTCTTCTGCGGCATGATGGAGGAGCCGGAGGAATAGGAATCGGACATGGTGAGAAAGCCGAAAAAGGGTGTCGTCCAGATCACCATCTCCTCGGCAAAGCGCGACAGATGCAGGGCGGCAATGGCGGCAGCTGCCAGCACCTCGATGGCATAATCACGATCAGACACCGCATCGAGCGAATTGCGCATCGGCCGCGTAAAACCCAATGCCTTTGCGGTCATCTGACGATCGATGGGAAACGACGTGCCGGCAAGGGCCGCCGCCCCCAGGGGCGATTCATTGAGGCGCGCACGCGCATCGGCAAAGCGGCTGCGGTCACGTCCCGCCATCTCCACATAGGCCAGCAGATGATGGCCAAGGGTCACCGGCTGGGCTGTCTGCAGATGGGTGAAACCGGGCATGACGCTGCCCGCATGCTCCAGCGCCAGCTTCGCCAGAACCTCCATGTAAGACGTGAGCTGCACCTCGATGTCATCCACCGCATCACGGACCCACAGGCGCACATCGGTCGCCACCTGATCATTGCGCGAGCGCGCCGTGTGCAAGCGCTTTGCCGGCTCGCCGATGAGTTCGGCAAGGCGGCTCTCGACATTCATGTGGATGTCTTCAAGCGCACGCGAGAATGTGAATGTGCCTTGATCAATCTCGCTCTTGACCTGATCAAGCCCGTGGTCGATGGCTGCGCGGTCGGCAGCCGAAATAATCCCGGTTTGCGCCAGCATGGCTGCATGTGCCTTGGACCCGGCGATATCCTGGGTGTAGAGCTTCTTGTCGAAGTCGATGGAGGCGTTGATTTCCTCCATGATGGCAGCCGGCCCGGCGGAAAAACGTCCGCCCCACATCTTGTTGCTCATGCGTATCGGTTCCTGACGGCGCGCGGTTTGGGACAGAACAGAAAAAGGGAAGGGTTAAGTGGCAAGTCAGCAAAACAACCGGAGGCTGTTGGTTGGCGCCCTCCTGTCGGCGTTCGGCCTGTTTGCAAGCATTGGCGCCGTATACGGGATCAGCGGGCTTTCTGGCAACAGCCCAGCAGCCGGCGAATGCGCGCTTGCCACCGCAAATGCCGAGACGCTGGCGCCGCTTGCCATCGGCGACGTCGCCGCCTTCCGCGTCGAGAAGAAGCCGGTGATCGCGCCCGATTTCACCTTCCGCGACGGCGAGGGCAATGAACGCCGCGTCGCTGATTTCAAGGGTCGCACCATCCTTCTGAATTTGTGGGCGATCTGGTGCGCCCCCTGCCGCCACGAAATGCCGGCGCTCGATGCCCTGCAGGCCAATCTCGGCAGCAAGGCGTTTGAGGTGGTCGCCGTCTCCATTGATCTCGGCAGTCCGGAAAAGCCGCGTCAGTTTCTGTCCGAAATCGGCGCCAAATCACTCGCCTTCTACCACGACCCGACGGGCAAAGCCTTCTTTACACTGCGCGCCGCCGGCCGCGCCATCGGCATGCCGGCGACACTGATCATCAATGCCGAGGGCTGCGTCGCGGGACACATGCTGGGGGCCGCCAACTGGTCATCAAATGATGCCGTCAAGCTCATCCTGGCCGTGCAGAAAGCGCAGGAAAAATAGGTGGCGAACGCTTAGCCCGTGAAACGCGTTGCTTGCGGTTTGTCCTGCGGCACTTGCGGCGAGAACTCCTTCGCGTCGGCAAACGCAGCAGCAAAAGCCGGCCGCTTGGACAATCTCGAGATATAGCTGCGGAACACGTCATCGCGGCACATGCCATAGCCGCGCGCCCAGAACACACAATGCCCCATCATGCAGTCGGCGGCGGAAAACATCTCGCCACCGATGAAGCTTGCCGCCGTGAGGCGCTTGGCGAGCTGCGGCTCGATCTCGTCGGCAAATTTCTTGCGATAGCGCGCAATCGTCCGGGGGTCGCGCTCGGCCGACGGCAGGACATGCTCATGGATGCGTATCTGCCACAGCATCATATCGACCGGGCCGGCGCCAAAATGCAGCATCTGCAGGTAATCGGCGCGCGCTGATGACAATCCCGGTGGTGGCGCGAGTTGATGACCAGGATAGGCATCAGCCAGGAATGCCAGCATCGCAGCGCTTTCATGCATGACCTGCCTCGTGCCGTCCTCCCACTCGATGTCAAGAACCGGCACGCCGTGATTGGGATTGAGACGCAGGAACTCCGGCCCATATTGCTGGCCATCATAGA
Organism: Raskinella chloraquaticus (SeqCode); assembly: GCA_002365175.1. Classification (GTDB taxonomy): domain Bacteria; phylum Pseudomonadota; class Alphaproteobacteria; order Rhizobiales; family UBA4765; genus Raskinella; species Raskinella chloraquaticus. The sequence goes on from DEZK01000041.1 coordinate 22,090, forward strand.
GGTTCACGCGCTCCATCTCGAAAGCATCCCCCAGCACCTCATGCAACAACCATTTGACGCGCGCGCTGCGCGAAGCCGGGTAATGATAGAGTTTGAGGCGGGTGATCGACATGGGTGTAACCTCGTCGCGACGATTGAAGAGGACGCAACATAGCCCCAATATGGGTGCCGGTTGCAACGCCGATTGCCCTTAACGTAAGCTTGCTTAACGCTGCGCATCCCACGCCCGCGCAGCCAGTGTGGATCACGCCATGCCAGACATGATGGTCGCTCAAACCGGCACGCCGGCATCTCACCCTGCGGACAATGCGCGCCAGCTTGCTGCCGATTTCGATCTGCGGCACCTGCCCGCGTCATTCTACGACGACCCCTACCCGACCTTTCACGCCCTTCGTGCGAGCAACCCGGTCCTCCCCCTTGGTCCCGGCAGCTACCTGCTGACGCGCCATGCCGATCTCATGACCGTCTACAAGGACGCGAAACTCTTCTCGTCTGACAAAAAGGCGGAATTCCTGCCCAAATTCGGCAATGGCCTGCTCTATCAGCACCACACGACAAGCCTCATCTTCAACGATCCACCGCTCCATACGCGGGTTCGCCGTATCATCGCGGGTGCGCTCAATCCGCGCGCTGTTGCTGATCTTGAAGGGCCGATGATCACCATGGTGGACGGGCTTCTTGATCGCATGGCGGCCAGGGGAGAGGCTGACATCATCGCCGATCTGGCGGCTTCAGTGCCGATCGAGGTGATCGGCAACCTGCTCGCCATCCCTCATGAGCGCCGTGGACCGTTACGCGACTGGTCGCTTGCCATTCTGGGCGCGCTTGAGCCGCAGCCAACAGCCGCCATGCTGGAGAGCGGGGAGATCGCGGTACGCGATTTTCTGGATTATCTGCGCGTGCTGGTCGCCGAGCGTCGGGCAAGCCCCGGTAACCCCGACAGCGACGTTTTGACGCGGCTCATCCAGGGCGAGACGGATGGCGAACAACTGTCAGAAATCGAATTACTGCAGAACTGCATTTTCATTCTCAATGCCGGCCACGAGACGACCACCAATCTCATCGGCAACGGGCTCTTCAATCTTCTCGAATGGCCGCAGGAAAAGGCAAGATTACTTGCCAACCCCGCGCTCATCACCTCGGCGATAGAGGAGTTCTTGCGCTTCGACAGCCCCGTCCAGCTCGGCAATCGCATCACCACCGCGCCAACCCGGCTGGGCGATGTTGATATGCCAGCCGGTACCTTCGTTACGCTGGCCATTGCTGCGGCAAATCGCGATCCCGCAGCATTCACCGATCCTGACCGGCTCGATCTCGCCCGCCTGAATAATCGCCACGTCGCCTTTGCATCCGGCGTTCACGTCTGTGTCGGCCTGACGATTGCCCGCATGGAAGGGCGCGTGGCGATCTTACGTTTTCTGCAGCGTTTCCCGAATTATCGCCTGTCGGGCGCACCTGTGCGTGGCAACCGGGCGCGCTTTCGTGGTTTTCTGGCGCTGCCCGTCCATCTCGGCTGAGTGCCGGTGCCGCAACGAGGCAGCACTCAGCGCGTTGGCACCGGCTTCTCGCCGCGATAATCGTAAAACCCACGCTGGGTCTTGCGCCCCAGCCAACCGGCCTCGACATATTTGACGAGCAACGGGCAGGGGCGGTATTTCGAATCAGCCAGCCCATCATGCAGCACCTGCATCACCGACAGGCAGGTATCAAGCCCGATGAAATCGGCAAGCTGCAGCGGCCCCATCGGATGGTTCGCCCCAAGACGCATGGCCGTATCAATGGATTCGACCGAGCCCACACCCTCATAGAGAGTATAAACCGCCTCGTTGATCATCGGCAGCAGGATACGGTTGACGATGAAGGCGGGAAAATCCTCCGCCACCGCCATCGTCTTGCCGAGTTTGCGCACCAGATTTTTGCAGGCATCAAAAGTGTCATCATCGGTGGCAATGCCACGGATGACCTCGACGAGGGGCATCAGCGGAACCGGATTCATGAAATGAATGCCGATGAAACGCCCCGGACGATCGGTCGACGCCGCGAGGCGGGTGATGGAGATCGACGACGTGTTGGACGCCAGAAGAGCATCCGGCCGCACCACCTTGCATACGGCGGCAAAAATCTTGCGCTTGACTTCTTCGTTCTCAACCGCGCTCTCGATCACGAGATCGGTATCAGCGAGCGCCTCGGGTTTTTCGCTCGCGGTAATACGCGCCAGTCCGGCAGCGCGATCAGCCTCCGTGATGGTCCCGCGTGCCACCTGGCGGGCCATATTGCCATTGATCGTCGCCAGCCCCGACTGCACGCGCTCGAGCGTCACGTCGCTGAGGATGACATCGTAACCGGCAAGCGCGCACACATGAGCGATACCATTGCCCATCTGCCCGGCGCCAATGATGCCAATCGTTCGGATATCTGGTGTCATAGACATGCCCCGCTCGCGCCTGGCCAGCCGTCGACCCTACCCCCGCGCCCCATGCTACTTGCCGATCTTGCTGAGTTCGGCCTGAAGTTCGGGCAACACGGTGAAGAGATCACCGACGAGACCGTAATCAGCCACCTGGAAGATCGGCGCTTCCTCATCCTTGTTGATGGCCACGATAACCTTGGAATCTTTCATCCCGGCCAGATGCTGGATGGCGCCTGAGATGCCGATGGCGACGTAAAGATCAGGCGCCACGACCTTGCCCGTTTGTCCCACCTGATAATCATTGGGCGCATAGCCGGCATCGACCGCCGCGCGCGAGGCGCCAACGGCTGCACCGAGCTTGTCGGCAAGCGGCTCGATCATTTCCTTGAATTTGTCGGACGAGCCAAGCGCCCGCCCGCCGGAGACGATGATCTTGGCCGATGTCAGTTCCGGGCGATCCGACTTCGACAATTCTTCAGCAACGAATTGCGACAGCCCGGCTGCGGCGGGAACGCCGACAGCCTCAATGGGCGCCGCGCCGCCTTCGGCTGCCGCCTTGAAGGAGGCTGTGCGCACCGTGACGACTTTTTTGGCATCCTGCGACTGCACCGTCTGGATGGCGTTTCCGGCATAGATCGGTCGCTCGAACGTATCAGCACCGTGAACGGCGATCACTTCTGAAATCTGCATCACATCAAGGAGTGCGGCGACGCGCGGCATGACATTCTTGCCGGTCGTGGAGGCAGCCGCGATGATCGCATCATACCCATTCGCAAGACTGACGATGAGGGCCGCCATCGGCTCTGCCAGCTGATGGGCAAGCGACGCATCATCTGCCACCCTGATTTTAGCCACACCGGCGAGCCTGGAGGCCGCCTGCGCCACCGTGCCGCACTGACTGCCCGCGACCAGCACATGGATATCGCCGCCCATTGCTATGGCAGCGGTCAAAGCCTTGTGGGTCGAATCTTTCAAAACATTGTCGGCGTGTTCAGCGACAAGAAGAATGGTCATCTTTTGGCTCCGTGAACCCTAGAGCATGCTGCGAAAAAAAGTGGAAACCGGCTTTTCGATAACAGCATGCGAAAACAATAAGATAAGAGCATGTTGCGATTTCGTGTTACCGCAATCTGTACTAGAGAACGCCCGCTTCGTTTTTCAGCTTGGCAACCAGTTCGGCAACCGACCCGACCTTGCCTCCCGCCTTGCGCTGCGGCGGCTCGGTCGTTTTCAGCACTTTGAGGCGCGGCGCCATATCCACACCGAAATCAGCCGGCGTCTTTTCATCAAGCGGCTTCTTCTTGGCCTTCATGATGTTGGGAAGCGAGGCATAGCGCGGCTCGTTGAGGCGCAGGTCGGTGGTCACGATCGCCGGCAACGTCAGTTTGACCGTCTGCAGACCGCCATCAACCTCACGGGTGACCGACAGGTCGGAGCCATTGATCTCGACCTTCGAGGCAAACGTGCCCTGTGCCCAGCCAAGGAGGGCTGCCAGCATCTGCCCTGTCTGGTTGCAGTCATCATCAATGGCCTGCTTGCCCAGAATGATGAGATCGGGCTTTTCCACCTCGGCGATGGCCTTGAGAATTTTGGCAACCGCCAGCGGCTCGCTCACCGCATCGGTTTTGACCAGGATACCGCGATCAGCACCCATGGCAAGCGCGGTACGGATGGTTTCAGCCGCCTTGTCCGGCCCGATCGATACCGCCACGATCTCACCTTTGGCGATGCCCTTTTCCTTCAGGCGGATCGCTTCTTCAATAGCGATTTCGTCAAACGGATTCATCGACATCTTGATATTGGCAAGCTCAACGCCCGACCCGTCGGCCTTGACCCGGATCTTGACGTTGTAATCGACCACCCGTTTCACCGGGACAAGTATCTTCATGACGGCGAGCGCTCCCTTGTCATGCCTTTTTATGGTTGGCGACCGTAACGGCCCCGTCCGGCAAAAGTCAACGCACCGCAACATCGCAGCGCCTGATTTCGCCAATCAGCCGGTATTCATACGTAAATTCGTCGCCGCATCGTCAGGATGATGACAGCCCCCGCAGCAAGGCCGCCGATATGGGCAAGCCATGCGACGCCATCGCCTTGCGCCCCGCTCAGCACCTGCCAGAATTGAATGACGATCCAGCCGCCTAGCGCCAGCCATGCCTCGACCCTGAGCGGCAGACGCCAGAAGAGCAACACCCAGACACGGGCATGAGGAAACAGCAGGAAATAGGCGGCGATAACACCCGCCACCGCGCCCGAGGCGCCGATCAGCGGGGCTTCGGAGGCGTGCGGTCCGAGCCAGGCAAATGTCAGCGCCGCAACAACGCCACATGTGAGATAAAACAGAACATAGCGCCAGGACCCCAGCGCATCTTCGATGTTGTCGCCAAACACCCACAAAAACAGCATGTTGCCGATCAGATGCAGCCAGTCGACATGAAGAAACATATAGGTGAACGGCGTCAGCACCTGCGGGATCAGATAAAGATGCGCCGGCAGATCGGCATAGCGGTTGAGAACAGCCGGTATGACGCCAAGCCCCAGGCTCGCTCGTTGCAACCCCTCATCACCGGCGACCAGGCCGGAACCAACCATGAGATGAACAAGGACCGTGAGGGCGATGATCGTCCAGTTGGCATAGGCATGAACGATGTGGCGTAGCGGATTGTCGTCGTGAAGCGGGATGACCATGGAGAGATCCTAGCACGCGCCGTCTTTTGACCACAGGACGTCCCCTTCGCCGCGACCATTCACATGGCGACCGGCGACAAAAAAGAAATCCGACAGGCGATTGACGTATTTGAGCGCGTCATCCGACACCCCCGCCCCGTCATGGGCAGCAAGCTCGACCATCAGCCGCTCCGCCCGCCGGCACACCGTCCGGCACTGGTGGAGATAGGCCGCAGCCGGCGTCCCGCCAGGCAGAATGAAGGCTTTGAGCGGCGGCAATTCGCCGGTGAGCCGGTCGATATCATCCTCGATGCGCTTCACATGCGCAGATGAGATGCGCGGCACCGGAAACGCCGGCGGCTCATCGCCTTCCGGCGTGCACAGATCGGCACCAAGATCGAACAGATCATGCTGGATGCGCCCCAGCATCGCATCCACCACCGGCTCGCGGTCAAGCGTGTGGAGGCGCGCCACGCCGATGGCGGCGTTGGTCTCATCGATTGTGCCATAGGCGCTGACCCGCAGATCGAATTTCTTCACCCGCTGGCCGCTGAAGAGCCCGGTCGTACCGTCATCACCCGTACGGGTATAAATGCGTGTTGCCATCGCCGACCTGTGCCTTTGTCCGCTAGCGGCCAGACAACCACAGAAGCGCCATCAACACCATGACAGCGACGAATTGCAGCATGACGCGCATGCGCATCAGACGCTGCGAGGTGTTGGCAGAGCCCCCCTTGGCCATGTTCCACAGTCCGCGAACAAGCACAACCACGACAGCCAAAACGGCCAGAAAGGAGAGAATTTTGACGATCGTGTCCATGGTGCCTCTACTCTCTCGCTGAAATGCTAATTGCTGCCTTCAAGCAGGCGCCGCGCAATCACCTGCGCCTGGATTTCGGCCGCGCCCTCGAAGATGTTGAGAATGCGCGCATCGCACAGCACCCGCGACACCGGATATTCCAGCGCAAAGCCGTTGCCGCCATGGATCTGCAAGGCATTGTCGGCGGCAGCCCAGGCGATCCGCGCGCCGAGCAGTTTCGCCATGCCCGCTTCAAGATCACAGCGCCGGCCACCATCTTTTTCGCGCGCCGCGAAATAGGTGAGCTGGCGGGCAATCGCTACTTCAACCGCCATCATGACGATCTTGTCGGCGACCCGCGGGAAGGCGATGAGCGGCTTGCCAAACTGCACCCGCTCGCTGGCATAGCGGATCGCCAGATCAAGCGCCGACTGGGCAACGCCGACAGCGCGCGCGGCCGTCTGGATACGGGCTGATTCAAAGGTCTGCATGAGCTGTTTGAAGCCCTGCCCCTCGACACCGCCCAGCAGATTGCCGGCCTTCACCTTGAAGCCGTCGAACGCAATCTCGAATTCCTTCATGCCGCGATAGCCCAGCACCTCGATCTCGCCGCCTGTCATGCCATCGGCTGGAAACGGATCGGCATCGCTGCCGCGCGGCTTTTCCGCCAGCAGCATGCTCAAGCCCCTGTAGCCTGGCGCCTGGGGGTCAGTGCGCACCAACAGCGTCATCAGATCGGCCCTGACCGGATGGGTGATCCACGTCTTGTTGCCGGTGACGCTGTAATGGTCACCCTCGCGCACCGCCCGCGTCTTCAGGCTCGCCAGATCTGACCCGGTATTGGGCTCGGTGAAAACGGCGGTGGGCAGAATGGCGCCGGAGGCAATCAGTGGCAGCCATGTCTCCTTCTGCAAATCCGTGCCGCCGGCGAGGATCAACTCGCAGGCAATCTCGGAGCGCGTCCCCAGCGAGCCAACACCGATATAGCCGCGCGACAACTCTTCCGAGACGACGCACATCGATTCCTTGCCAAGTCCCATGCCGCCGAATTCCGGCGGCACGGTGAGCCCGAAAACGCCGAGTTCCGCCAGTTTGGAAATGACCTCAAGGGGAATATAGGCGTTGTCGAGATGCCAGCCATGGGCATAAGGCGCCACTTCGCTGTCGCTGAACTTGCGCATCTCGGAGCGGATGGCTTCAAGCGTCTCGTCAAGCCCGCTATCGCCGATCACCCCATGTCCTGACCCCTCGCCTATCAGCGCGATGAGTTCGGCGCGGTTCGCTACCGTGTTGCCGGATGCCATCAGCGCCTTGACGGCCGGCGTCAGCGCCTGCGCCACCTCGGATTCGCTGAGATAAAGGTCGCTCGGGCGCACCATCTCGCCCTGGCTCATGGGGATGCCGCCAAAAATCTGTGTCAGATACTCGCCCGCACCAATCGCGATGATCAGTTCCTCGGTGCGGGTCAGCCGCCCATCCGCCGCCAGGCGCTCGCCGTACCGGCCAAGCTCCTGCAGCGCCGCGATCTGGGTCGCCAGCCACGCAAGCCCATGTGCGGCACGCTGTTCGCTTTCAAGCCTGACCGGATCAAGAGCTGCGCTGGAAATGACGCGCGCGCGGATCGCTGCTTGCGCTCTCAGCTTCAGCGTTTCGACCGCCGGCAACGCGTCCCCGACCAGGCTTGCCGCATCGCTCGGCACGAGGGAGGACATGGCAGTTGCAAGAGACATCGGGAACCCCCTCTAAAGACGACATGGCGTTGCTCACCTTGCGCTTAAAAGGTCTTTGCGCAGTGCACAATGCGGCTTTTGGCCCGGACCATCAACCGCGCGTCGCAAGATAGACACCCGCGGCAACCACCGCCATGCCTAAAAGCTGCAGCAGCACGAGCGTTTCACCGAACATCACATAGGCCTGCAACGCTGCCGTCGGCGGAATGAGATAGATGAGCGCTGATGTGCGCGCGACCGAGCCATGGCGGATCATCATGAGCAACAGGGCGATCGCGCCGATCGACAAAACCAGAACCGCCCAGGCAAGCGCATAGAACGTCTCCGGCACCAGATCGAAACGCATCGGCTCGAGCACGAAGGCAACCGGCAGCGTCACCAGGAAGGCGCCCAGGTATTGCCAGGCAGCGAGGGTACGCAGATCAGGGCTGCCAAGAAAGCGCTTCTGGTGGAAGGTACCAAACGTCACCGACACCATGGCCACCACGTTAACAGCCAGCGGAACGACCAGCCCGCTCAGTTGTTCGACATCAGTGGCAGCAAACTTCGGCTGAAGCACAATGAGAATACCAACGAAGCCAAGACCAACGCCTACCCAGCGCCGCAAGCTGATCGTCTCGCCGCTGAAAGGGCGGGCGAGGAGCGCGGTGAGGAGAGGTTGCAACGCAGCGATCAGCGCGGAAATCCCCGCCGGCAGGCCTTGCGAGATCGGCCACCACACACCACCCAGATAGACCGCGTGCATGAGCGCTCCCGACACCAGCATGTTGACGGCTTCGCGCTTGCTCGAGGGTTGTCGTGCGCCAGCCGCCAGCGCGAACGCACCCACCAGCAGACCGGCGGTGGCATAACGGACCGACAGAAAGGTCAGCGGATCAGCGTGTGGCGCGGCATATTTCGCAACGATCCAGCCGGTTGACCAGATAAAAACGAATATCGCCGGCGCCAGGCGAAGGATTAGGGCAGGCGTCATGGCGCGGTCGTAGACGAGGTGCCGGTTACAGGCAATCACCTAAAGGTATCTGGCGTTTGCCGCTGTCCCGCTCTATCTGCTCTCACGAGGGAGTGCCGATGCCTGTCTATTATTTCCTGCGCCGCTGCGTGACCGTCGCCTGGGACGCCTATTGGCGCTTCACCTATAATGATGGCTGGGCGATTGCGAGCCACATCGCGCTGTCGGCGTTGCTGGCAATCTTTCCCTTCCTTATTTTTGTGACCGCTCTGGCCGCTTTCTTCGGCACCGTCGATCTCGCCAATCAGGTGGTCGACCTGCTGTTTGCCGCCTGGCCGGACCGTATCGTCGTACCCATCCGCGCCGAGCTTGCCAATGTCCTGAGCAATCAGCGCCGCGATCTGCTGACGCTGGGTGCGGCACTGATGCTGTGGTTCTCGTCATCGGGCGTCGAGGCTGTCCGCGTCGGTCTCAACCGTGCCTATGGCGAGCGCGAGACGCGCTGGTGGTTCCAGACGCGGGCGCAATCGATGTTCTTCGTCGTCCTCGGCGCTTTCGGCCTGCTTGCCCTGTCCTTTTTCATCGTTCTGGCGCCAGCAGCCTTCCAGGCGGCTGAAGCCCTCTTCCCCAATCTTGCCGTCCAGATCGACGAATTGCAGCAGCGCGTGCTCACCTCGCGCTATGCGATTACGGCTGCCATCCTGCTGACGGCGCTCCTCTGCGCCCACCTGTTTCTGCCGGCCGGCTCGCGACGCCTGCGTGACGTGCTGCCCGGTATTGTCGTGACGCTGGTCCTATGGATCGTTGCTGCAACGACATTTGCCTATTACCTGACGCGCTTTGCCAATTACGCCCGCACCTACGCCGGCTTCGCCTCGGTGATGATCGCCCTGGTGTTTTTATACTTCATCGCCGTCATCTTCATTCTCGGTGGCGAATTGAATTCAGCATGGCTGCGCTCCCGACAGGCCAAACCGGCGCCGGCACCAACCCTCTTTCCCATCGATCGCTGAGGAAGGCGATACGCCGGCTAGGGCATGCTGCGAAAAAGTGGGAACCGGATTTTCGATAACAGCCTGCGAAAACAATAAGATGAGAGCAGGTTGCGATTCCGTGTAAACGCAATGCGCTCTAGGCACTGCCAAGAAGAATACCCGTCAGAAAGACGAGGAACCCGCCAAGCACCACCTGGAAAGCTGCCCGCATGAAGGGAGTATCCATATATTTGGCGCGGATCCACGCAATCACCCACAATTCGATGAGAACGATGACGCTTGCAATCGCGGTGGCGATCCAGAACGCATTGGGGACGCGGTCAGGCACCAGATAGGGCAGCGTATGGCCAACGCCGCCAAGCGTCGTCATGATGCCGCATACCGCCCCGCGCAGCCACGGCCCGCCGCGCCCCGTCATCGAGCCATCGTCCGACAGCGCTTCGGCAAAGCCCATGGAAATCCCCGCACCGATGGAGGCTGCCATGCCGATCAGGAACGTTTCCCAATTATTCTGGGTGGCAAAGGCCGCCGCAAATACCGGAGCAAGCGTTGACACTGAGCCATCCATCAATCCCGCCAGTCCGGGCTGGACATATTGCAGGATGAACATGCGCTTTTGCGTCGCCTCTTCTTCGGCGCGCGCGTCCGGCGTCAGATTGGCTTCCTCAAGCTTGCCGGCCATGTGCTCATGGCTTGCTTCGGCTGCCGCCAGATCGCCCAGCAGCTTGCGGATATCAGGGTCGCTCGCCCGCGCCATGGCGGTTCGATAAAATCGTGCCGCCTGATATTCCATCGTCGCCGCCTCACGGCGCACGAGGTCAAGCGTCAATGGCTGAAGCGTCCACACCGGCTTGTGGCGGATAAAACCCGAGACATCCTCGCGACGCACCAGCGGAATGTGATCGCCGAACTTGCTCTTGAACAGATCGATGAGGGAGCGGCGATGGCCGTCCTCCTCGATCGCCATTTCCTCGAAGATACGTGCCGAGGCGGAAAAATCAGCACGAAGCCGCTCGGCGATATCGCGATAGCGATGCGCGTCCTCTTCCTCGGCGGCAATGGCAAGCGCCAGTATTTCCTTCATCGACAGGCTGTCGAACGAGCGGCGTGAGAGCTGAAATCGGAACACGGATGCGATGCCTTCCACCTGATATAATTTAGAGGCATTCTAAACTGAGCGGATGCGGTTTGTGAAGCCCGCCGGGAGCCGGATCGTCTTACGCGACAATATGCGCCAGCGCCGCCCGCAGATCCCGCGGAACGGGGACGGGGCGGCGGGTTTTCGAATCGACATAAACGTGAACAAAATGCCCGTGCGCGGCGCATTCCCGCTCACCTTCGGCGAAAATACCGATCTCATAGCGCACCGAACTCGTGCCGATCCGGGCAGCGAGCACGCCCGCTTCCACAATCTGGGGATAGGACAGGGCGGAAAAATAGGTGCACCCCGTTTCGACCACGAGCCCGACAACGGCGCTCTCCAGCGGCTTTAAGCCGCCTTCCTCGATGAGGAAACGGTTGGCGGCGGCGTCGAAAAACGACAGGTAAACAACGTTGTTGAGGTGGCCATACATATCATTGTCCGACCAGCGCGTCGTGATGGTCGTAAAATAGCGGAAATCGCTGCGCGGGCGCGGCGCCGCCCTCATGCGAGCGCCTCGCTCAGGAATTGCCCGCCAAGCCTCAACCCCTCGCCGTCGATGCCGTGGCCAAGCCCCGGGCAGACATGGAAGCGCGCCGGTCGGCCCGCTTCACCCAGCGCCTGGGCCGCGTCAAACATGAAATTGATCGGCAGCATTTGATCCTGATCGCCGTGGATGAGCAGAATCGGCGGCGTTGCGGTGGCCTCGCCCAGATGTTCCGGCCCCGCGAGGAGCCCCGAATAGCCGAGAATGGCGCCCGGACCCCGCAGGCGGCGCAGACCGACATGAAGCGCCATCATCGTCCCTTGCGAGAAGCCAACCAGTGCCAGCCTGGTGCCATCAAGCGCGTAGCGTTGCAGCTCGCTGTCGAGATAGGCGTTGAGACCAGCGGCAGCAGCGCTCGTACCGCGCCAGCGCTCGGAGGGGTCGCGCATGGTGAGCGCGAACCATTGCCGGCCCATGGGCGCACCCGCACAGGGCTCCGGCGCATGCGGGCTTGCGAAGGCGGTATCGGGCAGGATGTGCGCCCAATGGCGCCCGATATCGATGAGATCATCACCATTGGCGCCGTAGCCATGAAGAAAAACAACCAGATTTTTTGCCTTGCCGCCTGAGCTTGGCGCCAGGCGCGGACCGTTGAGCATGATTTACCCCGTTACCCCTTCGCGCATTTTGACGACGCGGTAATAAGCCCAGAGCAGCCGTGCCGCAACACCGCGCCAGGGCCGCCAGGCTTCCGCCATGGCAAGCAACGCCTTTTCCTTGGGCCGGCTATCCAGCGCGTAAGCAATGCGCACCGCCTCCTGCAGCGCCAGATCGCCGGCAGCAAAAGCATCGCCATGGCCCAGACAGAACAGGCAATAGATATCCGCCGTCCACGGGCCGATGCCGGGCAGCGCCGTCAATTTCTCCCGCACCCCGTCACTGTCGAGCGTCAGCAGCACGTCGTGATCAAGCTCGCCCTTCACCATCGCCTTGGCGGCTGCCTTGAGTGTTTTTACCTTGGCCGCCGAAAGGCCGGCGGCACGTAGCGTCGCCTCCCGCTTCAAGGCAAAGCGCTTGGGATCAAGACCTGGAACCAGTGCTTCCACCCGCGCCTCGATGGCATTTGCCGCCTTGACCGATAATTGTTGCGCAATCACGATACCGGCAAGGCCGGCAAAGCCGCCTGCGGAGCGACGCAGCGGCAGCGGCCCGGCAAGGGCGCTCATCTCGGCAAACACAGGATCACGCGTCATGAGCCAGGCAAGCCCGGAGGCGATATCCTCGTCCGAATCGATGCGTGTGCTCATGGAGTTTTCCTAGCATGGAGACGACCGCGAACGGGAGGGCGGCGCGCCTGCGCTTTGCGCCATCTCCCAACGGGGCGTTGCACCTTGGCCATGCCCTCTCGGCCCTGCTCAATGCCGAAGCGGCCCAACGCCTCAGCGGGCGGTTTCTCGTGCGCATCGAGGATATCGACCAGACCCGCAGCACCCCGGCGCACATCACCGGCATGCGCCGCGATCTCGCCTGGCTGGGCCTTGACTGGGAAAAGCCCGAGCGCCGCCAGTCCGGGCAAATGGCGGCGTATGGCGCAGCCCTCGACAGGCTGAAGCAGCAGCGGCTCGTCTATCCCTGCTTTGCCAGCCGCAGCGAGATTACGACGGCCATCGTCAGTCATATGGACTGGCCGCGCGATCCTGACGGCAGTCCGCTCTATCCGGGCTTGTGGCGCGACGCCGACCACAGCACCATCGCTGCCCGCCTGGCAGCTGGCGACAGACCAGCCTGGCGGCTCGACATGAGGCGCGCGAGTAAACAGGTGGGCGCGGTTACCTGGCATGAACTTGGCACCGATACACCACGCACGATCGACAACGATCCGGCCATGTGGGGCGATGTGGTGCTGGCACGCAAGGATATCGCGACGAGCTATCATCTTTCCGTTGTCGTCGATGATGCGCTGCAGGCGATCACGCATATCATTCGCGGCCACGACCTCTATCACGCAACAAGCCTGCATCGCCTGTTACAAGGCCTGCTTGGCCTGCCGCAACCTTCCTATCTCCATCACCGCCTCATCCTCGCCCCAGACGGCCGTAAATTATCGAAAAGCCGCAAAGACCAGAGCCTGGCAGGCTTGAGGGCCATGGGCGCAACGCCTGACGATATTCTCCGGCTGATCGGCTGGAACCCCGATGCCGATCTGGCCGGCCTATCCGCCAATGCCCAGAAACCAAAGCCACACACCGGTTGAGACAACGGCCAGCAGGCTCGAGAGGGCAATCGCCTGCGAAATCATCGCGATGCCGGTCTGGTGGCGCAAGGCGAAGAGATAGACATTGACGCCCACCGGAGCAGAGGCAAACACCACGGCGGTTGCCAGGTATATCGGCGGCAAAAGAAAGACATGGGCGCCGAGGACATAGACGAGTGCGGGTGCCGCGACGAGCTTCATGGCGCTGATGAAGAGCCCGCGATCGATCCGCCCCGCGATGCCGTAGCGTGCCAGAGAGCCGCCCAGGCTGATGAGCGCACACGGCACCCCTGTGGCCCCGAGCGCCAGCAGCAGCTGATCAGGCGGGCCAGCGAGCCTGAAGCCCGAAAAACTGAACAGAACGCCCGCGATGATCGCCAGAAACAACGGATGCGTTGCCAGCCCGCGCGTCAGGCTGCGCCCCATCTGCCCTTGTGGACCGCTTGCCGCCTGCTCCACCATCAATGTGGCGACAACCATCGAGAGCGGCAGATTGAGGCCGAGGATGAGCGCAATCGGCACGCCCACCTGCTCGCCATGCGCCTTCACCAGCAGCGGAATACCGATCATCACCGTATTGCCCATGGCCGCCGCCATGCCCGCCAGCACCGCTTCGCTCCGCGCCATCGCCAGAATCCGCCTGCCGAGGAATTGCGTCAGCGCCCAGGAAAGCCCGATCGCCCCGAAATAGCTCGCCCAATAGCCCCACGGGATCGTTGCGGGTAATGCGGAGGTCGCCAGAGTGCGGAAAAGGTAGGCCGGCATGGCGAGCACAAACGAAAACTGACCCACGCCATCGGCCGTTTCCGCCGTGATGAGGCGCAGCTTGACTGCCACCAGCCCGACCGCGATGAGCCCGAAGACCGGCAGGACGATGGCAAGGATCTGCGTCACATCCAGCCCCTTTGCGCCCGTCAATCATTGCGGGATCTACTGCCGCCGCCCGTTCTGATCATGCCTGTCAGGCGGCGACCGAAGTATGCTCGCCCACCAGCGCCACCAGGTCGAACATGATGCGGTTGAGATCGAAATCCTTTGGCGTATAGACCGCGCTGACGCCTGCTTTCTTCAGCGCTTCGGCGTCTTCGGTCGGGATAATGCCGCCAACCACCAGCGGAATATCGCTCAAACCGCGCGCTTTGAGCGTCGCCAGCACATCCGCCACCAGCGGCAGATGGCTGCCCGACAGGACCGACAGGCCGATGACATGGGCACGGCGCGCTATCGCCTGATCGACGATTTCGGCAGGCGTCAGGCGGATGCCATCGTAAACGACCTCGATGCCGCAATCGCGCGCCCTGACGGCAATCTGTTCAGCCCCGTTGGAATGCCCGTCAAGACCCGGCTTTCCGACCACAAACGTCATGCGCCGGCCAAGCTTCTGTGAGACCGCATCAACTGCCGCTCTCACGTCGTCGAGCCCCTCGACATCGTTGCGCGCTGCCCGCCCGACGCCGGTCGGTGCCCGGTATTGGCCGAAGATCTGGCGCAACGCCTCGCCCCATTCGCCGGTGGTGACGCCGGCCTTGGCGCAGGCAATCGACGGCTCCATGATGTTGCGCCCCGACGATGCAGCCGCGCGCAGAGCCGCCAGCGCTTCCGCCACCGCTTGCTCATCGCGGGCCTGACGCCAGGCTTCCAGACGCGCCACCTGCTCGGCCTCAACCGCCGGATCAACCATTTCGATCGCGTCCGCGCCCGTGCCAAGCGGCGAGGGATAACCATCCTTGAAGGCGTTGACGCCAACGACGATCTGCTCGCTTCTCTCGATCGCCTCAAGCCGCGCCGTATTGCTCGCAACCAAACGCTCTTTGAGATAGCCGCTATCAATCGCCGTCACCGCCCCGCCGATCTCGGCAATGCGCCGCAATTCCTCACGCGCCTGCTGCTTGAGTTCATCGACCTTGCGGGCGATTTCGGGCGAGCCATCGAAAATATCGCCATATTCCAGCAGGTCCGTTTCATAGGCCATGATCTGCTGCATGCGCAGCGACCATTGCTGGTCAAAGGGGCGCGGCAGGCCAAGCGCCTCGTTCCAGGCGGGCAGCTGGACGGCGCGTGCGCGCGCCTTCTTCGACAGCACCACCGCCAGCATCTCGATCATGATGCGCGAGATGTTGTTTTCCGCCTGCTGCTCGGTAAGGCCGAGGCTGTTCACCTGCACGCCGTAGCGAAAGCGCCGGTGCTTTTCATCCCTCACCGCGTAACGCTCAGCCGTGATCTCGTCCCACAATTCGGTGAAGGCGCGCATCTTGCAGATTTCGGTCACAAAGCGCATGCCGGCATTGACGAAGAAAGAAATCGAGCCGACGACGCCCCCGAACGCTTCCTCGCTCACATCACCCGAGGCTTTGACCGCATCGAGAATAGCAATCGCGGTGGCAAGCGCGTAGGCCAGTTCCTGAACCGGCGTCGCGCCCGCTTCCTGCAGATGGTAGCTGCACACATTCATCGGGTTCCATTTCGGCAGCGCCCGATTGGTGAAGGTGATGACGTCACGCGTCAGCCTGATCGAGGGATCGGGCGGAAACACGTAAGTGCCCCGCGACAGATATTCCTTGATGATGTCGTTTTGCGTCGTTCCCGCAAGGCACTGCCGGTCCTCGCCGCGCTCATCGGCCAACGCGACGTAAAGCGCCAGCAGCCACGGCGCTGTCGCATTGATAGTCATCGACGTGTTCATTTTCTCAAGCGGAATGCCGTCGAAAAGCTGGCGCATATCCCCAAGATGGCCAACCGGCACACCCACTTTGCCAACCTCGCCGCGCGCCAGAATATGGTCGCTGTCATAGCCGGTCTGGGTTGGCAGATCGAAGGCGATCGATAGCCCCGTCTGCCCCTTGGCGAGGTTGGCGCGATAGAGCGCGTTTGACTTTTCCGCCGTCGAATGCCCGGCATACGTCCTGAAAATCCAAGGTTTATCGCGCATGGCCTGCTCCCCGCAGCGTGCTGAGTGACGCCCTTATCGCAGCGCACAAGAGCTGTGACAAGATTGCACGAAGACGGATGATGATCACAGGGAGGGGGCAGACTGATCAGCTGCGACAGATCGCGACGTCTGCCAATATGAATTCCGCCTTATGCCCCCGCTCAAGCAGAGGCTTGCCGCTCTCGCCTTGCCGCACTACACTGTGCAATGCACAATTTTGCGCTGCGTTGCATCAGACCTGGAGAGACGCCGATGTCCGCGACCGCTGCCAAGCCTGTCCTGGTGAAGGCGAGTTATCCGATTAATGAAATTCCGCCGCTTGGCCACGTGCCCGAGCGTATGACCGGCTGGACGATCCGCAAGGACCGCCACGGCCCGCCTGACACCTCGATGTTGCTCGAGGAAGTGCCGACGTGGACGATCGGTGATGACGAGGTGCTGATGCTGGTGATGGCAGGCGGCGTCAATTATAACGGCGTGTGGGCGGCCCTCGGACAACCGATCTCGCCGCTCGACGGCCACAAGCAGCCCTTCCATATCGCCGGCTCCGATGCGTCAGGCGTGGTGTGGGCAGTCGGCCCCAAGGTCAAGCGCTGGAAAATCGGTGATGAGGTGATCGTCCATTGCAACCAGGACGATGGCGATGACGAGGAATGCAATGGTGGCGATCCGATGTTCTCGCCCTCCCAGCGCATCTGGGGTTACGAGACGCCGGACGGCTCATTTTCGCAATTCTGCCGCGTGCAGGCCCGCCAGCTGATGCCGAAACCCAAACACCTCACCTGGGAGGAGGCAGCCTGCTACACTTTGACGCTGGCCACCGCCTATCGCATGTTGTTTGGCCACGCCCCGCACACCTTGAAACCCGGTGACAACGTTCTCGTCTGGGGCGCCTCCGGCGGCCTTGGCGTCTTCGGCGTCCAGCTTGCCGCAGCCTCCGGCGCCAACGCCATCGGCGTCATTTCGGATGAATCGAAGCGTGATTACGTGTTGAGCCTCGGTGCCAAGGGCGTCATCAACCGCAAGGACTTTACCTGCTGGGGCCAGATGCCGACCGTCAATTCCGAGGAATATGGCGCATGGACGAAGGAAGCCCGCCGCTTCGGCAAGGCGATCTGGGATATCACCGGCAAGAAGGATGTCGATATTGTTTTCGAGCATCCCGGTGAAGCCACTTTCCCGGTCTCCTGCCTGGTGGTGAAGCGCGGCGGCATGGTCGTTTTCTGCGCCGGGACATCAGGCTTCAATATCACGTTTGACGCCCGCTATGTGTGGATGCGCCAGAAGCGCATTCAGGGCTCTCATTTCGCTCACCTGAAACAAGCCTCCGCCGCCAATGAATTTGTCGTGCGCCGCCTTGTCGATCCCTGCATGTCGGAAGTCGTCCCGTTCGAAAAAATCCCGGCAGCCCACATGAAGATGTGGAAGAACCAGCACGCGCCCGGCAACATGGCCGTCCTCGTCTGCTCTCCGCGGCCCGGTCTTCGTACCTTCGAGGATGTTCTGGAAGCGCACGCCGGCGCCTGAACGAACCTTGCGCCCGGCGCTGGCGACCGCTATGACCCCGCGCGCCTGAAACGCGCGCAGGAGATAAGCGATGGCCAATTTCAAACTGCTGCTTTTGCCCGGTGACGGCATCGGCCCCGAAGTGATGGGCCAGGCCGAGGCCATCGTCAGCTTTCTCGACAAACAGGGCATTGTCGGATTTTCCGTCGAACGCGATCTGGTCGGCGGCGCTGCCTATGACGCGCACGGCGTGGCGATCAGCGATGCGGCCATGGACCGGGCGCAGGAGGCCGATGCAGTCCTCTTTGGCGCCGTCGGCGGGCCGAAATGGGACAAGGTGCCCTATCAGCACCGCCCGGAGGCCGGGCTTTTACGGCTACGCAAGGATATGGGGCTTTTTGCCAATCTGCGCCCTGCCATCTGCTATCCAGCCCTTGCGGACGCCTCTTCGCTCAAAAAAGAGCTGGTCGAGGGGCTCGACATGATGATCGTGCGCGAGCTGACGGGCGGCGTCTATTTCGGCGAGCCCAAGGAAATCGTCACGCTGGAGAATGGCGAGAAGCGCGGCGTCGATACGCAGGTCTACACCACCCATGAAATCGACCGCATTGCCCGCGTTGCCTTTGATCTGGCGCGCCTTCGCCGCAACAAGGTGTCATCGGCCGAAAAGCGTAACGTCATGAAAACCGGCGTTTTGTGGAACGAGGTGGTAACCGCCATCCATAAGCGCGATTATAGCGATGTGACGCTCGAACATGTGCTGGCCGATAATTGCGCCATGCAGCTCGTGCGCACGCCAAAGCAGTTCGACGTCATCGTCTGCGACAATCTCTTTGGCGATATTCTCTCAGACGTTGCGGCCATGCTGACGGGCTCGCTTGGCATGTTGCCCTCAGCCTCTCTTGGCGCAACGGACATCAACACCGGGAAGCGCAAGGCGCTCTATGAGCCGGTTCATGGCTCGGCGCCTGATATCGCCGGGCAGAGCGCTGCCAACCCTCTGGCGATGATCGCCTCGCTTGCCATGGCGCTGCGCTATTCGTTTGGCGAGGGGAAACTCGCCGACGCGCTGGAAGCAGCCCTTGCCGATGTCCTGGCCGCCGGCACCCGCACCCGCGATATCGCGGCGCCTGGCACCAACGCCGTATCGACGACGGACATGGGCAGCGCCGTGCTGAAAGCTTTCCAGAAACGGCTGTGAAGGCGCTAAACGCTTTCCTGCTCAAGGTAGAAAAAGACATGGGAGCGGCTGCGCTCCCCTTCACTATATCCTCTGGCGCGCAGCAGCGCGAAAACATCACGCGTCCACATGGCGCTGCTGTCTTTCATCAGCAGCACGCGGGGCAGAAGGGCTGCGGCTGCCGTCTCGACGAAAGACCACAAAACGAGATCCTCCGAACCGCTGATATCCACCTTCATCACATCCGCGCCTTCAAACCCTTCCTCGATCAGTACCGCTTCGAGCTTGCGGCCACGTACCTTGACGCTTTCTCCCTGGCCGCGTCCGCCGATGCGCGACCCGCCGCGATCGCGCTGATCGATAAAAAGATCGACCTCGCCTTCCCGGTCCGCCAGCGCAATGCCAAGCGGGCGAATATCAAACCCCGGATGGTTCTCTACGTTGAAGGCAAGTCTCTCACGTATGTCCGGCTGCGGCTCGATCGCCAGCACCCGCGCCCTGCCGCCGGCAAGCTGCGCGGCCATCAGTGAAAAGAGCCCGACATTGGCGCCCAGGTCGATGAATGTGAACAGGCTTTTGCGGGCGACCGCCTCGCGTGCCAACCGCGCCAGCACCATGCGCTCCAGCGGATGAAAAAGCTGCGGCGTGTAGAGCGCGGCCTTTTCACACGTATTGCCCACGGGATAGAGCCGCAACCTGAGGTTGAAATGAGTAACGTCGACGCCCGCTTCGCCAAGCCTGGCCATCGCACGGCGCCGCAAGAGGATGGCGGTGCGCATGCCAAGCCAGTTTCCCGGCAATCGTGACGTGATCGCCTGGATCAGGCGATGGGCACCGCGCGGGACGGACGAGCCAAACGGCCTTGTATCGACATAAAGATGCATTATCGCCCTGTACGCGGCGGCACCGGCGTTTCCGGCACGGGGGTCAGCGGCCCTTTTCCCTCTTTCCACGAAATGAGGTTATCGACCACCAGCATGCCCATCGCATCGCGCGTATAGGTGGTCGCAGAGCCTACATGCGGGGCAAGGGCCACATTATCAAGTGCCATCAGCTCGGCTGGAACCTTCGGCTCGAACTCGAAGACATCGAGGCCCGCCGAGCCAAGCTTGCCTGTCTTCAGGCAATCAATGAGGGCTGTTTCGTCGACAACCGGGCCGCGCGCCACATTGACGAGGCACCCTTGTGGCCCAAGCGCCTCGATCACGTCACGGCTGACCAGATGATGGGTGGCCGCACCGCCCGGCGTGATCACGATGAGCACGTCGCTGTCAGCCGCCATTTCCGTCAGATTTCCATAGTAACGGAACGGCAGGCCGGCTTTGGCCGAGCGGGCATGGTAGGAAATGCCGGCGATGTTGAAGCCCGAAAGGCGTTTGGCAATGGTCTGGCCGATACGCCCGAAGCCAAGAATGCCGACCCGTTTGCCAATCAGTGTGCCGGTCAGGGGAAAATTACCACCGGGCCATTTGCCGGCGCGCACGAAGGCGTCAGCCTGCGGCATGCGACGAATGGCGCCAAGCAGCAGGGCGATTGTCGTATCGGCCACCTCGTCATTGAGCACATCAGGCGTATTGGTGACAACGATACCGCGCTTGGCACAGGCAGCCGTATCGACGCTATCGTAACCGACGCCGAAATTGCCGACGATCTCCAGCTTGGGCAACTGATCTATCAGATCGGCCTTGCACGGCGCCCCGCCCGAGGCGACGACAAAACGACATTGCGCACCAAGCCTCGAGACAAGCGCCGCCGGATCATCCGCCAGCCACATCTCATGGACGCTGAAGGCATGCCCGAGCGCCTCGCGCGCCTTCTGGGGCAGGGGTTTCAACAGCAGACAATCGGGCTTCATCAGCACTCTCCTCGTTCCTGTGGTGAACTTAGCCGCTTTACGCCGCGAAACGAAATGCTTGATTTCGTTGACAGGCATGAGATGCTGCTGCCTGAGTATGCATTCGCCCACAAGAGGCGATGGTCGTTTTGGGCCTGAACCACAGCGAACCAGCAGATATGCTCGGGGGAGGACAGTATGGCGTCGGTGGATATCGTCAGCGTACGCAAGGCATTCGGCGCCACACAGATTCTGCACGGTGTGTCGGTGCCGATCGCCGATGGCGAATTCGTCGTGCTTGTCGGTCCATCGGGCTGCGGCAAATCGACATTGCTGCGCATGATTGCCGGCCTTGAGAACATATCCGCTGGCGAAATACGCATTGGCGAGCGCGTGGTCAACTCACTGCCGCCCAAAGCGCGTGACGTGGCGATGGTGTTCCAGAACTACGCGCTTTACCCGCACATGACGGTCGCCGCCAATATGGGTTTCTCGTTGAAGTTGCGCGGCACCGACAATCGCGAAATCGCTGCCCGCGTCGACAAGGCCGCCGGTATTCTTGGTCTCACCCCGCTTCTCGAGCGCTATCCCCGTCAGCTCTCCGGCGGCCAGCGCCAGCGCGTCGCCATGGGCCGCGCCATTGTCCGCGATCCGCAGGTCTTCCTCTTCGACGAGCCCCTGTCCAACCTTGATGCCAAGCTGCGTGTCGCCATGCGCACCGAGATCAAGGAGCTGCATCAACGGCTGAAGACAACCACCGTTTACGTCACCCACGATCAGATCGAGGCCATGACCATGGCCGACAAGATCGTCGTCATGCATGACGGACGCGTCGAGCAGATGGGTGCGCCGCTTGCGCTCTATGACCGCCCGGACAATCTCTTCGTTGCCGGCTTTATCGGCTCGCCGGCCATGAATTTCATCAAGGGAACGCTCGTCATCAACGGCCAGCCGACCTTCAAATCGGATGGCGGTGCCACCATCAAGCTTGACAAGGCAGGTGCTGCCGATGGCGCCCGCGTCATTCTGGGCGTGCGCCCTGAGCATCTGGCTGTGACACCTGACGGGATCGACGCTACCGTTCTGGTCGTTGAGCCGACGGGCTCGGAAATCCTCGCCGTGGTCAAGATGGGCGACCAGGAAATGCAATGCCTGTTTCGCGAGCGCCTGGCGCTTACGCCCGGCCAGTCCATCCGCATTGCTCCGCAGCCGGGCATGACACATCTTTTCGATGAGGCGAGCGGCAAGCGGATCGCCTGACATACATGTATTGAACGTCACTTATCAAAGAGCAGCCGGACAAACCGGCGTTATTCAACGGAGGAAACGATGACTTTCAACGGATTAACCCGCCGCTCGATTCTCGCAGGTGGCGCTGCAATGGCCGCTGGCGGCAGCGATCTTCTCGGCTTCGCCAAAGCCTGGGCCCAGGCTTCACCCTTCAAGCCGGAAGCCGGCGCCAAGCTCAGTCTGCTGCGCTGGAAGCGCTTCGTCGCGGCAGAAGATGACGCCTTCGTCGCAACGCTCGATGCCTTTACCAAGGCAACCGGCGTGACGGTGACGGTATCAAATGAATCCTATGAGGATGTCCAACCCAAGGCCTCGGTCGCCGCCAATACCGGACAGGGACCTGACATCATCTGGGGCCTGCATTCTCTTGCCCATCTCTTTCCCGCCAAGCTCGTCGACATGTCCGACCTTTGCGATTACCTCGGCAAAAAATATGGCGGCTGGGTTCCTCTCGCCGAAGCCTATGGCAAAAGCGGCGGCAAATGGATCTGCATTCCCATCGGCACCAGCGGCGCGATGATCAATTACCGCAAATCTTCCGTTGAAAAAGCCGGTTTCAAGGAGTTTCCTGCCGACACCGCTGGCTTCCTTGAGCTGTGCAAGGCCCTGAAAGCCAATGGTACGCCGGCTGGTTTCCCCTTCGGGCATGCTTCGGGCGATGCCAATAGTTTCGTGCATTGGCTTCTTTGGTCGCATGGCGGCTACCTTGTCGACAAGAACGACAAGGTCATCATCAATTCGCCGGAAACCGTGAAGGCGCTTGAATATGCCAAGGCTCTCTACGACACCTTCATCCCCGGCACCGTGTCGTGGAATGACGCGTCAAACAACAAGGCCTTCCTTGCCGGCGAGCTGCATCTGACCGCCAACGGCATCTCCATTTACGTTGCCGCCAAGAACGACAAGAAGGATTTCGCCGACGATATTCATCACGGCTACTATCCGGTGGGCCCGGTTGGCAAACCGCAGGAACTGCATCTGTGCTATCCGGCGATGATCTTCAACTATACGAAATTCCCTAACGCGTCTAAGGCGTTACTCGCCTTCATGCTGGAGAAAGAACAGTATAGCAAATGGCTGAGCGGCGCTCAGGGCTACCTGACCCACCTGCTCAACGCCTATGACAGCGACCCGGTATGGACGGATGACCCGAAGCGAACCGTCTTTCGTGAATCCTCCAAGCGCTCGCTGCCGGCGAGCGGCATCGGCAAGATCGGTGAAGCGGCGGCGTCCGCTCTTGCCGACTTCCTCGTCGTCGACATGTTTGCCAACTACGTGACGGGGCGCGAGGATATCAAGGGTGCCATCGCCTCAACCGAACGTCTGGCAAAACGCATCTATCGCTGAACGATCACGCTCGCCGGGCAGCTCCCACAGGCTGTCCGGCAGCGATACTGTCCGCAGCCGTGCCTCCGACCCGGGGCACCACGATGACGGGAATGGACGATGAGCGAGCAGGCATTACCGATGGCCCGGCAACGATTGGCTATCGCCGAACCGACAGCCTGGGAACGGCTGGTCACCAACCGCAACTGGCTCGGCTTCTGGTTCATGATGCCGGCCGCTGCCATCCTCATTCTGTTTCTGGCCTACCCGCTCTTCCTCGGCGTCTGGTTGAGCTTCACCGATACGCGCATCGGCCGCGACGGCGTGTTTATCGGTCTTGAGAATTACGAATGGCTGTCGGACGATTCGATTTTCCTGCAATCGATCTTCAACACCGTGCTTTATACGACGGTCGCCAGCATCGTGAAATTCGCCCTCGGCCTTTATCTGGCGCTGCTGCTCAATGAGCGCGTGCCCTTCAAGGCCATCGTTCGTTCCATCGTCCTCATTCCCTTTATCGTGCCCACCGTTCTGTCGGCGCTCGCCTTCTGGTGGATCTATGACACCCAGTTCTCGATCATCTCATGGTCGCTGAAGCAGCTGGGCCTTTTGGATACGAACATCGATTTCCTCGGCAATCCCTTCAACGCCCGCGTCTCCGTCATCATCGCCAATATCTGGCGCGGTGTGCCCTTCGTGGCGATCACCCTTCTCGCCGGCCTGCAGACCGTCTCGCCCTCGCTTTACGAGGCAGCAACCCTTGACGGGGCGACGCGCTGGCAGATTTTCCGCTATATCACCTACCCTCTCCTCACCCCGATCATTGCCGTGGTGATGACGTTCTCCGTCCTCTTCACCTTCACCGACTTCCAGCTCATCTGGGTTCTCACCCGCGGTGGACCGGTGAACGCCACGCACCTCATGGCGACCCTCAGCTACCAGCGGGCCATTCTCGGCGGCAGGCTTGGCGAGGGCGCGGCGATCGCCACGTCGATGATCCCCTTCCTTGTCGTCGCAATCATGGTGTCGTTCTACGGATTGCAGAAGCGCAAATGGCAGCAAGGCGAAAACAATGACTGACACCAGCCTCAAAGCCACGAATAACGACGATCATTCAGTCGGCATGGATTATCTGGAAAAGCTGTCGAGCCGGCTGGTGACGCTTTATCTGCCGCTTGGCATCATCATGGTGTCGCTGCTCTTCCCGTTTTACTGGATGGCGCTGACGGCAATCAAACCTGACGACCAGCTCCTCGATTTCGCGCGGGTCAATCCGTTCTGGACAACGGCGCCAACCTTCAAGCACATCTACAAACTGCTCTTTGAATCGCAATATCCGCTATGGTTGTGGAACACGATGTACGTCGCCGTGTGCGCCACCATGCTGTCGATCATTGCCAGCGTCATGGCCGCCTACTCCATCGTCCGCCTGCGCTACAAGGGCGCGCAACTTGTCGGCATGCTGATCTTCCTTGCCTATCTTGTGCCGCCATCGATCCTCTTCATTCCGCTGGCCTCTGTCATCTACTCCTACGGCCTGTTTGATTCGCCGCTTGCCCTCATTCTCGTCTACCCCACCATCCTCATTCCCTTCTCGACCTGGCTGCTGATGGGTTATTTCAAATCCATCCCCTACGAGCTTGAGGAGTGCGCCCTCATCGACGGCGCCACCCGCTGGCAGATCCTCACCCGTATCGTCCTGCCGCTCGCCATTCCTGGCCTCATCTCGGCCTTCATCTTCTCCTTCACCCTGTGCTGGAACGAGTTCATCTACGCGCTCACCTTCCTGTCCTCGAACGAGAACAAGACGATCCCGGTTGCCATCGTCAACGAGTTCGTCGATGGCGACATCTATCGCTGGGGGTCATTGATGGCAGGCGCTCTCATGGGTTCATTGCCGCTGGTCATTCTCTATGCCTTCTTCGTCGAGCACTACGTGTCGGCGATGACGGGCGCGGTGAAGGAATAGCGCTCCATGTCGGTTGCTTTCATCGGTCTTGGCGCCATGGGTCTGCCCATGGCAAAGCGCCTGATGGGGGCCGGCTTTGACGTTCACGGTTGCGATATTGCCCCGGGACCATTGGACGCACTGAAAAGCGCCGGCGGACAGGCAAGCACCAACCCGGCCGAGGCGCTGCGTGGCGCCAGCGCCGTCTTTGTCATGACCGCGACCGGCGCACAGGCCCAAACCGTCCTTTTCGGCGCCGGGGAGGCTGCTTCTGCCGCCACCAGGGGCGCAATCTTCATCCTGCAATGCACACAAAGCGCGGCCATGGCGCGCGATCTTGGCGCACGCCTTGAAGCCTTGGGCCATCACGTCCTTGATGCTCCCGTCTCAGGTGGCGCTGTCGGCGCCGAGGCCGGCGCCCTGACAGTGATGGCGTCGGGCAGCGAGGCAGCCTTTGCCGCCGCCGCTCCGCTGCTCAGACCCTTGGCCAAAACCGTCTACAACATCGGTCGCGAGCTTGGCCTTGGCTCGACCGTCAAGACGATCAACCAATTGCTGGCTGGCGTGCACATCGCTGTGGGCGCCGAAGCCATGGCGCTTGGCGCCAAGGCCGGCATCGAGCCGAAACTCCTTCTCGATATCCTCATGTCGGGGGCGGCAGGCAGCTGGATGCTGGGCAATCGCGGTCCACGCATGCTGGAAGACGAGCCAGCCGTCACCTCGGCGGTCGATATTTTCGTCAAGGATCTCGGGCTCGTCGATGATCTTGCCCGTGGCCTGCGCCAACCAGCCCCCATCGCCATGGCAGCCTTGCAGCAATTCATCGCCGCCTCCGCCATGGGTGACGGGCGCCAGGACGACAGTCAGGTGGTTCGCCTCTATGAAGTGACCGGTGCCACACATGTGCGCGGCAAGGGAAAAACACCATGAGCAAGGACCGTATCGGCTTTATCGGCGCCGGCCTCATGGGCCATGGCATGGCAAAGAACCTCGTCGAGAAGGGATTTCAGCTCACCGTGCTGGCGCACCGCAACCGCGCGCCCATTGATGATCTCATCAGGCGCGGCGCCGGCGAAGCCGCAACCCCACGCGAGATCGCCGGCAAAAGCGATGTTGTTTTCCTGTGCGTGACGTCGAGTACCCAGGTCGAGGAGATCATTCTGGGACGTGACGGGCTGATGGCGGGAGGCCGTGAGGGACTGATCATCTGCGATTGCTCAACCGCTGATCCCTCATCGACCTTGCGCCTTGGCGACAGGCTGCAGGAACAGGGGATCGCGCTTGCCGATGCGCCGCTCGGCGGCACGCCTGCGGGAGCAGAAGCCGGCCAGTTATCAGCGATGGTCGGGGCCGATCCTGCAGTCTTTGCCAGGCTGAAGCCGGCGATCGAGGCATGGGCGACCAAAATCGTTCATATCGGCCCACTCGGCTCCGGCCACAAGATGAAACTGCTGAACAATTTCCTGTCCCTTGGCTATGGCGCTCTCTATGCCGAGGCGCTGACACTGGGCGAAAAAGTGGGGCTTTCGCCAAAGGATTTCGACCGCGTCATTCGCGGCAGCCGCATGGATTGCGGCTTCTACCAGACCTTCATGGGCTGGGTGATCGACGAGAACCCGAACGCCCATCAGTTCACGCTGGCGAACGCCTACAAGGATATGCGCTATGTGGCGGCGATGGGCGATGACTCAGGCATGGCAAACCCGCTCGCCAACGCGGTCAAGTCAAGCTATGCGCTCGCCGTCAGCAGCGGCGAAGGCGAGCGTTATGTGCCGATGCTGACGGATGTCATCGGTCAATTAGCCGGCGTAGCAAAATCTGACAAGTGATCAAGCTGAAACTGCCTTCTCACGCCAGGCGGCAAGCGTCTCGGCGATGATAATCCGCGCGCCTCTTTCCAGCATGTCCTCGCTGAAAGGCGCTTGCGGCAAAGGCACGTGGACGAACCCTGCCCAGCGCGGGTGAAAGCCGGCGATGAGCTTGCCGCAGCTGTGAAAAAACAGGGCATTGCACAGATAATCGCCGCAATCATCCGACATCGCCGCCGGAATGCCGGCAACCGCCAGAGCGGCGGCGCAACGCTCAAGCGGCAGACTGCTCGCGATATCACCAAGTCCTGGCGCCAACGCTGCGCTGGTGGGTCGCTCGCCTTTGGCATCGACGCGATCGGTCGCCACACGATTTCGCGCCAGCCGCTCCAGGCGAAAGCCAGGCGCTGCGCGTGACAATCCGAAATGGATGGCGATATCAGGCGCCGCGATGTTTCCAATCAGTGCGATGCGCTCTTGAAGCCCGTCATATTCCGTCGGCAGGACAAATGACTGGAAACGGACATCCTCGCCGCAGACCGGCGCGTCGACGGCAAAAAGCCGCATCAGCCATTCGGTGGGATTTTCCGGCGCTCCCGGATAAGGTCCAAAGCCGGTGGCGATGATGCTGACGCTCATTCCCGCCCCCTCTGCCGCTCAAGCCAGAGAAGATAGAGGCCGGAGGCAACCACGATTGACGCGCCAACGAGGGTGTAAAGCCCTGGAATGTCGCCGAAGACGAGCCAGCCCGACACCGTCATCCATACGATCTGGGTGTAGATGAAAGGCGACAGGTCCTGGGCAGCGACATGACGATGCGCGGCAATCAGCAGCCAATGCCCGATGAGCCCCCACATACCGGTGGACGCCATCAGCAGCACGGTCATGAGATCAGCAGGCGGCACGTAGAAAAACGGCACGGCGGGCGTCAGGATCACTGCGCCAGCCAGCGCTGAATAAACCAGCGTAGTCGTTGTCGGGTCATGGGCCGCAAGGACCCGCGTCATCAGATTGTAGATGGCATAGCACAGTGCGCTGATGCAGGAGAGCGACACGGCCCAGTGCACCTGACCGAAGCCCGGCCGGGTGACGATCAGTACGCCGGCAAAACCAATGCCGATCGCCAGCCATTGCCTGCGGCCGATCCATTGTCCGAAGAACACGCCAGCAAGAAGCGCAACCAGAAACGGGGTGGCAAACAGGATCGAAATCGTCTCGGCAAGCTGCAGATATTTAAGGGCAACGAAATTGGCGAAGGTCGACAGGAAGAGAAGGATGGAGCGGGCGAACTGCAGCCAGGGTCGTTTGGTGACGAACAACCCTTTCACCGTCCACGGATTGACAAAAATCAGCATCAGCCCGGCATGTCCGACATAGCGCGCCCATACCACCTCGATGGCCGGAATATTCTGACGCACCAGATATTTTGCCGTCGTATCGAGAAATGTGAAACACAGAATGGCCGCGCAGATGAAGCCGATCGCCCCCATGCGGTTGCGCCGCCGGAAGGCCTGGCTGGGGGTCGGCTCAATCATGAGGCTGACGGCCACCTCGTCTCCTGTCAGTAGGTGGCGCGGCCGCCCGAAATATCGAATACCCCGCCGGTGGTGAATGAGCATTCAGCCGAACACATGAAGGCAACGAGCGAAGCGATCTCCGCCACCTCGACAAATCGCGCGCGCGGTATCTTGGCAAGCATGTAGTCGATGTGTTCCTGCGTCATCTGATCGAAAATGGCCGTTTTGGCCGCTGCCGGTGTGACACAATTGACCGCGATATTCTGCCCCGCCAGTTCCTTGCCAAGCGATTTGGTGAGCGCGATCACTGCTGCCTTCGAAGCGGAATAGGCCGAGGCGTTGGGATTGCCTTCCTTGCCGGCAACCGAAGCGATATTGACGATGCGCCCGTAATTTCGCGCTATCATCGTTGGCACCACCGCCTTGTTGGCAAGCATGACGCCGCGCGTATTGACCGCAAACACCTCTTCCCACGCGCTGAGCGGATAATCCCACAATTTGACATTGGGGCCGGTGATGCCGGCATTGGCCACGAGAATGTCGATGGTGCCGAACGTTTCAAGCACGTGATCGCGGGCCGCCATCACCGAGGCTTCATCAACGACATCGCAGACGAAGGCTGCCGTATGCGATTTGCCACCCAGCGTTTCAGCCAGAGCGCTCGCCAATTTGAGATCACGATCAAGCACCGCCACCCTGGCGCCGCTGGCCACGAAGCGCTCGGCGATCGCCCGTCCGATGCCCTGCGCGCCGCCAGTGACCAACGCCACCTTGCCGTTCAGATCGTATTGATTAGCCATCGCCGCTCTCGCCCCGGTGTTATCATGCACAGTTTTCATTCCGAAGCAGAAGCATGTCGACCACCGGACAGGATGGCAAGCGCTCTGGTGCGACCGGCGGGGCGGGAAGAGGAGGCAGGCCGACATCGGTTGCCGCTCCACACCATGCTGCTATACACATCAGCGTCCGACAGTTCAGGAAAAAGATTCCAGACGATG
Organism: Raskinella chloraquaticus (SeqCode); assembly: GCA_002365175.1. GTDB lineage: Bacteria > Pseudomonadota > Alphaproteobacteria > Rhizobiales > UBA4765 > Raskinella > Raskinella chloraquaticus. The sequence continues at coordinate 51,861 of DEZK01000041.1, forward strand.
CGCGTTCTCGTGACCGGAGCGGCCGGCTTTATCGGCTTCCATGTCGCTTCAGCCTTGCTTGCGCGCGGCGATGAGGTCGTGGGCATCGATAATCTTGATGACTATTACGATCCGGCATTGAAGCGGGCACGACTGGCGCAGCTGGAGGGCCGGGCCGGATGGTCATTCCAGGCCATGGATATCGCGGACGACACCCGTATCAGCGCGCTCTTCGCATCGTTTCGGCCGCACCGTGTGGCGCACATGGCCGCCCAGGCCGGTGTGCGCTATTCCCTCAGCAATCCTCAGGCCTATGTGGCGTCGAATTTTAGCGGCTTCCTGCCCATCCTTGAGGGCTGTCGCCATAATGGCGTCGAGCATCTGGTCTACGCCTCCTCAAGCTCGGTCTATGGCGCCAATACGCGCCAACCCTTCAGCGTCGCACACAATGTCGATCATCCGCTGAGCCTTTATGCCGCCTCCAAGAAGGCCAATGAGCTGATGGCGCACAGCTATAGCCATCTCTACCGGCTGCCGGCGACGGGGTTACGTTTCTTTACGGTTTACGGACCATGGGGACGACCGGACATGGCGCCCTATATCTTTACGCAGAAGATCCTGGCTGGCGAACCCATCGACGTCTTTAACGCAGGACATCACGCGCGCGACTTCACCTATGTCGATGATATCGCCGAGGGCGTCGTGCGTGCGCTCGACCGGCCGGCACAGCCCTCGCCAACCTGGTCCGGCGATGATCCCGATCCGGCCACCTCAACGGCACCGTGGCGCATCTACAATATCGGCAACAGCCAGCCGGTGGCGCTGATGGACTTCATTGCCGAAATTGAGATGGCCTGCGACCGTAAGGCAAAAATCAATTTCCTGCCCATGCAGCCTGGCGATGTGGCCGAGACAAGCGCCGACGTATCAGCGCTTCAGCGTGACATCGGCTTCCATCCCCGCACCCCTATCCGCGACGGGATAGGGAAATTTGTTGCCTGGTACCGTGCCTATCGCCGCGTTTAAGCATCCCCGCCAGGCAAGGTCGCACCAAATCTCACAGAGCCATCAGGGACTGTGCGCGATTTTCGCGGAATGGTGCTTTTTCAGCATGTAGCCGGCGATGAGAACAAGAATAGCGCCAGCGATCTGGGCTGGAAGATGATCGATATGAAGCCCGGTCGCACCGATAACGCCGACATCACGCACGAATAATTCGCCCGCAATCCAGCCGAGCAGGGCCGCGCCCGCCCACACCAGGATCGGAAAGCGGTCGATGATCGCTGTCAGCAACGTCGAACCGACGATGACAAGCGGAACGCTGAGCAGAAGGCCGAAGACGATCAGGCGAATATCACCATTCGCCGCCGCAGCAATCGCCACAACATTGTCGAGGCTCATGACAATGTCAGCGATGGTGACGGTCTGAACCGCCTTCCACAGCGAGGAATGGCCGGCGACCGAATCCGCATCCGGCTCTTCCGGAACAACCAGCTTCACGGCAATCCACAAAAGCAGCAGCGAGCCGACCGCCGTGATCCAGGGAAGACCCAGAAGCTGCGTCGTCATGAATGTAAACACGATCCGCAGCAGGACGGCTGCGCCCGCCCCTAGCGCAATGCCGATCTTGCGCTGATCAGCCGGCAATCCGCGGCAGGCAAGCGCAATCACGACCGCATTGTCGCCAGAGAGCAGGATGTTGATCCAGATTATTTTCAGCACCGGCAGAGCAAGTTCGGCAAGTTGTTCCATGACGACGGCTATTCCTTCGATACTGAAGCGAGCCCACGCTCCCGCTTCCGTTTCTGCACAATGACGTAGGATACCATCACCACCAATAAAGCCCCGACGCTTGCTCCCAGCAAATTGGGAATGTCACTACCTAACATTGTTTGTAAGCCCGGATCATCGGCAATGAGCTCCCCTGCTATCCATCCAAGCAGAGCAGCCCCCGCCCAGATGAAGATGGGAAAGCGCTCGATCAGCCCGAGAATGAGCTGGCTGCCATAGATAATCAAAGGAATGGTAATCACCAGGCCGAAGGTAAAAAGCCAGATATTACCTTTTGAGGCCGCAGCCAGCGCAAGCACATTATCAAGGCTCATGACCGCATCGGCTATCGCGATCGTGCGTACAGCTTTCCACAATGATGCTGAAGCCGCGACCTCGCCATGACCACCATCATCGCTACTGATCAGCTGGTAGGCGACCCAGAAGAGCAGGACGCCGCCCAGAGCTTTCAGAAATGGGATGCCCAGCAGTACCGTGATGATCAACGCAAAAATGATCCGCAGAACGATGGCAACGCCGGTTCCAAGCAATATGCCCATCCGCCGCTGCTCGGGCGGCAGCGCCCGGCAGGCAAGAGCAATCACAACGGCATTATCGCCCGAAAGCAGAAGATCAATCCAAATAATCTGCAACAAGGGTATGGCTAGCGGCAGCAGATCTGCAAACATCAGTCGAACCCACCCTTGTGTATCATGTGCCCTCAACGCTTTTCTTTATCGGTCGATGGGCAGGCCGGCAAGTGTGGTTTTCACCTGACGTTCGTGTCCACCACAACGAGGTGCGGCGCTGGAATGTTAGGCAGAAGAGTACCAGGCGCCATCCTTGCCAGGATATGGCAGATTTTGCCGATTCGAAGGGTCGGACTTACCGGGACCTCTGCTCATTCGTGATCAGTTAACCATTTAAGCCGTTGCGCAACAACGATCAGCAATTTGGCCCGCTCCTTGCTCGCTCTCCCTACGCCGGATGGCGCATGGGGAATGGACATGGCTCAGATTTTGTCGCGTTTATCGATTGTTGCAGAAGTGGCTGGTGAGGGGTTCGCCCTGGCGACGTTTACCGCCATGGTGGCCGTGCTGGCCAAGATCGTGGCGGGATGACTGTCAGTCGACAGCAGCGGCGCGCCGTTCAGCATCACTTGAACGCTCCTGCTCGGCCATCACCAGCTCGGCCAGATCGCGTTTCAGATCATTGAACGCCGGCGAGGCAGGATCGCGCGGGCGTGGCAGATCAACCACCAGATCGCGCTTGATGGTGCCCGGGCGATAGGTCATCACGACGATACGGTCGGCGAGGTAGATTGCCTCTTCGATCGAATGGGTGACAAAGACGATGGTCTTGCGATCCTCGGTCCAGATGCGCAGCAATTCGGTCTGGAGCGAACGCCTCGTCAGGGCGTCAAGCGCGCCGAAAGGCTCGTCCATCAACATCAGCGGTGGATCAAGCGCCAGCACGCGGGCAATCGCCACGCGCTGGCGCATGCCGCCGGAAAGATCACGCGGAAAGCGATCGCGAAAATCGCTGAGCCCGAGCTTGTCAAGAAGCCGGTCGACAACCGCCTGTTTCTGGTCAGCCGCGATACCCTTGATATCGAGGCCGAAGGCGATGTTGCGCTCGACATTCATCCACGGAAAGAGGGCGTATTCCTGGAACACCATGCCACGGTCGGGACCAGGCGCGCTGATGAGGCGGCCATCGACGGTGATCGTGCCCGATGTGGGGCGGGCAAAGCCGGCGATGGCGTTGAGCAATGTCGACTTGCCACACCCCGACGGCCCCAGCAGGCAGACGAATTCGCCGCGCGGGACATCGCACTGGATGTCATCGAGCGCCACCACATCGCCGCCGCTGGAGCGGAACACCATGCCGACATGGCTGATACTGATATGGGTATCGACCATGGCCATCACGTCCCGATACCGCGGTGCCAGCGCAGCAGGTAGTCGTTGAGCCGGGAGGCGAAGGTGTCAATCAGCAGGCCGAGCGCGCCGATGGTCAGCATGCCGGCGATGATCTTGTCGGACCACAGATATTCCCGCGCTTCGAGAATGCGATATCCAAGCCCGTCACTGACAGCAATCATCTCGGCGACGATGACAACGATGAAGGCGGTGCCGATGCCGATCCTGGCGCCGGCGAGGATGAAAGGGCTGGAGGCTGGCAGGATCACGCGGCGAAAGATCGTCATGCTGCTGGCGCCCAGATTGCGGGCAGCACGCAGATAGATGGAATCGACCTGACGCACGCCAGCAATGGTGTTGACGAGAACCGGGAAGAACGAACCAAGCGCGATGAGAAAGAGCGCCGGCGCATTGCCAAGGCCAAACCACACGATGGCAAGCGGGATATAGGCGATCGGTGGTATCGGGCGAAGGATCTGCACCAGCGGATTCATCAGCGTGTAAATGCGCTGACTTGTCCCCATCAGCAGACCCAGCGGCAGCGCAAGCCCGGCGCCGATGGCAAAGCCGGACAGAACGCGTGACAGGCTAGCTGCCGCATCATGAGGAAATTCGCCCGATACAAGCCAGACGAGATAGCTCGACTCACTCGGGTTGAAGGGCTGCAGAGGCTGCATCGCCTGGACCCAGCGCGCTGCAACCGCCAGCGGCGATGGCAGGAAGGCGGCTGAAAAGACGCCAGCCCGTGACAGGATTTCCCAGATGATCACCACCAGCACAGGCATGATGGCGCCACGCAACACAGACGAGAGACGCGTCATCGCGTTCAGTTGACGCCAAGCGAAGCTTTGGCTTCCTTCAGCAGATCGAGCTTCACCCAGTCAGCCTCCTTCGGAGGATTGGCCATCTTGCCCAGGCCATGCTTGACCATCAGCTCCGTGGTCTTGTCCATGTGGCCTGGCGGCATGTCGAAGGTATAGCGGGCATTGTTCATCGCATCGCGAAAATCTTCCGACGACAATTGCCCCTTGAACACCGATTCGCGAACGTATTTTTCTGCCAATGCGGGATCGGAACGGAAGGCGATGGTGGCATCAACGAAAAGCTTGAGCACACGCAAGGCGACATCGCGCTTCTCGGTATACATCTTTTCCGTCATCACCAGAGGGCGTACCGGCACACCAACTTCGGTATCGTAGGGTTTGAGCAGCTCAATGCCCCAGCCCGCGCTGATGGCCTGTGTCGATTGCGGCTCTGATTGACAGATGACATCAACATATTTCGACGCCAGAGCCTGGCTGAGATCGGCATAGTTTCCAAAATAAAGCAGTTGAACGTCCTTGCCCGGGCGCTCCGACCAGGTGAGCCCGTGCTTGTCGAGCTCTGCAAGCAAAAGGAGGTCCTGAATACCGCCGCGAACGGTCGCGACCTTCATTCCCTTCACCTGGGCAAGCGAGCTGATCTTGAGGTCGGGACGGGCAAGAATGCGTGCGCCGCCATCGGCAAAGCCGGCAACAACCAGCAGCTTGACGCCGTTACCGCGCGCCGCAACCGCTCCATCCCCGCCGGAGGCGGCAATATCGACCAGATCAGCCGCCATGGCCGGATAAATATCAGCACCCTTGGCAAACACGCGCTCGTCGATCTTGAGGTTATATTTGCCGGCAATCTCCTTCATGTAGGAGATCGTGCCGTAATGGGCGAATTTGAGATTGCCGAGGCGCACGATGTCCTGGGCCTGTGCCAATCCGGTCAGTGAAAAAACAAGCGCAAGAATTGCAGACAATCGCATCCACATAGCTGATCGCTCCCCTAAATCGTCACTTTATGACGCTTAACGCGCCTTGATGATCTCGTGTTACTACATTCCCTCAGAACCGGTCATGACGTGGCGACGGGCAGCCATCAACCAGCGATTATCCTGTTACTTTGCAGGCATCATAAACATTCATCGCTCGAAGGCCAGTGCAAACATGAGACTGCCGCGCCCGTTTGCGCAAATCGATGAAATACCGTTATGGATGGCTGGTCAGGATGCCGACGAGGCATGGGATGAGCGTGCAGACACATTCTTTTTTTGCTCGTGCGCCGGTCGTGCCGGTGATTGTGGTCGAGGACGCGGCGCTAGCGGTGCCGCTCGCCCGCGCGCTCGTCGAAGGCGGGCTGCCACTCCTCGAAGTGACATTGCGCACGCCTGCCGCACTCGCATCAATCAAGGCGATGCGCGAGGCGGTGCCCGAGGCGATCATCGGCGCCGGTTCGATCCTGTCCTCGGCACATCTTGAATCAGCCCTTGGCGCCGGCGCGCAGTTCATCGTCACGCCCGGCGCCAGCCCGGCACTTCTGGCAGCGCTGGCCCGCGCGCCTGTGCCCTGCCTGCCCGGCATTGCCACCGCCAGCGAAGCGATTGCGGCACGTGATCACGGTTTCCGGGTGGTCAAGTTTTTTCCAGCCGAGGCGATGGGCGGGATAAAGACCCTGTCGGCCTGGCAGGGTCCGCTGGGCGATATCTTCTTCTGCCCGACCGGGGGCATCGATCTGCAGCGGGCTCCGTCCTATCTGGCGCTGAAGAACGTTTTATGCGTCGGCGGCTCGTGGATGGTGCCAGCCCCGGCACTGCAAGCGGGGGATTTTGCGCATATCACATCATTGGCAAGAGACGCGGCAGCTTTAGCAAAACCAGCAAGGTGATGTTGATGCACAGGTCCTGACGCAAGTCGGTCGCAATCCGTGTGTAAACTGCCGCAAACAGGGAGAATTGACATGTTTGATGCTGCAAAACTTCTCGACCAGTTGATGGGTGCCGGCACGGCTGCCCGGATGGACCAGATGAGTGGTGGAAAATTCAGCGATATCAGCCACAGGGCTGCCGAGTTGGCGGCGCAGCAGACACAGGCCGTCGCCGGCAAGGGCGGCTATCTCGATCAGGCCAAGCAGGCGCTGCCGGGCAGCGACACAATACCTGACCCCAGCGCCGTCATCGCCCAGACAGGCGAATACGTCGCCAAGAATTCGGATGCCCTCGTCAAGGGCGCCGTCGCCGGCACGATCCTGGCCGCGCTCATTGGCACCAAAGCCGGCCGCGCCATTGGCGGGACGGCGCTCAGACTTGGCGGGCTGGCGGCGATCGGCGGGCTTGCCTTCAACGCCCTTCGCAGCTGGCAGGCGGGTCAGGGTACCGCCCCCACCGCGCCCCAGGCGGCCCTCTCGGGTGACGCCGACAAACGCGCCAGATCCATATTGGAGGCGATGATCTCGGCTGCCAAGGTCGATGGCGAGATCGACGCCGCCGAGCGGGCCCGCATTCTGGCGCAGGCACAGACGCTCGGTGTCGAAGCGGCGGCTCAGGCGTTCATCGAAGCCGAATTGGCCAAGCCGCTTGATATCGCGGCGATTGGCGCGGGCATTGATGGCGTTGATCAGGTAAGCGAAATCTACGCCGCATCGGCGCTCGCCATCAATGCAACGAATGCCGCCAACATTGCTTATCTCGACACGCTGGCCGAGCGCTTCAAGCTTGATCCGGCACTCCGCGCCCATCTCGATGAAGAGGTGGCAAAGCTCAAACGGGGCTGAAACATGACAAACCGCGCTCCTCTGCTGCTCGTCGCCCTTCTGGCGCTCGGCTCGTGCGCACAACGCCAACTCGACAGCAACTGGGCCATCGACCAGCAGGTCGTCTATTGTGCCAACACGCAGGCTGGCGGATTGATCATTGGCAATCCCCAGGCCTTCTCGGGCGTACCGCTGATCGGGCAGGCGGCGAATGCCACGGCCGGGATCTTGCAGGAGGAGGAAGCCTGCAAGGTGGTGCGCGCTTTGCGGCCTGACGATGTCACCCAACTCAAGATCATCCAGGCGATGGCCGCCCGCGAAAACCGGGCGCTGACGTCCGGCCCGTTCACCATCACGCCGCGCCCCGTTGGCGCTGAGTGCCTGCCAATTGTCACGCTCCATCGCCCCAGCGGACAGGTGTTGCGCCAGGAGACGCTCTGCCGCGACAAGCAGGGCAGCTATGCGCCGCTGGGTCAGAGGTAGGGTCGACAGACACAACACTTGATGTTTGGGAGTTGGCGCCATTATCCTGTCGCGCCGGTCCGCACGCGTCCCTGTGCCGGGCCTGGCACGCCAAGGCCAGATTGCACCCCGTGAGCACTGCACCCAAACGCCGCCGCCTTCTCGATCCCGGCCTTGTGATCATCATTGTTCTGGCCAGCATCGGCGCCGGGCTCACCTACCGCGACCAGGGCATGGCCGCAGTCTGGGCGATTATCGAAGACGACAGCCTGCTCTTTCTGGAAATCCTGCCCAAGGTGGCGGCTGGTTGTCTGATCGGCGCGCTGATCACCCTGCTGGTGCCGCGCGAAGTGATCGTCCGCCTGGTTGGCAGCGAATCGGGTCTTCGCGGCCTTGTCATCGCGACGCTTGCCGGCATTCTCATGCCCGGCGGGCCTTTTACGGTGTTTCCGGTGACGGTGGCGTTTCTGACCATCGGCGCGGATGCGGGAGCAGCCATCGCCTTCGTCACCGCCTGGCACGTCATCGGGCTCAACCGCGCCATCATCTGGGAGATGCCGTTTTTCGGTCCGCATTTTGTCGTGATGCGGGTGGGTGTCTCGCTGCTCTTTCCGCTTCTCGCCGGGCTTGTCGCGCGCTGGCCGCGCCTGCACCGGAAGGACGTGCCGTGATTGCCGTCGTTTTCACCGGCCTGCTGTGGGCGCTGGCCTTGTGGCTCGTGATCATCGCACTGCGGCGGCGTGACGGCACGGCAAAGGAGGCCATGCAGCGGGCGCTGCGCGAATTTCTGTGGCTGCTGCCACGGCTTGCCATCGGCGTCATAGGCGCCGGATTTCTCGCCCGATTGCTGCCGGCCGAATCAATCGCCGCCTATCTTGGCCGCGATGCCGGTTTTCTCAGCCTGCTCATCGCCACCGCCGCCGGCATGCTGACACCGGGCGGACCCGTCGTTGGCTTTTCACTCGGCACAGCCGCACTCAAGGCCGGCGCCGGTATGCCACAAGTGATCACTTACGTGACCGCGTGGAGCCTGATGTCGTTTAATCGCGTCATCGTCTGGGAACTGCCGATCATGCCACGCCATTTCGTCTATCTGCGCCTCGCCGTCTCATGGCCACTGCCGCTGCTTGCAGGCGGGGTGATGCTGCTGGTTCAGTGACCGCGTTTGCCTGCTCAGTGGAGGATTTTGGGTGGCGACAAGGCGGCGATCGTCGTTTCTCTGGGAATGATGGCGCCGCGATGCTGGATGACGGCGCCCGCCAGACGATGACCGGCATCAGCGGCAAGCCGTGGCGGCGCCCCGGCGAGCCTCGCGGCGAGATAGGCAGCGCTGAAACTGTCGCCGGCAGCGGTTGTATCAACCGGTGTCAGGATCTGCGGGCACGGCACCTGCTCGATGCCGGCCTTGCTCGCGACCCAGGCTGAATCAGCCCCTGATTTCACCACCACCTCGCTGATACCAAGCCCGACCAGCCGCTCGATGGTGGCCAGCGGGTCGCGGTCATTCCACAGGGTCTGCTCGTCATCGAATGTCGGCAGGGCGATATCGCAGCGTTTCAGCGCTTCGCCAACCACCAGCCGGGCGCGATCAAGATCGCCCTGCCAGCCGCGCGGACGGAAATTGGAATCAAACGCCACCAGACACCCCTGCTTGCGCGCTTCTTCCAGCATCGCCAGCAGCCGCCCGAGCCCCGTCGGGCGATAAAGCGACAGGGTGATCGCCGACAGATAGATGAGTTTGGCCGCCAGCAGGCGCTCCGCCACCTCCTCCCACCCGGTCAATTCGAAGAGATCGCGGGCGGGCGAGGTGTCGCGCCAATAGCTGAAAGAGCGCTCACCACGGTCATTGGTGTCGATGACGTAAAGGCCCGGCATGCGTCCCGGCACCCGTAGAACGGCGTCCGTCTTGACCCCCTCTGACGCAGCCAGCGTCAGAACATGATCCGAAAAGCGGTCATCGCCCAACGCTGTCGCGTAGCCGACATCAACACCGAGACGGGCAAGATAAACCGCAGTGTTGAAGGTATCCCCGCCAAAGGCTTGATGATAGCGCCCCTCGCCCTCATGGTTGAGTTCAATCATGACCTCGCCGACGGCGATGACAGTGCTCATGCCACCTTCCGGGCGCTGAGAAATTCGCCCATGCGGGTGAGGGCCTGCGTGATATTGTCTTGCGAATTGGCGTAGGAGAGGCGCAGATAGCCCTCGCCATGAATGCCGAAATCAGGCCCGCCAATGGTGGCAACGCCAGCCTCTTCCAGCAGCGCGCGGGCGAGCGGTTTGGCCTGCCAGCCCGTCGCCTTGATGTTGGGGAATGCGTAGAAGGCACCATATGGTTCAATGGCGCTGACTCCCGGCAGTTTATTCAGCCCGTCGATGATAAGGCGCCGGCGTTTGGCGAATTCCGCCACCATCTCGCTCACGCAAGCTTGAGGCCCGGTGAGGGCTGCAAGCCCTGCCCATTGGGTGGGCGCGTTGACGCAGGAATAGGAATTGACGGCAAGCTTGCGGGCAGCCTCCAGCAGCGGCTTTGGCCATAATGAAAAACCGAGCCGCCAGCCGGTCATGGCATAGGTTTTCGACCAGCCATCGAGCAGGATGAGGCGCTCGCGCAGCGCCGGATAGCTGAGGAGCGAGACATGCTCACGCCCGTCATAGGTCATCTGCCCGTAGATTTCATCCGACAGGATGGCGATGTCCGGATAGCGCTCAAGCCCGGCGGCAAGCTTGTCAATCTCTGCCTTGGGACTGACGCCGCCGGTCGGGTTGGCGGGCGAATTGATGATGATGAGCCTGGTGCGCGGCGTGATCAGTGACAGGGTTTCATCAGCCGAGAACGCAAAACCGTTTTCCTCGCGGATGGGGATCGGCACCGGGTTGGCGCCGGTGAACTCGATCATCGAGCGATAGATGGGAAAGCCAGGGTCGGGATAGAGAATATCAACGCCCGGTTCACCGAACATGAGGATCGCCATATACATCGTCACCTTGCCGCCGGGCACGATCAGAACCTGATCAGGGCTGATGCTGGCGCCGGTGCGGCGATGGACGTCGGCTGCCACGCCTTCGCGCAGTGGAGCGATGCCGGGGGCTGGCGTATAGCCATGATGGCCGTCGCGCAGCGCCTTGATGGCGGCCTCCACCACATGGTCGGGGGTGCTAAAATCGGGCTGGCCGATGCCAAGATTTATGATGTCGCGGCCCTGCGCTGCAAGCTCGGTGGCGCGCGCCAGCACAGCGAAGGCGTTTTCCTCGCCGATGCGGTCAAAGGCCGCGATGGGGTGAAGGGACATGAACGAAGCCTCCCGGGGTGCCGGTTATGAAAGCGCCGACCATAGTCGGCCACCGTCGTGGATAGCAAATGCGGCGCACAGCCTTGACAAAAAATTGTGCGCAGAGGTGCCCTGCCGATTGCCGCGTTGATTTCAATGCCAATCCCGGCGCACACTGTGACAAACATAAGGGAGGCGTCGTTGGCAATACGCGGCAAAAAAACACGCAAGCTTCGGTCTAAATTGTGGTTCGACAATCCGGAAAATCCCGGCATGACGGCGCTCTATCTGGAGCGCTACCTGAATTACGGGCTGACGCGGGAAGAACTGACGTCGGGCAAGCCGATCATCGGCATCGCCCAGACGGGTTCCGATCTGTCGCCATGCAACCGTCATCACCTCGATCTGGCCAAGCGGGTGCGCGAGGGCATCACGGCGGCCGGCGGGCTGGCGTTGGAATTTCCCGTTCATCCTATTCAAGAAACAGGCAAGCGGCCGACCGCCTCGCTTGATCGTAATCTCGCCTATCTCGGGCTGGTTGAAATTCTCTATGGCTATCCACTCGACGGCGTGGTGCTGACGACGGGCTGCGACAAGACGACGCCTGCCTGCCTGATGGCGGCCGCGACCGTTGATCTGCCGGCCATCGTGCTCTCGGGCGGGCCGATGCTGAATGGCTGGTGGAAGGGTGAGCGCTCGGGCTCCGGCACGATCGTTTGGCAGGCGCGCGAGGAACTGGCCGAAGGCAAGCTCGATTATTCGAGCTTCATCGACAAGGTCGCCTCCTCCGCCCCCTCGGTCGGTCATTGCAACACCATGGGCACCGCCTCGACCATGAATGCGCTGGCCGAGGCACTCGGCATGTCGTTGCCGGGCTGCGCCGCCATCCCGGCACCTTACCGCGAACGCGGGCAGATGGCCTATGACACCGGCAAGCGCATCGTCGACATGGTGTGGGAGGATTTGCGCCCGTCGAAAATCATGACGCGCGAGGCGTTCGAGAATGTCATCGTCGCCTGCTCGGCCATCGGTGGCTCGACCAATGCGCCGGTCCACATCAATGCCATTGCCCGCCATGTCGGCGTTGCTCTTGACAATGATGACTGGGAGAAGGTTGGGTACAATATTCCGCTTCTCGTCAACATGCAGCCCGCGGGCAAATATCTCGGCGAGGAATATCACCGCGCCGGCGGGCTTCCAGCAGTGCTGGCCGAACTCCACAAACACGGCAAACTGCGCGCCAACGCGCTCACCGTCAACGGCCAGACAATTGGTGAGAATATAGCCGGCAAAACATCGGAAGATCACGACGTCATCCGCTCGTTTGAAACGGCGATGGTGGCACAGTCGGGTTTTCTCAATCTCAAGGGCAATCTCTTTGACAGTGCCATCATGAAAACGTCCGTCATCTCGGCCGATTTCCGCAAGCGCTACCTGTCGAACCCGAAAGACCTCAATGCCTTCGAGGGGAAAGCCATCGTCTTTGAGGGCCCGGAAGATTACCACGCCCGCATCGATGATCCGGCGCTGGGTGTCGACGAGCATTCCATTCTCTTCGTGCGCGGTGTCGGGCCGATTGGCTATCCGGGCGCGGCGGAGGTGGTGAACATGCAGCCACCGGCTGCCCTGCTGAAGCGCGGCATCAGGGCATTGCCCTGCATTGGCGACGGGCGCCAATCAGGAACGTCCGGCTCGCCGTCGATCCTCAACGCCTCGCCCGAAGCTGCGGCCGGCGGGGGGCTGGCCATCCTCAAGACAGGAGACCCGGTGCGCATCGATCTGAACAAGCGCACCGCCGATATGCTGGTGCCGGAAGCTGAACTTGCAACGCGCCGCGCGCAGGGCAGCTTCAAGATACGCCGCCATGAAACGCCGTGGCAGGAAATCTACCGCAAGAACGTGTCGCAGCTTTCTGATGGCATGGTTCTGAAGCCGGCGGTCAAATATCAGCGGGTTGCCCGCAAATCGACGCCACGCGACAATCATTGAGGGACATGATGACAAATCCGGCGGACAAACGCGCTGCCTATCGCAAATTGCACGAAAATGGTTGCTTCGTACAGCCAAATCCCTGGGATGTCGGCAGCGCCCGCTATCTGCAATCGCTGGGTTTTCCGGCGCTGGCGACGACCAGCGCAGGGTTTGCCTGGACCACGGGCAAGCCTGATACCGGGGCAGGTCTCGAGGATACACTTAGCCATCTAACTGAACTGGCCGCTGCTTGCGATGTACCGCTCAACGCTGATTTCGAGAACGCGTTCGCCCATGATGCCGATGGCGTGGCGCGCCATGTGACGCTGGCGATCGCCACCGGAATCGCCGGCCTGTCAGTGGAGGATTCAACTGGCGATGCGGCAAAGCCGCTCTATGACTTCGACCATGCGCTGGCCAGAGTGAAGGCGGCGCGGGCAGCCGTTGACAGGACGCAAAGCGGCGTCGTGCTCACGGCGCGCGCCGAGTGTTTTCTCGTCGGCGTCAACGATTTGTCCGAGACGATTCGTCGCCTGACGGCCTATGCGCAGGCGGGCGCTGATTGCCTCTACGCACCCGGGCTGAGATCGCGTGAGGACATCATGGCGGTCATCCAGGCGGTGGCGCCGAAACCGGTTAACATCCTCAACGCCGCGCCCGCCTTCAACGTTGCCGATCTGGCGGCGATGGGTGCCCGGCGCATCAGCATCGGCAGTGCGCTGGCACGCACCGCCTGGGCAGCCGCAATGACGGCGGCAAAGGATCTTGCGACGCAAGGATCGTTTGGCGCTTTTGCTTCCGGCAGAGTCTACGGGGAGATTGACGGTTTCTTTCGCGCCGATGCAAAGACCCGGCGGGGATGACAGGCAAGCTCGCCACATGGACGCCTTGTCCACGCCCTGACGGGCGCACGCTTGTCGGGCGCACCGTGCGGCTTGACAAACTCAGTGCGGCCCGCCATGGCAATGATCTGGCCCAGCGTCTGTGCGGGGATGGTGTAGCGGCACTTTACGACTTTCTCGGTGACCCGCCGCCTCAGGCCCCGTCCGATGTCATCGCCTGGGCGCAGCGCGCCGAAGCCTCGCCTGATCCTTATTTTCTTGCCATCATCGATCAGGTAACGGGAAAGGCTGTCGGGCGGCTTGCCTTGATGCGTATCGATACCATCCATGGAGGCATCGAGGTCGGCCACGTGCTCTATGCGCCCGCCCTGCAGCGCTCGATTGCGGCAAGCGAAGCGCAATTTCTGCTGATGCGCCATGTCTTCGATGATCTTGGCTATCGCCGTTATGAATGGAAATGCAACGCGCTGAACCGCCCCTCGCGCAATGCCGCAAGGCGACTTGGATTTCTCTATGAAGGCGAGTTTCGCCAGCACATGGTGGTCAAGGGGCAGAACCGCGACACGGCGTGGTTTTCCATGCTTGACGGTGAATGGCCTCACCGCCGCCTGGCTTTCGAGGCGTGGCTTGATCCAGCGAACTTCGCGCCCGATGGCGGCCAGAAGGTGACGCTTGGCGTGCACATGGCGCTTGCCTCAGCGCCGCCCGAAGATGGCCCCTTGATGCGCCGTTTGCGCCGCGCCTCTCCCGCAGACAGCGCCGCGCTTGCCGCCTTCCAGGAGGACGCCTATGCGCTCAACCGGACCATCACCGGGCGCACGCCGATTCCGTTGACCTGGGATTACGCACGCGTGGTCGGTCACTGGGAGTGCTGGCTGGTGGACGAGGCCGGCTCCATCGATGCGGCACTTCTCGTCGAGCCACGCACTGACGATTTTTACCTCCACAGCATTGCCGTTCATCCTCGGGCCCGCGATCACGGGCTTGGTGACGCATTACTGCGATTTGCCGAAAGGCGGGCAGCTGTTCATGCTGGCGGGACACTGCGCTTCATCACCAACCAATTGCTCACGCGCAATGTCGACTGGTATCTGGCGCGTGGCTTCGTGATCGAAAAATTCGAACGCGTGGATGGGCGCACGATTGTCCATTTTTTCAAACGGATCAGGGGAAATGACCATGAGCGCTAGGCTTTCCGGCAAGATTGCGGTGGTGACGGCAGCAGCTGCAGGGATCGGGCTTGCGACCGCCCGCGCGCTGGCGGCTGAAGGCGCGCGCGTGATTGCAACCGATATCAACCGCGAGGCACTTGATGCGGCGCTGACAGGCGTGCGCGGGGTGAAAAGGCGGCGTCTTGATGTGCGCTCGACGCGGCAGGTGGCAGCGTTGGCCGGGAAGATCGGCCCGGTTGATATCCTGTTCAATGCAGCAGGCTTCGTGCACCATGGTACGGTGCTGACGACCGATCAGGCGGCCTGGGATTTCTCCTTCGATCTCAACGTCGCCTCGATGCACCGCATGATCCAGGCCTTCCTGCCGGGCATGCTGGAGAAGGGGGGCGGTTCGATTGTCAACGTCGCGTCCGGCGCCTCAAGCGTGCGCGGCATTCCCAATCGCTATGTCTATGGCACGACCAAGGCGGCGGTCATCGGCCTGACCAAGGCCGTTGCCGCCGATTTCATTCGCCAGGGGATCAGGTGCAACGCCATCTGTCCCGGCACGATTGAATCGCCATCGCTCGATCAGCGCATCGCGACACTCGCCAAGGCTGAGGGCAAGGATGAAACAGTCGTGCGCAAGGCGTTCATTGATCGCCAGCCCATCGGGCGCCTTGGCACAGCCCATGAGGTGGCGATGCTGGCGGTCTATCTGGCATCCGATGAGGCAAGTTACACCACTGGCACAATTCACATCATCGATGGCGGATTTTCGTTATGAATGTGCTGGTTCAACGATACGGACCGCTCGACGGACAGAAGAAGGAAACATCGATATGCGTATTCTGATGCTTGGCGGCGGCGGCATGGTGGGACAGAAGCTGGCGACCCGGCTTGCCAAAGATGGCCAGGTGGGCGGCAAGAGCATTTCAGCCCTGCTGCTGCATGATGTCGTCGAGCCGGCACAGCCTGAAGCAGCCTTTGCGGTCACCAGCAAGGTGAGCGATCTCTCCGCGCCCGGCGAAGCGGCAGCACTTGTTGCCTTCAAACCCGATCTTGTCTTCCATCTGGCAGCGATCGTCTCGGGCGAGGCGGAAGCCGATTTCGACAAGGGGTATCGCATCAACCTCAACGGCACGTGGAATCTGTTCGAAGCGCTGCGCCTCGCCCAGCTGTCACCGCGCGTGGTCTTTACCTCATCGATTGCTGTCTTCGGCGCCCCGTTTCCTGCGGCTATTGATGATGACTTCCTGACGGCCCCGCTCACCAGCTATGGCACGCAGAAGGCGATTGGCGAATTGCTGCTCGCCGATTATACGCGCAAGGGTCTCTTCGATGGCATCGGCATCCGCCTGCCGACGATCTGCGTGCGCCCGGGCAAGCCCAACAAGGCGGCATCAGGCTTCTTTTCCAACATCATCCGCGAGCCGCTCGCTGGCATGGAAGCGGTACTGCCGGTGTCGGAACAGGTCCGCCACACCCATGCCTCGCCGCGTTCAGCCGTGAATTTTCTCATGCATGCCGCGACCATTGACGGCGCCCTGGTAGGCCCGCGCCGCAATCTGTCGATGCCGGGCGTTTCCTGCACGGTTGCCGACCAGATCGCCGCACTGCGCGCGATTGCCGGGGACAATACGGTGGCGCGCATCATCCGCGCACCCGACCCGACAATCGCCAAAATCGTCGAAGGCTGGCCGCGGAATTTCGACGCCAAAAGAGCCCGCGATCTCGGATTTACCGCCGAGACATCTTTTGATGAGATCATCCATGTCCATGTTGCAGATGAGCTTGGCGGCAAGATCGCGGGATAGGGATGTCAACCGCAAGATTGACATCATCATGCGGTTTGGTGTGTGGTGCCTCTTCCACCTGACCTGGACCGTTCCGTCCAGGCGCATAGGCATGTCAGGGTATCAACCATGAACGTTCGTGCGTTCCCATTCGACCTGCGCAGGCAGAGCATAAAGACGGCGAAAACGCCGGTCGTCGCGACCGCGTAGTTTCCGCTCGTCCCCGGTCCTCTCCCCGCGGGGTAGAGAGGACCCCCTCCACCGCGAGGGCAGTTTCCGGGGAGAAGACAGCAAAGGATCATTCCATGTCGTTCAAGGTTGCAGTTGTCGGGGCCACGGGAAATGTCGGCCGCGAAATGCTCAATATCCTCGCCGAGCGCAAGTTTCCGGTGAGCGAAGTGGTCGCGCTCGCGTCGCGCCGCTCCATGGGCGTTGATGTGTCCTATGGCGACAAGATCCTGAAGTGCAAGACGCTTGAGCATTTCGATTTCGCCGGCACCGATATCTGCCTGATGTCGGCTGGCTCGAGCGTGTCGAAGGAATGGTCGCCAAAGATCGCGGCGCAGGGCGCAGTCGTCATCGATAATTCCTCCTGCTGGCGCTATGACCAGGAAGTGCCGCTCGTGGTGCCGGAGGTCAATGCCGCTCACCTTGACGGCTGGCGCAAGAAGGGGATTGTCGCCAATCCCAACTGTTCGACCGCCCAGCTCGTGGTAGTGCTGAAGCCGCTCCATGAGCGCTTCCGCATCCGCCGCGTTGTGGTGGCGACCTATCAATCCGTCTCGGGCGCCGGCAAGGAAGGCATGGACGAATTGTTCACCCAGACCAAAGCGATCTTTGTCAACGATCCGGTCGACCACAAGAAGTTCACCAAGCAGATCGCCTTCAATGTCATACCCCATATCGATGTCTTCATGGAGGATGGTTACACGAAGGAAGAATGGAAGATGATGGTCGAGACGAAGAAGATTATCGACCCGAAGATCAAACTGACAGCAACCTGCGCCCGCGTACCCGTGTTCATCGGCCACTCTGAGGCGGTCAATATCGAATTCGAGGAGCCGGTAACAGCCGACGAAGCGCGCGCCGTGCTGCGGGCGGCACCCGGCGTGCTGGTCGTCGACAAGCACGAGGATGGCGGCTATGTGTCGCCGCTTGAATGCGCCGGCGAGGATGCATCGTTTGTCTCGCGTATACGCGAAGACATGACGGTGGAAAACGGGCTGTCGCTGTGGTGCGTCTCCGACAATCTGCGCAAGGGCGCGGCGCTCAACGCCATCCAGATCGCCGAAACCATGGTGTCGCGCGGGCTTCTGCAGAAAAAGAAGGCGGCTTAGTATTTTCTCGCAGGAGCGGTTTTGATATGTCGTCAAGCGCCGTACCAGTTGACATCAGACCGCAATCATGAATCGATATGAGCGCTGGGAGGCGCTCATATGGCGGGATCGTTCGAAAAAAGCGTAAGCTTCCGTCTCGCCCATGTCGCGAAACTGCACCGCGCACGTGCCGCCGCGCTCCTGGCGGAGATACATCTTTACCCGGGTCAGGAAACAGTCCTCAAATCGCTCGCTGCAATGGATGGGCAGACGATGGGCGAGCTGGCCCAGGCGCTTTACGTCAAACCACCGACCATCACCAAAATGGTGACGCGCCTGGCGCTTCACGGGCTGGTGGAGCGACGCGCCTCCAAAGACGACGCGAGGCAATGGCGGATCTTCCTGACGCCGGCCGGAACGCTCCGCGCCGAGGAGATCGATCTGGTGTGGCGCCGTCTTGAGAAGCAAACCCTCTCCCGCCTTGACACCAGGGAGCGCAAACGCCTGCGCCGGCTGTTGCGCCAGGTCGGCCGCAACCTCGGCCTTGATGGCGCGATGGATCGGGAAACGATGGACACGGAGCCCGCAGACGGCAGCTCAGAACCGGGCGAGGACTAGCGCAAATTGCGTGGACACGGCATCGCAATCCGCTTCTATCTTATTGTTTTATCACGCTGTTATCGAAAAACTGATGTCCGCTTTTTCGAGAGCATGCTTGAACGGTCAACCTGCTTTTCCTGAACACCTCTCTTCGGATGTCGCGCGCAATGCGGACCTCATGTGTCATTGCAATCGACATGATCACCCCGTGCGGGCCGCCGTCACGCAGGGTGAAAGAATGCCGGGTTGAGGTTCCACCATATCGAGATTGATCTTCAGATCATGTCGTGGTCTCGAAAGGGTATCGGTCGTGCTTGGCCCGGCATCTGACACCGCGATCCAATGCGGTTGCACGGCTTATCGCCGGCGGACCGAGTTTCCACCATCGATGATGGTGTTGATGAGGGCGGCGACGGCCTCATGCATCCCCTCGGTGCCGTCGCCGTCGGGCAAGCCTTCGTGCGCGGCAACCGCGTCTTTCAAAACACCCATGATGTCATGTTCTTGCAGGATCTTGCGCAACATGTGGTAGGGTGTGCGGTGGCGCGCGATCACGCACCCTCGCGGAGTAAACCATGGCAGCGGAAAGCGCGGTCTTTACGATCGCGGACAGTGCCTTTGGCCGCAGGTTGTCGGCCTATGCCAAACTGACATCGATGGGCGAGCTCATTCTTCACCCTTTGCACGGCGAGAAGCGCCTTCGAGCATCCCGATATCTTTGAGGTGAGCGCCGAGAGCCGCGTGCGCCAACGAAGTGATGGGAAGCGAGATGAAAATACCGATGCGGTTCTTCATGAACCTGAAGGCCGCGCTGAAGGCCCGCTCCTTCTCGATATCATTTCCGTCGACAGCCGCCGGATCATCGATCCCCCAATGGGCCGTCATCGGCTGGCCGGGCCAGACCGGGCAGACCTCGCCGGCCGCGCTATCGCAAACCGTGAAAACAAAGTCCATCGCAGGTGCGCCCGGCGCCGCGAACTCGTCCCAGCTCTTGGAGCGCAAACCCTCTGTCGGATAGTCCACCGCCTTGAGAACTTTGACAGCGAAGGGATTGACTTGGCCTTTAGCTTGGCTCCCGGCAGAGTAGGCATTGAACCGTCCACCTCCGTCTTTTCGCAGAATGCTTTCGGCCAAGATCGAGCGTGCAGAATTACCCGTGCACAAGAACAGGACGTTGAAAATTTGATCAGCCATAGACGTTTTCCTTTGGTGGACAGCACGGCGTGAGATCTACGATCAGGGGCGCGCATATGTCGGGCCGACCGCCACAGCAGTCCTTCAGCAGAAAAAGCACCACTTCCCGAAAGCCCGAAAAGTTCGCCCGGTAGAGGATCGACCGACTTTGCCGCTCTCCATTTACGAGCCCTGCCCGCGAGAGAACGGCGAGATGGGCGGACATGGTGTTCTGCGGCACTCCAATCATACGTGCCAATTCACCGGCCGGCACGCCTTCCGGCTCGTGGCGCACCAGAAGCCGAAAGGTTTCCAGCCGGGTGGGCTGAGCAAGGGCCGAAAGCGCATCGATTGATTCTTGTGTATCCATATATCCAGCTTAATTGATACATTATGAGCACACAAGCGCTCTTCAATGGCCTTGCAGCTCTCTATATCGCCGACGCCTTCGACCGTGCCATGCGTTCGTCGCAGGCCAAGAAATCCTCCCGGCCCGCGCCCCAGCCCATCATATCGCGCTACCCGGTCGCCCTGGCTGACCGGCATGCCGTGATGGTGCACGCGCCGGGCGATGGCGCCGGCGAAGGCGTCCCAATCGTGCTTGGGTGGCGCGCCCGGCCCGGCTGGTCGTTTTGCCGGGCTTGACGCCTTCGCCCCGCTATCGGCACCACCCGCCTCGAACAATCCCCAGGCGCGTTCGCAACGCTCTAACTCCTTGCGCAGGATGATCACGTCCGATGCGGTGACAGCGACACCATCGACCGGGCGCGCAATCCATTCCCATTCAGATTTCTTCGCCCGGCGGAAACGTCGGACCGCGCGGGCTTGCGCGACGCTCCGTCGCGCCGGAGCAGACCACTTCGTCCAAAGCGGTCGCCGCAGCCGTAAAAGGAAGGTTTTGGCAGCGTCACACGGATTGCGCTCTTGCGTATTGATCCAGATCATCAAACGAATGAAAAAATAAAATCAAATATATGAGTATGTGCCGATCACGATTAAATCAGAGACCAGAAATCAAGTGTCTATTTTTTGTAATAAAATCCATAAGAAAGGAACAAAAGATATATCAGAACGTTTCATGAATTATTTCGATTAAACCGGAGGAGGACAAATATATGAAGGGCTTTATTGATAATATCGAGGAGCGCGCCGAAAAGAACGAAGATTTCCAGCATGTTCTCTACACCGGCAAACACCTGCAACTCGTGCTGATGTCGCTCAAGCCGGGGGAAGAAATCGGCGACGAAGTGCACAAGGACCGCGATCAGTTCTTCCGGGTCGAAAAGGGCAAGGGGCAGATGATCATCGACGGCACGACGCACAAGATCAAAAGTGACGATGCCATCGTGGTGCCAGCTGGGTCGCGGCATAACCTGATCAACACCTGCGAGAAACCGCTTAAACTCTACACGCTTTATGGCTCACCCAACCACCTCGACCAGTTGATCCAGGTCACGAAGGCGGAAGCAAGCGCCTCGAAAGAATCGTTCGCAGGGGTAACAACCGAGTAGTTCGAGCGACGAGTCACATTGCAATCTCCTCTCCGATGCCGGGCAATCTCCTCGCCGATACCGGCGTGGCTTGCGGTCTGGCAGGCTTTTTTTCTTGTGCTCTGAAGAAACGTGGTTAATTTCGTTTCCCTAACGAGGATAACTTTAAGGGGCGGAAAAAATGTCTATCACGAAGCGAGAATGCGTTGCCGGGGCTCTGGCGTGTTTGTGGGTATTAGGCTCGGTCGGCGCGGCGAGTGCGCAGCTTGAGCTTAAAATCCTCGCCCCAGCCGCGCCTGGTGGCGGTTGGGACGGCACGGCGCGGGCCATGCAGCAGGTGCTGACCGCAACAGGCATCGGCAAGGGCGTGCAGGTGACGAATGTTCCGGGCGCCGGCGGTTCGATCGGTCTGGCCCAGTTCGTCAACACCGCCAAGGGCGACCCGAACCAACTCATGGTGAACGGTTTTGTGATGGTGGGCTCGCTCATCTCCAATAAATCACCGGTCACGCTTTCGATGGTGACGCCCATCGCGCGCCTCACGGCGGAAGCCGAGGTCATCGTCGTGCCGGCAACCTCGCCGATCCAGAGCGCAACGGATCTGGTGGCGGCGATGAAGGCGGATATCGCCAAGGTAACCTTCGCCGGCGGCTCGGCGGGAGGCGTTGACCATATTCTCGCCGGATTGCTGGCCGGCACCGTGGGGCTTGATGGTTCCAAGGTGAATTATGTGCCCTTCTCGGGCGGCGGCGAAGCCTTGGCTGCGCTGCTCTCGGGCCGTGTCAGCGCCGGTATTTCCGGCTGGGGCGAGTTTGAAGGCCAGGTGAAAGCGGGGAAATTACGCGCCATCGCGGTGACATCGCCCGAGCGTCTGCCCGGAAATCCGACACCCACCTTGCGCGAGCAGGGCATTGCGCTTGATCTCCTTAATTGGCGTTCGGTCATGGCCGCACCTGGCATTTCGGCCGAACAGAAGAAGACCCTCTCGGACGCGATCGACCGGATGGTCAAATCCAAGGAATGGAAGGACATTCTGGCCCAACGCGGCTGGGACGATGCCTATTTGCCCGAGCCCGCTTTCGGTGAATTTCTCAAGAACGAACAGGGCCGGGTCGAGGCGGTGCTAAAATCTGTCGGTCTTGTCAAATAAATCCATCGCAGCGCGCGCAACCGGGCGGATGGCGCTTTTAAGCCAAAAGCCGCCGTCTCGCGGCGATCAGGGGGAATAATGTCGCTCTCCACATCCGCGCCCAAAGGGCGCGACAAGCCGGCCATCATTGTCGGTTTCCTGTTGCTTGCCCTGGCAGGCGTGCTGTGGTCGGATGCGGTCAACCTATCCCGCGTCGCCGCCTATGGGATCGGCCCGGCCGTCATGCCTAAAATGATCGCAGGCGGCCTCGTCTTGCTGGGGCTGCTCTCGATTCTTTCGGGCTTGCGGCAAAATGGAAAGGCGCCAGAGCCGGCCGATTTTGGTCCCGTTGGCATTTTGGTCATCGGATTTTTGCTGCTTACCGCCATTATCGGCTTTGGCGGCGGCTTCATTGCCGGAATGGCGGTGCTGTTCGCCATCACCGCCTTCGCCTTCGGCCGGCGGGCGCCCTTGGTGGATTTAGCGCTCGGCCTGGTTTTGTCGGCGCTGATCTATCTGCTTTTTTCCAAACTCCTGACGCTCTCGCTGCCGCAAGGCCCGCTTGAACGGCTTTTCAGCTAAGGGGCGGCGATGGAATCGTTTTATGCGTTGATTTCAGGTTTTGCCGTCGCGCTCACCGCGGCAAACCTGCTTTATGCCTCGATTGGCGTGCTGCTGGGCACGGCGGTCGGCGTGCTGCCCGGCATCGGCCCCGCGGTGACCGTGGCGCTGCTCCTGCCCATCACCTTCAAGCTCGACCCTTCCGGCTCGCTGATCATGTTCGCGGGGATTTATTATGGCGCGATGTATGGGGGTTCGACCACCTCCATTCTGATCAATACGCCCGGCGAGAGCGCCTCGATGGCGACAGCCTTGCAGGGCAACCTGATGGCCAAGAGCGGTCGGGCCGGGCCGGCATTGGCCACCTCCGCCATCGGCTCGTTCTTCGCCGGGTTGATCGCCACGGCCGGCATCGCCTTTCTGGCGCCGTGGATGGTGAAATTCGCGGTGCAATTTGGCCCCGAGGATTATTTTGCGCTGATGGTAGTGGCGTTCGTCACGGTTTCCGCGACCTTCGGCGATTCCCCGCTCAAGGGCCTGATCAGCCTGTTCTGCGGGCTCGCGCTGGGTCTGATCGGCATCGACAAACTGACCGGCCAATCCCGCCTCACCTTTGGCTTGCCCGAATTGCTCGATGGGGTCGAGGTGACGACGCTGGCGGTCGGGCTTTTCGCCATTGGCGAGGCGATGTTTGTGGTTTCGCGGCGTCGGAGCGTGGAGGAAATCATGCCGATGACCGGTTCGCTCTGGATGTCCAAGGCGGATTGGAAACGCTCCTGGAAGCCCTGGCTGCGCGGCACGCTGTTTGGTTTCCCCATCGGCGCCTTGCCGGCAGGAGGCGCGGAAATCCCGACCTTCTTGTCCTATTCGACGGAGAAGCGCCTCTCCAAACACCCCGAAGAATGGGACACGATTGGCGCGATCGAGGGCGTTGCCGGCCCCGAAGCCGCCAATAACGCCTCGGTCGCGGGCACTTTGGTCCCCCTGCTTTCGCTGGGTCTGCCCACTTCGGCGACCGCCGCGATTCTGCTCGCCGGCTTCCAGCAATTTGGGCTCAACCCCGGCCCGCTGCTCTTTGCCGAAAAGCCGGACTTGGTTTGGGGGCTGATCGCCAGCCTGTTCATCGCCAATGCCATGCTGGTGGTGCTCAACCTGCCGCTGGTCGGCATCTGGGTGAAGCTGCTCAAAATCCCGACGCCCTGGCTTTATGCCGGCATCCTGATGTTCGCGGCGATGGGCTCGATCGCGACCAAGGGGTCGATTGCCGAACTTTTGATGCTGCTCGTTTTCGGCGTGTTAGGTTTCCTGATGCGGCGCTATGATTACCCCGTCGCGCCCATGGTTGTCGGGCTCATTCTGGGGCCGATGGCGGAAAGCCAGTTTCGCCGCGCGCTCCAGATCAGCATCGGAGATCCTCTCGTGCTGGTGCAGAGCCCGATCGCCGCCACATTGCTGGGGATCGCCTTCCTCGCATTGGTCGCGCCGTTTATTGCCGGGGGCCTTAGCCGCTTCAAGGCCCAGGAGGATTAGGCTGAATCGACATTCAGCGCATCCATAGAATCACTGCTGCGAGATGTAAAAAGCTCAAGAAGTGTATGGCGCGCCGGTCAAACCGGGTTGCGATGCCGCGCTGTCTGCCGATGTTGCGCTCGATCTTACCGGCGTGTTCGAACTCACAAAGATCGGCTCGCAGAGAACCCTCGGATTTTCTGGACGGTCGGCACGCTCGTCTATTGGGACGACACCAACAAGCGCTGCACGACGGTTGCCACCGCCAACCTTCTGATCGGCGTCGCAGCGGCGGCGGTCGCGGGCGGTGCGGGCAACAGCGCGGATTGGGCCGTGTTCGGCTCAATGCCTCCTTCCGGGCGCATCGAAGTCGGGTGTTCCCGACTTCGCCACAATAAAGTCAATCCGGGCAACAGCCCGCATTGATGCCGTGATCGACGCTTTCGCATCAGTCATTGATGCGCTCTTCGCCGATCCCAATATCGGCGAAGACGCGCTGTGGAAGGCGGGCGGCGTCGGCCAATGTTTCAGACAAGAACTGCGTCGCTGTCCGCATCATTCGCAAGTCGCCCGACCGCTTGGCGGAATTCGGCGAAAGCCGCGCCGCTTTGCCGACCGTCGGCATCGATATCCGACGTTCTCTGTCCGCGACAATCACCGAGGGCGATCTGATCGTGATCGGCGCCGAGACTTATCGGATCATCGGCGAACCCTTGGGCGACGCGCTCGGGCTTGTATCGGCCTGCGAGGCGGTCAAACTCTAGACGCTCCCTGTTGCCCGACTTCCGACAAGCCCAGGGTGGTTCACAGCTGCGGATTTGCTGGCAGTAGCCGACCCAGGATTGCCGTAGGCGGATCAACGTTCATTTGCGGCAGGTCAATGGCTGCAACCAGTTTCTGTGCTGTCGATAGGTGATCGTGAGGAGAGCCTCAATGTTCGCTCGCACCGCCGCCAAAGCAGCGGCCTTCACGTTCGCCCTTGCCGCCACATCCGCATTCGGCGGGCCGTTCCGTGACGCCGAGAACGAGCTTGGCCAAGCCTATGCGGACTACCTCACTGCGCTCTTCCAGACAAACCAGAAAGATCGAACGGCGACCGACGCAGCGCTTGCTGCTTTCGAAGCAAAATGGGCTGCGCTTTCGGCAACTTGGAAATCTGCACCACCGCCGCAATACGCTGATGACATCAAACTGACGGAGACGCTCGACGCAGTCGCGCGGATTGCAGGCAAGGCTCAGGCCGCCCTACTCACGCATGTTCTTGCGCTTCGGTTAATTCGCATCCTTGGGAAAACAGCGATGTTTTCCTGACATTCCGCCGACAAACACCGCGCTAACGACCAAAATTATGGCGCTATTTCAGAAACAGTTTGATGCCATAGGCGAAAACGGCCAAGGCCAGAATGCTGGCGATCCAGATTCCAGCGAACCAGCCGAGCTTTTTCCAGATTGTAGTGCGCGCCTCTTTGGCGGATCGCTTTGCAAGGCTTGACGGCGCCATCAGTGGTATCCCCCAACGGCGTTCACCTTGCCTCTGAACACCCAGTAGGAATAGGCCGTGTAGGCCAGAATGATGGGCACCAGCACAACGGCGCCGACCAACAGGAAGGCAAGGCTGTTGTCCGGTGCTGCGGCATCCCAGATCGTGACGCTGTTGGGCACGATGTGCGGATAGAAGCTGATCCCAAGCCCGATAAAGCAGAGCACGAACAATGACAGGGAGGCGAGGAACGGGCTCGCTTCGCGCCGCTCCGTCAGACCCTTGAGCAGAATGAAGGCTGCTACCAGCACGAGCGCGGGAATCGGTATGGCGAGGAGCACGTGTGGCCATGAAAACCACTTCTGCATGTAGACGGCGTTGAGGAATGGCGTCCAGGCGCTGACAAGGCCAATAAGAACGAGGGTCGCAGGCGCCACCCAGAAGGCAATGTCATAGGCGCGGCGCTGGACATGGTTCTCGGTTTTCCAGATCAGCCAGGTTGCCCCCAGGAGCGCATAGCCGATCACGAGGGCTAGGCCGGTCAGCAGGCTGAATGGGGTCAGCCAGTCCCACCAGCCACCGGAATATGCCCGCCCGACTACGGGGATGCCCTGAACGAGTGCGCCCAACGCTACACCCTGGGCAAAGGCAGCAATGGTCGAGCCGCCGGCAAAAGCCCAATCCCAGAGGAACTGGCCGCGCTTGGTCTTCCAGCGGAATTCAAAGGCCACACCCCGAAAAATCAGGCCCAGGAGCATGATGGTGATCGGGGCATAGAGCGCCGGCATGATGATCGCGTAGGCGAGCGGGAACACGCCGAATGGCCTGTGCTTCGAGCGCCATCACTCCGGCGTGGCAGAGGTGGATCCGGCCAAGCATCGTCTGATGATCAACGGATTGGTGGACAAGCCCCTGATCTTTACAATGGAAGATCTCAAGCGCATGCCGGGTCGCGTCAACAAACCCTATTTTCTGGAATGCGCGGCCAATGGCGGCATGGAATGGCGGGGCGCCCAGCTCAACAGCTGTCAGTTCACCCACGGCATGATCCACAACGTCTGGTATACTGGCCTTCCGCTAAAGACATTGCTGGACGAGGCCGGCGTGAAGACAAACGGCAAGTGGCTGATGCCTGAGGGCGCGGACGCTGCCGCCATGACGCGTTCGATCCCCATGGAAAAAGCGATGAAAGACTGCATCGTCGCCTGGGGGATGAACGGCGAGGCGCTGCGCCCCGAACAGGGTTATCCGCTGCGCATCGTCGTGCCTGGCTGGGAAGGCAATATGTGGGTCAAGTGGCTGCGTCGGCTCGAAGTCGGCGATCAGCCCTGGCATCACCGCGAGGAAACCTCAAAGTACACGGATCTGCTGGCCGATGGCCGCTCGCGCCGCTTCACCTGGATCATGGACGCCAAATCCATCGTCACCAATCCGTCACCACAGATGCCCCTCAAACACAAGGGGCCGAATGTGCTCGCTGGTCTGGCATGGTCGGGCCGCGGCAGCATCAAGCGTGTGGATGTGACGGTTGATGGTGGCCGCAACTGGCAGACCGCGCGCATCGACGGGCCCGTTATGCCGCTCTCCCTGACGCGCTTTTATGTCGATATCGACTGGAATGGTCAGGAGATGATGATCCAGTCCCGGGCCATCGATGATTCAGGCTACGTCCAGCCCACAAAGGACGAGCTTCGAAAAGTTCGGGGAACCAACTCGATCTATCACAACAATGGCATCCATACATGGCTGGTGCGGCCAAATGGCGAGACTGAAAATGTCGAAATTTCGTAACCTATTTCTTGCGAGCGCCGCCATCGCTGTTCTCGCGGTCAACTGGCAACCCGCCCCATCCCTTGCGCAGCAGGGCAACCCAGCTGTGCATGCCGCAGGGCCCAGGAAAATCGGTCTGGGGCGCGAAGCGCATCCTGATGAGGTAAAGGCCTGGGATACTGATGTGCGGCCTGATGGTCAGGGCCTTCCTCCCGGCAAAGGCAGCGTCAAAGACGGCGACGAACTCTATCAGACGCTATGCGCGGCCTGCCATGGTGAATTCGGCCAGAGCGCGGGTCGCTGGCCCATGGTTGCCGGTGGGCAGGGCTCATTGAAAAACGAGGGGCCGGAAAAGACCGTCGGCTCGTTCTGGCCCTATGCATCGACCACATTCGACTACATCAAGAGGGCCATGCCTTACGGCAATGCGCGGTCGCTCAGCGACGACGAAATCTATGCCATTACTGCTTATCTGCTGAACATGAATGATATTGTGAAAGATGATTTTGTGCTCACGCAGAAAAATTTCACCAGCATCAAGATGCCCAATGTGGATGGATTCTACGATGATGACCGTGAGACCACAGAGAAACACTTTTGGAAGAACGAGCCTTGCATGACAAATTGCAAGGCAGAGCCTCCGAAGGTGTTGAGCCGAGCCCGCACGCTGGATGTCACGCCTGACACGAAGACGGGTCCGAAAGTCGATTGATGAGAATCTTTCTTTCAGCCTTCAAACTCGAGACTTTTGCGACAATTTCTGTCTCCGTGATGCTGTCGGTCACGCTTATATCCTTCAGTCTGGCACAGAGCAGACCGAGGGGCGACAAGGCATTCGGTGCGTATCTCTCGTCCGAATGCGTCACCTGCCATCAGATTTCAGGCAAGGCTGCTGGCGGCATTCCGCCAATTATCGGCTGGCCGGAAGAACAGTTTCTCGCTGTCATGGACGCCTACAAGAACAAGGAGAGGGACAACAATGTGATGCAGACCATAGCTGCCAAACTCAAGGATGACGAGCTGGCGGCGCTGGCGACGTTTTTCGGTTCTTTGAAACCAAAGCCACATTAGAGCATCATCCCGCCAGGTGGATACCGGCTGGCGGAAAAGATGATGCGAAAGCAAAATCCAAGAGCATTTTCAAGCGAAGTGAAACCCACTTCGCGTGAAGAAAATGTACTGACCAGGGAGGACAGTATGACTGAACTCGACCGCAGAACGGTGCTTGGTGCCGCGGCCCTTGCTGGGGCGACAATGACGGCAGTATCAGCAAGGGCGGCTCCCGCTATTGTGATGCTCAAGGACATCAACAAGGAAGCTGATGGCGCCTGTCTTTACCATTGTGACTTTGGCGACCCGCCGCGTTTCGTGCAGATGCTGCAAAACATCGCCAATCACTACTCGGTCTACGGCAATCCGATCGACATTCAGCTTGTCGTTGTTGTCCATGGCCAGGGAATAAAGTTTTTCCTTGAATCGCTCGAAGGAACCACATGGAAAGACGAAGTGATGGTTCCGCAGATTTTTCAGCGTGTCGTTGATCTCTCCAAGAGCGGCCTGATCGTTTATCTGTGCAATATTACCTTTGAGCGTCTGAAGCTTGACCGCGACAAGGCCCGGAAGGCGGACTTCATCAAGTTTGTTCCATCGGGCGTTGCCAGTGTCGCGGCGCTGCAATCAAAAGGATTTGCCTATCTGAAAGTGGGTTGACGCAAATGCCGCGCAAGTCGGCGAAGTCTGGGAGGATAACAGCAATGACAACGAGACGACACTTCATCATCGGCAGTGTAGCTGCAGGGTCCTCAATGATCCTTTCGCCTGCAGTTTTGGCGCAAGCAAAGCAGAAGGTCGTTGTGATCGGCGGCGGCGCAGGTGGTGCCACCGCAGCCAAGTACATCGCCAAGGACAGCGAGGGCAAACTGTCCGTGACGCTCGTGGAAGAGAACGTCAACTACCAGACCTGTTTCCATTCCAATCTCTATCTCGGCGGCTTCCGCGAATACGCCTCCATCTTGCATAACTATGATGGGCTCACGAAGCATGGGGTCTCTGTTGTGCGTGCACGCGCCACCATGATCGACCGCGACAAGAAAGAAGTGATTCTGTCCAATGGACAGCGCCTGTCCTATGATCGCTGTGTCGTCTCTCCCGGAATTGACCTCAAATACGATTCCGTGCCCGGCTGGTCGCAGGCGGCGGAAGAAATGATGCCGCATGGCTGGAAGCCTGGTGCTCAGACGCGCCTGCTGCGCCGTCGTCTTGACGCTGTGCCCAATGGCGGCAATATCGTGATGATCGCGCCGCCAAACCCCTATCGTTGCCCGCCCGGCCCGTATGAGCGCGTCTCCATGATGGCCCATGCCTTGAAGAAAGCCGGCAAGGATCGCTCGAAGATCTTCATCATCGATCCGAAGGATACATTCTCCAAGCAGGGCCTCTTTCAGGAAGGATGGGAAAAGCACTACAAGGGCTTGGTCGAATGGCTGGGGCCAAAGATCCATGATGGCCTGAAATCTGTCGATCCAAAGACCGGCACCGTTGTTACTGGCTTCGAAACGTACAAGAACGCGGCACTTGTCAATGTCATCCCGGCCCAATGGGCAGGTGCGATCGCCCGCGACGCGAAGCTCACCAATGCCTCCGGCTTTTGCCCGATCAAGCCCGAAAGCATGCAATCCACTGTTGACTCAAATATCTACGTTCTGGGTGATGCCTGCATTGCGGGCGATATGCCCAAATCGGCGTTCTCGGCCAACAGCCAGGCCAAGGTTGCCGCCATGATGATCCGCAATGAGCTGACGGGCTCGCGTGCCTTCCCGGCCCGCTACACCAATACCTGCTGGAGTCTGATCGAGACGGACGACGCCGTGAAGGTTGGTGGCACCTACGAGGCCAAGGATGGCAAGATCACGACGGTGACACCGCTCATCTCCAAGACGGGCGAGACGGCGGAAGTGCGCAAGGAAACCCAAGCCGAGAACATGGGATGGTATGCCGGCATCACGGCAGACATGTTCGGCTGATTTCCTATCCAGAAGCGGTAGCCCCTGCAATTGTACAGGGGCATAAAGAAACGGAGAGACTTCAATGCGAATTCTGATTTCGGCGATGCTTGCAAGCTTGCCGTTCATTCCGGTGGCAAACGCGCAGGACGCCGAAGCAGGCCAACGCGTGTTCAACCAATGCCGTGCTTGCCACCAAATCGGAGAAACGGCGAAGAACGCGGTCGGCCCCCATCTGAACGGACTTTTCCAGCGCAAGGCTGGCGAGGTCTCTGGTTATAACTACAGCGAGGCCAACAAGACATCCGGGGCAACCTGGAGTGAAGATTTCTTCGTGAAATACATCGCTGATCCGAAGGGTACCATGCCTGGCAACAAGATGGCGTATGCCGGGTTGAAGAATGAAAAGCAGATAGCCGACCTCGTCTCCTTCCTCAAGCAGTATGGACCGGACGGCAAGAAGCCTTGATCTAATAATCTCACGAGGAATGGGCGGGAGAAATTCCCGCCCATCTTCAACTTGGAACGATCTTGGTTCAGTCCTTGAAGAGCCATACGCCAATACGGTCCGCGGAGGTGCTGGAATGACTAAAATGGGCCTTTTGCCCATTCTCATCAAGCACGTTGCTTTCGGCGGGCGCATGGAATCGCCTATAATGAAACAATGCACCAGAAACCAAATTCGATCGTCATCAAATTTGTTGAACCGAATGGGCGCACCCATTCTGAAATGACACTTAAGATTCCAGACACACCCCGCACTCCCGATGCGCTGCAAGAAATGTTCGAACGAACCACAACAGAAAACCTATGGCGGGAGAAAGCTGGCGAGTTGCTTGCGTCGGTAAAACATGATCAGGTTTTCCGGCACAAGTTCCATACCTACTGGACGGTCGCTGGACATCGCATTCGAGCACAGATCGACGACGATAAGGTTCTGATATCGCTGCTTCGGCTGATCCTTCCACTATATGTCGGACCTGGCCGCACTCTGTACCGCGGGGAAAACCTCGATCGATGGAATTCTCGCAGAATAGGGCTTTGCTGGTCTGACAAAATTGAGACGGCCCGGATGTTTGGTCGCGGGCTCAATGCAACAGGAGCCGGAGGCGTTCTGCTTCAGTGGCAAGCGTCGAACCACGCAATAATCGCTGGCCCAAGTGCCCACAGCCCCTATCTCGGCGAGAGCGAATATACCCTAGACCTATCGGAGACCTCTGAGATCGAGGAAATCGAGCAATATCCCTCGTCGGGCTGATCGCGAATAAAAGCTCCGAGCCCAAACAGCGCTCGAATTCGGACACCTCAAAATGAAAACTCTACCTCCCGCGCTCGCAACCCACGTTGCGGGCGGGCTCACCACGCTTTGCCGCTGCTGGCGTGTGGATCGACGCGATGGAGTGGTGATGGGCTTTACCGATTTCGACCGCGATCTCGTCTTC
>DEZK01000015.1 GCA_002365175.1 Raskinella chloraquaticus (SeqCode)
GGCAAACCCAGTGCGGTTCAGGTTTCCATATTTTGCTGAGCAAGGCCCTGGAGTGATTGACGCCATCGAGGCAGCCTGCGGCCTATTTTGGCCGGCCGGGCGACCTTTCACCCCTTCATGTCGTAGGTGTGCTCTTTGGCGGGAAAGGTGCGTGCGCGCACCTCGGTCGCGTAATCCTCGATCGCCTGCCTGATCTGATCGCCAATCGCGCCATACTTCTTGACAAATTTGGGAACGCGGGCGGAAAGCCCCAGCATATCCTCAAGCACCAGGATCTGGCCATCACAGGCGGCTGAGGCGCCAATGCCGATGGTTGGTATCGCAATCTCATCCGTGATTTTTGCCGCGAGCGGCTCGGCCACCGCCTCGACAACGACCGAGAACGCACCAGCCTCAGCAACCGCTCTCGCATCGTCGACAAAGCGCTTCCAGCTTGCCTCCTCACGACCCAGAGCCTTGAAGCTGCCCAGCGTGTTGATGCTTTGCGGCGTCATGCCGATATGCGCCATGACCGGCACGCCGCGCCTGACCATAAACTCGATCGTCGCAGCCATATGCGCGCCGCCCTCGAGCTTGATTGCGCCGCAATGCGTCTCCTTCAAGATGCGGGCGGCGTTGCGGAACGCCTGCTCGTGGCTCTCTTCATAGGAGCCAAACGGCATATCGACGACCACCAGAGACCTTGCGGAGCCGCGCATCACCGCTTGCCCCTGCAAAATCATCATCTCCAGGGTCACCGGCACGGTCGTCTCAAATCCGTGCATCACCATGCCAAGGCTGTCGCCCACCAGGATGATTTCAGCCAGCCCGTCCACCAGGCGGGCGGTCTGCGTATGATAGGCGGTCAAGGCGACGATCGGCGTGCCGCCCTTCATGCTGGCGATATCGACTGATGTGAGGCGCTTTGTGGTAGGCTGGAGCGGCATGTGTTCCTCTCATTTTGCCAGCGACGATGCCCTGTGCAGGTTGAAGCGCCGAAAAAACTGCCAATGGCCAGGCCGAATTTCACTGGCTGGAATACAGCTTGACGCATCAAATGTCCAGTTCGACAACAAGATAACAGATCCAGCCGCCAAATCTGCGAGGCTGGCGGCGGCCATTTCAGGACACTGAGCCATGACGATCACACCCACCCGCACACTGCGCCTTCATGCCGACGATAATCTGCGCGTCGCGGTCGATATTGTCCCGGCAGGAACGATGGTCGAGACAGCGCTGGCGCGCGAGCGCATCGTGCGGGGTCACAAAATCGCCGTTACCGGGATCGCCGATGGACAACCTGTCATCAAATTCGGCCAGATCATCGGCTTTGCCAAACGGACGATTGCGCCGGGCGAATGGATCCACGAGCATAATTGCGCTTTTGACACCTTCGCGCGCGATCCCGAGATCGGGGTTGCGGCACAGCCGCGCGCCATCCTGCCGGACAGCGAGCGCGCGACATTCGAGGGGTTTCGTCGGGCCAATGGCAAGGTTGGCACGCGCAATTATGTGGCCGTGATGACGAGCGTCAATTGCTCGGCAACGGTCGCCAAATACATGGCCGAGGAAATCGCACGCTCCGGCATCCTCAAGGATTATCCCCATGTCGACGGGGTGATCGCGCTCGTCCACAGCACCGGCTGCGGGATTGCCGCCGAAGGCGACAGTTTTGAAGCGCTGAAGCGCACCACTTTCGGTTACGCCTCAAACCCCAACATCGCCGCCAGCCTGCTGGTAGGCCTTGGCTGTGAGGCTTTCCAGATCGGGCGCTACAAGGAGGCCTACGGGCTGAAGGAGGGCGAGACGTTCCGCACCTTCACCATTCAGGACAGCGGCGGCACGCGCAAGACCGTGGCGGCCGGCGTTGAGGCGATCACGGCGATGCTGCCCATCGCCAATCGGGCAAGGCGCGACACGGCACCGGCCAGCGAGCTGATGCTGGCACTGCAATGCGGCGGCTCGGACGGCTATTCCGGCATTACCGCCAATGTGGCGCTGGGATCGGCAGTTGACCAATTGGTGAGGCAGGGCGGGACGGCGATCCTGTCGGAAACACCGGAAATCTACGGCGCGGAACATCTGCTGACCCGGCGCGCCCGCAGCGAGGCGGTCGGGCGCAAACTCCTCGACATCATCGCCTGGTGGGAAGACTACACGGCGCGCGCGCGCATGAGCATGAACAACAACCCCTCGCCCGGCAACAAGGCGGGCGGGCTGACGACCATCCTTGAAAAATCCCTGGGGGCGGCCGCCAAGGGCGGTTCAACGACGCTTGAGGCCGTCTATCGCTATGCCGAGCCGGTGACGGAAAAGGGCCTCGTCTTCATGGACACGCCCGGCTATGACCCGGTTTCCGCCACGGGCCAGATCGCGGGCGGCGCCAATCTTCTGGCGTTTACCACCGGGCGGGGCTCCGCCTATGGCTGCAAGCCGACGCCCTCGCTGAAACTCTCCACCAACAGCGCCATCTACCAGCATATGAGCGAGGATATCGATATCGATTGCGGCGTCGTGCTCGACGGGGTGAGCATCGAGGATAAAGGGCGCGAAATCTTCGATCGCCTCCTCCAGGTGGCGTCCGGCGCGCATACCAAATCCGAGGATCTTGGTTATGGCGAAGCCGAGTTCGTGCCGTGGCAGATCGGCGCGACGATGTGAGGGTGACTACTCAGTTGAAATTACAACCGATAACGATCAAAATAAATCAACAGATGACATGTTGAAATATCTCTTTCCTGTTCAGTATCCATGTTAATATGATATAATAATTCACAATCAAATTATAAATAATCCAAACGATTAGTTATTATTATCGCATTTAAATCGCAACAAGAAAATCTGCTTACAAATTGCGCGAGGTGGATTGATGGCGCATGTCACAGGAACAAGCGAGCTAGCTCATATTGCTGGTTTCGAGAAATTAATCTATTTAAGAGACAGTGCTTATGCAACCGATATGCTTATCGCCGCTATTACCCATCTAAATTTTTTTACTTTGATAGGAAATCACTCATTTACATCTCAAGATGTTTGATCTCACTTTTGTCTTAAATATCGCGCTCTGGATGTAATGTTAACTTTATTTAAATCATGGGATTTATTTATAGAGGGAAATGGCCTATTTAAACTTACGCTCACGCTTCCTATATGGTATGATATTTATCTTTTTTCTCATGTACTTTAAAATTGGGACGCACCTCAAGTTGCATTACTGATAGATAAACGCTTTCAATCGCTTGCATCAGGCGGTCAGCTTGGTATATACGGAGCTCATATTAATTTATCTAAAGATGGACCAATACAAATTGCAGAATATTCCTCGTTAATGATATCATTATATGAAGGAAAATGCTACAGTTTTGATGAAATAAAATATATTATGCAAAAATCTGGATTTATCGATATCACTTATATTAATTCTATTGCGAATAGAAGTTTAATTATAGGCATAAAAAAGTAATAATACGTATTTTCTATATTATGAATATTCATTTAGGGACACGTGCGCTATGTCTGTGTACCACATCACACTCGCGTCCATGGCTTCTCTAATCTGGGGCGCAACGTTCCTGTTCACAGACGCTGCGCTCCAACATATGCCGCCACTTCTATTTGCTGCATTGCGGTTTTGTTTCGTGTTACCCGTTGCATTTGTAGTTCCGCGTCCAAATATTCCTTATTGGATTATCGCCCTGGCTGGCATTTTCCTGGGCGTGGGGCAATATGGATTTCAATTTTTAGGTATGGCCCAGGGTGTGACGCCAGGACTGGCGTCTTTGCTCGCGCATACCCAAGCGTTCTTCACCATAGCGATTGCCGCTTTGCTGTTTCGCGAACAGATTGGCGCTGGCCAATTGGCGGGGATAGCGCTTGGCATTATTGGTTTTGCCGTCCTCGTATTTGAAAAAGACAACAGCACGAACGTCTCCATCCTGTTTATATCGATCTTGGGCGCTGTTTCCGGAGCGGTAGGAAACAATATTCTTAAATCAATTGGCGGTTCCGTCGATATTCTGGGGGTCGTGGTATGGATGAGTATTTTTGTCCCAATCCCCTTGTTTTTGTGTTCCGTTGCCGTCGATGGGTGGCCAACTATTCAAGGCGCCTTGATCAATATCAACTTGATTACGATCCTGTCGCTCATTTATTCGGCTGTGTTTGCAACAATCATTGCGTTTGTGATCTGGGGTAAATTGCTAACGCTATATCCGGCGTCGGTAGTGGCTCCTTTTTTCTTATTGGTTCCCGTATTTGGAATATTCCTTTCGATCGCGCTTAAAAATGAACCGTTTGGTATGGCTCGAGTGGTTGGATGTGGCTTTATTTTTGCAGGTTTAATTGTTTCTATTGTACCACGGCATTCCAGATGATCTTTTTTTGGCTATTACTATCAATTATCGAATGATAATTATAATACAGAACAATCGATCACCATATTTACAAACGTCATTCGTCAACTACTATGTTGGCTCGTATGAATAGATCGTCGATGATCGCCCGTCAGCGCTGATCCGAGTGAGGTCATCGGCCGGATGGCGGTTGGCAGGCATGCCCGCAACGCTCTTGCGTCGAGTGTGTGCCGTTAGCGCTGAACGGTTGTCGCATCGCCAGTCCGGCTAGCGGCGCGACGATGTGAGGCAATCTTGCTCACACCCGCTCGATCAGCGCGGCGATCCCCTGCCCCACGCCGATGCACATGGTGGCGATCGCGCGGCGCAAACCGCGCACCTCAAGCGCACTGACCGCCGTCATCGCCAGCCTTGCGCCCGACATGCCCAATGGATGGCCAAGCGCGATAGCGCCGCCATGCGGGTTCACGTGGTCAGCGTCATCTGGCAGGCCGAGATCGCGCAGCACGGCGAGCGCCTGGGCGGCAAAGGCTTCATTGAGTTCGATGATGTCGATGTCACGCAAGGCAAGCCCGGTTCTGTGCAGAAGCTTTCGTGTCGCCGGCGCAGGCCCCATGCCCATGATGCGCGGCGGCACACCTGCCGACACCATCGCGACAAGACGGGCGCGCGGTGTGAGACCATATTTTCTTGCTGCTTCCTCCGAGGCGAGGATGAGCCCGGCCGCGCCATCATTGACGCCCGACGCATTGCCAGCCGTCACCGTGCCCCCCTCTTTGCGGAAGGGTGCCCTCAGTTCAGCCAGCTGTTCCAACGTCGTATCGCCGCGCGGATGCTCGTCGACCGCTACGGTGGTGCTGGCACCCTTCTTGCCGGCGATCATGACAGGCGTGATTTCGCGGGCAAAGAACCCAGCCTCACTTGCCTCCTTGGCGCGCTGTTGTGAGCGCAGCGCAAAGCGATCCTGATCACGGCGATTGACCTGACATTCCGCAGCGACGTTTTCGGCCGTCTCGGGCATTGCATCGATGCCGTACTGGGCCTTGAACAACGGATTGACGAAGCGCCAGCCGATCGTCGTGTCGTATATTTCCGCCTGCCGGGAGAAGGCTTCCGCCGCCTTGCCCTGAACAAAGGGGGCGCGCGTCATGCTTTCAACGCCGCCGGCGATCACAAGATCCGCGTCGCCGGTGCGGATGGCGCGGGCAGCCATGCCGACAGCGTCGAGCCCCGAGCCGCACAGCCGGTTGATGGTGGTTCCGGGAATGGTCGATGGCAGGCCGGCAAGCAGGAGCGCCATGCGGGCGACGTTGCGGTTGTCCTCACCTGCCTGGTTGGCGCAGCCCATGAAGCAGTCATCGACTGCTTCCCAGTCGACGCCCGTGTTGCGCTCACGCAGGGCGCGCAAGGGATGGGCCGCAAGATCGTCGGTGCGCACATCCTTCAGCGCTCCCGCATAGCGCCCTATGGGGGTGCGGGTGAAGTCACAGATGAAGGCGTCTCTCATGGGTTTTTCCTTCAATCAGCGTACCTTGGCGGCAACGCTTTCAATCACGATTCAAGCGATATGGGCGTTCATGGTCAGAAGTTCATAGGTCGCCGCCGGCTCGCCGGCGGAGCTGGTGATCTCGACCGCCCACCGCACTTCGCCGTAATCCCTGTGGCGGGAGGCTTTCGACTTGACGGTGAGGCGCACGCTGATCGCTTCACCCGGCGAGACCGGTTTCAGGAAGCGCAGATTGTCGAGCCCGTAATTGGCGAGCACCGGCCCCTTGTCGGCATCGACGAAGAGGCCGGCTGCAAACGCCAGCAGCAGATAGCCATGCGCGATACGGCCGGGAAAAAAGGGATGGCCCTTCACGGCCTCCGCGTCCATGTGCGCGTAAAAAATATCGCCGGTAAAGCTGGCGAAATGCTCAATATCGGCAAGCGTTACCACACGCTCCTTCGAGTGGAACGTCTGGCCAATGACGAGCGCGTCATAAGCGTAACGGAAGGGGTGCTGCTCGCGGGTGATTTCAGGCGCACCCTTGATCCATGATTTGAGCACTGCGCTCATCATGGCAGGCGAGCCCTGGAGGGCGATGCGGCGCAGATGATGCTTGACGGCCCTGACCCCGCCGAGTTCCTCGCCGCCCCCTGCCCGGCCTGGCCCGCCATGGGTGAGGTGCGGCATCGGCGCGCCATGCCCGGTCGATTCCCGGGCGCAGTCGCGATCAAGCACGAGCATGCGGCCGTGATAGGCGCCTGCCGCGAAAATCACGTGGCGGGCCGTATCCACGTCCCGGGTCACAAGTGAGCCGACAAGGCTTCCCTCGCCACGATTGGCAAGAGCGATGGCATCATCGATGGCGCGATAGGGCAGAAGGGTCGCGACCGGGCCGAAGGCCTCGACGTTATGCACTGTTTCAGCGCTTGCCGTGTCGCGGACCCTGAGCAGGATCGGTGACAGGAAGGCGCCTTTCATTGCATCAGCGCCGTCGACGCTGACCTGAGACGGATCGCCGAAGAGGATATCACTTTCGCCAGCAAGCCGCGCAATGCGCGCGCGCACGTCACGGCGCTGGCTGAGCGAGGCGAGCGCGCCCATGCGGGTTGTTTCAAGCCGTGGATCGCCGATCCTGAGCCTGGCCAGACGCTCGATCAGCGCGGCACTTACGGCTTCGGCGCGGTTCTCCGGCACGAGGATACGGCGGATGGCCGTGCATTTCTGCCCTGCCTTGACGGTCATCTCGCGGAAAACCTCACGGATGAAAATCTCGAATTCGGGATCTTCCACCGTGATGTCCGGCGCCAGGATCGAGCAGTTCAGTGAATCGCGCTCGGCGACGAAGGGGACCGCGTTCTTCAGGAGGCCGGGATGGCTCTGCAGCCGCGCCGATGTCTCCATCGATCCGGTGAAACCGATCATGTCCTGGCCGTTGAGATGGTCGAAGAGATCATGAGTGGCGCCGCAAATGAGCTGGAGCGCACCTGGCGGCAGGATGTTGCTGTCTATGATCAGGCGGGCTGCCGCTTCAGCCAGATAGGCGCCGGTTGTCGCCGGCTTGGTGATAACCGGCATACCGGCAAGGATGGCGGGAGCGAATTTCTCCAGCATGCCCCAGATGGGGAAATTGAAAGCGTTGATATGAACGGCCACCCCTTCTCGCGGCAGATAGGCGTGGCGGCCGATGAAGGCGCCGCTCTTGGAGGCATAGTCGACATCGCCATCGAGCAGGAAGGTTTCATCGGGTAATTCGCGCTTGCCCTTGGAGGCATAGACAAACAGCGTGCCAATACCGCCTTCGATATCGACCATGCCGTCACTGCGGGTGGCGCCGGTATGAAAGGACAATTCATAAAGGGCGTCCTTATGCGTGGTCAGAAGCCCGGCGATGGCTTTCAACGCATCGGCACGCTGGTGGAAGGTCAGCTTGCGCAAGGCGGCACCACCGATCGTGCGGGCATAACGGACCATGGCCGCCATATCGATGCCGTCCGAACTTGCGCTGGCGACCGGCTCACCGGTAACGGCACTGGCGATCATGACAGGCGCGCCCGTGCCAGCCACCCAGTGACCTTGCGCAAAGCTTTCAAGGACCAACGCGCTCATCTTCCACCTCGTTCAAGACGTCCATCAACCAAAGCCGGTCAAATCCCCAGATATGCCTTGCGAAT
Organism: Raskinella chloraquaticus (SeqCode); assembly: GCA_002365175.1. GTDB lineage: Bacteria > Pseudomonadota > Alphaproteobacteria > Rhizobiales > UBA4765 > Raskinella > Raskinella chloraquaticus. Next base: position 7,992 of record DEZK01000015.1, read on the forward strand.
ATCGGCATTGGCGGCAAGATCGCGCGCCGGTCCCGACAACGTCACGCGGCCTGTTTCAAGCACATAGGCGCGGTCAGAAATCGCCAGCGCTGCATTGGCATTCTGCTCAACGAGCAAGATGGTCATGCCATCAGCCCGCAGGGTGCGTATGACATCGAATATCTGCTCAACCAGCAGCGGGGCCAGACCCATGCTGGGCTCATCCAGCAACAAAAGCCGTGGCGCCCCCATGAGCGCCCGGCCTATCGCCAGCATCTGCTGTTGACCACCCGACAGGCCGCCCGCCGCCAGATGGCGTTTTTCCTTGAGGAGCGGAAAGAGCCCGTAGACGCGCTCAAGATCGGCCTGCGGCTGCCCTTGCCGGCGATAGGCACCAAGCCGCAGATTATCCTCCACACTCATTGGCCGGAAGACCTGCCGACCTTCCGGCGACTGGATGATCCCTGCCGCCACGCGCGCATGCGGCGACAGGGTTGTAATGTCGTGCCCGTCGAGCATGATCCGCCCGCCGCTGGCCGGCTCAATTCCAGACAGTATGCGCAGGAACGTCGTCTTGCCAGCGCCGTTGGCGCCGATGAGCGTGACGATTTCACCCGCTGCGACCGACAACGCGATGGCATGGAGGACGCGGATGCGGCCATAGCCGCCCTCTAACCCCTCGACGCTGAGCAAGGAGCTCTCAGACATGATCACCACCGGCTGCGCCCTTGTCGTGCCCGAGATAGGCGTCGATGACGGAGGGGTTTCGGGCCACTTCATCCGGCGCACCCTCCGCCAGCACCCGCCCCTGATTGAGCACGAGAACGCGATCTGAAACGCCCATCACCAGTTTCATGTCATGCTCGACGAGCAAAATGGCAACGCCTGTACGCGCGATGCTGACGATGATCTCGTCGATTTCCGCCGTCTCGGTCGGATTGCAGCCAGCCGCCGGTTCATCAAGCAACAATATGTCGGGCCGCGAGGCCATGGCGCGGGCGATCTCAAGGCGCTTAAGCTCACCATAGGAAAGGCTGCCGGCTACCTCATCGGCTACCTGCCGGAGATGCAGCATATCAAGATAGCGTCTCGCCTCATCGCGGGTCCGGCGGTTTTCCGCCATCACCGACGGCAGCCCCAGCAGATGCGCCAGGACATTGCGCGTCTCGTGGCGATGCAGCCCCACCATGACGTTTTCCTCAACGCTCATGCGCGCGAAGATCTGCAAATTCTGAAAGGTGCGGGCAAGGCCGCGGCTGGCGAGCGCTTCGGGAGGCAGGCGCGATACATCATCGCCACGTAATGTCACCCGGCCCATGTCGCTGCGATAAACGCCGGAAATGAGATTGAACAGCGTTGTCTTGCCAGCACCATTCGGGCCGATGATCGAAAATATCTCGCCCGGAGAGATCGAAAACGACACGTCATCGACAGCTCTGACGCCACCGAACGAAATTCCAAGATGTTCGACCGACAGCAGGTTCATAAGCGTCCTCTCGCCCACCGCGCCGCAAGCGTTGGCACGATGCCGGCACGCATGAACACGAGGATGAGGATCATCAGGACACCGAGCAGCAGATGTTCGTATTCGTGAAAAAATGACAATGCCTGCGGCAGAACAACCAGGATGACCGCCCCGACAAGGCCGCCCGACAGCGAACCCATACCCCCCAGCACCACCATGGTGACGATTTCAATCGAGTTGAGGAAACTCGCGATATCCGGCGTCACATGGCCGTTGAACAGGGCGTAGAGTGAGCCTGAGAGCGAGGCAAAAACGGCGGAAATAACGAACACGATGCTCTTGATGCGCGCAACGTCGATGCCCGCTGACCGCGCTGCCACCTCACTGTCATGGAGCGCGCGCAATGCCCGCCCGGTCGAGGAATCGAGGAGATTGCGCGCAAGTACCACTGCCAACACCAGTACTGTGCCGCTGATCCAGTACCAGCTTTGGGCCGAGCGGATGCGGATGCCAAACAGCTCGATACGGGAAACAGCCATGCCATCCGGCCCGCCCGTCAGCCACTGCTCATTATTCAAAACCATGGCAATGAGGATACCGAAGGCCAGCGTCGCCACCGCCAGGAAATGGTCCTTGAGCCTGAGGATGGGCCTGCCAATGATCAATGCCACAACGCCGGAGACGAGCGTTCCGCAAAAGATCGCCAGGAGTGATGGAACGGCGAATTTCGCCGGCAGAACCGCAACCGCATAAGCGCCGATGCCGACAAAACCGGCATGTCCAAGGCTGATCTGTCCGGCATAGCCGAGGAGAAGATTAAGCCCCGTCGCGCTTAATCCGGCGATCAGCACCAGCGTGGCGATCCGGAAATAGTAGGTCGAGGGCAGGACGAGGCCAATGATGATGATGATGAGGGCAATGAGTGCTGGCTCAAACCAGCGATTTTGGCGAAAGCGCGCCATCATACCCGCTCCGCGCCGGCATGTCCGAGGATGCCACCCGGGCGCAGCAACAACACCGCGATCATCAGCAACAGGGCAACCGCGTCCTTGTAGGTGGACGACAGATAGCCAGCGGCAAAGGCTTCGCTCAGCCCCAGCAGAAGGCCGCCGATGACGGCGCCAAGCGGCGAACCGAGCCCGCCCAGAACGAGAGCAGCAAAGCCCTTGAGCGCCAGCAGCGTGCCTACTTCGGCGTAGGTGAAGGTAATGGGCGTGACCAGAATGCCGGCGGCAGCACCGATGACCGCCGAGAGCGCAAAGGCCAGCGCCAGAATAAACGAGATATTGATACCGACAAGCTTCGCAGCAAGGCGGTTGGCCGAGGTCGCGATCAACGCCTTGCCAAGCATGGTGAGGTTCAGAAACAGCCACACCAGCGTCACGATCAGCACTGTGCCGGCCAGCACCCACAATGCCTGCGGCAGAATAGATGCACCTAGAAAAGCAAGCGGTGTGTCACCGGAAAAATCGCTCAGCTTATGAAGCTGCTTGCCAAAGACGATCTGCGCCACGCCGCGGATGACGAGGGCAGCGCCAACGGTGATGATGATGAGGACAACCGGCGGCGCGTCTCGTACCGGCTCGATGGCGAGCCGTTGCAAAAGCACACCGACGCTCGCGGCAACGATCACGGCAATCAGTGCGGCCAATGGCAGCGGCACCCCGGCGCCAACTGCCGACACGGTGACCATGCCACCGATCATGACGAACTCACCTTGGGCGAAATTCATCACGCCAGACGCGTTGTAGATCAGCGTGAACCCGAGTGCGACGATGCCATAGACCGCACCAACGGTGAGGCCTGACATGGCAAATTGCAGGAACTGCGCAAGCATTAACGATCCCCTCGCCTTATTCGCTCACAAGCGCGGACCAGTCGGCAAACGACGACGCCCTGTGCGCGATCAGCGCACAGGGTTGACGAGTGACACCTATTCCGCGAGCGCCCAGTCGCCGTTCCTGATCTCGAGCATCTTGAAGGCGGACAGGTCGAGCCCCATGTGGTCGCTTGCCGACATGTTAAAGACGCCGGCGGTCCCGATGAGGCCTTTGGTCTTCTCGATCTCGTCGCGGATCACCTTGGGGTCAAAACCGCCTCGCTCCATGGCCCCCACCAGGATCATCAGCCCGTCGAAGGCGTGGCCGCCGAAAGTCGAGACAGGCTCTTTGGTGATAGTCTGGAACTTGGTGGCGTAGGCGCTGGCGACCGCCTTCTGCGGGTCGCTTGCCGCAAGCTTGTCAGCCACCAGAAGGGCGGCCGCTGGCAGGCGCACGCCATTGGCCGCATCTCCTGCCAGATCGATATACTGCTTCGAGGCCACGCCATGGCTCTGGTAGAGCGGCACGGCAAAACCGAGCTGACGGAAATTGCGTGTGACGATCGCCGGCCCCTGGCCAAAGCCCGGATTGATGACCGCCTGGACGCCCGCCTTCGCCTTGAGATTGGTGAGCTGCGGTGTCATGTCGGTATCGCGCGGGCCGTAGGTTTCCTCAGCCAGAATTTCGACGCCATATTTGGCGTTGACGGCCGCGCACTGGTCGCGCATCGATTTGCCGAAACCATCCGTTCCCGAAATCAGGGCGATCCTGGTCAGATTGCGCTGCTTGAGATCGGTGAAGATCTTCTCGCAGGCCATGCGATCGGTGTGCGGCGTCTTGAATACGAATTTCTTCACCGGCTCGATGATGACGACAGCACCACCAAGGGAAATGAAGGGGATTTGCGCCTCCTCGAAGATCGGTACCATCGCCATGGTTGTACCCGTGGACGAACCGCCGACCATGGCAACGATCTTGTCTTCCTCGACGAGGCGGGTGGCGAAGGTGCGCGCCTTGCCGGCGTCTCCGCCATCATCGTAGATGACGAGTTGCAGCTTGCGGCCCTTGACCCCGCCCTTGGCGTTGATCTCGTCAACATACATGCGCAACGTCTTGTCGGCCGGATCGCCAAGGAAGGCGCCGGGTCCGGTGACTGACAGGACGGCACCGACCTTGATGTCCTGTGCCTGCGCGCCTCCAAAAAGTGATGTGGCGCCCATCAGAAGTCCAGCGGCGATCGCCAGCGATTTATGCAAGGTCATGTCATCCTCCCTGTGGCGCCCGTTCCGGCGTCCATTTCAGTTGCTTTTTCTGCAGCCACTTTGAATACGGATCGTTGTCCGATCCTTCTCTCCATTAATTGACCGGTTGGACGGATAATGCAAGAGTGGCTGAAAGAAAAAGTGCCGGTGCACGACATGCCGGCGGGCGGGAGGCAGGCGATGAGCGAGACGATACTGGTCGAAAAGAGTGGCGGGGTGACGATGCTCACGCTCAATCGGCCGGAGCGGCTGAACAGCTTCACTCTGGAGATGCACCAGGCACTTGCTGATGCGCTGAATGAGATCGCGAGCGATGATCATTGCCGCGCTGTGGTGATCACAGGAGCGGGGCGCGGCTTTTGCGCGGGCCAAGATCTGTCGGATCGCGCGGTGGCGCCCAAGACAGGCACGCCGAATGACCTGGGAGAAAGCCTGGAGCTTCGCTATAACCCACTGGTGCGCCGTCTGCGGTCGCTGCCAAAGCCGATCATCGTCGCGGTCAACGGGGTCGCGGCGGGCGCTGGCGCCAATCTGGCGCTTCATGGCGATATTGTCATTGCCGCACAATCGGCGAAGTTCATTCAATCCTTCGCGAAGATTGGTCTTGCGCCGGATTCAGGCGGGACGTGGACGTTGACGCATCTGCTGGGTGAAGCGCGGGCGAAGGGGCTGGCAATGCTGGCCGAGCCGCTGTCAGCGGAGCAGGCATGCGCGTGGGGTTTGATCTGGAAGGTGGTGCAGGATGAGTATCTGCTGAGCGAAGCGAAAACCATGGCGGCCCACCTCGCGTTACAATCAACAACGGCGCTTGCCGCCATCAAGCAGTCAATCCACAACGCCGCAACAGCGACGCTCGACGCCCAGCTCGACCATGAGCGCGATACGCAGCGCCGGCTTGGCTTTGGCAAGGATTATGCCGAAGGTGTCGACGCGTTCATGCACAAGAGGGCACCTCATTTCACGGGGCGCGGCTGACATGACGACACACAGTGCCGATGATATCGCCAGGCTGTCCGCACAAGCCATGTGGAAGGATGACAACGCCACCCGCCATCTCGGCATGGAGATCGTAAATATCGGACCCGGCGCCGCGACCATGACCATGAGCGTCACGACATCGATGACCAATGGCCATGGCACGTGCCATGGCGGGTATATCTTTCTGCTGGCCGACAGTGCGTTCGCCTTTGCCTGCAACAGCCACGGGCAACGCCATGTGGCGCAGCACTGCAACGTCACCTTCCTGGCGCCAGGCAAGCTTGGCATGCGCCTCATCGCCGAGGCGCGCGAGCGCAACAGGGCCGAGCGCTCGGGCATCACGGATGTCACGGTACGCAGCGAAGACGGCACGGTGATTGCGGAATTCCGCGGTCATTCACGCGCGATACCCGGCTCCCTTCTGGCCTGAACGTGTGGACCGTCAGATGATCGACCTCACCCCTCCCCGCTCCTCACTCGACGCCATCGAAATCGCCTCCCGCGACGAGATCGCAGCCCTGCAGCTCACGCGCCTCAAAGCGACGCTACATCACGCCTATGCGCATGTGCCGCATTACCGGCGGGCCTTCGATGCGCAAGGCGTCCATCCCGACGATTGCCGCACCCTGGCCGACCTCGCCAATTTCCCGTTCACCGGCAAGGCCGATCTGCGCGACAATTATCCCTTCGGCCTGTTTGCGGTGCCGCGCGAGCAGGTTGCGCGCATCCACGCGTCATCCGGCACCACGGGCAAGCCCACTGTGGTTGGCTATACGAAGCAGGATGTCGACATGTGGGCGGACGTCATGGCGCGTTCCATTCGCGCCTCCGGCGGGCGGGCGGGCATGGTCTGTCATGTTGCCTATGGATACGGCCTGTTCACCGGCGGGCTTGGTGCCCATTACGGTGCCGAGCGCCTCGGCTGCACGGTTGTACCGATATCGGGCGGCATGACCGAGCGCCAGGTGACGCTCATCGCCGATTTCAAGCCCGACGTCATCATGGTGACGCCAAGTTACATGCTGGCTGTGCTCGATGAATTCAGGAAGCGCGGCATGGACCCACGCGCTACCTCGCTTAAAGTCGGTATCTTCGGCGCCGAGCCGTGGACGAACGCCATGCGGCTTGAGATCGAGCAGGCCTTCGACATGCATGCAGTGGATATTTACGGGCTCTCCGAGGTCATTGGGCCGGGGGTCGCCTGCGAATGCGTGGAGACGAAAGACGGGCTTCACATCTGGGAGGATCATTTCTATCCCGAGATCATAGACCCCGACACTGGCGCCGTTCTGGCCGATGGCGAACTGGGAGAACTGGTATTCACCTCGCTCACCAAGGAGGCGATGCCGGTCATCCGCTACCGCACACGCGATCTGACGCGGCTTCTGCCAGGTACGGCGCGCAGCATGCGCCGCATGGAAAAGGTCACGGGCCGCAGCGACGACATGATGATCGTGCGCGGCGTCAACGTCTTTCCTACACAGATCGAGGAGATGCTTCTCGAGATCGAAACGCTGTCAGCACATTACCAGATCGTCCTCACGCGCGAAGGGCGGATGGACGAGATGGAAGTGCGGGTCGAAGGCAGGCGTGAGGCGGACGACAGCGTCGGCGAGGCCGGCAGGCTGCTCTCGCTGCGCATCAAGGAGACCATCGGCATTTCAGCGCGCGTCAGCGTGTTGCCGCCTGATGGCATTGAGCGCTCACAGGGCAAGGCCAGGCGCATCGTCGATCTCAGGACGGCGAAGACCTGATCGTGGCCCGCCCGCGCGCCCAGGATTACGACGACAAACGCGCCGCCATCCTCGCTGGCGCGGCAAAGCTATTCGCCGCCGACGGCTTTGATCGTACCTCGATGAACGATATCGCCCAGGCGCTCGGCCTGTCGAAGGCACTCCTGTACCATTACTACCGCGCCAAGGATGAGCTGCTGTTTGACGTCATTCGCGCCCATCTCGGCGATCTTGTCGAGGCCGTCGAAGCAGCCGATGACCCGTATGCAGCGCCTGAAGCGCGCTTCGCGGTCATGATCTCCACCATCATCGATTGCTACCGCGACGCTGATTCCAACCACAAGGTGCAGATCAATCATCTCGCTCACCTGCCAGCCGATCAGCAGGCAGAATTGAAGGGATACGAGCGCCGGCTTGTCGAGATCATGAGCACCGTTGTGAGAAAGCTCCATCCGCGATTGCATCCAGCTAAAATCCGCCCGATGACGATGACGATCTTCGGCGCGCTCAACTGGAAATATATGTGGTTTCGCGAAAACGGACCGATGACCCATGCAGCCTATGCGGCACTCCTCACACGTCTCTTTCTTGCCGGCATCAGGGCTGAGCCGGAAGAGTGACGAGCGCTGCCGCTACAACTGGTCGAAATCCAGCGTGACGGACGGCGTTTTTGGCCGGGCCTGGCAGGCAAGGACAAATCCGGCGTTGAGCTCCCAGTCCTCAAGCGAATAATTGAGCGCCATCGTCACACTGCCTTCCGTCACCTTGCAGCGACAGGTGCAGCACATGCCGCCCTTGCATGAATAGGGCAGATCGAGACCGGCGCGCGCGGCTGCATCAACGATATTGCTGTCATCCTCTCCCATATCAAAAGCGCGGCTGGCGCCATCAAGGGTGACATTGATGCGAGACAACACGCCGGCTTCCGGCTGCGGAGCTGGTGCACGAAAGCCTGCACGTGGCGCTGCTGACTTGAACAATTCGCTGTGGATCCGCTCGCCTGCCAGACCCATTTCCTCCAGCGCCGATCTGACATCAGCAATCATTGCCTGCGGCCCGCACAAATAGGCCTCGTCAATGTCGCTCACATCGACAACGCCCCTGGCCAATGCCTTCAAGCGCTCACCGGTTATGCGCCCTGACAGCAGCGCCACATCCTGGGCTTCGCGGCTCATGACATGGACGATCGAGAGGCGCCCGATAGAGCGGTTTTTCAAATCCTCCCACTCCTCGGCGAACATGACGCTTTGCGCCGTCTGGTTGCCATAGATGAGAGTAAACCGGGCGGCAGGATCGCGTGACAACAGGGATTTGGCGATCGACAGGATCGGCGTGATGCCCGATCCGGCAGCGATGGCGAGGAGATGCTGGCCGCGCTTGCCAAGATCGAGTGTGAACCGTCCCTGCGGTGGCATGAGGGCAAGCGTATCGCCGATTTTAAGCTGCTCGTTCGCATAGGTTGAAAATGCGCCGCCAGCCACTTTCTTGATGCCAACGCGCAACTGAGCTTCGTCGAGTGCGGAACAGATCGAATAGGAGCGCCTGAGATCCTCGCCATCGATGGTGGCTCGCAAGGTGAGATACTGCCCGGGCACGAAAGCGAATTGTTCTTTCAACGCGTCAGGCAACACGAAGCCAAGCGACACACTACCGGCGGTTTCGCGGCGGATATCGGCAATCGTCACGGGGTGAAAGCGGGTCATCTTGCAAATGTCATTTCAGATACATTTGAATGCGTCGAAAGGTTCGCGGCAGGACAAGCAACGCCACAAGGCCTTGCAAGCAGTCGAGCCGAATTCGCTGATCTTCTCTGTTTTCTCTGCGTTGCATTGCGGACAGGCCGGTGGCGTTTCATCGCCAAAGAGGGCGCGACGCGACGCCTTCATTGCAGGGGGGGCGATGCCGTAGGCACGCAGCTTGGCGCGGCCGGCCGCGCTCATCCAGTCGCTGGTCCATGCCGGGTGCAGAACGGTGGTGATCGTCACGTCGTCGAACCCTGCTGTCGCCAGAGCGGCATGAAGATCAACGGTGATTGCGCTCATCGCCGGACAGCCGGAATAGGTCGGCGTGATGGCAATCTCGATCTTTCCATCAGCCCTTTGCTCAATGGTGCGAATGACACCAAGATCGGCAAGCGTCAGAACCGGAATTTCCGGATCGCACACGGCGTCGATGACGGCGCGCGCACGCGCCAGATCAACCAGCGCTGCGACATCGTTTTCCACCGGCCTCACCATGTGGCACCGGGATGGGCGCGATGGAGCACCTGCATCTCGCCCAGAAGCCGCGACAGATGCTCGCCATGGCGTCCGTTCTTGCCACCATATTGTCCCCCGGCAAAGGACGGCACTATGAGCGTGGCCTCTTTCAGGATCGGGGTGATGCTGTTCTCAAATGGGGCACGCAGCGCAAGCGGATCAGGCGCGATGCCCGCGTCAGCAAGGCGGCGCTCAACTGCACTCACGGTAAAAAACTCCGCTACATAGATCGCCATCTCATCAAGCGCACGCTGGGTGCGGGTATGGCTTTCTGCGGTGCCATCACCAAGCCTGATCACCCATTCGCCGGCATGGCGCAGATGATAGGCCATCTCTTTCTCGGCCTTTGCGGCAATCGCTGCGAGCGTGCTGTCGCGCGAGGCCATGAGGGAGGCAAAACAGGGCTGCATGAAGCCTGCATAGAAAAGCTGGCGCACCATGGTCACGGCAAAATCGCCGCGCGGCTGTTCGCAGATCAGCAGATTGCGGTAATCATTATCGTCACGCAGATAGGCGAGCGCATCCTCGTCACGCCCCCTGCCCTCGACCTTGCCGGCATAATCAAGGCAGAGCCGCGCCTGCCCGATCAGGTCAAGCGCCATGTTCGACAGGGCGATGTCCTCTTCGAGCGTCGGTCCAAAGCCGCTCCATTCCGACAGGCGATGGCTGAGGACAAGCGCGCTGTCGCCCAACATCAGCGCGTAGGCAAAAAGATCATCCTCTATCGCTGCCACCACGTCCATCACATATGCCCCACATCGTCGGGGACGTCGTAGAATGTCGGGTGGCGATAGATTTTTGATGCTGTCGGTTCAAAGAGCATGTCCTTGTCGACCGGGTCGGAGGCAGCGATGAGGTCCGAGCGTACCACCCAGATCGAGACGCCTTCGGCGCGGCGCGTGTAGACGTCACGCGCCATGTGAAGCGCCATATCATCATCGCATGCGTGCAGACTGCCGACATGCTTGTGACTGAGCCCGGCCTTGGGGCGGATGAAGACCTCGTACAGCGGTGTTGTCGCCTCGCTCATGACTGCCTCACTCCGCCGCAATCGCTGCTGCCTGCCGGCGCGCGGCGCGCTTGGCGGCGAAGGCTCGCGCCGCATCACGTACCCAGATGCCCTCGTCTTCCGCCTGCCGGCGCACGCGCATGCGCTGGCGATTGCACGGTCCATCGCCGGCCAGAACGCGCCTGAATTCGCTCCAGTCGATTGCGCCCGTCTGCCAGTGACCGCTCTCTTCATTGAAGCGCAATTCGGGATCAGGGATATCGAGGCCGAGGAACCGCGCCTGCGGCACCATGGCGTCGATGAATTTCTGCCGCAATTCGTCGTTGGAAAACCGTTTGATCTTCCAGCGCATCGAGGTGTCGGAATGTTGCGAGGCCTGATCGGGCGGGCCAAACATCATCAGACACGGCCACCACCAGCGATTGAGCGCGTCCTGCGCCATCGCCTTCTGCGCTACTGTTCCTTTGGCCAAGGTGTGCATGATCTCGAAGCCCTGGCGCTGATGGAAGCTCTCTTCCTTGCAGATGCGGATCATGGCGCGCGCATAGGGGCCGTAGGAACAGCGGCAGAGCGGGATCTGGTTCATGATCGCCGCGCCATCAACGAGCCAGCCGACCGCGCCCATATCAGCCCAGGTCAGTGTCGAATAATTGAAGATCGAGGAATATTTCGCCTTGCCAGACAGAAGCTGCTCGCTCAGTTCCTCGCGGCTGACACCGAGCGTTTCCGCGGCCGAGTAGAGATAGAGGCCATGCCCCGCCTCGTCCTGAATTTTCGACAGAAGGATCGACTTGCGACGTAGTGAGGGTGCACGCGTGACCCAGTTACCCTCGGGCTGCATGCCGATGATTTCGGAATGGGCATGCTGGGATATCTGACGGATAAGGGTGCGGCGATAAGCGTCCGGCATCCAGTCCTTGGGCTCGATCTTGTCCTCGGCCGTGCAACGCGCCTCGAAGCGCTCGAGCCGCACCGGATCTTCGGCGATGACGGGACTGCGATCTTTCTGGTCGAGCGCCTGCGCGTACATGAGCCCATCTCCTCTGCTTCAGATAATTATGTTACAATATTTCGTTTAGTCAATATTTTTTGTTACATATTTAAACGAGAACGCGTTTCATTTTGTCGTTCACGATGTCGGGGTATGAAAGCCATGCCGGGAAAACCAGACGTCCGATGATCGCGCCGTGCGCTTGATCTGACGCATGAAAACTGCGCGTGCCGCGTGCCCCTGCCAGTCAGCCGGCAGCATCGCGGCCGGCAGGAGCGGATCGCGCAGCACCAGACGGCGGAACATATGTGTCACGACGATGCGCAGGATGACCGCTTCCTCGGGCTCCAATGCGCCCGTTACCGGGTCGAAAGCCGTGACAAACCGGCTATAGGCATGGTTGAGATCATCAAGATGCCAGAGCTTGTTCACCGCTGATCGCAGCGCAGGTGTTGATGTTGCAACTGCAAAAATCACCTCGTTTGTCAGCGGCATATCGGGCACCCGTTCATGTCGCGACGCCATCGCCAGCGTTGACGACAGAAAGCGGAAGCCGTCAGCCTCGAGCGCTAGACGCGCGGCCTTGCGGTCAGCGCACAGATCAAGGGCTGCAAGGATCATATCGCCTGCGGGCTGGTGCGTGTCGGCACCGTAGATGACGGCAGCGGCGCGCGCGAAATCGGCGGCACTTGCCGTGCTCAATCGGTAATCGGTGCGGCGTCCATCCTTGCCACGCTGCAGGGTGCCGTTTGCCACCAGCCGCGACAGGTTGGTGCGCGCATGTCCGGCATCGATGCCCAGAAGGGCCAGCAGCGCCATTAGATCGCTGGTCCAGACGGGGGCGGGATGATGATCACGCCCGCGATCCATCACCACATCACCAAAGATCGTGACGATCAGCGACCACACGCGCAGCGGCGCCTGGGAATGAAGGATCGTCAGTGGGTTGGGTCCGGGCATCCCGCTTATGACCACAGGTTTTTGCAATTGGTCAATCGAAGCCGGGCTGGCGCGGCTTCGGCTGCGGACGTTTCTGGTCCGCAACATGCTCTGGCCTCGTCTCGCGATGAATGGCGGGGACTGGCGCAGGATGGCATTCTGCGGCAATCGCGTTTAGATGGCCAAGGTAACATCGAAACTTCGATTGCGCTCCACACTTTGGTGAGCGAGGTGTCCAATAGGTTGTGCCCTTCATGCCGATTTACGAGTTTGCACCGGATCGTATCCAGCCTCTGACCAAGACCACATTCGGCGCGATGCAATTGCACGAGCGGCGCGATTTGCAGCGGCTGTTGCGCGAGAACGTTGCCGTTATAGCCCCCAACACACTGGTGATCGCGGAGGAATACGGTGAATGGGACGACTCCCGTCGCCGCATCGATCTTCTCGGGATCGATCATGATGCCAATCTTGTCGTGATCGAATTGAAGCGAGAAGATGGTGGCCATATGGAACTGCAGGCCATCCGGTATGCGGCGATGGTCTCCACTATGACCTTCGATCAAGCGGTGGATGGGTTTGACCGCTACCTGCGCCAGATCGGCCGCGACGACACAGACGCTCGGACTGAGCTTCTGGCATTCCTCGGATGGGACGAGCCCGACCATGATCAGTTCGCTCAGGACGTCAAGATCGTCCTCGCCGCTGAGACGTTCCCGCCGGAACTGACCACCGCTGTCCTGTGGCTCAACAAGCGTGATCTGGATATCCGCTGCGTGCGGCTTCAGCCATACAACCTGTCAGGGCGTGTTCTGGTTGATGTGACCCAGATAATTCCACCGCCAGAGGCTGCCGAATACCAGGTCCGTGTTCGCGAGAAAGAGCGCAAGGAGCGGGCAGAGCGGACCAGTGGTGCGGACCATACAAAATATGATTTGGTCCTTGGCGACGCAAACTATCCGCGAGAATCCAAGGGCCGAGCGATCCTGCGGACATTCCGCCACCTGGTGGAAGGCGGCATCGACCCGCAGACTATAGCCCAGCATTGCGGACCGCGCGCCAAGCGTGCCCTTATCTCTGTTGAGGGCGAGGTTGACCATGATGACTTTGTTCGCTTGGCCACAGCGGCTCGCGAGGCAAATGGAAAACGGTTCGATCCAATACGCTTCTTCTGCCGAGACGATGAATTGCTGCGTGTTGGTGGGCGCACCTATGCCTTTTCCAGCCAGTGGGGCGGTACGGACTGGCTGGAGGCGATGAACAATCTGCGTGATGCGTTCCAAGATCGAAGGATCACTTTCACGCCTGCGAACTGACTGCGAACAACGACGACGCCACCGTTAATGCCGCATCCAGCCGCACGCACAATGTCACAACACCGTTGCCCGCCGCCTCGATCGCGGTTCCGACCGGGAAGCGGCCGACGGCCGGCACATTGATCCGCCTGGCTTTGAACAGGCGCGCCAATGAGCAAGATGGTAGAGCCCGTTTGCGCTGCCCGGCAAACGTGATCATGGTGTTGTCATTCGCGCAGTTCCAAGCCTTTCTGCGGTAATGAACGACGGGTAGGGTCGGCAGGCTGGAGGAATTCGATTGGCATATCGCGCGCGCATTGGCAGCGAAACCTATGTCTTCGCTGATCTGAAATCGCTGATGGCCCGGGCAACGCCGCTGCGCTCAGGCGATGCGCTGGCCGGCATCGCCGCCGGCAGCCTGGAAGAGATGATGGCAGCGCGCCTGGCGCTTGCTGATCTGCCTTTGTCGACGTTTCTGAGCGAGGCCGTCATTCCCTATGAGCATGACGATGTCACAAGGCTCATCATCGACGCGCATGACAAGGATGCGTTCGCGCCAGTGGCAAGCCTGACGGTTGGCGGCTTTCGCGACTTTCTGTGTTCGAACCGGGCAACAACCGAGAGCCTTGCCCGGCTCTCCCCCGGCATCACGCCCGAGATGGCGGCCGCCGTCTCCAAACTGATGCGCAACCAGGACCTCATTCTGGTCGCCAGCAAATGCCGGAGCGTGACCCGTTTTCGCACGACGATCGGCCAGCCGGGCACGCTCGCGGTACGCCTTCAGCCAAACCATCCGACCGACGATCCGGCCGGTATCATGGCCTCCATCATCGACGGGCTCGGCTATGGCTGCGGCGATGCGGTCATCGGTATCAATCCGGCCTCCGACAGCCTGACGACGATCAGCGATCTGCTGCATCTTCTGGATGGTGTGATCACACGTTTTTCCATTCCAACCCAGGGCTGTGTCCTGACGCATGTGACGAGCACGATCCGGCTCATCGAACAGGGCGCCCCCGTCGACCTTGTCTTCCAGTCAATCGCCGGCACGCAGGCCGCCAACGCCTCGTTCGGCGTTACGCTTGGCCTGTTGCGCGAAGGGCTTGACGCGGGACGATCCCTCAAGCGGGGTACGGTCGGCGATCACGTCATGTATTTCGAGACCGGACAGGGATCGGCTCTCTCGGCCAATGCCCATCACGGCGTTGACCAGCAAACACTTGAAGCGCGCGCCTATGCCGTTGCCAGAGCCTATCAGCCGTTTCTCGTCAATACCGTCGTCGGCTTCATCGGGCCGGAATATCTCTATGACGGCAAGCAGATCATCCGCGCCGGGCTGGAGGACCATTTCTGCGGCAAGCTGATGGGCCTGCCGATGGGATGCGACATCTGCTACACCAATCACGCTGAGGCGGATTCAGATGATATGGATACGCTGCTGACGTTGCTTGGCGCAGCCGGCGTCAATTTTATCATGGGCGTACCGGGCGCTGATGACATCATGCTGAATTACCAGTCGACGTCGTTTCACGACCAGCTCTATATCCGGGCGCTGCTGGGCTTGAGGCGGGCGCCGGAGTTCGAGGCCTGGCTACAACGGCTCGATATCGTCGATGCGACGGGCGCCCTGCGCGCGGGCGGCACGTCGCCCCCCTTGTTGCAGGCAATGGGCGATTACCTGCCATGAATGACAACCCCGAGGATCGCACGCCGCTCACCAATTGGTCGCGTTTGCGCGCGTTGACGCCAGCGCGCATCGGACTGGGTCATCGCGGCGCATCAATGCCTGTTGACGAGGTGCTGCGGTTTGGACTTGCCCACGCAAAGGCACGTGATGCGGTGCATGAGCCGTTTCGTGCAGGCGAGATCGCCGCGGCGCTGGCGGCTCCGGGGCGTCAGGTGATCGAGGTCGCGAGCGCGGCGGGTGATCGTGCCACCTATCTGCGCCGGCCCGATCTCGGGCGGATGTTGTCGCAGAAAAGCCGCGCAATGCTTGCCTCCCACAGCCGCAGAAGCGACCTTGCGCTCGTGGTGGCCGACGGGCTGTCAGCAACCGCCATCCACAACAATGCCCTGCCGCTCGTCACCGCTGTGCTGGCGCACATCGAGGGTCGCGCCATCAGCTGCGCGCCGATTGTGGTCGCCTCGCAAGCCCGCGTGGCTCTTGGTGACGAGATAGGCCACCTGCTTGGCGCGCGCATGGTGCTGATGCTGATCGGCGAGCGGCCAGGCCTGTCATCGCCTGATTCGCTTGGTGCGTATCTGACCTTTGCCCCGCGCCCCGGCGTGAGCGATGCTGCCCGCAACTGCCTGTCCAATATTCGTCCCGCTGGCCTCAGCTTCGAGGTCGCAGCTGCGAAGCTTGACTGGCTGATTGATGAGGCGTTCCGCCGTTCACTGACAGGCATAGACCTCAAAGACGACAGCGACGCTTTGCTCCTGACAAAAGGCGCGGCCAGATTGCCTAATCCGTAGGCACTCAGACAAATGTTGGGCAGAGGTGACGACGACTGATCATAAATCAGAGCCGTTTACCCGTCGCGGCCGCTGTTAAGCGTCCCGACTATTCGCCGATTCATCGCAAAGCCTGCCTGCGAGGTCTTGGCACAAGCCTTGCTCAGCTCCTTTCAGTACGACGCAGAATTCTCACCGTCATGAGATGCCGTGGTCGGATTGACCGCCGGCGTTGCGGTTCCACCTGTCGCGAATGACCAAGGAAGGACATATTGTCGATGATCACCCGCCGCACTGCGCTTGCCGCTGGCCTCGCCGCTCCGTTCATTGCCCGATCGACGGCAAATGCCCAGTCCGTGGGCCGCAATGAGACGCTCCTGCTGGTGCAGGAATATGGACCCAACAGCCTCGACATGCAGGGCATCGGCTCATCCCAGCCGGTCAATGGCGTCGCGCTTAATTGCTATGATCGCCTGCTGCGCTTCAAGCCCGTGCCCATCCCGAGCGGTGGCGGCAACACGATCGCGATGACGGAAATCGAGGGTGAGCTGGCGGAAAGCTGGCAGGTTGCCTCCGATGGCATGAGCTGCACGTTCAAACTGCGCAACGCCACTTTCCATTCCGGCAGGCCGGTGACTGCCAGGGACGTCAAATGGTCGCTCGATCGCGCCGTGTCGATTGGCGGGTTTGCAACGACACAGATGAACGCCGGGTCGCTGGAGAAGGCCGAACAATTTGTTGCCCTTGACGACAAGACGTTCCGCGTGGATTTCATCCGCAAGGACAAGCTGACGATGCCAAATTTGGCGGTCACCATTCCGTTCGTTTTTGATTCAGAGCTTGCCATTGCCAACAGCGGTGGCGATCCCTGGGCCAAGGAATGGCTGAAGAACAACGTCGCCGGCTCCGGCGCATTCAAGGTCGAGAGCTGGAAGCCCGGCGTCGAGACGATCTACACGCGCCATGACGCCTGGACGTCTGGCAAGCTGCCAACGCTGCGTCGCGTCATAGCCCGCGACATCGCCTCACCCTCGACACGTCGGGCGCTCATCGAGCGGGGCGATGCGGATATTTCGTACGGGTTGCCACCGAAGGATTTCAAGGACCTGCTGGATGCCGGCAAGATCAATGTCGTGGGTGTGCCGATCCCCAATGGCGTGTGGGGTCTTTATCTGAATACCGCCACCGGCCCCTTCACCGACGTCCGGCTGCGGCAGGCGGCAGCCTGGGCCATGCCTTATGAGAAAATGCTGCAGGCGTCGCTGTTCGGGCGCGGCATCGACATGTCCGGCGGACCGGCAACCCCCAAGGTGGCGTGGCCGCAACCCTACCCTTACAAGACCGATGTGGCGAAAGCCAAGGCACTCGTCGACGCGGCAGCGCCCGGCGGGCTTTCAACCACACTTCTCTTCGATGCCGGCAACGCAACCGTCGCCGAGCCGATGGCCGTCCTCATCAAAGAGGCCATGGCGGGCATCGGTATCAACATCGAAATCTCGAAAGTGCCGGGCGCCAATTTCCGCGGCGAAATCAGCAAGAAAACCAACCCGATGGTGCTGAACCGCTTTGCCGGCTGGCTTGATTACCCCGATTATTACCTGTTCTGGACGATGCACGGCAACAATTCCATTTTCAACATTGCATCCTATCAGAACCCGGCGCTCGACAAGCTCGTTGATGAAGCGCGCTTCACCAGCGACAAGGCAGTTTATGAGCGAAGCGTTGTCGACTTCGTGTCGCTGGTGTCGCGTGAAGTACCGATGATTCCGCTCGCCCAGCCGACGCATGATGTGGCGATGCAAAAGAACATTGGCGGCTATCAGTTCCAACCCTGCCGCGAGCCGGATTTCCGCTATCTGACGAAAGCATAGTTGCTCTCATGCTTCGTTTGATCGGCGCCAGGCTTCTGACGACCATCCCGTCCATTATCGGCGTGATCATCGTCACCTTTTTGCTGACGCGCGTTCTGCCCGGTGACACCGCCGCCTATTTTGCCGGGCCGACGGCCTCGCCGAAAGCTATCGCCGAAATTCGCAGCAAGCTTGGCCTCGACCAGCCCCTGCCACAGCAGTTCGCCAGCTATGTGGCGGCGCTGGTCAAGGGCGATCTTGGCCAGTCCCTCACCACCGGCCAGCCTGTTACCAGAGACATTGCAGCAAGATTGCCGGCTTCCGCAGAACTGACCCTGTGCGGCCTTCTGCTGGCGATGTCGGTCGCCCTGCCTCTGGGCGTTCTGGCCGCCGTGCGCCAGGGGTCATGGA
Source organism: Raskinella chloraquaticus (SeqCode) (assembly GCA_002365175.1). Lineage (GTDB taxonomy): Bacteria > Pseudomonadota > Alphaproteobacteria > Rhizobiales > UBA4765 > Raskinella > Raskinella chloraquaticus. Next base: position 26,436 of record DEZK01000015.1, read on the forward strand.
TCGATCATCTGTGCCGCATCATCGCCACCGCTGGCGTCTCGCTTCCCGTATTTTTTACCGGGCTGCTCCTTGTTTTTGTCTTCTACTTCATCCTGGGCTGGTCGCCCGCGCCACTTGGCCGTCTGGATGTTTTTCTATCCGAACCTCCACGGGTGACCGGCTTCCTGTTGATTGATACGCTGCTGGCGGGAGATTTTCCCGCCTTCCGGGCGGCGATTGCGCAGCTGATCCTGCCGGCCGTGACGCTGGGCATCTTCTCGCTGGCGCCCATCACCCGCATGACACGGGCGTCGATGCTGGCGGTGCTGGGGGCTGATTTCGTGCGCACCGCTCGCGCCAGCGGCTTGAGCAGCGGCAAGGTGATCGGCGTTTACGCCTTCCGCAATGCCATGCTGCCGGTGGTGACCACGCTTGGCATGGTGTTCTCGTTCCTGCTCGGCGCCAATGTCCTGGTTGAGAAAGTATTCGCCTGGCCGGGTATCGGCTCCTATGCGGTTGAAGCGTTGATTGCGTCCGATTATGCGCCGATCCAGGGCTTCGTGCTGACCATGGCGGTGATGTATGTGATGCTCAATCTGCTGATCGACCTGCTCTATGGTTTCATCGACCCGCGCGTCCGGCTGGAGGGGTGAGGTCGTGAGCGAGAGCAGCGGAGTTCAGCCGGCATTGAGGGTGCGCCAGCAAGCGCCGTCTTCGCCGGGACTCTGGACCCATGGTGTCCATATCATCGCGGAAAATCCGGTCACCGGGCTTGCCTTCGGGCTGTTTACACTCATCGTCTTTGCAGCATTGTTTGGCCCGATGATCGCGCCGTTTGATCCGCTGGCGAGCAACACCGCCGAAGCGCTGAAGGGCCCCACCCGCGTTCACTGGTTTGGTACCGACCAGCTGGGGCGCGATATCTTCAGCCGCGTACTCGTTGCCACGCGGCTCGATTTCACCATCGCTATCGCGTCAGTTGCGCTCGTTTTTTTCCTGGGCGGTCTGGCGGGAGTGACAGCCGGATATTTCGGCGGCTGGGTCGACAAGCTGGTGGGGCGGATCGCCGATACCATCATGGCCTTCCCGCTATTCGTGCTTGCCATGGGCATCGTTGCCGCCCTCGGCAACAGCGTCACCAACATCATCATCGCCACCGCCATCATCAACTTTCCGCTGTACGCCCGCGTGGCGCGAGCGGAAGCGAATGTGCGGCGCGAGGCGGGGTTCGTGCAGGCCGCGCGCCTTGCGGGAAATTCGGAATGGCGGCTCCTGCTGACCCAGATCGTTCCCAACATCATGCCGATCATGGCGGTGCAGATGTCGCTGACCATGGGCTACGCCATTCTCAATGCCGCCGGCCTCTCGTTCATCGGTCTTGGCGTGCGCCCGCCAACGCCTGAATGGGGTATCATGGTGGCGGAGGGCGCAAGCTTCATCGTGTCAGGCGAATGGTGGATCGCCTTCTTTCCCGGGTTGGCGCTGATGATCGCCGTGTTCTGTTTCAATCTGCTGGGAGATGGCGTGCGCGACCTCATCGATCCCCAGCGCCGGACGTGAGCGGCGCCATGATACCCTCCCCGCTTCTGGCCATCCGCAACCTCACCGTCGAGTTTGCAACGCGGCGCGGCACGGTGACAGCGGTCAAGGCGATCGATATCGACGTTGGCAAGGGCGAGACTGTCGCGATCGTCGGGGAATCGGGATCAGGAAAATCGGTCACCTCCTACGCGCTCATGCGCATCCTTGATCGTGCCGGGCGGATAGCGTCGGGTTCGATGATCTTTTCGGGGCTTGAGCTGGCACGCATGCCGGAAACGGAGATGCGCAATCTGCGCGGCCGCGAATTGTCGATGATCTTCCAGAACCCGCGCGCCGCCCTCAATCCGATCCGCAAGATCGGCCACCAGATCGAAGATGTCTTGCGCCAGCATGCGCTCGTGGGCGCCACCCAGGCGCAGCAAAAGGCCATTGAGGCGCTTGCCAATGTACGGATCGCCCGGCCAGAGGAGCGTTATCACGCCTACCCGTTCGAGCTTTCAGGGGGCATGTGCCAGCGGGTCGTCATCGCGCTGGCGCTGGCGTGCCGCCCGCAGTTGCTGATTGCCGATGAGCCGACGACCGGCCTTGACGTCACCACGCAGAAAGCGGTGATGGATCTTGTGAGCGAGCTGACGCGCGAGCGCGCCATGTCGTCCATCCTTATCACGCATGATCTTGGCCTTGCTGCGGCTTACGCTGATCGCGTTGTGGTGATGGAGAAAGGTGATGTGGTGGAGACGGCTGATGCCAACACCATCTTCAGGACGCCGCTTCATGCCTATACGCGCAAGCTCATGCGGGCGACACCGCGTCCGGGTTGCCAACTCCGTGACCTGCTGCCGGAAGAGACAATATCGCCTGTACCCTCGCCCGTCGCCAATCAGCCATCGAAGCAGCAGCACGCGCCAATATTGCGGGTGGAAAACCTCATCAAGGAGTACCCGAAGGCAAAGTCAGCCGGCGGCCTGTTGAGCCTGCTGGGCGGCAAGAGCGAGGAACCTTTTCGAGCTGTCAACGCCATCTCGTTTTGCGTTGGCCGCGGCGAAAGCGTCGGCCTGGTGGGTGAATCGGGGTGCGGAAAATCAACAACCTCGCTGATGGTCACTCGCCTCATCGATGCCACAAGCGGGCGCATTGAATTCGACGGTACCGATCTGACGCAAATTCCGGCACGCCAGTTTGCTGCATCGCCGTTTCGCGCCCGCATCCAGATGGTGTTTCAGGATCCAACCGACAGCCTCAATCCGCGCTTCACGGCGGCGCGCGCTATCGCCGATCCGCTGCTGCGCTTCCCGCGCCTGAAGCCTGGCGAGAGTATACGCCAGCGCTGCGAGAAGCTGGCAGGTCAGGTGGGGCTGCCGCTTGATCTGCTCGATCGCTTCCCCCATCAATTGTCCGGCGGGCAGAAAGCGCGCGTCGGCATTGCGCGCGCCATTGCGCTGGAGCCGGACCTGATCATTCTCGACGAGCCGACCGCAGCCCTTGATGTCTCCGTTCAGGCCATCGTTCTCAATCTCCTGCAGGACCTGAAGCAGAAGCTCGGCATGAGCTATCTTTTCGTTTCACATGATCTGCATGTGGTCGGCCTGATGTGTGATCGCCTGATCGTCATGCGTGGTGGCGAGATTGTCGAACAGGGCAACAGCGCCGACATTCTCGCCAATCCCCGGCATGAGTATACGCAAGCACTGATTGCCGCCATTCCCGCCCCACCGGCGTCAAGATAAGGATGTCCAATCATGGCAACCGACCGCGAGACAATCGAGGCTTATGTGGCGGCCACCGCCGCATGCCTGCGTCTTGATATCAAAGCTGAATGGAAAGACGGGGTCGCACAGAACATGTCAACGCTGATGGATGCGATCGAGTACTTCAGCGGCGTCCCGCTCAATGATGAGAGCGAGCCGGCCGTGGTCTTCCGCGCATGAGCGCCCTCGCCTCGGGCACAGCCAGTGCAGCGGCCATCGCCGCATCGGTCAACCGGCGCGAGACATCGGCGCTCGCCGTCGTCGAAGCTGCGCTCGCCCGCATCGCCCGCCACAACCCGGCGCTTAATTGCTTCACGTCGGTGACACGTGAGCGTGCTCTGGCGAGCGCCCGGCGCGTTGATGCCGACATTGCAGCGGGCAAGAATGCGGGGCCGCTCGCCGGTGTCCCTTTCGCCGTGAAGAACCTCTTCGACGTCGCCGGACTGACGACGATTGCCGGATCAAAAATCAATCGCGACCTGGCACCTGCACCGCACGATGCGCCCTTGATTACGCGTCTTGAAGGCCAAGGAGCAATCCTTCTGGGTGCGCTCAACATGGGCGAATACGCCTATGATTTCACCGGCGAAAACATCCATGATGGCCCCTCACGCAACCCCCACGATGTCACGCGCATGACTGGCGGGTCGTCGGGCGGATCAGGAGGCGCGGTCGCCGCCGGCCTGGTGCCGCTCACCCTCGGCTCGGACACCAATGGTTCCATCCGTGTGCCCGCCTCGTTCTGTGGCATTTTCGGCCTCAAGCCGACCTATGGCCGACTGAGCCGTGCCGGCACGTTTCCCTTCGTCTCGAGTTTCGATCACCTCGGGCCGCTTGCCAGAACGACCGAAGATCTGGCGCTTGCCTACGATGCCATGCAGGGCGCCGACCCTGCGGACCCGGTGCAGGCGTCGCGCCCGGATGAGCCGAGTTGTGGATCGCTTCACAACGGCATCGCCGGCCTGCGCCTGGCGATTGCGGGCGGCTATTTCGAGCAAGGCCGAAGCGCTGCGGCCAGCGCGGCGATGTCACAGGTAGCGCGCGCCCTTGGCGCCACGCGGACCATTCATCTGCCCGAGGTCGCGCGTGCGCGTGCGGCTGCCTATATCATCACAGCGGCTGAGGGCTCGGCCCTCCATCTCGACAGGTTGCGCGAGCGCGCAGGCGAGTTTGACCCGGCGGTGCGCGACCGTCTGCTCGCAGGCGCGATGATCCCGGCGGGTGCGGTGATCCGGGCTCAGAAATTGCGCCGCTGGTATCAAAGACAAGTGCTCGCTCTGTTTCAGGAGTGCGACATCATTCTGGCACCAGCAACACCTTGCACAGCGCCGAAGCTCGGTGACACCACCCTTGACCTGGGGGCACAAAAAGTACCGCTGCGGCCCAATATAGGTCTCTTCACCCAGCCCTTCTCGTTTATCGGTTTGCCGGTCGTCACTGTTCCCGTCCAGCTGTCGCCGCTGCCCATCGGCGTCCAGATCGTTGCCGCGCCATGGCGCGAGGATCTGGCGTTGCGGGTCGCTCATCATCTGGAGCGCGCGGGGGTTGTTCATGCCAAAGCACTTGCGGCGTTTTCGTGATGGAGATCGATCTTCCCGATGTTCTCTCGGAAGTGCGCGCAGCCTTCGCGCGCTATGAAGCGGCGTTGATCGCCAATGACGTCGAAACGCTCGACGCGTTGTTTCGCAATGACCCACGAACGCTGCGCTATGGGGTGGCAGAAAATCTTTACGGCTATGGCGAAATATCCGCTTTCCGCGCTGCCCGTTCTCCCGTTGGTCTCGCGCGCTCGACGTCGCGAACGGTCATCACAAGCTATGGGCGCGATTTCGCAGTCGCCTCGACCTTGTTCCATCGCCCGTCACTGGCTGGAAAAGTCGGTCGCCAGATGCAAAGCTGGGTACGCTTCAAGGATGGCTGGTTCATTGTCGCAGCTCATGTCAGCATCATCGCCGAGGGAATTTAAGTTTTAGCCGCCATATAAGCGCGCCAGCCGCCAAAGGACGTGATGTCGATGGCCGCGCCGAGCCCCTCGGGCTCGACGAGGAATCCTTTGGGCGTCGTACCATCGGCCAGATGCAGGGTGCCGATACAGAGCGGGGATGGAATGGTGGCCACGAAACTGCCGAACGCGGCCGGTGACAGCTTCCACACCTCAACAATGATGGCGGCGCCCGCTCCGGCTGCAACGCGCAGAAGTCCGGGGCGAAAGGGCGGACCCCCGGCCAGCGCAAACAGGCGGTAGAGGTTTGCCGTGGAGGCGGCGCGCGCAAATACACCACCGCGACCCGTCAGCTCGCCGTTGAGCGGCATGCCGGAAAGATGAGCGCCAACGACGGCGAGTTCGATTGTCGGAGAATTGTCGTCTGTGTTCATAACTATCCTTGAGCCAGCTGATAAGCGGGGCGGCGGCCGCCGAAACCTGGAAAAAGTCGTTGACCCAGTTCAGCCAGCAAAACGTCCTGATCGCGCGGAGCGATCAAGGTGATGCCGGCAGGGAACCCGTCGGCGCGCATGGGACCGGGAATAGCCAGGGCCGCAAGGTCGAGGAGGTTGACGAAATTCGTGTAGGTACCAAGCAGCGAATTGGGACCAATGGGATCAGCCTCCAGATCTTTCAGAGCGGGCGCGATCGGCGCCGTTGGCACGACGAGCACGTCAATGTCATCCCACATTGCATCCGATGCCCGCTTCAACTCGGCCAAGCGGTAAAGGCCGTTGAATGTATCGACGGCGGACATGCCGTCAGCCTTTTCCACAATTGACCGTGTTACCGGATGAATCGCCTGCGGCGCGTCATCCATAAAGCTGCCGATCGCCGCCCGCCGCTCGGCGACCCAGGGCCCGTCATAGAGAAGGCGGGCGGTTGCAAAAAACGATGTCAGATCGACCTCCTGCAAAGGCCCGGCAACCGCCTCAACATGCGACAGGGCCGCGCCAAACGCATTTTCCTGAAGCTTGTCGCCAAAAAAAAGCCTGTCCTGCGATCGTGGCACGCCGATGCGGCGCAGCGTGTCGATGGCTGGCTTGCCGGCTTTGCGGGCAAAGGGGTCGGCGGGATCATAGGCTGCAACCATTTCAAATACCCGACGGGCATCGCCAACGCTTGCGGCAAAAATAGAGACACAATCAAGGGTGCGGCAGGCCGGCACGACGCCTCTTGCCGACAACAAACCGAGGGATGGTTTCAACCCGACGATGTGATTGAGCCCAGCAGGAACGCGCCCCGATCCGGCCGTGTCGGTGCCCAGCGAAAAACTGACAATCCCCTGGGCGACGGCAACCGCAGAACCCGAACTCGAACCACCGGGAACACGCACAGCATCAAAGGCATTTCGCGGCACAGGATAGGGCGTGCGTGTGCCTACCAATCCGGTGGCGAACTGATCAAGATTGGTTTTACCAATGAAGAGCGCTCCGGCGGCAACAAGACGCGCCACGACGGCGGCATGTCCGGCTGCCTGATAGGCGAATTGCGGGCAGGCTGCCGTTGTCATGCGGCCGGCAACATCAATGTTGTCCTTGACGGCAAAGGGAACGCCCCACAACGGAAAGGCCAGCGGGTCGAAAGGCGGCAGGGCAGCCGCGGCAGCAAGCACGAACTCCTTGTCGTCAAGCGCGATGAAGATACCGGGATCGTTGATCTCGGCGATGCGCCCATAGACAGCGTCGATCATGGCTGCGGGCGTCGCTCCTTGTGCGTAGGCGGCATGGAGACTGGTGATATCAAGGTCTGTCACGGACATAGGCGGCATCAGGCTCCCAGCGATCGTTCATCAGCAGGTGAGAGATCACCCTTCGATGGATGATTTCCTGATATGTCGTGTGCCAGAGTTTCATGCCTGGCGGCAATCGCTTTCGCACGCAGTCCGGTATCTCAACGCTCACTGCGCCCGAGAGGCGCACCAGATCTCGAGATCAACATTTCGTCATCGGCTTCCTTGCCGAGAGAGAGATGATCCAGCAGAAAAGCAGGACGAATGACGTTGCGATAGGGCAGCCGCCTCAGATCGGGCGTGCACAGAGCGCCGCTATCGCAAACGATCACCTTTGCGGCGAGCGGCTCGAAAGCGGCTCAACACTGGTGCATGGATTTCAGGGCAATGACGGATTTCATGACTGAACTCGGCCGTGAGGACGGTGAAGCTCAAGGTCTCACGCCGGATGGTGACAGGCGACAAGATGCCCCGTCGCGTGCTCAGACAATAAAGGGCGCTCGCGCCGGCAAAGCGGCGAGGCGGCAGGGCAGCGCTCGGCGAAGGCACAGCCGGGCGGCAGATTGAACGGACTTGGTATTTCGCCAACCAGCGGCGTCACCGCCTTGCGGTGTCTGGGATCGGGGACGAAATGGCTGTCCATAAGGGTTCGGGCATAGTGGTGGCACGCCTCAGCCCGTGCGCCGGGCAGTATCTCGACTACGCGACCAAGATACATCACCACGATCCGGTCGCAGAAATAGCGCACAAGGCTCAGGTCATGGGAGATGAAGAGATAGGTCAGCCCAAGTTCCTGTTTCAGGGCTTCGAGCAGTCCGATGATCTGTGCCTGGATCGAGACATCGAGCGAGGCGGTCGGCTCATCGAGCACGAGGAAGGACGGCGAGAGCGCCAGTGCGCGCGCAATGCCGACGCGCTGTTTTTGCCCGCCTGAAAGCTGGTGGGGATAGCTTTCAGTCATGCGCGGACTGAGGCCAACCTTGCTGATGAGTGCGAGGAGCCGGTCTTCCTGTTCACCCTTGCCGAGCGCCACGCCCTGCACCTCGAACGGCTCCAGCAGGGCGCGACGGATGGTGTAGCGCGGATCGATGGCGGAATAGGGATCCTGGAACACCATCTGCATGCTGCGGCGCAGCTTGCGCAGCTGTGCGGGGGCAAGACTCGCAAGATCGGTATCGTTAAACATGACCCGGCCTGCGGTTGGCGCTATCAGACGCAGGACAAGACGGGCCAGCGTGGACTTGCCGCAGCCGGATTCGCCCACCACGCCGGTTACCTTGCCGCGCGGCACATCGAGCGAGACTTCGTTGACCGCCCGCATGCTGCGCACCGTGCTGAAGAGCCCGCCACTGGATTTGTACTCGCGTGTCAGGTCACGGACCGCAACCAGATTGTCGCTTGGCAATTGCGCCTGCGCCTCATCAGCCATGGGCGCTCACTTTGCCAGCGGCGTTGATTGCGGCATGGCAGGCTGCAAAGCCGGCGGCCTTTTGTTCGAGAGCCGGAATTGCGCCGGCGCAGATATCCAGAGCGTCAGCACAACGCGGGTGAAAGCGGCAACCCGAGGGATAATCCATCACGGATGGTACCGCGCCGGGAATGCCCGTGAGGCTGCCTCGCAGTTGATCATGGCGCGGAATGCAGCGGATCAGCTCGCGCGTGTAGGGGTGTTGCGGTTCACCGAAGATGGCATCAATGCCATTTGTTTCAGCCACGCGGCCCGCATAGAGCACCACGACCTTGTCGCATGCCTGCGCCACCACCCCCATGTCATGAGTGATGAGCAGCAGCGACAGCCCGCGCTCGCGGACCAGATCAACCACGATCTGGATAATCTGCGCCTGGATGGTGACGTCCAGCGCTGTCGTCGGCTCATCAGCGATCATCAACTCGGGGTCAGCCGCCAGCGCCATGGCGATGACTACGCGCTGCTTCATGCCGCCGGACAGCTGGTGCGGGTAATTGCCATGGACGGTCGCTGCTTCGGGAATGCGCAATTGCTGCATGATGTCGATACTGCGCGCCCTGGCGGCGGCATCACTCAGACCCAGATGAAGAATGCTCACCTGATCGATCTGGGCACCGATGCGGATGATGGGATCGAGCGATGTCATCGGATTCTGGCTGATGAGCGCGATACGTCTGCCACGCAGGGCGCGATAATGCGGCTCGGGCAAGGTTGCGAGATCAATACCGTCGAAGCGAATCGAGCCGGACGTCATCTTGCCGCCGATCAACGGCAAAAGACCCATGACGCTCATGGCGGTCAACGATTTGCCGGAGCCGGATTCGCCGACCATGCCGACAATTTCACCCTTGCCGATGTCGAATGAAATACCATCAAGCGGCTTCAGCCGACCGATGAACACGGACAGGTCGGTGACCGACAAAAGCGCCATCTCACGAATCCCTCAGCTGTCGGCGGATATCGAGCACGTCGATCACCGCATCGCCGAAGAGATTGATGGCAATCACGGTGATGGCGATGGCGAGGCCCGGGAAGATGATGATCCATGGCGCGATGAATATCTGCGCCGTACCGCTTGACATCATGGCGCCCCAGCTTGGCGTGGGCGGCTGCGCGCCAAGCCCGAAGAAGCCAAGCGTTGCTTCGAGGATGATGGCATCGCCGGTCGCCAGCATGCCGGCCACGATCACGGGCGTCAGCGCATTCGGCAGAAGGTGCCGGAGGATGATGTGCGCATGGCCGGCGCCAAGGCTGCGGGTGGCTTCCACGTAGGTCTCGTTCTTCAGCGCCATGATCTGCACCCGCGTCAGCCGCGTGAACTGTGCAAGATAGGCAATCGAGATGGCGATCATCGTTGAGTTGAGCCCCGGACCGATAATCGCGATGAGGATGAGCGCGATCAGGATTTCCGGGAAAGACCAGGTCAGATCAACGACCGCAGTCACAAGCCTGTCGAAGGCGCCGCCGAAATAAGCGGCAGTGGCGCCAAGGCTCATGCCGATTGCGACCGAGATGCTGATCGCGGTCAGGGCAACGCTCAGCGAGGTGCGCGCGCCGTAGATCATGCGCGACAGCAGGTCACGCCCGAACTCGTCAGTGCCCATCCAGTTCTTCCAGGACGGGTTGAGATTGGCATCGCGCAGGCTCTGTATGTCATAGGCGTAGGGCGCGATCAGCGGCGCAAAAACCGCGCAGATCATCACGGCCAGCAGCACGATGGCCGATATGCCGCCGCGCGGGGACAGGAGGATCGTGCGCAGGCTTGAGGATTTGATCATCAACCTGTCCTCTCGCGAACACGCGGATCAATGAGGGCCTGCACCACATCCCCCAGCAAGGTACCCAGCATGACGGCGATGGCGAGCATCAGCAGGCAGCCCTGCACCACGGGATAGTCACGCTGGTTCAGCGAGGTGATGAGCAGGGAGCCGAGACCGGGCCTGGCGAACACATATTCAATCGTCACCGCGCCACCCAGAATCCAGCCGATGCGCAAGCTCAGGATGGTGACCACCGGCAGGAGCGCGTGGCGCAGGATGTGCTGCAGGTTGATCCGCCATGGTGGCACGCCCTTGGCATGCAGCATCATGACAAAATCGCGACGCGATATGTCCATCATGGCAACGCGTGTCACGCGCGCGACAAGCGCCACACCACCAAGGCCGATGGTGAGCACGGGCAGCACCAGCGCACTCCAGCTGCGCGCGCCCGAAACCGGAAACCAGCCAAGGTGGACGGCAAAGACAAGGATCATCAAAAGACCAAGCCAGAAGCTCGGCACGGTCGAGCCAAGGAGGATCACAGCCATCACCCAGCGGTCGACCCAGCTGTCCCGGCAGATTGCCGCAAGCGCTCCGGTTGCAATCCCCACGACGGTGGAGAACACCAGCGCGAGTGACCCGAGGATCAGGCTATGCGGCAGGTTCTGCGCAATGAGGGAGGAGACGGGCTGGCGCAGGATGATCGCTTCGCCAAGATCACCCGTCATCAGCTTGCCGAGCCAGATCGCGTACTGAACGATCAACGGCTTGTCGAGGCCGTATTTGGCGGTGAGTGCCGCCTTCTGCTGCGGGGTCGATCCGATCTGAACAATGTTGTCGATCGGATCGCCCGGCACCAAGTGGATGATCATGAAGATGATCGCCGAAACAACCAGAAATACCGGAATGAGCAATACCAATCGCTTGATCAGGAAATTGACCATTCCGGCTGCTTGCTGTCGGGCTCACATGAGCCTTACTTCTTTTCGATATCGACGATCGTCTGGCTCTGCAGCCGTGTACCGCGCACGGTGGCAGGCATGGTGATGCGCGCTTGTGAATAGGCGAAATTCTGCACGGGCTGGTAGATCGGCGCGAACACGAATTGCGAGAGCAGGTTCTCGTGATAGGCGCGGAAATTGGCAACGCGTTCATCCCACGTCCGCGAACCTTTCATGGCCTTCTCGTTAAGCGCTTCAGACGTGGCATTGACCCACATGGAATGATTGGGATGGCCCGCACGCTTGCCGGCAAAGAACCAGTCGAGAATGTCGGCATTGGCCCAGGAATAAACCCTGACGGCGAGCTGGTGTTCGGTCTTCTTGCGATACTGCGCGGTGATCGTCGCCGCATCGAAGGCGGTGATATCAGTGCCGATGCCAACCGCCTTTAACTGTGCCTGCACGACTTCGGTGATGCGCTTGAATTCCGTGCCACTCTGGGTCCACAGCTTGACCTGAAGTCTGGTGCCGGCCTTGGCGCGAACCCCATCGGAACCCATCACCCAGCCAGCCTCATCAAGTGCCTTGCGTGAGCGGGCGGGATCATAGGCGATCAGCAGTTTGGGATCGACCTTGGCTTCAGCCAGGCCGCTGATCAGGAAGGTATGGGCCTCCTCGCCAACGCCGCCAAAGAGGCTTGCGAGAATTTCCTTCTGATTGATGGCGAAGCCTGTCGCCTCCCGCACTTTGATATCGGTGAAGGGCTCGACCGAGGTGTTGATGACGACGTAGTAAACCTCCGTGCCCCGAAGCGTGACGACCTTGGTTCCTTTTTCAGTCGAAAGGCGCGGCAGGAAATCCGTTGGTACGCTGAGCAGCATGTCGACGCCACCCGTCTTCAACTCCAGGAATGCCGTTGAATCCTCGGCGATTTCACGCAAGGTGATTTTCTTCAGTTTGGCTGGCCCCTGGTTCACCGAAAGATCCGACGCGGAGTTATAGGCGTCGTTGCGCACCAGCACGGTCTGCTGGCCCACTACAAAGCTCTCCAGCTTGAAGGGGCCGGTGCCAACCGCGCCTGTGACGCCGAATTTGTCGCCGAGCTGGTCGAATGATTTGGGTGAGGGAATGCCCATGAAACTCGACGCCATGTTGAACAGCATGTTCGGGTCGGGATTTTTCATCGTGAATTTGACCGTCAGATTGTCGATGACATCCACCTTGTCGATCGCATCGGTCATGAAGGCGTTTTCAGTGCCGAGGAACTTGGGCAGCCACCAGACGATTGTCGCCGCATTGAACGGTTCGCCATCATGAAACTTGACGTTGGGCCGCAACTTGAAGGTCCAGCTCAGACCGTCCGCTGACGTTTCCCACGATGTCGCAAGCTGGCCATGGAAGCTCTGGTCTGCGTCCTGGATAACCATGCGGTCGAAGATCAGCGTCGTGGCGGCGTTGAGCCGCGTGCCCAGGATCGGATTATAGCTTGGCGCGCCGACATCACGTACCGGCATCACGAAGATTGCCTCCTGCGCCATCGCGGTAGAACCGGGCGCGAGAGAAAGCAGGCCGGCCGACAGAAGCGCCGATCCGGACAAGAGCATCGCCTTGGCAGTGTAGCGCATTGTGGTTTTCCTTTGCTGGACGTCGGTTGATGGACAGGTCAGATTTAATCCCCCGTGACAGGCCCGCTCGGGTCACCCACATGGCCCGTGAAGCGGTTGAAGAGGCGGGCAATCGCGTCCATCCGCTGCTCGACCTGCGGGCCGAGTTCGATGAAAACACTGTTGACAAGAAGGTTCGCGAGGCTCGCCATCTGGGCGGTTGAATCCCAGAACAGATTGAACTCGGTCGGCACGACGAGCAGTTCGTCAACCACGTCCCGGCCCCAGTCGCAGAAGGCATCGGTGATCAGCGTCGTGGGGATGCCTGCCGCTTTCGCTTCAACAGCCAGAAGTTTGGCCATGCGCGAATAGCGCCGCGCCTCAAAGATCACCAGCGTCGGCTTGTCTGCGGTCGATGCCGCGTCTGACAGCAGCAATTCACTGAAGTTTCCGCCAGCCAGATCAAGCAGATGCACACGGTCACGCAGATACTGCAGCTGATTGACAAAAATCTGAGCCATGCCGCGCTCGGTCTGAAACCCGGCCGCGAAAACGGCGGGGCGTCGCGCCAACCGCTCGACCACGCGGCGCCATTCGGGTGTGCGTGCCAGCTCATAGACCGCCACCAGAGCGGCAATTTCCATCTGCAGGCCAGCACCCAGCTGGTCCTCGCCCGCCTGCGCGCTGCGCTGAAAATCACGCAGCCGATCGCTGATCAGCCATGGCCGGTCGCCGATATCCTGCTTGAGATGGTCCTTCAGATCCTTGAAGCTGGCATAGCCCAGGGCGCGGCAAAAGCGCCCGACCGTTGGTTCGCTGACCTGGACTTTTTCTGCAAGGCTGGCAGCGGTCTCAAAGGGGATGCTGTTCAATTGGGACAGCATATAGCTCGCAATCGCCTTATCCGCCTTGGAGGCGGTGGACAGGCACTCTGACAGACGATTGCGGACAGAGCCTATCATGTGAGCTCCAGAGCTTCGGCTACCTATGAAGTAATATATCTTTCAAATAGTCAAATTATTTTTGTTTTCTTGCAATTTATATCGAAGCACGTTGTGATGATCGCCGGCCACGGGAGGGCTTCGGTTCATCAATGTATGATTATGTGGTCATCGGCGCAGGAATCTCGGGCACGTCAGCAGCCTATGAACTCGCAGCGCATGGCAGCGTGCTGATGATCGAAGCGGAAACGGCGCCCGGTTATCACAGCACCGGGCGATCGGCAGCTTTGTTCACACGCAACTATGGCAACCCGGTCGTCCGGCGGATCAATCAGGCAAGCCATGCCTTCTTTCTCAATCCACCTGACGGTTTTTGCGAGCACGCGCTCCTGACGCCGCGGGGCTCATTGACGGTCGCATCACCAACGCAATTGGCCGGGCTTGACGCCATATTGGCGCTTTCATCACCGGGACATGAGATCGAGGCAATCAGCGTTGTCCAGGCGCGCGCACTGGCGCCGCTGCTTCGACCGGAGATGATCGCCTGCGCGGCCTTTGAGCGAGGGGTCACGGATATCGATGTGGCCGGTCTGCATCAGGGGTATCTGCGAGGCTTCAAACAGCGCGGCGGCACGTTGGTGTGCAACAAGCGTGTTGACCGCCTGGAACGGGCCAATGGAGGCTGGAGGATCATGGCCGGCGATGTCGATGTTCTGGCGCGGATCATCATCAATGCTGCAGGCGCCTGGGCTGGCCGGATTGGTGCCATGGCCGGCGCGGCGCCGATTGGCATTGTCCCGCGCAAGCGCACCGCCATCATCGTTGACGCGCCCGAAGACATGACGACCCATGACATGCCGGCCATCGATTTTGTCGGCCATGATGCCTATCTCAAACCGGATGGCGGGCGGATCATGGCCTCGCCAGGCGACCAGACACCGAGCGAACCCCAGGATTCCCAACCCGATGAATACGACATCGCGGTGGCTGTCGACTGGCTTGAAACCGAAACGTTCCTGAAGGTCAGGCGCATTTGCAGCAGCTGGGCCGGTCTGCGCTCCTTCGTGAGCGACGAGCGACCGGTCGTTGGCTTCGACACCCAGGCAGACGGTTTTTTCTGGCTGGCCGGCCAAGGTGGCTACGGCATCATGATGGCTCCAGCGTTAGCGAGGGCGGCGGCGGGGTTGGTTGTTGCCAATGCGCTGCCAGAGCGACTTCTGGAGGAGGGGCTCACGGCAGCCGATATCGGTCCAGGACGATTGGCGCAGCCGGCTTAACGGTATGATCAGATATGCCCTTGCGCCAGTCTGATCGGCAAACGCGGATAGAGCACATTGCGCTCACACGGAATCGCAATTCTCTCTCAACCTTATCGTTTTCGCATGCTGTGATCGAAAAAGTCGATGTTCCCTTTTTGCACAGCAGGCGCCAGCCGAAGATGATCTGCCCTGGCGTCGCCGGCGCGATGGCATCGCGTTTGCGCATCTCCGACAGCGCCAGGCCCCGCCCGCCCGGCGATCGTTCAGATCAGGCGACGGCGAATGACATTCGAGGCCTGCTCGACGGCGATGACCAGTGCAAAAATCGTAAGGATAATCGTTGCGGCGGTGTCATAATTGAACAGGTCGAACGCGACCTTCAGCTCTACGCCGATGCCGCCCGCACCAACGAGCCCGAGGATGACGGAACCGCGGACCGCCTTCTCGAGGCTGAACAGCGATGTCGCCACAAAGGATGGCAGGGCAAGCGGCACGACCGCCGAAAAAATCAATCCGGTTCGCGTTGCGCCGATTGTGGCCAGCGCCTCCTGCGGTCCCTTGTCGGCTTCTTCCATGGCTTCTGCGAAGAAGCGACCGGCAAAACCGATCTTGTCTACCATGATCGCCATCACACCGGCAGCGGGCCCCAGACCCACTGCGATCACGAACAACAGCGCCCATACGAGATCCGGCACGGTTCTGAACAAGGCGATCAGTGCTCGCGCGGCGTGCTTCAGCACGGGATGCGGAGACAGGCCCTCCGCAGCGAGTACGGAAATGGGAAAGGCGAGGACAAGGCCCAGGATGCACCCAACGAGCGCCATCTGGAACGTGATGAGCAACTGCTCAAGGATACGCGGAAGGCGTTCAATATCAGGCGGGAACATGCGCTCAAGCATCGAACCGAGCGCCGGAATGCCGCGGACGATGCGCTCCAAGGAGAGGCCAACGCTCGAAAACGACCAGATCACGAAGGCAAACACGACCACACCGATCGTGAAGGACAACGCATTGGGGCGCTCCCAGCGCATCGGTGCGGTGAGATCAGCCATAGGGCGACTCATCTTCGGCATGGGAGAACCCTGCGGGCCGGTCGAAGAAGGCCTTGAGCTGATCGGCATGGGCGTGACGGGTTTCGAGAGCAAGGGCGACAATTCCGCCCGCCAAGCCAATGATCCGGTCTGAAAATCGCAGCGTGTGCTCCATCCGGTGCGAGATCATGACCAGCCCTTTGTCATGGGCAAGTCTATAGAGCAATTCCATCAATTCTCGGCCTGCACGAGGATCGAGGCTGGCATCCGGCTCATCAGCCAGCACGAATTCAGGGCGCTGCATCAACATCCGCGCGATGGCAACGCGCTGTGATTGTCCGCCGGAGAGGGAATCCGCCCGCTGCAGGGCGCGGTCTGCGAGGCCGACAGCGGCAAGGCACGCCATAGCCTCCTCGCGGATGGCGGCGGGGGCGAGCGCATGATGCCAGCTGCGCGGACCGCTCATGCGAGCCTGGACGCCGTGCACGACATTGGTGAGAACCGAGAGGCGCCCGACCAGGTTATGCTTCTGGAAGACAAAGCCAACGCGCGATCGGAACGCCTTCAGGGCAGCGCGATCAAGCGTTCGAACATCCTGCCCGAGCATCATCACGCGGCCAGAATCCGGCTCGACCAGGCGGACGAGTGCACGCAGCAGCGTCGATTTTCCGGTGCCATTGGCGCCGATCAGTGCGGTAACCTCGCCGCGATACGCGACGAGCGAGACATCGCGCAGGACTGCCCGCTCGCCGAAGGTCTTGGCGAGGCTGGACACGGCAAGAACCGGAGGCGCGGGCGGCGCCTCCGGTTCCGGTGGAAGGATTCGGGCTAAAGTCGAGCTGACCACCGTCAGTTGCCAATAAATTGCGTAAACTCGCGCACCCCAACATTCACGAACATCTTGCGCACGCCGTCATAATCCCGGTCGGAGACTGTGTATTGGAAACTGCCGCCGATGAATTTGGCATTTTCCTTGGTGGTGGTAACGGCCGCAAGCAGGGCCAGGCCATGATCGCGGAAGGTTTTGCGAACCGTCTCGACGACGTCCGGATTTACCTTCGAAGAGGCGACGATCAGGTCGTTTGGCAGGTTCGCCCCCTCGCCAAGCGTACGGAATTTGCGGTTCGGAAAGGCCTTGGTGATGCGCTCAAGATGGGTCTGGTTCATCCCGATCGCCGCAATGTCGTTGCGGAGCAGCGCTTCGGCTGCAACATTCAGTTTCAGGAAAACGGGCTCGTAATCCTTGCCATAATTGAGGCCACCATCAGACAGGATCGTGGCGGGCGCGAGATGCTGCGAGGTCGAGCCGATCTCCCCGAACGAGATTTTCTTGCCCTTAAGCTCGGTCAGCGAACGGATCGGGCTTTCGTCCAGCACAACGATCGACGAGCGGTAGTTCGGACGCTCCCATACCACGACCGGCACCGCCTTGAGGCGGGCATTGAAAACCACATATTCCGCCGGGCCGGTGAGAACGAAATCCACCTGGCCGGCATTCATGGCCTCCACCGCAGCCGTGCGACCGGAGACCGGAAAGAAGTCAACGCGCAGCTTCGAGGCTTTCTCGAAGGCTTCCTTGAACGGCCCAAACTCGCGCTGGAGGGATTCGAGGCCATCGATATCTGTCACGGCAAAGCGGATCTTTTCCTGCGCGTGGGCGGGCATGGCTGACAGGCAAGCGAAGCCGATCATGACGGAGGCGACAAGTTTGCGGCGATTCAACATTTTTGGCTCCTGTTGATAGTCTGATTTCATGCAGCCCGACGCGCTGGCACATCGTGCGATGCGGCGGACGAGATGAGGCGGGCATCGGTGAGGTAGACAAGTTCGCCCTTGGCGATGGTGGCGAGGACTTCGATCCCGAGACCGCTCATCCGCGCGAGAACGAGATCAGCGCGTTTGCCGGGGGCGATCGCCCCGCGATCCTGAAGTCCAAGCGCATCTGCCGGATGCGCGGAAATGAGGTTCCAGGCCTCGGCCAAGGTCAGCGCATGGTTACGAACAAGCGTGAACACCGCCTGAGGCATGGCCGGGTAGAAGTAATCGGAGGCGAGGATCGTGCACAGACGGCTCGCTACCATCGCGCCGGCATCCGGGCAACCCATGTTCTGGCTGCCGCCCCGCACAACGTTGGGCGCGCCGAAGATGACATGCTCGCCCGCTGCTTCCGCAATGCGCGCAAGGCTCGCGGGACACTCGCGGCGGCGCGCTGTCACACGCTCGAGGCGCGCCGCGTCATCCGCCGGCGTGAGCCCCGTCCGTTTGATCATGCGGCCAAGCTTTGCCGACCGGCGGCTGATGTTGTGCGTGAGGTCGTCCATGTCATCGTTGAAGGCGAGCGCGTTTAGACGGCCGCTCGCGACCCGATCGAGGCTCAGCGACGGGGCATCGAGATTGAAGATCTCGTGTCGCAGATGAAATCGATGCTCTGCCGACAGGGTCTGAGCGTGATGACAGAGGGCCTCGAGAAGGCGTTGAGCGTTCTCGAGGCTTCGCGGACCCGGCTCCCAGGAACAGGTCACCGCATGGCAGGCCGTGGTGATGCCATTAGCGACCAGCTGCCGGTCGGTTTCGGCGAGTGCAAGCGCGAATTGCACACCCGACCGCGGCTCGATCTGCCTTTCGAAAGCGTCGCCGTAAATGTCGACGATACCAGGAAGCACCATCAGCCCTGCCGCATCGAGCGTCAGATCGGCTTGACATGTGTCGGACGTCTCAATCAGACCGTCCCGGATGATGACCGGCTGGAGATCAAAATCTGAACCCGCGAGAACCCGCCCTTTATGAATTTGGATCGACACAGATGCGCTCTCCCACTCAGGCGGGATAGGCAAACGCCATGACGATCAGATGACGTATAAATGTCAGAGCGGTGACATCGCCCGCGCTCCGACGGGCACTGGCAGGCGCATGAAAGCAGTCGACGACGCCATATGGCTCGTCTCCTTCATGGACGACGATCTGGGATATACCGACCTCGAGCAGACAACCCTACACCCCCGAAAACCGTTTGGCCGGCGGGTGTAGCCCATGTGACCGGAACAATCCGTCACCCTGTCTTCGGTATGTACCAACAAGGGGTTGGCGGAGGATAGGAACCCGGATACGAACATACTGCTCCGGCTCCCACGAACTTTATCGCAGTCATACGGAGTACTGGTAGGCCGCCCGGATATTGACCCGCCACGGTGCCGCTACGATTCAAAGGTCAGTACGCGCAGCGATCAGCACGCGCTTCCGGCGTCCCTTTTCCCCAGCGGCACTGAATCGGCCCTTTGCTCCTTAGCGAGGGCCTCGATCACTGCGCAGTCGCGCACCGGCGCGCCACCGAGGCAGGACTGGGCGATGCGATCGAGTTCCGCCTCCAGCGCTCGGAGGTGAGCGATTTTGCGGCGCACGTCGGCCAGCTGCCGCGCGGCGATCCGGTGCGCCTCGTCGCAGGGCATGTCCGGCCGGTCGGCCAGCGCGAGCAATCCCCGCAAGGTTTCGACCGGGAATCCCAAGTCGCGCGCGTGCCTAATGAAAGCGAGACGCTCCAGATGCCGGCGGCCGTAGCGGCGCTGGTTGCCTTCGCTACGCTCGGGCGCGGGTAAAAGCCCGACCTGCTCGTAATAGCGAATCGTCTCTACCTTGACCCCAGTGCGCGCAGCCAGCGCGCCGATCGCGATCACGCGCTCGTGCGCAGCGGCATCGGACGTAATCGCTCTTTTCATCGAACAGCCCCTTGAACCTCTAGTCACTAGAGGTCGTATCCGGTGTGACGAGTCGCATCAAGGGAGCGTGAGTCATGTCGACTATTGCCGCCGACGCCAACGACAAATTCGGCGCCTTTGTTTGGAAAGTGTCCGGCATGGACTGCGGCAGCTGCGCGGCAAAGATACGTGGGGCCGTGGAGCGCATGCCCGGCGTGGAGCACGTCAAGGTCGCGATCGCGACAGAGACGCTGTCGTTGAGGCTCGACGCCGATCGGGCCGACCCGACCGCGATCGAAGCAACGGTGCGCGCGCTCGGCTACGGCATCGAGCCGATCGCGCCGAGGACGGCGCCGGCGAGTTCTGCCGCCGCGTCGGCCGATGCGATCTCCCAGAACGACGTGGCGCCGCCTGTCTCGGCGAACCTAGGTCCGTCCGCTTGGTGGCGTACCGCCAAGGGCCGGCTCGTGATGCTGACTGGTGCGCTACTGGCGGGTGCCTGGGCGATCAAGCTCGCCGTCGGGAACCCGCAAGTCGCGGCTTGGGGCTTCGTCGCCGCCTGCCTGATCGGGGTCGCGCCCATCGCCCGGCGCGCGGTCGCGGCGGCGCGCGCTGGGATGCCTTTCACCATCGAGATGCTGATGACGATCGCGGCGGCGGGCGCGCTCGTCATCGGCGCGGCCGAGGAGGCAGCGCTGGTCGTGTTTCTCTTCGCGGTCGGCGAGGTCTTGGAGGGCGTCGCCGCCGAGCGTGCCCGCGCCGGTATCCGCGCGCTCGCCGACCTCGTGCCTAAGACCGCGACGATCGAGGAAGGTGGGGCGACGCGTCAGGTTCCGGCGGCTTCGCTCCGCATCGGGCAGATCGTTCTGGCCCGGCCCGGCGACCGCATCCCCGCCGACGGAGAGATCGTCGAAGGCGTCTCCTCAGTCAACGAGGCGCCCGTTACGGGCGAGTCGATGCCGAAGGCCAAAGGTCCGGGCGATCCGGTGTTCGCCGGCTCGATCAACTCCGATGCCGCGCTGCGGGTGGAGGTGACGAAGGGCGCGGAGGACAACACCATCGCGCGCATCATCCGGCTGGTGGAGGAGGCGCAGGAGGCGCGCGCGCCGACCGAGCGTTTCATCGACCGCTTCAGCCGCATCTACATGCCGGCCGTCGTCGCCCTCGCTGTCCTAGTAACGATCGTGCCGCCGCTGTTCCTGGGCGGGGACTGGGGCACGTGGGTCTATCGCGGGCTGACGATCCTGCTGATCGGCTGCCCCTGCGCGCTGGTCATCTCGGTGCCCGCCTCGATCGCCTCGGCGCTGTCCGCCGGTGCGAGGCGGGGCCTGCTGCTCAAAGGCGGCGCCGTCATAGAGGCCGCCGCCCGCACGCGCATCGTCGCCTTCGACAAGACCGGAACACTCACGCGCGGCGAGCCGAAGGTCACCGACATCGTCGGTTCGGGCGTGGCCGAAGCCGAGGTGCTGCGGCTCGCGGCGGCCGTCGAGACGGGCTCGAACCATCCCCTCGCGCAGGCGATCCTGGCGCGGGCCGAGGCGGACGGCCTCACTTTGCCCGCCGCGACCGGAGCGAGGGCCATTCCCGGCCGGGGCATGGAGGCGCGCATCGACAATGAGAGCGTCTTCGTTGGCTCACCGCGCTTCGCCTCGGAAGCGGGTGCCCTGCCAGCCGACCTTCGCGACGCCATCGACCGGCTGGAGGGCGAGGGCAAGACGGTGGCGGCCGTGTTCAGGTCGGCGCGCCCGGTCGGCCTGATCGCGCTGCGGGACGAGGCGCGCGAGGACGCGCGCGCCGCCGTCGCCCAGCTCAAGGCGCTCGGCGTGTCGTCGGTGATGCTCACCGGCGACAACGCCCGCACCGGCGCGGCCATCGCGGGCGCGCTCGGCATGGACCATCGCGCGCAGCTCCTGCCCGACGATAAGGTGGCCGAGGTCAAGCGGCTGGCGGCCGGCGCGCCCGTCATGATGGTCGGCGACGGCATCAACGACGCGCCGGCGCTGGCGGCGGCCTCGGTCGGCGTGGCGATGGGCTCGGGTACGGACGTGGCGCTGGAGACGGCGGACGCGGCGCTCCTGCGCAGCCGCGTCACGGACGTGCCGCGCCTGATCAGGCTCTCGCGCGCGGCCATGGGCAACATCCGCCAGAACATCGCCGTCGCGCTGGGCCTCAAGGCGGTGTTCCTTGTGACCTCGGTGTTCGGCTACACCGGGCTTTGGGTCGCGATCCTCGCCGACACCGGCGCCACCGTCCTCGTCACGCTGAATGCGCTCAGGCTGCTCGGCTTCGAGCGCGAGACGCGGACGTGAGCCGCTCCACGCGGCGTCAAGCCGCGAGCCACGTCCTGGCGAGTCGCCTCGTCGATTTGCTGTCGATCGCCGGCGCGGCCTTCGCGCTGGACGCCGCCAGCAAGTGGCTGATCCTCAACGTCGTGATGCAGCCGCCCCGCGCGATCCCCTTACTGCCGGTGCTGGATCTCACCCTCGGCTTCAACACGGGCGTCAGCTTCGGCCTGTTCCGCGACACGCTCGACGACTGGGCCTCGGCCTTTAGCGCCTTCAAGCTGCTGGTCGCGGCGAGCCTGATCGCCTGGGCGCTGCGGACACCGCAGCCCCTGGAGCGCGCGGGCCTCGCGCTGATCGCGGGCGGCGCCATCGGCAACGCCGTCGACCGCTGGCGCGACGGGATGGTCACCGATTTCATCGACCTGCACTGGGCCGGCCATCACTTCCCGACGTTCAACCTCGCCGACGTCGCCATCACATTAGGTGTCGGCTGCGTGCTGCTGGGCGCATCTGCCAGGCCGCCGTCTCGCGATCATGCGCCTATCTGAGCAGCGCGCACAATCTGTTGAAGACACCAGAGCGCATAGACGCGGGCGACCGGCGCGGCGATTAGTGGGAAGCGAGCGTTCGGCGTGTAGTCGATGAATGCTGAAATTCGCGAGCCATCCTGATCAGGGGCGAGGACGAAGCCCATGCGATACCAGTCAATCACGACCAACCGCACGCTTCCGATCGTTTCCCATGTCTTGCGCCATGGCGGATCACGCTCGGTCACGCGTTCTTCAAGGCTGAGCTTCATCCCTGCCACGTAGCCTTCCATGCGAATGATCGAGCCGACGGCTCGCCCCTTCGCCTCGTCCAGAAGATAGCTCATCGAACCGCCGAGCATCATCAGGGACGGCTTCGCCATGTGTCGGCCGAACCGCGCCGGATCGTCGAGATGGTCGAAGAGAACCTCCGGCGCCACGGCGATCGACGATTGCCTTTCCTCATGGCAGGTCATCGCGTCGCTCACGTCCGCCTCCGTTGGCAGGATGATGCCCGTGGCCGCCATGCCCATGAAACAAATGCAGCAGCGGACAAGCGAGCAGCAGAAGGTAGGGCAGCGCGCCGAGCGCGTGCCCCCAATGCTCGCGCAAGACATAGAATGCGCCCACGATGGCGAGCGAGGCGGCGGCGATGACGATGGGACGATTCAGGGACGTCTGGTTCATGGCTTGAAGCTCCGCAGCCGCAGCGCGTTGCCCACCACGCTCACCGACGACAAGGCCATCGCCGCAGCGGCGATGATGGGCGAGAGCAGCAGGCCGAAGGCGGGATAGAGAACGCCCGCCGCCACCGGCACGCCGGCGGCGTTGTAGGCGAAGGCGAAGAACAGGTTCTGCCGGATGTTGCGCATCGTCGCGTGCGAAAGCCTGCGCGCCTTGACGATGCCCATGAGGTCGCCCCTGAGCAGCGTGACGCCCGCGCTCTCCATGGCGACGTCCGTGCCGGTTCCCATCGCGATCCCGACATCGGCCGCAGCGAGCGCCGGCGCATCGTTGACCCCGTCGCCTGCCATCGCCACGATGCGGCCTTCACGACGAAGTCGCTCCACGATGGCGCTTTTCTGGTCCGGGAGAACTTCGGCCTCCACCTCGTTGATGCCCAGACGCGCCGCGACCGCCCGCGCCGTGGTGCGATTGTCGCCCGTCAGCATGACGATCCGCACGCCTTCACGCTTCAGCGCCGCGATCGCGTCCGGCGTGGTCGCCTTGACAGGGTCGGCGATCGCGAACGCGGCCGAGAGGCTGCCGTCGACGCCCGCAAAGATCACCGTCGCCCCGTCCTCCCTCAAGCGTTCCGCCTGGGCTGCGAGAGCAGCGGCATCGACCCCATGCTCGGCCAGGAACGCGGCCGAGCCGAGCGCGACGCGCTTGCCCTCAACCGTGCCCAAGGCGCCCTTTCCGGTCGGCGAGTCGAAGTCGATGACGGGAGCTGGCTTGATCCTGCGCGCCTCGGCGGCTTGGACGATAGCGAGCGCCAGCGGATGCTCACTTGCGCGCTCGACGGCGGCCGCGAGGCGCAGCGCCTCGGCGTCCGTGAAGCCGTTCGCGACGAGGATTGCCGTCACCGCCGGCTTGCCTTCGGTCAGCGTGCCGGTCTTGTCGACCACGAGCGTATCGACCTTCTCCATCCGCTCCAGCGCCTCGGCGTTTTTGATCAGCACGCCGCTCTCGGCGCCGCGGCCGACGCCGACCATGATCGACATCGGCGTGGCGAGGCCGAGCGCGCAGGGGCAGGCGATGATGAGCACGGCGACGGCGGCGACGAGCGCATAGGCGAAGCGCGGTTCGGGCCCGAATAGCATCCAGGCCGCAAACGTAAGGACCGCGACTCCCATCACAGCAGGCACGAACCAACCGGAGACCTGGTCAGCGAGCCGCTGAATCGGGGCGCGGCTTCTCTGCGCCTGCGCAACAAGATTGACGATCTGCGAGAGCATGGTGTCGCGCCCCACGCGCTTCGCCTCGATCATCAGCGCGCCGGACTGGTTGACGGTGCCGCCGATGACGGCTGCGCCCGCCTCTTTGGTGACTGGCATGGACTCGCCCGTCACCATTGACTCGTCGACCGCGCTGCGACCGTCCAGCACCGCGCCGTCCACCGGGACCTTCTCGCCTGGGCGGACACGGAGGCGGTCGCCCACGCCGACCTGATCGAGCCCGATCTCCTCTTCCGTGCCGTCGGAGCGGATACGACGCGCAGTTTTTGGTGCAAGGTCGAGAAGGGCGCGGATCGCGCCGCCCGTGCTCTCGCGCGCCCGAAGCTCCAACACCTGGCCGAGCAGTACGAGCACGGTGATGACGGCGGCCGCCTCGAAGTAGACTGCGACCGCGCGGTCCATGATGCGAAAGGTGGGCGGGAACAGCGCCGGCGCGAAGGTGGCGACAAGGCTGTAGAGGTAGGCGACGCCGACGCCGAGTGCGATCAACGTAAACATGTTGAGGCTGCGGTTGCGCACGGACGCCCAGCCGCGCTCCAGAAGCGGCCAGCCGGCCCACAAGACGACAGGCGTTGCAAACAGGAATTGCAGCCAGTTGCTCGTCTGCTGGCCGATGGCGTGGGTAAGGCCGGTCAGATGCCCGCCCATTTCCAGCGCGAACACGGGAATGGTTAGCGCAGCGCCAATCCAGAAGCGGCGCGTGAAATCGGCCAGCTCAGGATTCGGGCCAGCATCAGCACTTGCAATCTCAGGTTCCAGCGCCATGCCACAGATCGGACAATTACCGGGTCCGACCTGCCGCACTTGCGGGTGCATGGGGCAGGTGTAGATCGTTCCTACAGGCGTCGGGGCGGTCGGCTTCGTCTGCGCAGGATTGAGGTAGCGTTGGGGCTCCGCTTCAAACTTCGTCTTGCAGCCAGCGGAGCAGAAGTATTGCGTGCGGCCGGCATGCGTCGCGCGATGAAGCGAAGTGTGAGGATCGACGCTCATTCCGCAAACGGGGTCGCGGACTTGGTGCGGTTCGGGAGCTTCGCCGCCCGCCTGCACGTACTCATCATGATCGTGTCCATGAGCGGCATGGTCGCCGCAGCAGCCTGAGGATGGCGCGTGGCGCGCAGCTTGATCTTTGGAGGGCATGACAGACGCCTTTTCCCGGGTTGACCGAAAGCCTGCACCTTCCCATCATGGGAAGGTCAAGCGGGAGATGCTACGGTGCAGATCGGCGAACTGGCGGCGGCGAGCGGCGTCTCAGCCAAGATGATCCGCCACTATGAGAGCATCGGGCTTTTGCCACGACCGGCGCGGCGCGACAGTGGCTACCGCGACTACGGCCCCGCTGACCTGCACCGGGTGAAATTCGTCCGGAGGGCGAAGGATCTCGGCTTCTCCGTCGAGCAGATGCGTGAGCTGCTTCGCCTCTGGGCCGACCGCAGCCGCACCAGCGCCGAAGTGAAATCGCTCGCGCTCGCCCATGTGGCCGACCTGGAGCACCGCGCGGAGGCGCTCGCAGAGGTCGCCGGCGCGTTGCGGACGCTCGCCGAAGCCTGCCACGGCGACGATAGGCCGGACTGCCCGATCATCCACGAACTCGAACGGCGCTGAAGGGGCGGGTCGAACGTCGGCGCTCGCAGTGCGTTGTTCGCCAGCCACTCCCGCATCTTGCGATTTCGCGCTCCTGCGCGGCGCGAGCCTGGCAGGACATGGCGAACGGTATGATGACGCCCAAGGCGATCAACGCACGCCATCGTGGCTTTGACGCTCCGGGTTAGCAGGACGCGTTGGTCGTCCGTGCCGAGATGCAGTGGCATTGTGCACTGCGCGCTCAGCTTGGCTGCTCGCCGCGAACAGCGCGAGGGACGGCACGATCAACCATTGCAAGACCGGCGTTAGCCCGGTGCCCCATGGCAGCAGCCGTGGCATCTCTGGAGTGTAGCTCCAGGTCCCGCGTATTTCGACGTTCCACCACTCACTGGCGACTGTGTAGGCGAGGCCCAAGGTGAGAGTTGCCACGACAACCGGCAAAATTCTCCGAGCAGGGAACGGCCAAATTATGCCCCCCGGTAAGGTCAGTAGTGGAACAAGAAGCACGGACATGGCGATCAGCACATCGCCGACAGAACAATGAAGCACCGCGCCTGTAATCTCGATCGAGGTGCCCGTGTTCCAAATCGTGTAGAGGTGGACGTGTGCTGCCTCCCACAGAAGATGTCCAATCGCCGACACACCGAGATAGCCGCGCAGGCCGGTCCGCCAACCGTCATTAGACAGCTCTAGCGGGTCGACCACGCTCGTCATCGGTTGACCTCCCGCAGTCCTCCTTCGGCTGGCGGCTCACTGCGGCGCATTCGTGCGCAGCCACTCCCGCATCTCGGCGATCTCGCGCTCCTGAGCGGCGATGATCTCGTTGGCCCACTTTTTGGTCTGCTCGTTCGTTCCGAATTGCAGAACAACCCGTGCCATGTCGAT
>DEZK01000016.1 GCA_002365175.1 Raskinella chloraquaticus (SeqCode)
GTCCAATCCATCATGGGGGCAATGGCGAAACGCCACGGACTGAAATTCCTTCGTTTTTCTTTGTTTTTGGTATCATGCATAGAGGAGCTTTGTCCCTTTCACGCCTGATGGATTGCCATTCCGGCTCATTTCAAGATCGATTTACAGGTCTGGCCGCAAGCAGCTTGATGGCATTGTAAACCCATGCGTAGCATTGCACAGCGAATGCGCAAAGATGGGCCAGTGGCCTGGCTCGCCCGGACGTGCCCTGCGTTGGCGGTAGACCCTTGGCGCGAATAATGGTCCTCGAACGACGCTTGAGTCGAGACTGACATAGTCGTTGTCGGGGTCGGTCACGAGCTGGGCGAACACCTAGGGTCCAGACTCATAACCAGTAACTGACGGTTGCCGCGATGCAGATCGCGGCGAGGAAGTTGACGGCGTTCCGGTCATAGCGGGTGGCGACGCGTCGGAAGTCCTTCAGGCGGCAGAACATGCGCTCGATGGCGTTTCTGCGCCGGTAGAGCACGGGCGAGAAGCAGGTCTTCCAGACGCGGTTTGCCTTTGGCGGGATGTTCGGCATGGTGCCGCGCTCCTCTACCTGCGGGCGGATCACGTTTGAATCGTACCCCTTGTCCGCATGCAGGATTTCGCACGGCGGCAACCGGTTCAGCAATTCCGATCCCGCCGTGCAATCCGCGACTTGGCCGCCGGTGAGCAGGAAGGCGATGGGGCGGCAGTATTCGTCGGTCAGGGCGTGGATTTTGGTCGTGCGCCCGCCACGCGAACGACCGATCGCCTGACTTTTCTCCCCCCTTTTCCACCCGAAGCGGAGCAAGGCCGTGTGGATATTTGTCCACGCCGAGGGCCTGAGCTTCAAAAAAAACCGTGCTGCCGACGGAACAGTCACGGCCGGATATCGCCCGCAAACGGGCGCGCTGGAAGTCCCATCAGCACAAGATTGATGCCAGACGCCTCGTCTTCCTCGATGAGACGTGGATCAAGACCAACATGGCGTCCTTGCGCGGCTGGGGGCCGCGCGGTCAGCGGCTCGATGCCCGTGTGCCGCACGGGCACTGGAAGACGCTCACCTTCATCGCGGCACTCCGTCATGACCGCATCGATGCACCATGGGTCATCGACGGGCCAATCAACGGGAACATCTTCACCACCTATGTGACCAAGGTGCTCGTCCCGACCCTCGCCAAAGGCGACATCGTCATCCTGGACAACCTTGGCTCACACAAAGGAAAGGCTGCAAGAAGCGCCATCCGGGCCGTCGGCGCGCATCTCTTGTTCCTGCCGGCCTACAGCCCCGATCTCAACCCGATCGAGCAGGTCTTCGCAAAGCTCAAACACCTCATGCGAGACACCTCACCGCGAACCGTCGAGGACACATGGCGGAAGGCTGGACAAATCCTCGACCTCTTCTCGCCGGAGGAATGCGCAAACTATCTCAAAAACTCCGGATATGCTTCTGTCTAAAAACGCCATGCTCTAATATTTCGTCGTCGAAGAGCAATGAATACAAGGATACTTATCATGGATACCGTTGCATTATTCTCGATAAACTTTAATCTAAGCTGCTGATCCATTCACGTCCTGGCACAGCCTCGAAAAGGCTTCGCGTATAGGGATGCGACGGTGCTGCGAATATCTCGGCAGTGGCACCACGCTCAACGATCTCACCTCGTTGCATGATGGCGATTTCCTCGCACACAGTCGCGGCGACACGCAGATCATGCGTGATGAACAGCATCGACAGCCCAAAGGATTTTCTCAGGTCGTTCAGAAGTTCGAGCACCTGCTTCTGCACCGAGACATCAAGGGCCGAGACCGGCTCATCGGCAACGATCAGCTTTGGCTTCACTGCAAGGGCGCGGGCAATGCCGATACGTTGGCGTTGCCCGCCCGAGAACTCATGTGGATACCGGTCGACAGCATCCGGTTTGAGGCCGACGAGGCGCAGAAGCTCGCGCGCCTCGGCAATGGCTTGTTCGCGGCTGACGCCATTGAGCATTGGCCCCAGCGCGATGATATCGCCAACACGCTGACGCGGGTTGAGCGACGCGTATGGGTCCTGAAACACCATCTGCACATGCTTGCGAAAGGGGCGCAGTTCCGCACGTGTGCGACCGCTGATGCGTTCGCCGTCAATCTCGATCAAACCGCTATCGACGCTCTCCAGCCCAATGACGCAGCGTGCAAGGGTCGATTTGCCTGAGCCAGATTCACCCACAAGAGCAAGAGAGCTTTCCCGCTTGAGTTCGAGATTGATCTTCTTGGCCGCGTGCACCTCGCGAACCGTGCCCCCGAACAAGCCGGATGACGTCCGGTAGGTTTTTTCAAGATTTGTGACGCGCAGAAGCACGTTTGAATCCGCGTCAAGTTCTTGCAGACGTGGCTTGAGCCCGGGAACAGCCGCAACGAGCGCCTTGGTATAGTCAGCCCGTGGCGCCCTGAGCACTTGAGTTGCAACGCCTTGCTCGACAACCTCCCCATGACGCATGACGGCAACCCGATCCGCAATTTCGGCAACGACGCCGAAATCATGAGTGATGAACAAGACAGCCGTTCCATGGGCGCGCTGAAGCTCCTTGATCAGGTGCAGGATTTGCGCCTGCGTCGTTACATCAAGCGCAGTCGTCGGCTCATCGGCAATGATCAGCGCCGGTTCGAGCGCCAGCGCCATCGCGATGACCACGCGCTGGCGCTGCCCGCCCGAGAGCTGATGCGGATAGCTCGCGATCATGCGCCCTGGCTCAGGCAAGTGAACATCGCGGATGAGGTCAAGCACCCGCTCGCGCCTTTGGAGCGGGGTCATCCTGGTGTGGATTTCCAGCACCTCTTCTATTTGCTGACCGACCTTCATCAACGGGTTGAGAGCGGTCATCGGCTCCTGAAAGATCATCGCGATGCGCCCGCAGCGAATGGCGCGCATGTCGTCATCTGGCAGTTCGAGAAGATCACGCCCTTCGAACATGATCTTGCCGCCGACAGCGCGGACGTGTGGAGCGGGCAGCAATCCGAGAATGGCCTTTCCCATCATCGACTTGCCGGAGCCGGATTCGCCAACGATGCAGAGGATTTCCTTCTGCCGGATCTCAAGCGAAACACCGCCAACGGCAAATTTGCGGTCGGACCATGCCGGCAAAGCGACCTTGAGATGGTCGATGGAAAGAACGATGTCGGTCATAGATCCGCGAGCCTCGGGTTGAGTGCATCGTTCAGGCCTTCACCAACCAGATTGATGGCCAAGACAGTGAGCAGGATGGCAATGCCAGGAACGGTGACGAGCCACCAGGCCTCGCGCATGAAGGAGCGGCCAGCGCCAATCATGAAGCCCCAGCTCATCACGTTGGGGGCGCCAAGGCCAAGAAAGGACAGTGCGCTTTCGGCCAGAATCGCGGTAGCAATCAGCAGTGAACCCGTGACAATGAGCGGTGACAAGGTATTGGGCAGAACCTGTTTCAGCAGGATCGCTGCATCGCCTTGCCCCGCGACGACCGCCGCCTGCACAAATTCGCGCGACTTGACCGTCAGGACCTCGCCACGCACCACGCGGGCGATTGGAGGCCAGCTGACCGTGGCGATCGCCACCACAAGATTGAGCGCAGAGGGTGACAGGATCGCAATCAGCACAATGGCAAAGAGGAAGGAGGGAATTGTCTGAAAAAATTCAGTGAAACGCATGAGAACATCATCGATCAACCCTCCGTAGTATCCGGCAACAGCTCCCATGAAGGTGCCGAAGGCGACGGCAAACAGCGTAGCGAGAACGGCAATGAGGATTGTCGCGCGGGAACCATGAATGAGGCCAGCCAGCACATTGCGACCAAGACTATCCGTGCCAAGCCAGAATTCACCACCGGGCGCGGCCATTGGTTTGCCAACAATGGCGAAAGGGTCGGTTGGCGCCAGCACATTCGCGGCAATTGCGACGACGAGCAGCAATCCCAGCCATAAGAGTCCGAGATAAACGCGGGGATTGCCAAGAAACCGGGACCAGAATGTTTTCATGGCGCTTACCCAATCCGAATACGTGGATCGAGGAAGACATAGATGACATCGACGATCAGGTTGACGATGACAACAAGCACTGCCGACATGAAAAAGATGCCTAGCAGCAGGTTGTAATCGCGCGCGAACAGCGACTGATAGGCAAGCTGTCCGAGCCCCGGCCAGGCAAAGATGGCTTCAACCACCACCGAGCCCCCCAGCAGGCCACCAGTCTGCACGCCTGCCATGGTCACAACCGGTAACAAAGCGTTGCGGAAGACATGGCGCGTTGTGATCTTGCGCTCTGTCTGCCCCTTGGCGCGGGCGGTGATGACATAGTCCAGACCGCGCTGTTCGAGCATCGACGCACGCATCAATCGGGCATAGAGCGCGAGGTAGAAGAGCGAGAGTGTGAGAGTCGGCAGCACGAGGTGATGCGCGATATCGACAAAGCGAGCCCAGCCTTCATGGAAGGCGACTACATCCTCCATGCCCGATGTCGGGAACCAGTCGAGCCAGATCGAGAACACCAGAACCAGCATCAAGCCAACCCAGAAGAGCGGCGTCGCATATACAATGATGGCCACAACCGAGATCACGTGATCCTTCCAGGTGCGCACCCAGAGCGCCGCCAGCAGGCCCATAAGAATGCCGAGCCCGAGCGATACGACAAGCGTTGAGCCCATCAGCAGCAGCGTTGGTCCCAATCGCTTCAGCAGCAGTTCAAGGACGGGAGCGCTCTGGCGGAACGAATAGCCAAGATCAAGAAACAGCAGGTTCTTCATGTAGTTGAAAAGTTGGACATAGACCGGCTGATCATGGCCGAACCGGGCGCGCAGTTGGTCGATGTACTCTTTTGGAGCTCCACCGGCTTCGCCAGCAAGAACGGTCGCAAGATCGCCCGGCGCAAGCTGGAGCAGCAAGAAATTCACGATCACGACGCCCAGTATGACCGGTATGGTCTGCAGGAGACGCCGGGCGATGTAACTCCCCAAAGAACCGGATTTCATGACCAGGCACCTCCAGCAAAGAAAGAGGGCGACCGGCAAAACTGCCGGCCGCCCTGGCACTATTTTTGTGGGTGCTTATTCCCGGTGCACCGTGGCAAAATTGCCGTAAATGCCCAATGGCGTGTCGATCACGTTCTTGAACTGCTTGTTGATGACAGTCGGATAGGTCACCTCCAGGATATATGCGATGGGGCTTGCCTCGGAGACCTTTTGAACGAACTCCGCATAGAGTTTGCCGCGCGCAGCTTCATTGGGCTCAACAGCCGCTTTATCCATCAAGGCATCTGTTTCCGGGCTGGACCAGCGCGATCCGTTGACGAAGACGGTGCCGGGACGGATACGATCCGAATGTACAGCGCGATGCACGCCGAGTACGGGATCGGCGAGGTTGAAAAGGAAGTTAGAGGTGACAGCGAAATCATAGTCGGTGTAAGTCCGTTTCAGCCATTTCGGCAGGTCCTCGTAGCGGAGCGTTGCTTTCACGCCGATCTGTGCGAGATTCTGCTGAATGGTTTCGCCAAACCGCTGCCATTCCTCGCCATAGGGTGTAATGTCATGCGTGAACTCGAAGCGCGTGCCATCCGCCTTTCTTGGAAAGCCTGCCTCATCAAGCAGCTTGTTTGCGCGCTCGATACGATCGGCCACAGTGAAGTCGATGCCGGGCGCAAAGAGACCTGAGGGCTGGAAGTTCGAGCTGATGATGCCCATCGCTGGTTTGCCGAAGCCAAACCAGACGTTCTCGATGGTGAAGTTTCGATCCGCCGCGTATGATATCGCCTGACGTACCTTCGGGTTATCGAAAGGTGCTTGTTTGGTGTTGAAGAGCAGCTCGACCATGGGCGAAATCATTTCGGTGCCCTTGGTGCTCACTTCGATGTTTGGACGCGCTGCCAACTTCTTCGCGTCGTTGTATGGTACTGCCCCAAGACCCGCGACATGGGCCTCGCCCTTTTCAAGAGCAGCGGTACGGGTTGAAGCGTCGGCGATGAAGCGTACAACGAGCCGGTCAAGGTAAGGCAGGCCAGCGCGCCAATAGTTCGGGTTCTTGTCAAGCCGGACAAATTCGCCACGACGCCATTCGCCAAACTTGAAAGGGCCGGAGCCGATCGGTGTGTTGGCATTGGCATGTGTCTTGATGTCACCCTGCCCATAGATGTGCTTAGGCACAATCGGGCTCTCATAAGAGGACAGCGCCTTGAGAATGACTGGCGCAGGGGTTGCAAGCCGGAAGATTGCGGTATGCGCATCGGGGGTATCGACCGCGGTCACATCGCGGAAAGTGGCGATGCCGCGCGGATGGTTCTTCTTGAGCACTTCCATGATGGTGAACTGCACGTCTTCTGACGTGAAGGGTTTACCATCGTGGAATTTCACATCCTTGCGCAGCTTGAATGTGATTGACTTGCCATCAGGCGAGACCTCGAAACTTTCGGCCAGGGACGGCTTCGGCTTGAGGTCAAACCCATACTCGAGCAATCCGTCGAACACCTTGGCTGTGACCTGGCCGATCGGGGCTGATGTCGAAATATAGGGGGCAAGGTTGGGAGGCTCAGGCTGGGTGATCTGCACCAGCGTACCACCCGATTTTTGCGCCATCGCGGGCAAGCTCAAAAGAGCTGTCGTTGCCAGTGCCAGAGCCAAAACAATACGTATGTTCACCTCAGCGTCTCCTGTTTCTCGTTCATATGCAAATTCGATGCTAATCGCCCCCGAAGTCCCCGAATTGGGCTTTCGAATTCCAGATTAATGAGTATTGCCATATTCCCCTTGCTGGCAAGGTCAGATAGAGAGGACTACATGCTGGTTTCTGAACTCTCTGTGCGAGATATCGCCCGCCTGAGCGCCGGTGGCCAACTGTCCGCTCGTTCGATCACTGGGCACTTTCTCGATGCGATCGCCGCTGAAAATGACAAGTTGCATGCGTTCGTCGAGATTTTCGCCGGGTCAGCGATACGTCGCGCCGAGGAACTCGACACGGTTGCATGCCGGTCGGGGGCAGTAGGCCCTCTGCACGGCGTGCCGATCGCCGTTAAAGACCTCGCTCAGATCGGTAACCGCTCTCCCGGGTTTGGCTCGAAATGCTATGCGCCGCTGCAAGGAGCGACGACGGCTCCAGCCATCCAGCGCCTCATCGACGCCGGGGCCGTCATCATCGGCATGACGCATATGGTGGAGTTTGCCATCGGCGGCTGGGGAACCAACCATGCGATGAGCACACCTTGGAACCCGGTCGATCGTGATGTGCATCGCGTGCCGGGTGGATCAAGCAGCGGTTCTGCAGTAGCCGTTGCTGCCGGGCTGGTGCCAGCGGCCATCGGCTCCGATACGGGCGGATCAATCCGCATTCCGGCGTCGCTATGCGGGATTGTCGGGTTCAAGCCGAGCTTTGGCAGCATTCCGCTGGAAGGCATTGCGCCTCTCGGCCCCGATTTCGATACGCTCGGACCAATCACACGAAACGTTGCGGATGCGCGCCTGCTGTTCTCTGTTATGGCCGGACTGCCTGTGCAGGAAAAGAGAATCGGAAAGTCGCTTCATGTCGGGGTGCCGGCAAGCGAACAGCTCGCACCTTGCGACCCTGAGGTGCTCTCGAACTTTGAACGCTCGATCGAGTCATTGCGCTCAGCCGGCCACAAGGTTGAAATTTTCTCCTTCCCCAAGGCGATGACCGCATATCAGGCGCTCAATGGCAAAATCGTTGCCCGTGATGCCTATCGCCAGCACAGAGCGCTCGCCGAGGACTCTACAACCGCGCTGGACCCTTATGTCCGCCAACGCGTTCTGGCCGGTCGGGACATTGATGATGCGCGGTACGACGCGCTTTTGGAGGATCGTGCTGCCGCGATTGCTGAATTCAGATCGGGATACACGCGCTTCGATATCTTCGCACTGCCCGGCACCCCTTTGCCCGCGATTCCTGTCAGTGCCGTAGATGAATCGACGATCCCGATGTCCCGTTACACCAGAGTCGGCAATTGCCTTGACCTTTGTGGGCTGAGCCTTCCGAATGGCGTCACCTCGACAGGGTTGCCCACGGGCTTGCAGCTGATGTCCTGGAGCGGTGCAGACGCTGAACTGCTGGATTTCGCTGAACAGGTTTCTCAGGGTATCGGTAGCTGACATTGGCGTGCTGGCCAGCAATACTGCATTCGATCTGCAAGGGACCAAGGGCATGGCAGGGCGCCGACTGATCGGGATATTGGGCGGCATGGGCCCGCTCGCGACCGTTGATTTCATGCAGAAGGTGATTGAGGCGACCCCGGCTGAGCGGGATCAGGACCACGTTCCTCTGATCGTGTATTCCGTTCCGCAGATTCCTGACCGGGTTGGCGCGGCTTCTGCCGGAACCGATGAACCATTGCCAGCAATGCTCACCGGAATAAGGACGCTGGAGCAAGCAGGTGTCGCGGCGATCGCAATTGCCTGCAATACGGCGCATGCCTGGTATGATCAACTCGCTGCCTCGACCAAGGTCAAGATCATCCATATGGCGCAGGCGGTGATCTCAGCTGCCGCGCAGAACAACGGGCCCGTTGCCTTGATGGCAACTGTGGGCACCCTTCAGGCTGGCATCTACCAAGGTTACTTGGAAAAGGCAGGATGGCATGCGCTTGTGCCACAACCCGATGTTCAGAAAGTGATCAATGACGCCATCGCTGCCGTGAAACTTGGGGAAATCGAACGCGCACGGGTCAGCTTCGATGTTGCCGGAGCCAGTCTGCTTGCCTCAGGCGCGGATCGGCTTTTGCTTGCCTGCACAGAGCTCCCGGTTGCGGCAAAGGGCTCGATCCACGAGGCCCGCTGCCTCGATGCTACCGCTTGCTTGGCACAAGATTGTGTTGCGTTCTCCTGCGGCCTCGATGGCAACGCGATATGAGTGTAGTGCCGATCCAGTGCCAACGGTTCACGGGTTTTGCCTTCGCGTTGGCGTATGACCGGGGGATCAAACCATGCACGAGCATGCGCCTTGAACCACTTTGTGGGAACAGATCTTCAGGTGCACACCTTCATGTGGCGACCTGTGCGAGACGATATTCGTCGCGTATTTTGCGTTTGAGCAGTTTTCCAGTTGGCGATCGGGGGAACTCGGTACGGAAGTCTATGCTTCGCGGGCATTTCAACGCGGATAGTCGAAGCCGGCAAAAGGTAATGAGTTCGCCAGCAAGATTTTCGTTGGCTTCATAACCATCAGCAAGTTGAACAACGGCTTTGACTTCCTCGCCAAACTCCTCATTCGGAATGCCGATCACGGCGGCATCAAGCACCGCTTCGTGCTGCAACAATAGGTTCTCTATTTCCTGCGGATAGATGTTGACGCCGCCCGAAATGATCACAAAGGACTTTCTGTCTGTGAGGTAGAGGTAGCCTTCATCATCGAGGCGACCAATATCCCCTAAAGTGGTCCAGCCTCGCGCATTGCGACTAGAGGCGGTCTTCTCAGCATCATTGTGATACTCGAACTGGTGCCCATTTTCAAAAAAGACTTCACCCTCCACGCCGACCGGTAGTTCAACACCACTCTCATCGCAGATATGAATAGTGCCCAGCTTGGCCTTCCCCACTGAACCGGTATGGCGCTGCCATTCCCCCGTTGTGAGGGCCGTGAAACCATTATTCTCGGTGCCCGCGTAATACTCGTGAATGATGGGACCCCACCATTCGATCATGCGATGTTTGACATCGATCGGGCATGGCGCCGCAGCATGCACCGCCATCGACATAGACTTGAGTGAGTATCGTTTGCGCACGCCTTCCGGCAGTTTCAGCAGGCGCACGAACATCGTTGGTACCCACTGGCTGTGCGTGATGCGCTCGGCGTCTATCAGGGCGAGCGCTGCCTCCGCATCGAACTTCGGCATGACCACCGCCGAGCCGCCTGTACGGATGGTCACCATAGTATGGCGCAGCGGTGCAGCGTGATAAAGAGGGGCCGTGCACAGGTAGCGGGTTCCCGCACCGTAGCCAAACAACTCCGACAAAAGCTCGATCAGCATGGATGAACTGCCGACAGGTTGATCGGGCAACGCCCATTTCACTCCTTTCGGCCGCCCAGTCGTGCCAGACGAATAGAGCATGTCGAGTCCTTGCGATTCATCTGGGATTGGCGTCGCCTGCGCGGCAGAAGCAATTTCGGTAAAGCTTGGAAGTGCGCCCTCGCCTCGCCCGATGACCATGATCGGGCAACTCCCAGAAAGCAGATCGGCATAGCCGCGAATGCGAGCAATCAATGTATCAGAGACTAGCACCAAAGAGGCACCGCAATCCTGAATTATATAATGGATTTCATCGTCAGTCAGATGCGTGCTGGCAGTCGTGTAATAAAGACCAGTCCGATCGGCGGCGAAGCAGATTTCGAGGAACTCTCGGCGATTTTCCATCAGGACGACGATGTGATCGCCACGCTTCAGTCCGAGTTGGCGGAACGTATGCGCCGCCTGGTTTGCCCGCGCTTCAAGCTGGCCGAAGGTCACCGCGTCGGGGCTTGTGCTGACCCGGTAAGCAATTTCATCGGGGCGTTCAATCGCGTGGCGGCGCGGATGAAACGGTGGGATATCATGCAGCGTCATGATCAAACCGGATGATGGTTTTGCCAAGCCCCGTCGGTTTGGCCGTCTCGGCCAAGGCAGCCTTCAGATCACTGAAACCGAATGTCTTGCCGATGACCGGGCGTAGTCTGTGCTGTGCCATTGCCGTGAGCATCGCCTCGAACCCGTCACGATGCCCGACGGTCACGCCCTGTAAGCGCACCTGTCGGGTCACGACAGCGCCAAGTGGCAAGGTCGGCGACAAACCAGATAGAACGCCGATCAAGGCAATCGTGCCACCAATTCGGACGCTCTTGATCGACTGCACGAGTGTCGCTTCGCCGCCAACCTCGACGATCTTGTCGAAGCCCCCTCGCTCAGCAGCAATCTTCCGGGCGACCTGTGACCATTCCGGCGTCGTGCTGTAGTTCACGGTCGTGTCGGCGCCGAGGTTTTGGGCTTGCTCCAGCTTGTCATCGCTAGATGAGATGATCGTGACATGCGCGCCATGGAGCTTGGCGAATGCAAGCGCGAACAATGCGACGCCGCCAGTACCCTGGACAAGAACACGGTCACCTGGCCGAGTGGCCGCGTGGGTCGCAATGGCGCTCCACGCGGTGAGCGCTGCGCACGGCAGCGTGGCCGCCTCCTCATGTGTCAGGTAGTCGGGAACGCGCACGATCCCTTGCTCAGAAAGGCACATGTATTCTGTCATTACGCCATCAAGCGGCCCGCCGAGGGCCGTTGCGAAACGCTCCTGCGTTGGCTCGCCACTGATCCAGCCCTGAAAATAGGTTGGGCAAACCCTGTCGCCGACCTTCACCCTGGTGACATGATCACCCACGGCAACAACCGTGCCGACACCATCCGAGATCGGGATCAGCGGCAATTCGCCGGTGGCGCGGCCATACCCGCGAACCGGGACAATCAGATCACGCGCATTCAATGACGCCGCATGCATGCGGATGAGAACCTGCCCGGCTACCGGCACCGGTTTAGGTCGCTCCGCGAGTTTGAGGTGATCGAACCCCCAGTCCCCCTCGATCTGGAAAACACGCATGTTGCTTATCCCTGCAGGGCTCTGAGTTGAACAGGTATCGGATCCCAGCGCGCCAGACGGTCCAGGAGCATCCCCGTGCTGCCATCTGTCAGGGCTGCGATCTGGGCGGCGCCTATATGGCGGGTAAAGGGGTAGGTATCTTTCAGCCCCTCGGCGCCCATCGCATGCAACATTGCCGGGAGCTGAGCTTGGGCCAGCGAGACAGCGTTGACCTTGGCGGCAGCAGCGAGATGACGTGCATCTCCGCCTGCTTCTGTAGCAATGATGGCTGTTTCGACCAGCGCCCAGGCTGCCGCGAGTTGTGTTGCGCATCTGGCCAATGGCTCACGCCATGTGGGCTGCTGGTCAAGCGGTTTGCCGAAACTCTGTCGGGTTTCGCCATGGGTGCGGGCCAGGCGCAGGCCAGCCGACACCATCGCGCAGCACATGGCCGCGACATAGATCCGAGCACCGTTGATCTCGGAGAGTATCGCCTTGAAGGCGGTGCCAGCGGGCAGAATGGCGTGCTCGCTTGGTGCAAAATACTGGTTCAACCGGAAGCCTCCGGTTCCGATGCTGGCCTGCGAGAATCCTGATTCGATTGCATAACGCTCGCAACAAGGGTTCGTCAGATCGACGAGAAACGCTGCTATGCCTGTGGCGTCGCTATGCTCGCCGGTTTGTGCATAGACGATGGATAAGCGGGCATGCCGGGCGTTGACGATCCACGTCTTCTCGCCATCAAGGATCCATCCACACTCCGTCGGCCGCGCCGTACAGCGCATGGCGGCGGCATCAGAGCCTGCCGAGGGTTCAGTCAGGGCCGTGCAGGCAGAGGCACGCCCCGCGATGAGATCAGGCACCAGCGTGCGAGCGACGGCCTCCGGTGCTGTGACGGCGATACGCTTGGCAACATTGTGGGTGTTGACCAGCGACATCGCGAGACCAAAGTCCGCAGCAGCGATGATAGCGCACGCCTCGACCTTTGTGTGAAAGCTTAGGCCCATGCCACCCGATGCGACGGGTATCTCGATGCGTGTGAGGCCGATCCTGGCAGCATGCAAGGCGACCGCAGGGTCGATTGCCTCGCCGCGCGCCCATGCGGCGGTATGCTTTTCCACATGAGTACGAGCAAACGCCCGGACATCCGCCAGAAAGTCTGCGGCAACGTCATGCGCCATGGCGCAAACCCTTGCCGCTGAGCCTGCAGATCAACGCCTTGCAAACCCCGACTATGCCGATCGGCATGAAGATGGTCGCAAGCACGAGGATCAACCCGTAGAGGATCAGGCGGAAGCTATCCGCAAAGCGCAGCAATTCGGGCAGGAAGACAACCAGGAAGGCACCGATTACTGGCCCTGCGATTGTGCCTGACCCTCCAAGGATCACCGCGAGAATGGCATCGAGCGACTGCGCAACGCCGAAGATCTCCGGATTGATGAAGCCCTGGAAGTGAGCATACAGCGCTCCGGCGAGGCCGGCATACATCGCAGAAACCACGAAGGCGAAGAGCTTGTACTTCCATGCAGCAATGCCGATAGAGCCGACCAGATCTTCATTCTGTCGAATGGCTAGCAGTATTTCTCCAACGCGTGAGCGCGCAATCAGCGCAGCTAACAGAGTCAGAAATGCTGCAAGCAGCAGGACAAGATAGAAATATGCATCACGACTGCCGCCCCAGAGTTTGGGGATGTTCGAAATTCCGGTCTCCCCGTTCGTCAACTCCTTGTAGTTTACCAGAACGATGACGATGATGAGGTTGAACGCCAGCGTGACGATGGCGAAGTAATGGCCTTTGATCCGAAGGCTCGGGTAGCCAGTGGCAAGCGCAAACAGCGCAGTCACCATGGGTGCCATCGCGATCGTCACCCAGGTCGGCAGATGCAAATGAAGGCCGAGAAGCGTCGAGCTGTAGGCACCGATTCCCATGAATCCTGCGCCAACGATGGAGACATAGCCGGTGTATCCCTGAATGAGGTTCTGCCCCTGCGCCATGATCACCCAGATCAATGCCAGTATGCTCAGATGCAGGTAATATTTCACGGTAATCAGCTGTGGCAGCATGGCCAGCGTTGCAAAGGCAGCGAGCCATGCCAGAAATGTCAGCGTCCGGTTCATGGTGAGCGCCCCAGCAATCCCTGCGGACGGATCAGCAAGACGAGGATCATCACCACAAAAGCGATGACATCCTTGTAGGCCGACGAAATGAAGCCAGCAGCGATGGACTCGGTAATGCCGAGTACAGTGCCGCCAAGGATGGCCCCCGGGAACGAGCCGAGACCGCCAAGGATCAGGACTGCGAAGCCCTTGACCACAAAGCCCTCGCCGATGCCGGGGGCAATTGCAAACAGCGCCCCGACCATGATGCCGGCGGCAACGCCGAGCGATGTCGAAATGCCGAATACGATCAGCGGGATGGACTTGACATTGACGCCCATCAGGATCGCCGCGTCGCGGTTTTCCGCGACGGCCCGGATGGCTTGCCCGGTCTTGGTGCGTTCAACGAACAGCATCATCGCCGCAACCAGCACGATCGCTGCGATGATCACATAGATGCGCAACTCCGGAACTGTGACGCCGCCAAGCCTAAACACCCTGCTCAAGCCTGTCGGAATGACAACCTGTTCATGCCCGAACATTTGGAGATTGATGCCCTCGACCATCATGGTGAGGCCGAGGGCGACGATGAAGGCGTTGATGTGGTTGGCATCGCGCACCGGACGATAGGCGATGATCTCGATCAACAGTCCAAGCAGGAACCCAACCACAAGCGCTATTGGGATCGCCACAAGAACCGGCAATCCCTGTGATGTCACCAAGAAAAAGGTGAGATAGCCGCCGAACATGGACACCGAACCATGGGCAAAATGGGCGATTCCAAGGATGCCAAAAACAGTGGTAAGGCCGAGTGCGATCAGCACATAGACTCCGCCGATCGCCAGACCGTTGATTGTCTGCTGGAGAATTTCGATCAGCATCGGCCTGCCGACCTCAGTTCAGCGTGCTGAGGAACACTGAATAGGCTTTCGCATCCGAGGGCAGTTCCTCGACGAAGACCCACTTGCCCTTCTGCCACTGGAATGCACCGTTAGCGGTGTAGGCCTGCCCATTGACGTCGAACATCTTCCCGTCGACGGGCTGATACTGCATCACCACTTGTGACGGAATGGCGAGGGCGCGAATGGCCTTGGCCACGGCCGCCGTATCGTCGACCGTTCCTGATGCCTCAATTGCAGCCTTGAGCACGTAAAGCTGGTCATAGGCATAAGGAGAGCTCGGCGACGGCGAGGCGTTGTATTTCTTTGAATAGTTTGCGTGGTAAGCGATGCCGTTCTTGCTGGCGGAAAGCAGGTCCAGTTCTGTCGGGCGCAGATCCCACACACCCTCCATTTGCTCAGATGTCGTCACCCGCAGAAACTGTTCTTCGCTGCCACTAGTGAAGCCGTAGCGCGGAATGACCATCCCCAATTCGACCGCCTGCCGATAGACGAAGGCAGCGGATTCGACATAGCCGACCACAAGGATGGCATCCGGGTTGAGCGCACGTATCTTGGTCAGCTGCGGGGTCATGTCGCGGTCCCTGAGCGTGAAGACTTCCCGAGCGATGATCTCCGAACCGACCTTCTTCAACTCGCGTTCGACCGAATCGACATACTGAGCGTAAAAGCCGACATCGAGCGCGCCAATGACGGCAATCCGCTTCTGGCCCTTTCGAGCGATAAATGTGCCAGCTGCCTGACCGGTAAAGTCAGCTGGCGGGCGGGTCCGCACGAGATTGGGGATCTTCTTGGTGGTGATTGAGCGCTCCGCTGCATTGCCCACCAGCATCACTGCGTTCTCGTTGCCGATGAAGGACGCGACCGCGCTGGTCGAGCCCGAGCAGCAGAAACCCAGTATGTACTTGACGCCATCGCGATCAATCAGCTTGCGGACGGCATTCGTTGCTTCGGTCGGGTTGGCCTTGTCATCATAGGCGATGACGTCGATCTTGTAGGTGTCCGAGCCAACCTTGATACCGCCGGCAGCGTTGATCTCGTCAGCCGCCATCCTCACGGCATTGGCCTGCGGCAGTCCGTAAACCGCGCCACCGCCGGTCAGGGCATCGGCAACGCCGATGGTCAGTTTCTTTTCGGCTGCGCAAGCCGAGGTGGTTGCCAGTGCCATTGCCAGCGCCGCTAAAGCGCCGGTCTTCACACGATTGAACATTCTTTCCTCCGATTTGCTTTTTTGTTAGTGGCCGAGATAGGCGCGCATCACATCCGGATGGCTCTTCAACTCCTTTGCCGGGCCTTGCATGACAATCTTGCCGGCTTCGAAGAGATAGGCCCTGTCAGCCAGGTTCAGGGCCATCATCGAATTCTGTTCAACTAGTAGGATGGTCATCCCCATGGCCTTGATCTGCGCCAGGGTTTCGAAAACGCTGGCGACAATCTTTGGAGCAAGGCCAAGGGATGGTTCGTCGAACAGGCAGATGCGCGGACGTGCCATGAGCGCCCGCGCGATGGCGAGCATTTCCTGCTCGCCACCCGAGAGCTTGCCCGCTGCCTGGGTTTGACGCTCCCTGAGGATCGGAAACATGTCCATCATGCGCACCAGATCTGCATCCTGATCCTTGTCAGTGCGGGTGTAGGC
The DNA here is from genome assembly GCA_002365175.1 of Raskinella chloraquaticus (SeqCode). GTDB lineage: Bacteria > Pseudomonadota > Alphaproteobacteria > Rhizobiales > UBA4765 > Raskinella > Raskinella chloraquaticus. The sequence continues at coordinate 16,185 of DEZK01000016.1, forward strand.
ACCCATGCGCAGATTCTGGATGACGCTCATCTGCGGGAAGACCTGGCGTCCTTCGGGGCACATCGTAATCCCGGCTCGCACAATGGCATGCCCGCTGGCGTTGGTGATGTCTCGTCCTTCGAACTGGACTGACCCGCTACCGACGGGAACGAGGCCGCAGATCGCTTTCAACGTCGAGGACTTGCCTGCCCCATTTGCGCCGATCAGCGCCACGCATTCGCCCGCCGCAACATCAAGACTGATCCCGTGGACCACCTCGATTGCGCCATAGCTGACACGTAGATCACACAGCGCCAGCATCTCAGGCCGCCTCGCCAAGGTAAGCGTCGATGACGGCGGGATTGGCGCGGATCTCTGCGGGGCTGCCTTCGGCAATCTTCGAACCGAAGTTCAGGACTACGATCCGGTCGCACAGAGACATGATCAAGGCCATGTGATGCTCGATGATCAGCACTGCTATTTCGCGCTTGCGGATGTTGCGAATGAGATCCGCCAAGGCTTGCCGCTCGTGCTCGACAAGCCCGGCAGCTGGCTCATCGACAAGCAAGATGCGAGGCTTTGCAGCCAGTGCGGTGGCAATCATCAGAAAGCGCTGCTGCGCCGAGGAAATGCTGCCAACCGGTCGATCGGCAATCTGCGCGAGCGTGCAAAGCTGCAAGATCCCGTCGACATGCTGATCGGTTGCGACCTGTTCCCTCGTGACCAAGCCAAAGGGCAGGATAGACGCAAAGGCGCTGGTCCTGCGGATCGTGTGACAACCCATTCTGACATGCTGGCGGACGGTGAATTCGGGAAACAGACGGGCAGTCTGAAATGTACGTGCGAGCCCTTTGCTGACGCGGTCAGCCTCAGGCATATGCTCGATGGCGTCAGCACCAAGCCGGATCGACCCGGATGTTGGTGGCAACAGTCCGGCAAGTACATTGACCGTTGTTGATTTGCCAGAGCCGTTCGGGCCAATCAGCCCAAGGATTTCGCCGGCGCTGACATCAAACGACAGATCACGAACCGCCTTGACGCCACCAAAGCTCTTGGCGAGCAAATCAACACGGAGGATCGTTTCAGCCATCGTGCGATACCGTCGGAAGAAAACACCTGAACGGATGTTATGCGCCGCCGATGTTATCGAGTATCCGAAAGATTGGCGCTAGATATTCAATTTTTCGATGATACCATCCGGCCAGAATGAGAGCGCTCAAGGCTGCAGATGGTCCGGATCCGCAATATCAATTCCATTCATGTTTTCGACAGCGTCGCCCGCTTTGGCAGCGTGACCAAGGCGGCACGACACTATGGCAGTACGCAGAGTTCGGTCAGCTATCACATCAAGAAACTCGAGGCGGATCTTGGCGTTTCGCTCTTCAGTCGGACCGCCCATGGCCTTGAGTTGACCGACGAGGGAGTGACCCTCGCCAGCCATGTCGATGCCGGACTGCAGCGTATTGGCGAGGGCATCGAGCTCGTAACGCGGCGGAAAACCAATGTCCGAGTTGCGCTCGTTCCGATGTTCGCGAGCCGCCTTGTCTCCGCGAATATGAGCCGGTTGCAACAGTCCTGTCCTGACATCGAGGTCATCCTGCTTAATCACAACAACACATTTGTCGATTTTGACGACCCGCGCGCGTTTGCCGATTTTGGCATTCAATGGGGCAAGGGTAACTGGTCAAACGTCGATGCGATAAAGTTGTGGGACGAGCGACTGGTTGCGGTTTGCAGCCCCGAGTATCGTGACAGGGTCACGATCGAAGTTCCTCGCGACGTCGAGCGCTGTAGGTTGCTCCATGTCGATGACAAGCGAATGTGGGCGGAATGGATGGCCGGCTGCGGCACCGCACTGCGTACGGATCAGCCAAGCATGATGCTTGAAGATCGTCACTTCCAACTCAGCGCGACAATCAACGGCCTCGGGATTTCGCTCTTTGCCAAGTGGCTCGTTCAGGGCGAGTTGACGTCAGGAGCCCTCGTCAATCCGTTCGGGCAATCCTATCCAACCGACTTCAGCTACTATCTCGTGACTCCCAAAGGTCCGCCCTTGTCACCCGGTGCAAGACGGGTGCGTGACTGGTTCTTGACGCTCTCGGTTGAAGCCATTTGATCAGCCTGCTCTCCGAAGGTGAATTGATCAACTGCGAAAGCCGGTCCTGCAATGACTTGCGCACCGGTTTCATGTAAGCGCTTCGCCATTTTCTTTGGATTGATCAACGATGCTTGCGACGACTACGCGCAGGATTTTTGTGGCGCGTTCGCCCCAAGCTTCCGAGCATGCGAGGAGCGAGTTATCGTCATCTCCCAGAAACGCCTCTCCACACAGATTGAGCGAGGCTATCCAGCCAATTGCTGTGGAAACTCTGCACCTGGAGCGGATCTCAACTTGACCGAGCGAACTCGAAAACGGGGCTCAAAAGTCGGCTTCCTGGCATACGCCCTGGAACATGATCACTCAGCAAAGCAGAACGAGCTTTGAAGCGCCGGAAGTGCCCTCGTCTATGTCCCGGAATGCTTTCGCGCCATCCTCCAGCGGACATTCCGAGAACCATTTCAGCGCGCCAAGCGCGCCCGCCGCCAAAGCATCCACAGTCTGATGGAAGTCGATGGGCGTATAGCAATAGGTGCCAGTGACCGTGACTTCCTGGAGCGTGATCTTGCGGACGTCAAGCCCATCCAAGCCAGGCAGCAACCCCGCGTGGACAATGACGCCCCCAGGGCGGACCATGGCGCAGGCGCACGCACGCGTTGCAGATGCTCCAACAGCGTCGATCACCAGATCGATGCTGTTGGCCTGAGGTTCACCGAGGGTGCCCGGCGCATAGACATCGAAGCCCTCCTGATCGGCAATGGCCATCTGCCGGAGCACGTTCGGCTCGGCAATGCGGACATCCCTTGCGCCGAAATGCCGTGCCACGATGGCGGATGCCAATCCGATCGCGCCCCCCCCAAGTATGACAACGCGGCATGCAGCAAGCGGTTGGTGCACGCGCTCAGCGCCCAACCTCACCGCGTGCCAGGCCACAGCCACCGGCTCGGCCAGTGCGGCATGTGAGATGGGCATGTGATCTGGAATGGCGACGACGTTGCGCTCGGGGATGCGGACCAACTCGGCAAACGCACCGGAGCGCGGCGGCATCGAGATGATCTGCCGCGTCGGTGACAGATGCCAACGCCCTTCGATCGCGTAGGGGCATGAGGGGTCCACCACCAGCGGGTTGATGGTGACGCGCTCACCGTCGCGTGCGCCACCGACGATGCGGCCTGCAGCCTCGTGGCCGAGGATCAGCGGGGCGGGGCGACGGCTGTCATGGCCGTGATACGCGTGCATGTCTGAGCCGCAAATGCCGACAGCTTCGACGCGGACAACAAGTTCACCGGGTTCCGCCACCGGATCCGGCTCCTCACGATAGACGAGGCTGTTCGGGCCGGTATAAACGAGCGCTTTCATCAAGTGACGTCCTATTTCGCTGTGAAGCCGCCGTCGACAGCCAGCGTCTGTCCGGTGATGTATGCCGAAGCGACGGACGCAAGAAACACCGTCGCACCCGCGAGATCATCGAGCGCACCATTCCTGCCGATGGCGGTCTGCGCGGCGTTCTTGGCGGCACGCTCGGGGTCGTTGAATACAGGCTCGGTCAGAGGCGTCGGAAAGAAGCCGGGCGCGATTGCGTTGCAGGTGATGCCGTGGCGCGACCATTCCTCGGCAATGGCGCGCGTGAGTTGGACGATGCCACCCTTGGCTGCTCCATAGGGCGCGGAATTCGGAAAGGCCCGCGTGCTCTGCAACGATGCCAGGTTGATGATACGGCCGTGCCCGCGGGCCGCCATCGCTGGGGCCAGACTTTGCGTCAGCAGGAAGGGTGCGCGCAGGTGCAGCGCCAGGTGGAGATCGAACGCTTCGGCGCTGACCTCTATGAAAGGCTGACGCAGGTTGATCCCGGCGGCATTGACGAGAATGTCTGGCGAAATCTGCAAACCCTCGAGCCCATGCGCAACGACATCAGCGCAATCGGACGCTGCCAGATCAACTGCAAGCCCGCTGACAGCGATATCTTCGAGCATCAGGCCGGCAACGGCCTCGGCGGTCTGCTCCTGTCGCCTTGCTGCCAGCACGATGCTCGCACCGGCCAGCCCCAGCGCCCGCGCCATGGCGAGGCCAATGCCGCTATTGCCGCCGGTGACAAGCGCGGTCCGCCCGGTCAGGTCGAAGAGGTGGCCAAGCCGGAAGCCCAATCAGGCCTCCACCGGTTGGCCAAGGTCGACATTGGTCCCGGGCGCATACTTTGTCATGCGCACATCCGACGTGCGGGCATGCGCCTCCATGCCTTCCATGCGCGAGATGCGGGCGGAGACGGGCGCGATTAGCTTGCAGGCATCGCGCGTCATCTTCTGCCAGGTCAGGGGCTTAAGAAACTTGTGCACTGAGAGGCCCGCCGAATAGCGCGCGGCGAACTTGGTCGGCAGGATGTGGTTGGGACCGGAGACCTTGTCGCCGAAAGCCACATTGGTTTCCTCGCCAAGGAAGAGCGAGCCGTAGTTGGTGAGGTTCTGTTGCCACCAGTCGAGATCGTTGCAATGCACCTCCAGATGCTCGCAGGCGTACTCATCCGACACAGTGACCATCTCCTCGCGACTGCCACAGAGCACCACTTCTCCATAGTCGCGCCAGGCAGCCCCCGCTGCATCGCGCGCGGTCGGCGGCAGTGCCGCAATCAGTTCAGGCATCAGGCGCGTCACCTCATCCGCAATGCGGCGCGAGGTGGTGATAAGCCAGGCCGGGCTTTCGTGACCATGCTCGGCCTGTCCGACAAGGTCGGTCGCCACGATCAATGAATCCGCGCTGTCATCAGCGATAACGGCGACTTCGGACGGGCCCGCAAACACATCAATGCCGACCTTGCCAAACAACATGCGCTTGGCCTCGGCCACAAACTTGTTGCCCGGACCAACGATGATGTCGGCCTTTTGGCCCGTGAACAGGCCATAGGTGATGGCCGCGATCGCCTGTACACCACCAAGGCACATGATGATATCGGCACCGGCCACCTGCATGGCATAGAGCACATGGGGATGGATGCCCTTGCCCTTGAACGGCGCAGAACAGGCCACGACCGTCTTTACGCCTGCCGCCTTGGCGGTCGCGACCGACATATAGGCTGAGGCGATGTGGGCATAGCGGCCGGTTGGCACATAACAGCCAGCCGTATTCACCGGCACCAGCTTCTGGCCCAGGTGGAGGCCAGGCGAAATCTCAAGCGAGAAATCCTGCACTGAGGCGCGCTGCGCTTCTGCGAAGCGGCGTACCTGGTTGGCTGCAAAGTCGATGTCGTCTTTGACAGATTGTGGTATGCCCTGTGTACGCTCGGCGATCGTGGCCGGGGTCATCACGATATCACCGCCCCATTTGTCGAGTGTGAGCGCGTAGTCACGCACAGCCTGCTCGCCACCCGCCTCGATTGCCGCCAGCATCTCTGTCACGACCTTGCGCGCAGTGTCGGTCTCGGTCTCGGGTGTCTTCGCTGCGCGCTTGAGATGGGTGATGGCCATGGTCGTGTTATCCTTGCAACTCGGGGAGAAGCGGGCCGCATCACTGCGGCCCGCGCATCGATGTCACTTCTTGTCGAACTCGGTGGCGAAGGCCTTCAGCTTCGGGTCAGCCGCAACGCGCTTTAGGAAGTCGTCAGTGATGTAACCCTTGGCGTCCGGATTGGAGGGAATGGTGCCGACCTCGGTGATGAACTTGCCGATTTCGGAGAACCAGCCATCGACCGTGGAGCCCGCAGCGCCGCGGGCCATGATTTTCAGCTGTTCGTCGAGACCGAAGGTCGGACGCAGGGCGAATTCCTGATCCATGGCGCGGGCAGACACTTCGAGGCCGCCTTGCTTGTAGAAATCAAGCGCGAGGGTGCGGGCTTCTGCCGGGTTAGCCTTAGCCCATGACCAGCCGCGCAGGAACACGGCGAGGAACTTGGCCACCTCATCCGGGCGCTCCTTGGCAAAGTCGCCGCGCACGATCAACGCACCGGGTACGATGGCATCGGCATCGCCGCCGGAACAGAGATACCTGGCGCCAGCCCGCTCTTCGAGCGTGTAGGTGTTTGGAGCCCAGACGCCGGCGAAGTCACCGTTGTTCGATGTCAGCGCCGTGATGATTTGCGCTTGACCGAGGTTGACGAACTGCATGTCATTGGCAGCAAGGCCCAACTTCACTAGGCACTTGCGCGATGCGTAATCGACCGTCGAATTAGTGGTCAGCAATAGGCGCTGGCCTTTGAGGAGTTGTGGGTTGGCCTTGATGGCATCGAAGCGCTCGCCGCGGACCATCATGGCATTTGTCTTGGATTCATCATTGGTGATGCCGATGGTGAGGATGTTGAAGCGCACCGCGCCCAGCACCGCCGGAACCGAGCCCGTGCCGCCGACATCCCATGACTTGGAAGGGGCTGCCGCAATCTGCGGTGCACCAGCCGGAAAGGTGGTGAAGTTCGGCGCAAGGCCAACATCCTTCCACCAACCCTTGACGTTGGCATAGTGGAAAGGCAGCGCCCAATAGAGCGACGGCTGGTAGCTGACGCCGATTGGCGCCGGTGTCTGGGCACTGGCAGGCGCGGCCCCCATCAGCGCTGCTGCGAGCGCAAAGCCTGCGAAAATTGTCCTCATGGTACTGTCTCCCCTGGTGTTGACTGGCTTGGCGTCAATTACGCGTTGTTATCCCGCCGCCTGCCTGATGGCGGTGGTTTCTCCTGCTCCGTGCCCAGCTTCGGCTGAAACCACGGCATCAATGGCCCAGCAGACGATGTCGCCCACGAGGTCACACTCCTCATCCGTCAGCGTCACCGGGGTGCGGATGTCGCATAGCCCGGCCAGCACTGCGTGTGTCTGCGACAGTGCGCCTTGATCGCCCGCATAGTGCCAGTGGCGCGGCGCGCTGGTGAAGCCGATCTGATGTGGCGCACCGAACCACTTAACCGGCAGGCCCCGCGCCTTGCATTGGCCGATCACCTCGCTGATTTCGTGCTGCGACAGGCCTTGCAACGAAAACTGCACGGAGGTGGCCGAGTAGCGCTCATTGGGGCTGCGCTCGGGCAATCGTACCTGCTGCGCACGGGAAAGGCGGGAACTGATCCGGTCGTGGATCTCATTCCAGCGTGCCGCGCGGCGCGGCAACTCAGCCAGTTGTGGGCGTAGCATCGCGGCGGCAAGCGCCGTCATACGCATGCTGAAATTGGGCGTGCGCTCAGACCAACGGGCCATAACCTCGGGGTCGGGCGTGCTCAGGTGCTGGGCATGAAGCATGTAGCTGCCGGCATGCAGGATTGCGCGCGCCGCCATGTCAGCGTCATCCAGCACGAGAAAGCCACCCTCCCCTGCATTGAGATGCTTGTATGTCTGTGCGCTGAAGGCGCCGACGGCGCCGAATGTACCGATCGTCTGACCGCGCCATGACGCACAGAGCGAGTGGGCACAATCCTCTATCAACTTGAGGCCAACCTCGCGGCAGACGGCCACGACAGAGTCCATGTTAGCGATGTGGCCACGCATATGCGAGAGCAGCAACACCTTTGCGCCCGAGGCAAATGCCTTGGCGCGCAGGTCAGCCGCATCGATACAGTAATCCTGTCCGATCTCGACGATCACAGCTCTTGCACCGGCATGCGCAATCGCGCCGGGCACGGGAGCGAGCGTGAAGCCGTTCACCAGCACCGGATCGCCAGGCTGGACATCCAGCACTTTGAGGCCAAGAAAGATCGCACCGCCACCAGAGTTGACAGCCACGCAATAGTGCCGCCCGACGAAGGCCGCGAACTCCTGTTCCAGCAACGATGCGTCAGCCTGATCCGCGCCCAGCTCGCCATAGCGGAACAGGCGGCCTGACTTCATCAACTCAAGGGCGCGCGCCATGCCTGCAGCCGGGATCGGTTCCGGTTCGGTAAGGTCGCGCGTCAGCTTTGGCAGCTGGGTGACATCAGGTGACATTTGCGCCCTTCTCCTCGCGCAGCGATTTCCAGATCTGGGTCCGCAGATGGACGAAGGACTCCAAATCCATCACATCCTCGATGCGCTGATGTTTGTCCCAGTTCTCGGCTTGCCGGATGGCGCGGATGTCGAGTACCTCCTTGATGCGGCCAGGACGGCGGGTCATGATCGCAACACGGTCAGCCAGATAGACCGCTTCCTCCACAGCGTGGGTTATGAATAGTACGGTGCGCGGGTTTACGCGGGCGAGGCGGACCAGTTCCTCCTGCATGACCACGCGGGTCTGCGCATCAAGAGCGCCGAACGGCTCGTCCATCAACAGCACGTCTGGATCGAGCACATAGGCGCGGGCGATTGCGACGCGCTGCTGCATGCCGCCAGACAATTGGTGCGGGAAAGCCGCCGCATGGCTTTCGAGGTTCATGAGTTTCAGGGCGCCCGCAACCAGATCGGCTCGCTTGCCCGCGGGCAAGTTCTTGTTGCGCAGACCAAGCTCGATGTTCTCGCGCACGGTCTTCCATGGGAAGAGCGCGAATTGCTGGAACACCACGGCACGGTCAGGCCCCGGCGCTGTCACCGGTTTGCCGCTGACGCTGACCACGCCCGCGCTGGGGGCCTCAAAACCCGCGACCATCCGCAGGCATGTGGTCTTGCCGCAGCCCGATGGCCCTACGATGGCGACGAATTCCTTCTCGCCGATTTCCAGATTGATGTCGTCGAGCGCTTTGACGCCGCCCGTGTTCGGCCCGAAAACCTTGTCAACATGATCGAAGCGGATCGAGCCCATCATCGTCTCCTCAAGCTTCGAGGCCGCGGCGGCGGCGCAGCCAGCCTTCGCCCTGCCGAAGCAAGACATCGATGATCATACCGACGATACCGATAGCGATCATGCCGGCCATCACGGTCGGCGTCGCGACATTGGCCTGTGCCTGCACCATCATGAACCCGACCCCGGCCGCGGCAACGATCAGCTCGGCGCCGACGAGGCTTTGCCAGCCGAGACCCGCCGAAACGCGCAGGCCGGACACGATGGACGGCGTTGCAGCGGGCAAAAGGATTTCGAGGATTGTACGGGTGTTGCCGGTGCCCAGCATGCGGGCCGCCTCGATCAGACGAGGTTCGACAAAGCGCGCCCCGCGATAGGCATTGATTAGGCAGGGCGGGAAAGCCCCGGCGAAGATGATCATCACTGGCCCGCCTATACCCGTGCCAAACCAGAGCGCGGCGAACGGCACCCACGCGATGGGCGCAATGAAGCGCAGACCGTCGAAGATCGGCGTGACGATATCATCAAGCAAGCGAAACCAGCCCATCAACAGGCCAAGCGGCACACCCACCAGCGCAGCCAGCAGCACGCCGACGGCATAGCGCTGGAAAGACGAGGCCAGATGCTGCGGCAGGGTTGCGCCGGCGAACGGCGACGTCATCAGGTGCAGCATGCGCTGGATGACATCGAGCGGGGTCGGCAGGAACTGGCGCGGGACAATGCCAGAGGCGGCCAGGAAGGTCCACAGACCAACGAACAGCACGACGCCGAGCGTGCCCCATCCGACGGTCTCAAGGAATCTGAGGGGCGCGCCATTCATCGCCTAATCCCTCGCTGCCACATTCCAGGCGAGCGCGTGCTGCTCGGCCATGGCCAGAAGCTTGGTTGTGCCCCAGCCAAGCATGCCGACCGTGACCATGCCGACAAGGATCATGCCCGGATAGAGATCCTGTTGCGCCATGTTGAGCACGAAGCCGACACCGACCAGCGCGCCGACCAATTCGGCCGCGACCAGCGTGGTCCACGAGGCCTGCAGCGACAGTCTCAGCCCTGTGAAGATCATCGGGGCTGCAGCCGGCGCTATCACTTCCGTCACCATTCGCCAGCGCGGCGTGCCAAGCATACGCGCGGCTTCGAGGATCGGACGATCAATAGTGCGCACGCCCGTGAAGCTATTGATGACGGACGGCACGAAGGCTGAAAACCAGATCACCATGATCTTTGCGGCATCGCCAAGGCCCAGCCAGAGGATCGCCAGCGGAATCCAGGCCAGCGGTGGGATCGGACGGATAACGAGAAAGACCGGGTTGATGGCAGCTTCGACCTTCCGGCTCCAGCCCATCCAAAGACCGAGGGGCACGCCGGTAGCAACTGCTACAGCAAAGCCCATGACCACGAGCTTCAGGCTATGCAGCGCATGCTGGAGAAGATCACCGCCGGCGTAGCCGCGACCGGTGATCTGCCGGAACGAGGCCCAAAACTCTGCTGGGGACGGAAAGCGCCCGCCAGAGACCATGCCGGTGACGGTAGTCAGCAGGAACCATATCGCGACAAGGGCGAGCACGGTGGCCAGGCCGATCCATGTGCGTCGTCCAAGCATGACGGCAGTTCCTCGCGATGCCACACATTTAATGCGAGCGCTTTCATTCACGATTTCAGGAAGAAATTGGCTTGTCAATGCGAATTCTGCCTGATCAATATAGACCAAGACCTCAACTTGAAATGATTTGCGAATGAAAGATTTTTCAATAACCTGATGTCATGAGTTTAAACCGCAAACCTCGCCTTGCGGATGTCGCCCGCGATGCAGGCGTGTCACCCGCCACCGTTTCACGGGCCATTTCGCAGCCGGAGTTGCTGTCAGGCGAAACCCTTGCCAGGGTGCGGCTCAGCGCCCAGCGTCTCGGCTACAGTCCAGATGCCGCAGCACGCGCGCTGGCCTCAGGGCGTTCCATGACGATCGGCGCAGTGATGCCAACCCTCGATAACGGAATATTCTCCAAGGCGCTTCAGGCCATGCAGGAAAACCTCGCCGCAGCGGGTTATCAGCTCCTGGTTGCTTCGCATGACTACAACATCGCAGCTGAGACGGACGCCGTACGAACGCTCTTGGCGCGTGGCGTCGACGGCTTGTTCCTGGTCGGCGCGGAACGCGCTCCAGAAACACGGGCAATGGTGGAAGCCGCTGGCGTACCCATGGTGCTCACCTGGTGCGCCGCGCCCGGACAACCCGCCGTGGTCGTCGACAATGTCCTCGCCGGCACCCTTGCTGCTCGCCATCTGATCGAAAATGGGCATCATCGCATCGGTGTGATCACGGGACGGCTCAAATTCAACGACCGCCAGGAAGCACGGCTGGAAGGCGTCCGAAAGGCTCTCGAAGCAGCTGGATTGACTCTGCCGCTGGCGCTGGCCTGCGAACAGCCGACGAATCTGGCGGGCGGTCGGATGGGCTGCGCCAAGCTCTTGGAGCTTGCAGAGCCGCCAACCGCAATTATCGGCGGCATTGACCTTATCGCAATCGGCTCCATGGTCGAGGCACAGGCCCGCGGCCTCTCCGTGCCAAGTGATCTCTCGATCGTCGGCATTGATGATGTCGACATGGCGGCCCATGTCTCCCCTTCGTTGACAACCGTGCATGTCCCAACGGCACTGATTGGCGCGCAGGCAGCGAAAATGATCGTCGCCTGGTTACGCAACCAGGACGTTGACAAAGCCGTCTGCCTGCCCGTGGAACTGATTGTTCGCCGGTCGTGCGGCAGAGTTCCGCAGTCGCCAAGGAGCCCTTTGTCCGGTTCGCACGGTATGGACAGTTGAGTTTGGGGACAGGCCAACAGCAGCTTTCGGCCAACTGCTGACGTCGTGCCAGCTGTCCGCTTATTTGGTTTGAGTGCCGACAGCGGCCATTCCACTTACGGCCCCAAAGCCGAAATCACTTCCCCTCCTCCGTCCCCACATCCTCCGCGATCTCCTGTTGGAGCTTCGGTCCCTTGGCGAGGCGGCGACCGAGCGCGGCCACAAAAGCATCATATAGCTCCCCGGCCTTCGCGCGAGCGGCCTGAGCGGCGGGTTCAGGTAGCGTCGGCGTCGTGGCAAGCCAGAAGCGGATGAACACAGCGAGTGTTTCCACGGCGATATCGACATCTCGCTCGAGCCTGATCATGCGGCGGTCAAGCTGATCGAGGCGCTTGGCGATCAGGGACTGCGGCTGGTCTCGACGGGCGGCGTAGTCCGCGAGCATCTTCATGATGGGTTGATCGAGATAGACCGAGATCTGCGCCTTCTTCTTGCTACGGGCCGCGGCGTTCATAGCTCAATGCCGTCATTCGGGTCGAGCGAGGCCTGCCGCGCGACATTCTGCATGAGCCGGGTCATCCGGCTGTTTCGGGTGGCGTTGTCCATGTCATCATCCTGATCGGCATCAAGCTCGAACTCGTTCCCGATCGACGGCTGCTTTTCCGCCCGCGTCACCCGGCTTAATTCGGGCTGGTGGCGACGTTCCGATCCGGTCGTATCTTCATCTGCTGGGGCATCGGTGGATTTTGGCTCCATTGGACTGGAACGCGACGGAAACGGAAACGCACCCCAATCGTCCGCCCGCCTCTGCTCTGGCGTGGCGAGCGTTGGCGGCGGCAGGAGGCGTTCCTTCAGCCTGATATCCTCATAATAACGCGCCTTCTTCGCCCGGATCGGCGGCGTGCCGGCGATCATGACGATTTCTTCGGTCGGCGGAAGCTGCATGATCTCGCCGGGCGTGAGCAGCGGCCGCGCGGTTTCCTGACGGGAGACCATGAGATGCCCGAGCCAGGGCGAAAGGCGGTGGCCGGCGTAGTTGCGCATGGCGCGCATCTCTGTGGCCGTGCCGAGCGCATCCGACACGCGCTTGGCCGTGCGCTCGTCATTCGTGGCGAAGCTGACGCGGACATGACAATTATCGAGGATCGAGTTGTTTGGACCGTAGGCTTTCTCGATCTGGTTCAGCGATTGGGCGATCAGGAATGCCTTCAGCCCATAGCCGGCCATGAAGGCGAGCGCGCTTTCGAAGAAATCGAGCCGCCCCAACGCGGGGAACTCATCGAACATCAGAAGCAGGCGATGGCGATCGGTCTTCGCGTGGAGGTCCTCGGTCAGACGGCGGCCGATCTGGTTGAGGATCAGGCGGATCAGCGGTTTCGTACGGTTGATGTCCGAGGGCGGCACGACGAGATAGAGCGTCGTTGGCTGCTTGCCGCCGACGATATCGCTGATACGCCAGTCGCAACGCCGCGTCACCTCGGCAACCACAGGATCGCGATAGAGCCCAAGGAAGGACATGGCGGTGGAGAGAACGCCGGAGCGTTCGTTGTCGGATTTATTCAGAAGCTCCCGCGCCGCGCTGGCGATGACGGGGTGGGAACCACCCTCCCCGAGATGCGCTGAGGTCATCATCGCGGCGAGCGTCGATTCGATCGATCGCCTGGGATCAGAGAGAAAGGCGGCAACGCCGGCGAGCGTCTTGTCAGCCTCGGCATAGAGGACATGCAGGATCACACCAACGAGCAGTGCATGACTGGTCTTCTCCCAATGGTTCCGCTTTTCGAGGCTGCCCTCGGGGTCGACCAGGATATCGGCGATGTTCTGGACGTCGCGCACCTCCCACTCTCCACGCCGGACTTCCAGCAACGGATTGTAGGCGGAGGATTTCGCATTGGTGGGATCGAAGAGCAGCACGCGTCCATGGCAGGCACGAAAACCGGCGGTGAGTTGCCAGTTCTCGCCCTTGATGTCGTGAACGATGGCTGAGCCCGGCCAGGTCAGCAGCGAGGGCACGACGAGGCCGACGCCCTTGCCGGACCGCGTCGGCGCGAAGCAGAGCACATGTTCCGGACCATCATGACGGAGATAACTCTCCCCGTAGCGACCCAGCACGACGCCATCATCATCGAGGAGCCCGGCCGCCCTCACCTCCTCCGTCCCGGCCCAGCGCGCCGAGCCATAGGTCTCGACGTTCTTCGCCTCCCGCGCCCGCCAGACCGACATGAGAATCGCGGCGGTGATCGCCATGAACCCGCCGGATGCGGCGATGAACGCGCCTTCGGTGAAAATCCCAGGCGCATAGGCGTCATAGAAATACCATCACCAGAAGAAGGCCGGCTGCGGATAGAAGGACCAACCGAGCACCATGAACCATGGCGATCCAAGCCCGGCCTGAAACCCCAGCCGCCATGCTACATACTCCGTCGCACCCCAGGTCGTCGCTAGCACGATCAGGGTAACGACAAGGATCTGGCCCCATAGGATTTTCGTGGCGGACAAGATGGCGTTCCTCGACAGCAATGCCATCAAGCTCAGGGGCTGGTGCCAAGGATTGCAAGGCTTCGCGACCGGGGGTCGCAACCTTGGCGAGACCAGAGAATAAAGACAGGGAAAAGCGTGGGAGGCAGCCATGGAGCAAAAATGATGGCTTGCGACCCAAACGGCCATTCGCTCCCGAAGTGCGTTTGCGCCGAAGAGGTGTATTCTCACCCGCAACACGATGAGCGGGAGTTCACCTTTGCTGCCATTCTCCGATCCCGAATCCGTCGCCCGTTATGCCGAAGGTCCAGCGCGGAAAGTTCCGGGCTTTCACGATCTCCAGAAGATGACCAGCATCCTTCTGGCCGAACGCGTAAAGGACGGTGCGCATGTGCTGGTCCTCGGCGCTGGTGGTGGACTGGAGCTGAAAGTCTTCGCCGAGATGCAGGCCGGGTGGCGATTCTGCGGCGTTGATCCCTCAGCGGAGATGCTGGATTTGGCCAGGCGCACCCTCGGACCTATTGCTTCGCGCGTCGACCTTTATGAAGGGTACATCGACACCGCGCCGGTCGGACCGTTCGATGCAGCGACCTGTCTCCTCACTCTCCATTTCCTAGCGGAGGACGAACGCCGGCGCACATTGGCCGAAGTGCATCGACGCTTGAAGCCCGGCGCTCCACTTGTTGTCGCCCATCACAGCTTTCCTCAGGAAGGTGGAGAAAAAGCAAAATGGCTCGCCCGCTATGTTGCCTTTTCGGTGGCATCCGGCGCACCGCCCGCGAATGCGGAAAGTATGGTCACCGCCATGAGCGAGCGGCTGCCGGCGCTGTCCCCGGAGCAGGACGCAAAACTGCTGCGGGATGCAGGATTTGTTGACGTTGCCCAGTTCTATATGGGTTTCACATTCAGAGGCTGGGTTGCTTACAAGGCTTAACCGGTGATGCCGGCCTGGTTGAGGGGCAAACCGGGATGCTGAACAGCCGCCCTCCCATTGGAAGCCTATTGACGTTGTCCCCAAGTATGATCCAGTCGTGAGTTCGCTCTGAGGGTTGGATTTCGGGTTTGCGCGGATGGGAGCGTCGGGGTCTGGCGCGGAGCCTTTGGGGGAGCGCACCGCCAGACCCTGGCGCGGGTGGAAGGTGCTTGCGAAGGCCGAGGGCGTTTGCCAATTCAGTTTCGAGTGAGGGCGCGTGCCATTATAGTCCGTCCGCCAGATCGACAGGGCAATGCGGGCCTGCACCAGCGTGGTGAACAGCGTCTCGTTCAGGAACTCATCGCGCAACCGGCCATTGAAGCTCTCGATGAACCCGTTCTGCATCGGCTTTCCGGGCGCGATGTAATGCCATTCGACCCTGGCCTTATCCGCCCAACCGAGGATGGCGTTGGACGTAAACTCGATCCCGTTGTCGCTGACAATCATCTTCGGTTTGCCGCGTTCGATCATCAACCGGTCGGGTTCACGCGCCACCCGAACCCCGCCCAGTGAGGTGTCCGCCAAGAGCGCCAGGCATTCGCGCGTGCAGTCATCAACGATGGTGAGGATGCGGAACCGCCGGCCGTCGGTGAGCTGATCTGACACGAAGTCCAGGCTCCAGCGCTCGTTGGGTCGCAGCGGAATCAACATTGGCGTGCGCGTCCCGATGGCCCGTTTGCGACCACCACGACGGCGAACGGTGAGCTTTTCCTCCCGATAGAGCCGGAAGAGCTTCTTATGGTTCACGGCATGACCCTCCCGCTTGAGCAGCACATGCAAGCGCCGATAACCAAAGCGGCGGCGTTCATGCGCAATCGCTTTCATCCGCTCACGCAGTGCGGCATCATCCTGTCGAACAGTTTCGTATCGCATCGTCATCCGGCAAGAGCCGATGGTTTTACACGCCCGCCGTTCGCTCATCCCGTGGTTCGCCACAAGATGCACGACAGCTTTTCGCTCGCAGACAAACCTGTGCAGTCTGCGCAAGCTTGACTGCAGCGGGCGTCACCATTTCTTTCCCAGTAAATCCTTCAGCGCCACATTGTCGAGCATGGCGTCGGCCAGCATCCGTTTGAGCTTGCCGTTCTCGTCTTCCAGAGCCCGAAGACGCTTGGCCTCGGACACATCCATGCCGCCGAACCTGGCTTTCCATTTGTAAATGCTGGCATCGCTGACACCGTGCTTGCGGCAAAGATCAGCGACCGAGACCCCTGCCTCGTGCTCCTTCAGGATCCCGATGATTTGTTCTTCCGTGAATCGACTGCGCTTCATGTTCTGGTCCTCAGGTTGGGCCAGAACGAACTTCAAACCGGATTAAGCTCCGGGGGCAACGTCATAGATGGCCCCAGCTGAGGTGCCTTGTTTTTTTGGCAGCAATGAAATGGCGCACCCGACCTGGAGGGAGGTACTCCAGCTCGACAAGCGCTAACCCGGAGCAACCGGATTGCAATCAAACCGCAATAATTGCCATCCATATGCTTTGACGACAAATGGGGGCATTCATGAAATTCATCCACCTGACCGATACACATCTCGTGCAGCCCGGTAAAAAGCTCTATGGGCTCGATCCACAAGCCCGGCTTGCTGCTGCGGTCGATGACATCAATGCCAATCATGCTGATGCTGTGCAGGTTGTGGTCACGGGTGATCTCACCCATTGGGGTGAGCCGGAAGCTTACGAGCTCTTTCGCGAAACCATGAGCAAGCTTAACCTTCCCTATGTGGTGCTGGTTGGAAACCATGACAGGCGGGGACCTTGCCTCGCGGCCCTGAATGCCGCGCCCCGCGACAAAAATGGCTTCGTGCAGGGAACATTTGATCATCCTCAGGCACGCTTCGTCTTTCTTGATACACTGAATGAACAGAGCCATGCCGGGCAGATGTGCGACACGCGGCTGTCATGGCTTGCCGACACGCTTGCGGCGATGCCAGCAGACCGAGATTTGTGCCTTTTCATGCACCATCCGCCTTTTGCTATCGGCATTCACGATATGGACCGCATCTCGCTTGCAGAGAACCACCAGTTCCAAGAGGTGATCACGCCTGTGATGGGGCGCATCAGGCATCTTTTCTTCGGCCATCTGCATCGTCCCGTTTCTGGCAGCTGGCTTGGTATCCCCTTCTCGACGTTACGCGGCACCAGCCATCAGGTGTGGTTCGACATGCGTCCTGATTGCCCGCATCTCGCAAGCCATGAGCCGCCTGCTTATGGGGTGGTTCTGATGCGCGCGGAGGGAATGGTTGTTCACACTCATGATTTCCTTGATCAAAGCCCGCGCGTGCCTTTTTCAAAGCCTGGGCAGGATGATCGCGCCTATCAGTTGGGTCCGGTTGAAGCTGTGAACTGACATCAAGCCGTCACTGATCGTTCACGGCAGTGCAACAGGAAGCTGTCACGACCTGATCAGGTTTTGGGGGCTCTGCACATGCAGAATTTGGGCTTGACCGATAGGCGTCAGCTATCTCCTGCCGCCAGGATTCATAGTGAGGCAGCCGCCGGTCCTTCGAGCCAATGGCTGCTTGCCCTCCTGCTGCTCGTCCCTTCGCTGTTGTTGCTGGCGCTGTTCACTTACGGGCCGCTGATCCAGCTTGCCTGGGACAGCCTGCTGGTGCGCACCAGCACCCGCGCTGCCCCAAGCTTTGCCGGCCTTGCCAATTACCGTGCGGTCCTGAACGATCCGTCCTTTGCCAAGGCCCTTTGGAACAATCTGCTTTTTGCCATTGGAACGCTGGTTCCAAGCCTTGTTCTGGCACTGTTTCTTGCCATGTGCATTGCTCGGTCCTCGCGCCTCAATAGCGGGCTTCGCGCGATGCTGTTCTTCCCGGTTCTGGTGCCGCTGGTTGCTGCGGCCTCGCTTTTTCTCTTTATCTTTCTGCCGGGTGTGGGCCTTCTTGACTACTACCTAGGCCGACTGATTGCGCGCCCGCCCAACTGGCTTGGCGACCCCGACATCGCGCTTTGGGCGATTGCCGGCGTCACCATCTGGAAAAATGCCGGCTATTACATGCTATTTTTTTTAGCCGGCTTACAATCCGTTCCTCCGGAAGCCTATGATGCCGCCTATCTTGATGGCGCAACACCATGGCAGCGGCTGTGGATGGTCACGCTTCCGTATCTGACGCCGACAATCGCTTTCGTCTCGATCATTGCGCTGCTGAATATCGTTACCCAGGTCGACCATGTCTTTGTGCTGACCAAGGGCGGGCCATCCGAGGCAACCAACCTGCTGCTCTTCTACATCTATCAACAGGCTGTAGAGAGCTATGATATCGGCAAGGCATCAGCCGCTACCGTGCTGTCTCTGGTTGCACTTTTTGCAGTCACACTGCTTTCGCTTAGTACGCTCGAGCGCTCCTTTGGCGGGAATGAACTTTGAAGCTGTTCGAAGACGCACATCCGGCTACCCGCCACGAACTCTTGCCCAAGGCTGGGTATTTGATGACACTCGTTTTTGCGCTTGTGTGGAGTGTCCCATTCCTGTGGATGCTGGTAGCGGCCTTCCGTCCAGGCGCCTTTGGCAGCGCCGGTATGGCCTCGCTCATTCCTGATTTTGTGCCGACCTTCGCCCATTTTGCTGAAGCCTGGTTGTCGGCGGATTTCCCGCGCTACACACTGAATACGGTGATCATTGCTGGCGGCATTCTGGCCGTGCAGCTCGTTACCATTACGCTTGCGGGCTTTGCCTTCGCCCGCCTGGAATTTCCAGGCAAGCGGATCGCCTTCTATCTGTTCCTGCTGCAACTGATGCTGGTGCCGGTTGTCCTGATTGTTCCCAATCTGTCGATGATCGTCCGGCTTGGTCTCTATGACAGCCTGATGGGTGTCATGGCTCCATATTTTGCCTCGGCCTTTGGCACTTTTCTGATGCGACAGGCATTCCGTGCCATTCCACGCGAACTAGAAGACGCAGCGCTAATCGATGGCGCCAATTGGTGGCAGCGCATCCGCTACATATACGCGCCGCTCGCGATGCCCGCATTCATTGCCTTCTCAATCGTATCAGTCACATCGCATTGGAACGAGTTTCTATGGCCGCTGATGGTCATCAACTCGCCCGATAATCGCCCTCTCACCATCGGTCTTGCGACCTTCACGCGTGGCCAGGAGGGCGCGCAGGCATGGGGGGTGATTGCTGCCGGCACCCTCCTTGTCATCCTGCCTCTGGCAACAGGCTTCCTCCTATTCCAGCGGCGCTTCGTCAATTCCTTCATCTCATCAGGCATCAAATAGGAGAATGATCATGCCTATCAACCGACGTATCCTTCTGGGTGGCGCTCTTGGCGTTGCACTCTTAGCTTCCAGTGCTCAGGCCCAGTCGCCGACCGAGATTGATCTCTTTTTCCCGGTTCCGGTCGATGGCCAGCTTGCCCGCGACATGAACACGCTGATCAAGGATTTCAATGACAAGCACCCTTCGATCAAGGCGGTGGCGGTCTTCACCGGTTCCTATGATGAGACATTGATCAAGACCCGCGCCGCCATCAAGGCAGGAAAGCCGCCCGCTGCCGTCATCATGAGCGCTAACTTCATCACCGATCTCAAGATCGAGAATGAGGCTGCAAGTCTCGACGGGCTGATCAAGGCTGACGGCAAGACCAATGATGCGTTCATGAAGCAGTTCTGGCCAGCGCTTCGCGGCAATGCGGTACTGGATGGTCAGGTCTACGCTGTTCCTTTCCATAATTCGACACCGCTCCTCTACATAAACGCTGATCACTTCAGGGCAGCCGGACTTGATCCCTCTAAGCCGCCACAGACATGGAGCGAATTGCTCGAAGCTGCCAAAAAACTGACGAAGCGCGAAGGCGAAAAGGTCACGCAGTGGGGCCTGAGCATGCCCGGAAACTATGACTATCTGGGCTGGATTGTAACTGCGCTCACAATGTCGAATGGCGGTCGTTATTATAATGAGGATTTTCCCGGCGAGGTCTACTACGACACTCCGTCAATGCTCGGTGCCGTGACCTACTGGCGTGATCTTATCGAAAAATACAAGGTTGTACCGTCGGGTGTGGTTGCCGGACCTGCGGTGACCACATCGTTCCTCGCCGGGCAGACATCAATGATGTTGCTGTCAACCGGTTCGCTCACTCATATACTCAGCAATGCCAAATTCCGGGTTGAGGTTGGCTTCGTGCCGCGCAATGTGCGCCATGCGGTTGCTATTGGTGGGGCCTCGCTGATCATCCCGACCGGTGTCGAGGGTGCGCGCCGCGAGGCTGCCTGGACGCTCATCAAGTGGATGACAAATCCGGAAAAGTCGGGCTGGTGGAGCCGTGCGACGGGATATTTCGCGCCCAACATGGCGGCCTATGAATTGCCTGAAATGAAGGAGTATCTGGCCAAGGCGCCACAGGCCAAAGTCGCTGTGGAACAGCTTCCTTTCGCCAAGCCTTGGTTTGCGACCTATAAGACAGTTCCGGTACGCAAGGCTCTGGAGGATGAGGTGCAGGCGGTTCTTTCTGGCAAGAAGTCGCCTAAGGAAGCGCTGGCTGCAGCCCAGAAGACGGCTGACGAGATCCTCAAGCCTTATAATGCTGAGACATCGCTTCGCAATTTCTGAAGCAGTCTGATGAACCAAAATCCGGCCGCGGGAACAAACCCGCGGTCGGAAAATTTGTTCTTACAGTCTCTACGGCAGGTGATCGCACAAATCGCCAGTCTCTTAGGGCGACGACTCATAAATCCTTGACCCAGATGCGGACGGCGACGAGCTTGAGTGCTGCCGCGTAGTTTTCCGCTCAAGTTGCGCTTGGCGAAAGCCTGACGGCGGTCGGTCAGTTGCGGTTCACACAGACCGGGCCGCGTCAGTTTTCGACCTTCACCTATGATCCGGCTTGGACAACGAATTCGCACGCCTTCGCCTTGCAACCGGACATGCCCATCGAAGGCGGTCCGTTTCATGCGTCGGCGCCATCGAACAACTCGCGTGATGCTCTCGCAGGCGTTTTCTCCGATGCCGCCCCCGACAGTTGGGGACGCAGACTGCTTGAACGCGCTTATGGTGCCGGCCTATCCGAGTTCGAATATCTGATGCTGTCCGACGATACCTGCCGCCAGGGCGCCCTGCGTTTCCTTGATGATCAGGGAAAGGTGATCATCGGCAATGCCACCGAGGCCGTGCCCCGCCTGCTCGATCTCCAAGCGATTACCGTCATCGCCCGCGCCTACGAACAGGATAAGAACATCTCGGCACAAGACATGCAAACCCTCGCCGGAGCAGGCGGTTCTGGTGGAGCGCGCCCCAAGGCCAACGTCCGCGACGGCGACACGCTATGGCTGGCCAAATTCACCTCCGTCCACGATCAGAGGCCCATTGAGTTGGTCGAGGTTGCAACACTTCGCCTTGCCAGGGCGTGCGGCATTCGAACCCCGGAAGTCCGGCTTGAGCTTGCTGATACGCCGTTTCCTGTCGCGCTACTCCGGCGCTTCGACCGTCGCGGCGAAGCGCGCATCCCCTATATCTCGGCTCGAACAGCACTCGGGAAGACCGGCACGGAACTCGGTTCTTACACCGAGATCGTCGATTTCATGCGGACGGTCGCCGCCGCTCCGAAAGAGGATTTTCTGGAGCTGTACCTGCGCTTAATCTTCACGGTCCTGGTCTCCAACAAGGATGACCACCTGAAGAATCACGGCTTCCTCTATGTCGGTTCAGGGCGCTGGCGTCTGTCACCGGTATTCGATGTGAACCCCGCCCCCGATCGCAATCCGCATCTCGAAACGGCAATCCTGGAAGGTGGCAGCCATGCCCGCTCCATAACGCTTGCCCTTGAGGCCAGCGAGTTCTTCGATATCCCTGCTGCTGAAGCACGACGCCTGATCCAGGATACCGCCCGGCGCATCTCCGAGGAATGGCGCGAAGCATTCAGGCTTGTGGGCTTGACTGGCACGCTTGCCCGCGACTACGAGCCGGCCTTCGTGAACGACGAAAACGAAATCGCGCTAAGCTTATAATTATCATATTTGACGCATTTTCATATTTAAACCATCATATTTGATTAGTTATAAATTCTTGCATTGCTGCCTTGGATCGGGCTTGGCGGAGTCGTGATCAAACTGAACGCACACGAAAACCGACCGGCATGCTCATAAGATATTGGGCCGAATATTTGTGCGAGCTCATGCGCGCCCCAAATCAGGACCAGAGCAGGCTCGTTGCCGATGCCCTCATGGTACCGATCATCTATACGGCACCCGAGCCAACACAGCTCATGGAATATGACCTTGGAGCGGTGTTCAGGATACTCCGTCGCAAGCCTGATCGGTGGAGCGAAAAATCGGTGCCTGGCGGTGCAGATTTCGCACGAAAAACTGGCATTTCGCAGGAACGAAAAAGAATGAAAACGAGAACGTCATTGTGCTCATTTCGCACACGACCATCTGCAAGATATTGAAATATCTTATCTATCTTGCTCATCCATCATGGGGGCGACGCAAAAGCGCCAAGCGTCGCAATTATCTGATTTTTCTGCGCTTTCAATCACCGGCGTACGCCCTGCCCTTGCCTGTTTCCTGTCGATGGCGATGGCGATGACCGATGCCATAACCGCGTGGGGCGCGCCATAAACAGGAGACCATCATCTGGCGATCGAAAAAGGATCAAACACACTTCACGAATCCGTGACATCATCAACAAACAATTAATATGCGTCCTTCATAAGACTGATGTTGGTTCGAGCATCATAGGGCCGGAGGACTCGCTTATGAAAATTCTGCAACGATTTGGCGTCAGTGGTCGCCTGATTTCAAGCTTTGCTGCAATCGGCGTGACGCTGGCTGCCATCTGCGTGACCATTTTTGTTCAAGGTCAGGAGGTCAAGACCTCCATTGACGAGATCACCGATTTTCGCGTCCCGGTCACCATCCATCTGTCCAATCTGGCCAAACAGATCCATGTCTCGATGGCCGACACGCAGGCAACCGTTCTGTCAGGGGATTCCTCGCATAACGAGCATCGCCTGGCGGTGTGGAAGGCCATTTCAGCCTCGGCTGCTGGTTTAGATCGTCTGGCTCCCAATTTTCGCCATCAGGATGATGCTGCAAGCTGGCGCGCCATCCGCTCTGATCTTGATCAGTTGAAATCCGTTCAGGAAAAAATCGCCGCCATCGTCGGCACGGTGGAGGCGATGCCCGCCAACCGCATGCTGAATGATGAGCTGGAGCCCCGTTTGCAGAAGCATTTCGCCGAGGCAACCGCACTGATGGAAGCGGAGACGAAGCGCGCCGACGGAACGGCGCTGCATCTGCGTTACATGGCCGATCTGCGCGCCAATACCGCCAGCTCGGCCGCCGCACTGCGTGGCTATCTGGTATCGGCATCCCCCAAGGGCCTGAAAGCCTTTGAAGACAGCTGGGCTGCGGCGACACGAGGCCGCGTTGCGTTGGAAGAAGCGGCTGGCGAACTGGTCGAGGATCAGCGGTCGAGATTACCCGCTATTGCCAGCCTGCGCGCGGAAATGCGCCAGCGCGCGGACGCGATCCTGGCGATCCGGCAGAGCGATGGCTGGAACATCCCCTTGCAATTGCTTTCCAAGGAAGCCGTTCCTCTGGCCGACAAGATCATCAATCGTCTTGAAGGCAACGGCACCGGAATTCTGCCCCTTCAGACGGAACGTCTGAATGCGAGTGCGGTTGCCATTCAAGGCAAGTGGGATTTGATGGCGCGCATCGTGTTCGCCGTTTTGCTGTGCAGCCTGGCCCTCTCGCTGGTGATCGCACTGCTGACGACGCGCGCGATTGTGGCGCCATTGGCGCGCCTCAAAACGGTGTTTGGTGACCTGTCGGAAGGGCGATTGGATATCACTATTGCTGATCGCGAGCGCCAGGACGAAATGGGCGTGATGGCGCGGGCGCTGGAAGTCTTCCGCAGCCGGCTCAAGGAACAGAAGCTGGCGCAGGATCAGGCCCACCAGCAAGCCCAGTCGGAGCGGGCCCAACGGGTGGAAAGGCTCACGACGGATTTCGACCGCGCTGCCTCGCAGGCCGTGGAGACCGTGACGATTGCAGCCAAGCAATTGGAAGGCACCGCCGACGGGCTCAGCGCGGCTGCCACCCAGACCGACCGCGAAGCCTCGAACGTGGGTATGGTGTCCGAGCAGGCTTCCGCCAATGTTCGCGCTATCGCTGCGGCGGCGTCGGAATTGCACAGCTCGATCAGTGAAATCGGCCACCAGGTCTCGACCGCATCGCGGATTTCCGAAAATGCCGCCCTGCAGGCCGGGCGCGCCTCGGAGGTCGCTGGAAAATTGGCGCTGGCTGTCCAGAAGATCGGCGATGTCAGCAATCTGATCAATGGCATCGCGGCACAGACGAATCTACTCGCCTTGAACGCCACTATCGAGGCGGCGCGGGCGGGCGAGGCCGGCAAGGGGTTCGCGGTCGTGGCAAGCGAGGTCAAGGGTCTCGCCAATCAGACCGGACAGGCGACCGGCGAAATCGCCAAGCAGATCGCCGACGTGCAGGAGCAGACCAACATTGTGGTGGAAGCCATTCACAGTATCGGCAAGGTCATCGAAGAAATTGGCATGATTTCTGCCGGCATTTCCAGCGCTGTTGATAAACAATCGAGCTCCACCAGCAAGATCGCGCACAATGTCGACCAGGCAACCGCCGGCACGACCGAACTCAGCCGCAATATCGTGGGTGTTCAGCAGGCCGCCGGCCAGACGGGGTCAGCGTCCGGCGAAGTCCTCGCCGCCTCGAAGGTGCTGACCGAAGGGTCGGCAAAACTGAAGGGCATGATCGAGGAGTTTCTTGGAGCCGTCCAGGCAGCCTGAGCGGCTGACACAGGCCTTCTATGCCCGGCCAGATCGGCGCCTGCCTTACATCTGCCAGGACCAGCAGCTTCATCTTGGCCTTGCGCGCGGTCGCCCGCGCCGGGGCAAGTATGGTCTGGGCAGCGCCAAGCGTCAGCATCGGGGTGTTTTGGTGACAGAGAGAAGTGCTGACGCCATCGATTGGGCGGGGTGGGGGAGTGTGTGTGGGGGGGAAATGTCTGTGTTCAACCCCAATGGACCGACCGCAGTCGAAAAGGAATCCAAGGCGCTCGCCTGCATCACGAGGCCCTGCAGGTATTGTCTTTCGTAGCGCTAAGCGCTACTCTTTGAGAGTGATCAAAAGCTTTGCCGACAAGCGCACTGAAGTCGCCTTCAGCGGAACCTTCGATAAGGGCTTCCCGCAGGATATTCAGAAGCGCGCGCGCCGCAAGCTGGAGATGCTGAACGCCGCGACTGTCCTTGACGACCTGAGAAACCCGCCCGGCAATCGCCTGCACGCTTTGACGGGCGACTTCGCCGGGTTCTAAGCCATC
Organism: Raskinella chloraquaticus (SeqCode); assembly: GCA_002365175.1. Lineage (GTDB taxonomy): Bacteria > Pseudomonadota > Alphaproteobacteria > Rhizobiales > UBA4765 > Raskinella > Raskinella chloraquaticus. Next base: position 41,476 of record DEZK01000016.1, read on the forward strand.
TCGATCAACGACCAATGGCGCGTGATCTTTCGCTGGAACGGCCAGGACGCCACCGACGTCGAGATACTGGACTATCATTAGGAGGGATCGAAACCATGGCGACAGTTACATTGGCACCGATGCACCCCGGCGAAGTCCTTCGCGAGGAATTCATGGTGCCGCTCAACCTGACATCCTACAGCCTCGGCAAGCGCCTTGGTATTGACCGGCAGAGGATCGAACGGATCATAAAGGAGAAGGCATCCATGACGCCCGATACCGCCATTCGCCTTGCAAAGGCGTTCAGCGTGACTGCTGAGTTCTGGATGAACCTTCAGGCACGGTATGATCTCCTGACAACGTCCGAAAGACTGAAGCCGCAGATCGAACACATCAAACCGTATCAGCTTGCCGGCTGAAAGACTGCCACAGTCTTCCCGCGAAACATGTCTTGCCCGCCGATAACGGCAATGTGCCTGCGGGCCGGGTGTTCGTGATTGGTAAAGCCCGGCCCGATCGGGCTCACTATGGCCGTCTTGGACCGGACATGTAGCCGGTTTCCAAGCGCGGATGTGGCGGGCAGGTCTGGATGCGGGTGCGGAGCATGACAGGGTTCGGAGCGTGACAGGTTGAGCGTGTTTTTCCGCCCGACGGCATCGGAGAACGCAGCGTTCTTTCCGGCGGCCTGTAACCGGACGCTCTCACAGGGCGAATGCAGCAATGGACAAGGTTGATCGCTTCGCAGCCGCGTTGCGCCCTTTGTGGGTGCGGGCCCAGTCGGGGGACGAGGCAGCCTATGCCCAGGCCTTGCATCTCATTGCCGGGCGCCTGAGAAGCTATTTCAGACGTCGGTTGTCTTCGCTGTCCGACGAAACGGAGGATCTTGTGCAGGAAACGCTGCTCGCCTTGCACGCCAAGCGCGGTACCCATGATCCGGTCTTGCCGGTGTCGAACTGGGTGTTTGCGATTGCCGGCTACAAGCTCGTCGATTTCTGGCGGCGGCATGGGCGGCGCGAAGCCCTGCATCAGCCGCTCGATGTGACGGATGATGACCTGCTTGTTTACGAAACGGGCGTGGATGTCGCTGCCGGCCAGGACATTCGCGTTCTTCTTGATACCCTGCCCGCGCCACAGCGACGGGCGATTGTGCTCACCAGGCTCGAAGGCCTGTCCATGTCGGAAGCATCCAGACGGAGCGGCGTCTCCGTTTCCGCCCTCAAGGTGCAGGTGCATCGCGGACTGAAACAGCTCATGGTGATGGTCAGGACACAGCAATGAATACCAACACATTGATTGCGGGTCTCGCCTCAGGCGCCGGACCCGCCCGCAGAGTGTTCATTGGCCGCGATCTGGCGCTGATCGCATGTTCGGGCATGATTTTTTGCGCCGCCGTTTCGCTTGGCCTGCGTGAATTCGTGCCGCAGGCCATGTGGACCGGCGCGGCGCTCTGGACAAAGCTTGCCTATGCCCTGGCGCTGGCGGCAAGCAGCGCCTGGTGCCTGAATATGCTGGCTTTTCCCGGTAAACGCGCCGCTCCGGCCTTCCGCATCATTGTCATGGTCGTCCTGACCATGGCAGATATCGGCACGGTTTCGGTTCTCAATGTTCCTGTCGGCGAAAAACTGCCCTACATCCTCGGGAAATTTGCACTGACCTGCCCCTGGGCCATTCCTGTGCTTTCGCTCCCGACACTGATCAGTCTCTTGCGGCTGACACGGCGCTTTGCGCCAACCGATCTGCGCTGGGCCGGGTTTGCAGCCGGGCTTCTCGCAGGCTCGCTCGCGGCTGCCGGCTATGCCCTGACGTGCGAGGAAGACGCAATCGGCTTTGTGGCCCTCTGGTACAGCCTTGGCATCATGCTGTCTGCGGGTATGGGTGCGCTGGCGGGGCCACGCCTGCTTCGCTGGTAGGTGAGGCAGGTTTCAAAAAAAGGAATTTCGAGCTGTAACCTTTGCATCGGCCAGGGCGAATGACGGAATGCAGATCGATAAAACGTCGGTCATGCCCCTGTTAAAGCCGGGGAACCCAATCCGTCGGAGAAAATCCATGTCAGTTCTTTCGCAATCCCTGTCGCGCCTGCTTCGTGGCGCGAGCATTGCTGCGGTGGTTTCGATTGCTCCCTTTATGGCCGGTAGTCTGATTTCGGCGCAGGCATATGACATTACGTCAAAGGCTGCGGTCAACGTGACATCTTCCAGAGTAGCGCTTCAGAGCCATGATCCGGTCGCCTACCAAACCGTTGGCAAGCCGGTGCTGGGTCAGGAAAAGTTTTCTGCTGAACATGAAGGGGCGATCTATCGCTTTTCATCAGAAGAAAACCTCAAGGCATTCAAGGCTGACCCGGTCAAGTATGCCCCGCTCTATGGCGGTTTCTGCCAGCAGGGGGCCGCAGGCGGCAAGAAGCTGGATGGCGATCCGACCATCTTCCGGGTTGCCGATGGCAAGCTCGCTGTCTTCTCCTACAAGGCAGCCCTGGACGGCTTCCTGAAGGATCCGGCAGGCAATGCTGCCAAGGCCAATGACAACTGGTCGAAGATCGTGGACAAGACACCGCGCGAGCTTTTCGGCTTCTGATCCAATCTGTGAGCCGCCGGCTTCATGTATACGAAGCCGGCGGTTTCATGCCGCACTTGCGACATGGTGCCTGAATAATCTGAACAGTCTTGATGACTGGCTCCGGGGAGCGCCGCTCGCAAGCTCAATCTGCCAGACACATCACTGAGATTTTCCTGACGTTGTGACATCCGGACGCCCATTTTCCGAGGCAAGCCCCGCCAGCGTCTGCATCCATGAATAGGCCGATAAAATCCAGAAAGCCGATGTCGCCGTGCCGAAGGCAACGCAAACGGCGGCGACGAAATGCGTCGTCGGCCCGACGCGCTGCCAGCCAAACAGCATGATGCCAAGGCAAACAGCATGATGCCAAGGAAGGTGGCTTCGAGAAAGAAGGCGGTCAGTACCTCATAGGCCAGCAACGGCCCCGGCACACTGCCGGCAACATCCGAAAAGACAGCCCGATTGGTGCCGAACTGGCAGCTCATGACCACGCCCGCGACGACGCCCATGCCACAGGCGATGGTGAAGGCAAACGCAAACGCGACAGAATTTCGGCATCGAAGGACATAAGTCACTTAAGCCAGACAAGTTCCAGCGCTCGAAGCCTGTCGCGCATCCACCTTGCATGGATGCACGACTGATGGTCCATGATCGTCACAGCGGCCGTTATGCCTTGCAGATAAAACCACACCCTGTCTGCTCCGTGACAATGCAACGACAGACGGCAAAGACTGCGACGGCGTTCCAACAAATCAATCGACTCGATTTGTCATCGGCTGTAAAGCCGGGTCCCGTCCGCTCACATCAGCTCATTAAAATGGCAAGGTCGAGCGCCTTTGATTTTCTGATAAAAACATCAATAGCTTGCTATCTTATCAAGGATTTACCTCATGACGCCGGTTATCGAGGAACGCGTTTCCAGGCTCATCGCGCGTATTGCATCGCGTGACTATACAATCGGCATCATTGGTCTGGGGTATGTCGGAATTCCGCTCGCGCTCAGCGCAGTCAAGGCAGGATTCCCGATCCTTGGGTTTGATATCGATGACAACCGGGTTGCCCAGATCAATCGCGGTCAAAGCTTTATCCCGCACATCCCGACCGAGCTGATCAACGATGCGGTCAAGGCGGGGCGGTTCTGCGCTACCGCCGACTTCGCCCGACTGAGTGAAGTCGACGCCATCATCATTGCCGTTCCAACCCCGCTGTCGCGGCAACGCGAGCCTGATCTCAGCTTTGTCGAGAGCACGGCGAATTCCATTGCACCGCGCTTGCACAGGGATCAGCTGGTAGTCCTTGAATCAACGACCTGGCCGGGGACAACCGAAGAGGTGATGCGCCCCTTGCTGGAGCGCAGCGGGCTTAAAAGCGGTACCGATTTTTTTCTCGCCTATTCGCCCGAGCGCGAGGATCCCGGCAATCAGACGTTCACCACTTCAACCATCCCCAAGATTGTCGGCGGCGATGGTGCCGACGCCCTGCGGCTGGCCTGCGCCGTTTATGACGCGCTGGTGGTCCAGACCGTGCCGGTATCCTCATCGGCAACGGCTGAAGCCGTCAAGCTCACGGAGAATATTTTCAGGGCGGTCAATATCGCCCTCGTCAATGAACTGAAGGTCATCTACGAGAAAATGGGCATCGATATCTGGGAAGTGATTGACGCTGCCAAGACCAAACCCTTCGGCTTCATGCCGTTTTATCCAGGGCCCGGACTTGGGGGACATTGCATCCCCATCGATCCCTTCTATCTGACATGGAAAGCGCGCGAATTCGACGTCACGACCCGCTTCATCGAATTGGCCGGGCAAATCAATACGAGCATGCCCCTTTACGTCGTCGACAAGGTTGGCGAGGCACTGGACCGGACCTTTGGCAAGGGGCTCAGCGTTTCGCGCGTTCTTGTCATGGGTATCGCCTACAAGAAGAACATTGCAGATATGCGCGAGAGCCCGTCACTGCGACTGATCGAACTCCTGGAACAACGCGGTGCCACGACCGCTTTTCACGACCCCTATGTTCCGGTTATACCGAAAACGCGAGAGCATGCGGCTCTCGCCGGGCGGCAGTCGATTGAGCTTAATGATCATCTCATCAAAGATTTCGACGCTGTGCTCATCGCCACCGATCACGATGCGATCGATTATGCCGCCCTGGCCGCGAGCGCCAGACTTGTTATCGATACGCGAAATGCCTGCGCGCGCGCCGGTGTCAGCGGGGATCATATCATCAAGGCCTGATGTCGGGCCGGGTTTGTCAGGTTATCCAAAATGACCAATTATGCTTTGATCGGCGCAGCCGGTTACATCGCCCCTCGTCACATGCGCGCTATCAAAGCCGTCGGCGGCGACCTCAAAGTTGCCTATGATCCCAACGACTCGGTTGGCGTCATCGACAGTCATTTCCCCCACGCTTATTTCTTTACCGAATTCGAACGCTTCGACCATCATGTCGACCAGCTGCGCCGCGAGGGTGCGGCGATTGATTATGTCAGCATCTGCTCGCCTAACTATCTCCATGACGTCCATATCCGCTTTGGACTGCGTGCGGGCGCGCATGTCATTTGTGAAAAGCCGCTGGTACTGAATCCGCAGGACATTGACGGGCTTGCCAAAGTCGAGGCCGAAACGGGTGGCAAGATCTACACGATCCTGCAATTGCGGCTGCATCCGGCTATTCTGGCGCTGCGCGACAGGATCGCCGCATCTGGTCGCCGCCATGCGGTTGATCTGACCTACATAACGTCGCGCGGGCGCTGGTACCACGCCTCATGGAAGGGCGAAAACGCCAAATCCGGCGGTGTGGCCACCAATATCGGTGTGCATTTTTTTGATATGCTGGCCTTCGTCTTCGGCCCTCTCCAAGGCCAGCAGGCGCATCTGCGCGAGGATAGCCGGGCTGGCGGCTTCCTGCAGTATGAAAAGGCGGATGTGCGGTGGTTCCTGTCGGTTGACCGTGATGATCTGCCGGCGGCCGTTCGCGGATCAAAGCCTACCTATCGCTCGATCACGGTCGATGGGGAGGAGATCGAATTTTCAGAAGGTTTCACCGACCTCCACACCCGCTCCTATGAGGACGTCCTCGCCGGCAAGGGTTTTGGCGTCGACGATGTGCGTTTCTCGATCGAGGTTGTGTCAGCCTTCCGCCACCTGCCGCTCACCAGCAGCGGCGAGCGCCATCCGATGGTTGCCGCCAAAACAAACGGCTGACCGCCACAGAAAAACGTTTCGCATCGACAAAAGCTGGTGCGATAGACCGCACCCGAAGACTGAAGGGCGCCGGTGCGCTGATCTTGCCGGCCATCAACACTATAACGGCCCAACTGCAGTCGATGACGGGCCGGTGCGGGGAATTCGTGCGGGATCGATGCCGGTGAGCTTCTCGTAAAGCGCCGCATCGGTTGCGCCCTCGGTATTGAAAAGAAGCACGCGCGCGGTGTGCCCCAGTTCAAGCACGGTGCGCGCGGTCTCATCATCAAGGCAGGTCATCAGGCCCGCAAGACCCGCCGCCCCGCTTTCCCCGGCAATGATCGTGCAATCGCTTTCTGCTGGCCGGGCAAACTCATTCATCGCGACGATCGCACTGTCTTCACTAACGGCAACAAAACCCTCTGCAAGGGATTGCACGACCTCGAAAGCAAGCGGCGATGGTTCGGCGCATTCGAGCATTGCCATCACGGTTGGCAATCCGTGCGCCACCGTGGTGACGCGGCCTGCCTCAGCGCTTGCCAGCAGACAGGCGGCGCGCTCCGGCTCGACAATGACGATCTTCGGCATCGCCTGCCCGTAAACCGCCAGGGCGTGGGCCGTGACCGCCGCAGCGACACCGCCCACACCGGCCTGAATGAAAATATGAGTCGGTGGTTGCGGCAATTCCTCGAACGCTTCGCCCGCTGTCACTGTGTAGCCCTGCATGACGGTGAGGGGAATATCCTCATAGCCCTCCCACGATGTATCGGAGACGACCGTCCAGCCATGGCGGCTGGCCTGGCGCGCCGCCTCGACAACTGAGTCATCATAGCTGCCGGCGACGCGGACGATCTCGCCCCCGAAGGCGGCGATTGCGGCGGCGCGAGGTTCGCTCACGCCTTCATGCATAAAGATGATGGAGCGGCAACCAACAAGACGCGCGCCGGCGGCGACCGCGCGCCCGTGATTGCCATCCGTGGCGCACACCATCGTCATGCCGGCAGCGATCGCGCGCATGGCAGGTGATTGCATTTCCGCCGGATCGACGGTCCGACCCCACCTCCTCGCCGCTTCATCGGCGACAAGGCGCATCACCGCATAGGCGCCGCCCAACGCCTTGAAGCTGGTGAGACCGAGGCGATAGCCTTCATCCTTCACGTGGAGAGACGCGAGGCCGAGCCGCGCGGCCAAAGCTGGCAGAGCGTGCAGGGGCGTCGGGCGATGGCGCGGGCAGGAAAGCAGAAAACGCGAGGCCTGCGCCCTGCCCTCGTGCCCCAGAGCCAAGAGAAGATGTGGCCTTGGCAGCGGCGCCTGTGCCTTGCGGGTGTTGATCAGGAACATATGACGCCTCTGCCCGATTACGCGTTCTTGCATGTCATAACGCAAAATTGCCGATGCTTGGCAAGGATATCGCCTGATCACGTTGGGCTGGCGGTCAAGTACAGCGCGAGAATCCGCAGCGGTACGAAATTCATGAATTTCGACTTCAAACACTGCACTTGCCGTGATTCAATACCACCGGCGGCGTCATGATGCAGCGAGAGGATACGGGTATGATGGAAGCGTTGATCGACCATGCCCACCATCACCCGCTTGGATGGCCCTGCAGGATGCGCATCTGTGGGCAATATGAAGCGCGCCAGTATGTCGACCTCTGGCAGCCGACGCACCTTGTCAGCATCAAGCAGCGGGAGCGGCCCTATCGTGGCCCGCCGTTTCCAGCCGAGCGCCATCTCGTGCTGGAATTCGAGGATGTCACGGATGCCTCGCACCCTGGCGCACCCACCAACGCGCATCTTGATGCGGTTCTGACCTTCATTGACGCCGTGCCACAGGAGGCTTGCGTCCTCATCCACTGCCTGCAAGGCCTGAGCCGCTCGACCGCTCTGGCCATGGGCCTTCTGGCGCGCGAAGTTCAACCTCTGCGCGCAGCCTATCTGCTGCATGGGCTGCGGCCGCAAGCCGTACCAAATCCATTACTGGTGAGGCTCTGGGATGAGCGTCTTGACCTGCATGGCGAACTGGCGAAAGAAGGTGCCCGCTTCCCCTGTCAGGTGTGGCGACATGGCGACGGGCTGGGGAATTTTCCGCACCGGCGCCGCAAGCGCAGTCATCAATGATCTTGCACGAAAAGCGACCGCGCGCAAACGCGGTCGCCTGTCGTCAACGATTAAGTGCGGCAGAGCATTTGTGTGCCGATCCGCCGCCGCAAGCTCACGCAACCTTGCGCAGCTCGACCTTCGGGAAGTCGATGTCGGTCTTGGCTACTTCATTGATGTAATTGGTCAGCGTGTTGAGGGCGACATGGGCGACGATCTCGACGATCTCGTCATCGCCGTAGCCGGCGGCCTTCACCGCGCTGACGTCGGCATCCGAGACATGGCCGCGCTCGCGCACGATCTTGGCGGCAAAGCGCACAGCGGCATCGGCCTTGGGATCATTCGAGGCGCCGTTACGGTTTGCCGTGATCTCGGCATCGTCCAGCTTGGCGAGGTTCTTGCCCAGATAGGTGTGGGCCGACAGGCAGTAGCCGCAGCCATTGATTTCGGCAACGGCAAGCGCAATGCGCTCACGGGTCTTGCCGTCAAGCTTGCCCTTGCCGAGCGCGCCATTGAGGCCGAGGAAGCCTTCGAGGGCGGCGGGGCTGTTGCCCAGGACGCGGAAGATGTTCGGGGCCGAACCCAGCTGCTTGGTGACGGCTTGCAGCAAAGGCTGGGACGCAGCGGGAGAAGCTTCGATCGAGGCGGGGGTGGCAATGCGGGTCATGGGCGTTTTCCTTTGGTTGAAACTTAGGTCTGAGAAGCGAAACCAGGACTTGTTTCAGGCTCGGCGAGCCCGACGAGCGGTGATATGCACCCTTCCGAGACTGATGAGTATCTGCTAAAATCAGGAAAGATAATCTCATAAAATGGAACAATCCTATGGACCAGCTGGAAGCCATTTCAACCTTTGTCGCGGTCGCCGATGAAGGCGGGTTCTCGGCCGCCTCGCGCCGGCTGCGGGTGCCGCTGGCGACGATCAGCCGGCGTGTCAGCGATCTTGAAGGAGAACTCGGCGCGCAATTGCTGACGCGCACCACGCGCAAGGTCGTGCTGACCGAGATCGGCGCGCAATATCTGTCGACGTGTCGGCGCGTGCTGGAGGACCTGGATGAAGCCAAGCGGCTGGCGGCTGGCGAATATCGCGCACCGCGCGGAGAACTGGTCGTCTCGGCACCAACCGGACTTGGCAATATCCATCTGATGCCGATCCTGACCGAGTTCCTGGCGGCCTATCCTGATATCGATATCGATCTGCGGCTGAGTGACCACATTGTCAGCCTGGTTGACGAACATATCGATGTGGCGCTGCGCATCGGTCATCTCGAAGACAGTGGCCTCATCGCCGCGAAAATTGGCGCGGTGCGCCATGTGGTTTGCGCGAGCCCCGACTATCTCGGTGAATTTGGTGAACCAACCCAGCTCAACGAAATGGCGGACCATGTCTGCGTGACGTTTACGGCCTTTGGCACATCGCGCGAGTGGATTTTTCGCAACAAGGATCGCATCGTGCGGCTGCCGGTCAAATCACGCCTGGCCGCAACCACCGCCGAGGCGGCTGTTCACGCGGCGATCTCCGGCATCGGCATTACAAGACTGCTATGCTATCAGGTGGCGCAGGCGATTGGCGAGGGCAGGCTGCGCCTCGTGCTTCGCCAGAACGAACCAGACCCCTTGCCAGTCAGCTTTATCTACCCCAGCGGACGGCTGGTCGCGCAGAAACTCAAAGCGTTTCTCGAATTTGTCATTCCTCGCCTCAAGGCGCGGCTTGTTTTCGATCATTGATCGGGCGCTGCCGGGATTCGGCTTGGCCCACCGATGCCCACGGCGTAGAAGACACGCAACTCGACCAGATGAACAGGAGCGCTTGATGCAGATCCGTGCTGAATACCACTTGCGCGCCGTGGTCCGGCCGGGTGACGAACCCTTCGTCGCCTCGCCCCTGCCGGGCGTGACCCGATTGATGCTCGATCGCGAGGGCGGCGAAGTGGCCCGCGCAACGACCATCGTGCGCTACGCCAGGGGCTCGCGATTCTCATCGCACGACCACGCGATGGGCGAGGAATTTCTGGTCCTTGCCGGCGTCTTTTGCGACGAGCATGGCGCCTATCCCGCCGGCACCTATGTGCGCAATCCGCCAGGCTCACACCACGCGCCCTTCAGCACCGAAGGCTGCATGATATTTGTAAAACTGCGTCAGTTCGCGCCAGATGATCGCAAACAGCTTGTCGTCGATACGACGACAGCCGCGTGGCAGAATGGCAGCAAGGAGGGTGATCATATCCTGCCGCTCCATCATCACGATCACGAGCGAGTGGCCATGATCCGCCTTGGCGCCGGCAGCCGCTATGAGCCAGCAAAAGATCAGGGCGGGACGGAGATTCTGATCATCGAGGGCATGCTTTACGATGGCGCCAGTGCTTATCCCGGCGGAAGCTGGTTGCGCCTGCCGGCGGGCGATTGCGCCAGTCTGTCAACGCGCGAGGGCTGCACGTTCTATATCAAGAGCGGCCATCTGGGCTGAGACTTGCTGGTGACGCGGATCGTCACAGATCGATGAAAGAGCAGAATGGTCCTTGATAGGTCGGATACTTCCTCGACAGAGAAGTTCGCGGAGGTTCCGGTGGCTGGCACAGCCAATGCAACCCTAACCGCGCCGTTGAACGGGACCAGCGAAGCGTCGGCGCAATGGAACTTCACCCAGTTACCGTACGTTGCCGGGCATCCTGAAAAGCCGGTAATTTGGCGATTATTTCACGCCGGCGAATAAAAAATTTACCATACGATAATTTATCCCGAACAATCTGAATGTAATTTAGTAGTTACATAAGGAATAACTATGACTTACGCAAAAAATTCTACTCAGGATACAGATTTATCCTCACGTCTGAATTTCATGAAGATCGACGCTGAAAGTCGGGAGGCGCTGCGCCGGTTCTGGCCGCATGTTCACAAGGCACTGCCGACCATTCTCGACAAGTTCTACGCGCATGTGACGTCTGAACCCTATCTGGCGAAGCTTGTCGGCAACGATGTGCCGCGTCTCAAGAGCGCACAGGGATCGCATTGGGAAAAGCTGTTCAGCGGGACATTCGACGACGCTTACGTCACCAGCGTGCGCACCATCGGCACCATCCACAATCGGATCGGGCTTGAACCGCGCTGGTATATCGGTGGCTATAATCTGATCCTGGGTGAACTGGCCGGTCTGGTGATGCGGCGGGCGGGTTGGGGTGGGCGTACACGTCACAATCTGATGCGCGCGGTGACCGCTGCGGTCATGCTCGACATGGATATCGCCATTTCGGTCTATCAGGAGGCAATGCTTGCCGACCGGCAGAAGCGCCAGACAAAGGTCGACGCCATCATCGGCGATTTCGGGTCGCGCTTCACCGGCATGCTGGAAGAGATCAGCGGCACGGCGACTGACCTTGCCGCCACGGCCAAAACCCTTTCAGGCGCGGCTGATACATCGGCGGCGCAGCTGACAACTGTCGCCTCAGCCTCGGAGGAAAGCGCTGCCAACATCCAGGGCGTGGCAGGTGCTACCGAAGAAATGTCGGTGACGCTCGCCGAAATCACCCGGCGGGCAAGTGAATCGGTACGCATCACCGGCGATGCGGTGACGCAGACCGAACACGCCAATCAGACGATGCAGAACCTGCAGAAGGTCGCCAATGATATCGGCGCCGTGGTGAGCCTGATCAGCGATATCGCCGGCCAGACCAATCTGCTGGCTCTCAACGCCACCATCGAGGCGGCGCGGGCAGGCGAGATGGGCAAGGGTTTTGCCATCGTCGCCTCCGAGGTCAAGACCCTGGCGCAGCAGACTGCCAAGGCCACTGACGACATCCGCAGTCAGATCGAGCTTATCCAGCGCTCCGCCGGCGCTTCGGTGAAAGACATCGCCACGATCACGACCGTCATCACGACCATCAGCGAGGCGGCAACCGCCATCTCCGGCGTGGTGGAGGAGCAGGACACGGCGACAAAGGAAATTTCGCACAACATCCAGGACGTTTCGACGGCGATCAGGCAGATTTCGCAGAGCCTTTCAGCGTCCAACGAGGCGGCCGGACAAGTCCGCAGCATTGCCGACACGGTCCTTACCGTTTCTGATCGTGTCATGAGGCAGGAACAGCGTCTGCAATCGGCCCTCTCGTCCTTCTTCGACGAGATCCGCGCCGCCTGAAGACGAACATCAGCAAGTTCGGGATGGCGGCAGCATGAATCGCAAGGCGATCGTGCTGGCAACACAGTGCGCTTTGGACTAAAGCCAGATTACGCTTGTCCTTTGACGCTTTTCCAGCCAAGCGCCACTGATCGGCAAGCGCTGCAATTAGCCCGCCTTCCAGCGTCGATGATCGCCACCCTCTTCGCAAGCAAAGCCCGGCGGGGAGACTGACGGAAACGAATGATAAAGGAGACGTCGCGTCCATGGCCGGTTTCGCATGAGCTTTCTCGACAACCTCTTTGGCCTGACTGGCAAGACAGCGCTCGTCACCGGCGGCGCGAGCGGTATCGGACGCATGTGTGCTGAGGCGCTAGTCAGGGCGGGCGCGCGCGTCATGATCGCATCACGCAAGGGTGCGGCGTGCGAAGCGGTCGCAAGCAGCCTCAACGCCTTGGGGGCTCCGGGCAAGGCGGAAGGCTTTGCCGGTGATGTAGCGACTGACGCCGGCGTCAAGGCGCTGGCAGCAGAGGTGGGCAGCCGGGCGACGCAGCTTGATATTCTCGTCAACAATGCCGGACGCAGCTGGGGCGAGCCAATGGAAACATTCCCCTTCGCGGCCTGGGAAAGCGTCATGGCGCTCAACGTCGCCGGCCTCTTCACCCTCACCCGCGATCTGCTGCCGCTCCTGAGGGCTGCTGCCACGCCAGACACGCCAGCGCGTGTGATCAATCTGGGCTCGGTGATGGGGACGCTGCCGCTCGGTGATGGCGCCTATTCCTACGCGGCATCCAAAGCAGCCGTCCACCACCTCACGCGCATCCTTGCCAAGGAGCTGGCCGCTGCGCACATCACGGTCAACGCCTTTGCTCCAGGCCCCTTTGCAAGCAAGATGACGGCATTCGCCACGGCGGACGAAAAACGCCGCGAGAAGGTGGCGCAGGTGGTGCCGCTCGGGCGCATCGGGACGCCCGAGGATATCGCCGGCGCCCTTCTCTATTTGTGCGGGCGCGGCGGGGCCTATATCACCGGGGCGGTGCTGCCGATCGATGGCGGTCTGGCGGTTGGCATCGGCGAAAATCTTTTTCCAGAAGCTGAGTAACAGTGGAGCACGCCGACGATGAGTATTCGATTTGACCAGCGCGTCGCTATCGTCACCGGCGCTGGCAACGGGCTTGGCCGAGCGCACGCGCTGGGTCTGGCGGCGCGGGGCGCCAAGGTTGTCGTCAACGATCTTGGCGGCGCGCTTGATGGCAGCGGCAGCTCGGCACGCGCGGCGGAACGCGTCGCGGACGAGATCAACGCCGCCGGTGGCGAGGCCTTTGCTGATGCCAGTAATGTGGCGGATGCGGCAGCGGTCGAGGCGATGGTCTCCACAACATTGTCGCGCTATGGCCGCGTCGATATTCTCGTCAACAATGCCGGCATCCTGCGCGACAAGAGTTTCGCCAAGATGGAGTTGAGCGATTTCCGCACCGTCATGGATGTCCATGTCATGGGCGCGGTTCATTGCACGAAAGCGGTCTGGGAGACCATGCGCACGCAAAATTACGGGCGCATCCTCTTCACCACATCATCATCCGGCCTTTACGGCAATTTCGGCCAGGCCAATTACGCAGCTGCCAAGGCGGCACTCATCGGCCTGATGAATACGCTTCATCTTGAAGGAGCAAAATACAATATCCGCCTCAACGCACTGGCGCCGGTGGCGGCGACCCGCATGACGCAGGAGCTGATGCCGAAGGAGGCGCTTGGCCTGCTGAAGCCGGAAGCCGTGACGCCGGGTGTCCTCTTTCTGATGAGCGAGAACGCGCCCTCGCGGGTCATTCTTGCCGCAGGAGCGGGAGGCTTCGCCGTGACCCATATCATCGAGAGCGAGGGATTGCAGCTTCCCGGAGACCCCGTAACTCCGGAGGCGATCGCTGCGGCCTTCGCCGATATCAGCGACGCCGAAAACGGCAAGGCCCTGCAGGGTGCCTTCGAGCAGACAGCCAAGTTCGTCACCCGCGCCCTTGCGGCCGCGCCCAAATCATGAGCGGCGCGAAGGAAAGGATCGCGCTGACCTCGATTGCCGCATCGGCCGCGCTGACGATAGGCAAATTCGTGGCGGCCCTTCTGTCGGGGTCGCTGGCGCTGTTGTCGGAAGCGCTGCACGGGCTCATCGATACCGCCGCAACCATCATGACCTGGCTCGCCGTGCGTTTTGGCGACAAGCCCGCCGATGATGACCATCAATTCGGCCATGGCAAGATCGAGAGCATCGCGGCTCTGGTCGAGGTCGGCCTGCTGATCGCACTTGCCGCCGGTGTTGCCTATGAAGGGATAAGGCGGTTGTTCGGGGCCGCCAGCGATGTCGAAGCCTCGCCGCTTGCCATCGGCGTTCTCGTCGTCTCCATTATCGTGGACTTCTTCCGTGCCCGCGCGCTGAACAAGGTCGCGAAGGAAACCGACAGCCATGCGCTGGAAGCGGACGCCTTGCACTTCTCGACTGATATGTGGTCGTCAGCTTTCGTCATTGTCGGGCTCGTTGCTGTGGGCGCCGGCTTTCCCCAAGGCGATGCGCTGGCAGCGCTGGTTGTCAGCATGACGATCGCGATTGCCGCCTGGATGCTCGGCAAGCGGACGATAGATGCGCTGATGGATGCCGCGCCAACGGGGGCAGCCGACAGCGTGCGACAGGCAGCACAAAGTGTGCGCGGTGTCATCGAGGTCGAACAGGTGCGCACCCGCAAGGTGGGCGCGACGCTGTTCGCCGATGTCACGGTGGCGGTGCCGCGCATGCTGCCGCTTGACAAGGTGGCGCAGGTCAAAAGCCAGATCGTCGCGGCGGTTCGCGCAGAGATCCCCGGCGCCGAGATGACGGTGACAACCCACCCGCGGGCGCTTGATGACGAAAGCCTGCTGGAGCGGGTGCTGCTGATTGCGGCAACGCGCCGGGTGCCGGTCCATCACGTGACGGTCCAGCAGATCGAGGAGCATCTGGCGGTCGCCTGCGACATCGAGGTCGATGGCCGCATGAGCCTTGAGGCGGCGCATGTCATCGCCAGCCGCTTCGAGGCGGCGCTGCGCGATGAGTTTGGTGCGCAGACCGAGGTTGAAACCCATATCGAGCCGCTTGATCCGCACGGGATCAGGGGGCGCGATGTGATGGAGGAAGAACGCGCCTCTCTCGCCACTGCGATCACTGCGGCAGCGCGCGCGCACCCGATGCTGGGTGACATCCACGACGTCAGAGTACGCGAAACAGCCAAGGGGCGGGTGGTTCATTTTCATTGCCTTGCGGACCCCAAGCACACGGTGGCCGAGGTCCATCAGGTCATCGATGCGTTCGAGCATGATATCAGGCGCATCGACCCGGGCATCGTCAGGGTTGTGAGCCATGCTGAGCCCCGGCGCGGGGACGCGGCGCGCCCTTGATGCTGCCATCACACCGGCCTAATTCTTGGCTATGAGCACACCCGAATCATCTCCGACCATTCGACTGAGCGACTATCGCCCGCCCGATCATCTCATTGCCCGTGTTGATCTGGATATCCGCCTTGAACGCAAGGCGAGTGAAGTCTTCGCCCGCCTTGGCGTGAAGCCTCATCCGCAAGGGGTGGCTGGCGCACCGTTGGTCCTTCACCGCGACCATGTCATGCCCGCGCGCATTCTGCTCGATGGGCGAGCGTTGCGCGCCGATGAGATCGTGGTTGAGGCAAGACAGCTGATCCTGCACAAGGTGCCGGACAGGCCCTTCACGCTCGATCTCCTGAACGTCGTCGACGCCGAGGCCAATACGACGTTGAACGGGCTTTATCTGTCAAATGACGTGTTCTGCACGCAGTGCGAGGCCGAAGGCTTTCGCCGTATCACGCCCTTCATCGATCGGCCTGATGTGCTGGCGCGCTATCGCACCCGGATCGAGGCAAGAAAATCCGAGACGCGCTATCTTCTGGCAAACGGCAACCCGATTGCCAGTGGGGATCTGGCCGAGGGACGCCACTTCGCGCTGTGGGATGATCCGTGGCCGAAGCCGTCCTATCTCTTTGCGCTGGTGGCGGGCAATCTGGCGCGGGTGAGCGACACCTTCCTCACGCGATCAGGGCGCGAGGTCCGGCTTGATATCTTTGTCGAGGACGGGAAGGAGGAGCGCTGCGCTTTCGCGATGGAAAGCCTGAAGCGGGCGATGGCGTGGGACGAGCAGGCGTTCGGGCGCGAATATGATCTCGATGTCTTCATGCTGGTCGCCGTCAGCGATTTCAACATGGGAGCGATGGAGAACAAGGGTCTCAACATCTTCAACGACAAATATGTGCTTGCCGATCCCAGGCGCGCGACCGACAGCGATTTCATCGATATTGAAGCGATCATCGGCCATGAATATTTCCACAACTGGACAGGCAACCGCATCACCTGCCGCGACTGGTTCCAGCTGTGCGTGAAGGAGGGCTTGACGGTCTTTCGCGACCAGGAATTCACCGCCGCCATGCGCTCTCCTGCGGTCAAGCGGATCATGGATGTGCGGCGGCTGCGATCAGCGCAATTCGTCGAGGATCAGGGTCCGCTTGCTCACCCAGTGCGCCCCAATTCCTATAAGGAAATCAATAATTTCTATACGGCCACCGTTTATGAAAAGGGCGCCGAGATCATCCGTATGCTGCGCACCCTGATTGGCGAGGAGCATTTCTCCACCGGGATGACCCTCTATTTCGAGCGCCATGACGGGCAGGCGGTGACGGTCGAAGATTTCATCACCTGCTTTGCCGAGACAAGCGGGCGCGATCTGGCGCCTTTCATGCGCTGGTATGCGCAGGCTGGCACGCCGGTTGTATCCGTCGATATCGCTTACGATGCGGTGGCACAAACGGCGACCCTGGCCTTCAAACAGACCTTGTCGCCGGCAGCAGGGGACAACGCCTTGCCGCAGACCATTCCCGTCCATATCGGACTGCTCGACCCTCAGGGGCGGGACATGGAGTTGCACACCGCTGATGGCGCAATGGCCGGTAACGTCATCATTCTTGATGAGGCGACATGCAAGGTGACTTTCCATCGCATAGAGCAACGGCCCGTTCCCTCTCTTCTTAGAGGGTTTTCGGCACCCGTTCGCCTTGACGTCTCGCTGTCTGATGATGATCTCGTTTTTCTGCTCACCCACGACAGCGACAGCTTCAATCGCTGGCAGGCAGGTCAGACGTTGGCAACGCGGCAGATGGCGGCAGCGGCGAGCGGCCGGCAGATCAAGGCCGCAGGTGTCAAGGCCTACCTGCATGCTCTGGCACAAGCGATCGAGGCCAGCGGCACTGACGACGCGTTCCTGGCCCTTCTGCTCACGCTGCCAAGCGAGAGCGATATCGCCCGCGAGATCGGCACCAACATTGATCCTGAAGCCATCCATATCGCCAGACGCGATCTGCGTCGGCGCATCGGCTTATCTCTGCGAGAGCAGCTGATCACGCGCTGCACGGCCCTGCCCGCCGATGATGTTCAGTCAATGGGCGGAACGGCAACTGCGCGGCGAGCCTTGCGCAATGCCTTGCTCGATTTGCTATGCACGCAGGCTGATGAACATGTACTCGATATGGCGGAGCGTCAGTTCCGCGATGGCCAGACGATGACCGAGGTTTATGGCGCCCTCATTGCCTTGTCACAGCACGATTGCAGGCAGCGCAGCGAGGCGCTCGCGGCGTTCTATGATCGGCACAAGGGCGACGCGCTGGTCATTGATAAGTGGCTCGCCGTTCAGGCGATGGTGGGCGAAACACAGACATTGAGACAGGTCGAGGAGCTGACCAGGCATCCGGCTTTCCGCCTGACCAATCCAAACCGGGTGCGGGCTTTGCTGTCGACGTTTGCTTTTTCCAATCCCAGCCAGTTCAATCGGCAGGATGGGGCGGGGTATCGTTTCATCGCTGATCAGGTGATGGCGCTTGATCGCATCAACCCGCAGATAGCGGCGAGGCTGGCAACGGCTTTTCGTGCCTGGGCCATACTTGAACCCGGACGCCGGCACCTGGCGCGGGCGGAACTCGAGCGTATCGCCAGCGGTGGTGAGCTGTCGCCGGACCTGGCAGAAATGGTCCAAAGGACGCTTCAAATCTAGGGTCGATGACCCGTCGACAAATTTTCCACAGTCACCGTCAATAAATTATGGACAAGACGATTCGCGTCGATTCTACTCGTGCTGATTCGGCCTGGTGTACGGCGTTTTTTTCATCCAGGACGGCGGATTTCCATCTGTAGCATTCCAAGTAACTGCTTTTCTGGAGAGGCTCTGCATGCCGCGGGAGCTAACTTCGCGCCGTGGCGCGGAGGCGCGCGTTCTGTTGTCTGTGAGGCGTTGGCTTGCGGCGAATGCAGCACGGCTGACCGGCTCAAACTGGCTTCTTCGAAGCAGCGTGCCTGCCCTTGTGATCCTGTTTATCGCGTCCTTCGGCGTTTCAACTTTTGTCGCGCTGTTCCAGGAGCGCGATGACGCCCTCAATGATGCGCGGCTCGACATGCGTCTGATGGCTCAGACGCTGGCAAATGGATTGCGTGACGCAACCGACAAGGAAGAAGCCGGCCGGGCTTTCGACCAGGCGATCAATGCGCTCGGCACGAGCGCCGATGAGCGGCGGATTGGCCAGGGACGCGCCCACCTTCTGATCGATCCGGATGGACGGATCGCCTACTCCACCGCGCCGCAGGACTATCCCCCGGGTACTCTTTTGTTATCGCAAGCTCCCGGTCTGGATTCGCTCCTGCGGTCGGGGGATGTCGGCGGTGTCACTGAGTTTTCCCGGCCTAATGGCCAATTAATGCTGACGGCCATCCAGCGATTGCCCAAGCGCACTGGAACCATTGTCGAGATACAGGCGATGGCCCATGCGCTGGCGCAATGGCGTCAGCGAGCGGTCACCCAGGTCTCATTGTTTATTGTCACCAGCTTCGTTGTCCTCATGCTGGGGTTTGCATTCCACTGGCAGGCATTGCGCGCGCGCGAAGCCAATATTGTCAGCGACAGGACGCGGGCCCGCCTCGATCTGGCGCTGGATCGCGGACGTTGCGGGCTGTGGGATTGCGACCTGCGCAATGGCCGGATCTACTGGTCGACATCGATGTATGACATTCTCGGGCGAACACCGAGCGAGGCAGCGCTGTCTTATGGCGACCTGGCCGAATGGCTGCATGAAGATGATCACTCGATCATCAACGATATGGCCACCAGCGCGGCGACACGCCGCCCCATTGACCGCGAAATACGCCTCGCGCACGCTGAAGGTGGATGGGTGTGGGTTCGAGCCCGTGCCGAGGTGGCGGCCGCGCAAAGCGATGACGATCTCCATCTCATCGGCGTCGCGCTTGATGTCACCGAGCAGCGCACACTCGCAGACCAGCGCAATCAGGCTGACATGCGGCTGCGGGCAGCACTCGACAGCATCGGCGAGGCGTTCGTTCTGTGGGATGCCGATAATCGCCTGATCCTGTGCAATTCCAAATTTCAACAACAGCACGATCTGACCGATGCCCAGGTTGCGCAGGGCAGTCTCTATGACGACGTCATCGCGGCGGGGCGACGCCCGGTCTTTGTTCGAACCACCCGACAGGATCGACGCGTGAGGGCGGAAGCGGGCGTTACCGCCGATCTGCCGGGCGCCGCGCCGGAGAGCGGCGAGACGAGCGCAGATCGGCCTGTACCGACGCTTTCGCGTCACGCCCTCGGTGACGAGAACGCGCTCAACGCCAGTAATTTCGAGGCTTTGCTTGAGGATGGCCGCTGGCTCAACGTCAGCGAGCGGCGGACGCGTGATGGCGGATTTGTTTCGGTCGCGACCGACATCACCGCCCTCAAGCGCAACGAGGAAACACTGACACAGAGCGACCGACGTCTGCGAAAAATGGTCGTTGATCTGACAGTTTCACGGCAGGCGCTGGAAATGCAATCGCGCAGCCTGAGCGAAGTGGCGGAAAAATACGCCAACGAAAAGCGCCGCGCTGATGATGCCAAGCGCAAGGCCGAGGCTGCGAACCTGGCAAAATCCGATTTTCTTGCCAATATCAGTCATGAGTTGCGCACCCCGCTTAACGCCATCATCGGCTTCTCGGAAATCATGCGCCACGCCATGTTCGGACCGCTGGGCTCGCAGCGTTATATCGACTACACGCGCGACATTCATAACTCCGGCCAGTACCTGATGGATGTCATCAACGATATCCTCGACATGGCAAAGCTCGAATCGGGGCGTCGCACGATCAATTGGGAAGAGGTCGACATCGACGAACTGCTCGCCGATGTCGCCCGCGTCATCGGGGTCAAGGCACAAGAGGATTCAATTGCACTCCACGTGCCGGCGCCGACGCATTATCGCATTATCGCCGACCAGCGCGCGCTGAAACAGATCCTGCTCAACCTGTTGTCCAACGCCGTTAAATTTACGCCGCCACGCGGTAATGTCGAAATACTCGCAAAAACAAGCAATGGGCGTCTGCTTATTTCTATTCGCGATGATGGCATCGGCATTCCCAAAGACAAAATCGACAAGCTGGGGCAACCCTTCGTCCAGGTGGAAAATCAATACACCAAATTCCACAAGGGATCCGGACTTGGCCTGGCAATCTCGCGATCTCTGGCGACCATGCAAGGCGGAGACCTGACCATTTCGTCCATGCCCGGCGAAGGGACCACCGTCACGGTCAGCCTGCCGCTGCAAAAGACAGACAAAACCGACTGTTAGGGTCAGGCCCCGTTAATTTGGGCGAAACGGTGGGAGGGACATGGCGCGAGGTTGAGGAGCAAGCCTGCAGGAAGTCGTCTGACGTTCAAAGGCTTGCGACATAAAGATAAAGATCGCGTCATTTCACCCCATCCGAAGGACAAGGCACGAATGGTAAACTGGTTCGTCGACGCCCTCAACCATACCAAAGGGTATGCTTTTCGGGCTTCTCCTGCCATTTTATCCATTCGTGCCATGCCGTTTTGCCTAAATTGATGGGGTCCTGACTCTAGTTCCGATCAATCACAGGTGGAAAGACCTATTTCTTGAACAGGCAGCGGTTTCGCCCCGGCGGAGCCCATGCTAGCCAGAGGCAGGAGACATCATGCCCCGCCCCCTGAAGATTGCCCCTTCGCTGCTTGCCGCCGACTTCGCCGCTCTTGGTGCAGAAACCCGCGCTATCGATGAAGCGGGTGCCGACTGGCTTCATCTCGACATCATGGACGGGCATTTCGTGCCCAATATCAGTTTCGGTCCGGCCATCGTCAAGGCTCTGCGCCCGCATTCGACGAAGCCCTTCGATGTCCACCTGATGATCGCGCCGGTCGATCCCTATATACCGGCCTTTGCGGCGGCAGGCGCTGATCTCATCTCGCTGCACGTTGAAGCAGGACCCCACCTCCATCGTTCGCTTGGCCTTATTCGCAGCCTTGGCAAGAAAGCGGGCGTCGTCATCAATCCCGGCACGCCGGCATCAGCGGTTGAGGCAGTGCTTGATCTCGTCGACCTCGTGCTGGTGATGAGCGTCAACCCCGGCTTCGGCGGCCAAAGCTTCATTGACGGCGCGCTCACCAGCCTGCGCCACGTGGCGGCTCTTGTCGGTGAGCGACCCATCGACATTGAGGTTGATGGCGGCATCGGCCCCGAGAATGCAGGAGCGGCGTGCGCTGCAGGCGCCAATGTTCTGGTGGCCGGCTCATCGATCTTCAAGGACGGCCCTGCTACCTACCGATCAGCCATCGAGGCGCTGCGCCGCGCTGCCGCCTGAAAAAAAAATCGATTTTCCGAGGTTACCCATGATCCCCCGCTATGCTCGTCCCGCCATGACAGCCATCTGGTCGCCAGAAACGCGCTTCCGTATCTGGTTTGAAATCGAGGCGCACGCGACCGATGCGCTGGCCGAGCTTGGCGTTGTGCCGAAATCCGCAGCGGCTCTCATCTGGGAGAAGGGAGACAAGGCCAGTTTCGACAGCGCCCGCATCGATGCAATCGAGCGCGAGGTGAAGCACGACGTCATCGCCTTTCTCACCCATGTGAGCGAAATCGTGGGCCCTGAAGCGCGTTTCCTGCACCAGGGCCTCACCTCATCGGACGTGCTTGATACCTGCCTTGCCGTTCAATTAAGCCGCGCTGCCGATCTTCTGCTTGCCGATCTCGACGCGCTGCTGGCCGCCCTGAAAAAGCGCGCCTATGAGCATAAATTGACCGCTTGCGTCGGTCGCTCGCATGGCATCCATGCCGAGCCAACGACGTTTGGCATCAAACTGGCAACTTACTACGCGGAATTTCAGCGTGCCCGCGCCCGGCTGGTGACGGCGCGCGCTGAAATCGCCACCTGCGCCATCTCAGGGGCGGTCGGCACGTTTGCCAATGTCGATCCGCGTGTCGAAGCCCATGTGGCAGCGAAGCTAGGCCTGGCCGTCGAGCCAGTGTCGACCCAGGTGATCCCGCGCGACCGCCATGCCGCTTTCTTCACCGCCCTTGCCGTGGTCGCTTCCTCGATTGAGCGGCTTGCCACCGAAGTGCGCCATCTCCAGCGCTCGGAAGTGCTGGAAGCGGAAGAATTCTTCGCCCCTGGCCAGAAGGGTTCATCCGCCATGCCACACAAGCGCAATCCGGTCCTGAGTGAAAACCTCACCGGTCTTGCCCGTATGGTGCGCGCCTATGCGACGCCAGCCCTTGAGAATGTGGCGCTGTGGCATGAGCGCGATATCTCGCATTCTTCCGTCGAGCGCTATATCGGTCCCGACGCCACCATCACGCTTGATTTCGCGCTTGGCCGCGTCACCGATCTCATCGAGCGCCTGGTCGTGTACCCGCAAAACATGCAGGCCAATCTCGACCGCCTCGGCGGGCTTGTCCATTCGCAGCGCGTGCTGCTGGCGCTGACGCAGGCAGGCGCCTCGCGCGAGGACTCCTATCGCCTCGTTCAGCGCAACGCCATGCCGGTCTGGCGCGGTCAGGGCGACTTCCTGTCCCTGTTGAAGGCCGACAGCGAAGTGACTCATTTCCTGAGCGAAAAGACCATCGCGGACTGCTTCGACCTTGGCTACCATTTCAAACATGTGGATACCATTTTCGCCCGTGTCTTTGGTACGGCTTGAGACACCAGCCCGGTGCTGACCCGCCTGGCCCTCATCGCCACCGCACACGCCGATCCTGCCGCCCGCCGGCTTGGTCTTGCAGCCGACAGCGCCGGCCTGTGGTTTCGCTCCCGCCGCTTGCGTCGGCACTGGGCGGACCATGAAAACCATTGCCATCAGGCGATCACCCGCGCCATTGCCGGGCTCACGCCAAGGCGCACCGTGCTCGTGCTGGGCTCCGGGCAATTGCGCGATATTCCCCTGGCTCTCCTGGCACACACCTTCGATAGTGTTCTGCTGGTCGACGCTGTTCACCTCTGGCCGGCTCGCCGGCAGGCCGGCCGCTTCGCCAATGTCCGATGTGTCACCAGCGATGTCACGGGCCGGCTGGCGCAGTTTGCCTTTGGTTTTGCGCCGAACCCTCCTCTCGCTACCGTTAAAGCCGATGACAGCATCGATCTGACGATCTCGGCCAATATCCTCTCCCAGCTGCCGATTGCCGCAGAGGAATGGCTGGAACGGCACGGCAGGCCACCCGCCGACATCGCGGCAATGGCTCATCAGCTGGTGGGCGAACATCTTGCAGCCCTGACCCGCCTGCCCGGTCGTGTCTGCCTTCTGAGCGACATCGAGATGCAGGAGCGTGATCGCTCGGGTACCATCCTCGCCCGCCACGATCTGCTGGCAGGCCATACCCTGCCCGCGCCCGATGACGCATGGCTCTGGCCCGTGGCGCCGTTTGGCATGGCGCAAAAGGAGCGCGCCTATCTCCATCACTCTGTCGCCATCAGTGATTTCAAAGCGGCTTGATAGCCCGACTTCGCCCTTGCCCGATGCCGCGCCCTCATGGCATGGGGCGCTATGCGCACCTCCGATATCGATATCCTCATGGTTCCCGGCTGGACCAATTCCGGCCCCGATCACTGGCAGACCCGCTGGGAGCGCAAATTGTCGACGGCGCGACGCGTTGAACAGGACGATTGGGACCGCCCGCAGCGCGAGGCGTGGATCGGGCGCGTTGTGTCGTTTGTCAGCGGCTGCACACGACCCGTGGTGCTGGTTGCCCATTCACTCGGTATCGCGGCGGTTGCCCACGCCCTGCCGCTGCTCCCTGCCGGCCACGTGGTTGGTGCCTTCATGGTGGCCCCGCCCTCGGATGATTTTATGGTCAGTGAGCCGGCAATTGCCGATTTCGCGCCCTATCCGCGATCTCCCCTGCCCATTCGCTCCATGCTGGTGGCGAGCCAGAACGACCCCGCCTGCCCGTTCATCGAGGCAACGACGCTGGCCGCCGCATGGGGCGCGCGTGTTTCAGATGCGGGGGAAGCCGGCCACATCAACAGTGAATCGGGCCATGGTCCGTGGCCTGAGGGGCTGTTGGCGTTTGCGGGCTTTCTGAAATCGCTGTCTGCCTGACAGGCCGGTGAGGTGAGGAGCGAAAGTGACGTTGAAATCAAAATAAACAATTGATATCAAATAATTAGAACTTAATTTTATCGGAAAATCATTTGAATTATATCGATATTGATCAACGTATATGCGTCAATTGTTATACTGAGATAACTTTGATATAAACCAGTATGGACCCTGTAAGAAATCCGTTCGCGCCAGGTGCTGGCAGTCAACCTCCAGCGCTTGCAGGTCGCGATCACATCATCGCCGCCGCCGAGATCGCGCTGCAGCGCATTCTCCAAGGTCGAGCTGATAAATCGCAAATTCTGCTTGGTCTTCGAGGGACTGGCAAAACCGTCCTGCTCAACAAGATCGAGCAGCTGGCCGAAAAATTCCATCATGTGACCT
The DNA here is from genome assembly GCA_002365175.1 of Raskinella chloraquaticus (SeqCode). Classification (GTDB taxonomy): domain Bacteria; phylum Pseudomonadota; class Alphaproteobacteria; order Rhizobiales; family UBA4765; genus Raskinella; species Raskinella chloraquaticus. The sequence goes on from DEZK01000016.1 coordinate 66,247, forward strand.
CCTTCATCGAGGCACCGGAGGATCGCCCACTTCCTCAACTTCTTTACCCGAAGATACACAGCGTATTGAGCAGGCTCTCCGTGGTTGCAAAATCACGGTCGGCAACCATCTCGGCCTTACGCGCACTGCGCAGCTTCGCTGGCACATTTAAAATCGAGTTTGGCGACGTTTCGCTTTCCGTTGATCCGGAAAGAGGCATAGCCGACAGCGGCAATATAGAGTTTGATCTGTCTGACATTTTTCAACGCGTTGGAGTCGCTGCCAAAGATTCAGGCTTGGCCTGGACCCTGCTGATCGATGAACTTCAATACCTCAAATCCGACGAGCTTGCGGCCCTGATCGTGGGGATGCACCGCGTCAGTCAAAAACAATTGCCCATCATATTTTTTGGCGCTGGATTACCCCAGATTGCAGCCTTGTCGGGAAACGCCAAATCTTATGCGGAAAGACTCTTCGACTTCCCGCAAATAGGCCAATTGGACCAGACTGCCGCCATCGCAGCCATTCGCCAGCCGATCCATGAAGAAGGCGAATCCATCGAAGACAATGCTCTGTTGCTGCTCCTGGCGAAGGCGCAGGGCTATCCCTATTTTTTGCAGGAATGGGGGTATCAGACATGGAATACTGCGGAAAAATCCCCAATTACCTCCGCAGTCGTCGAGACGGCCTCGAGGCAAGCGCTGCGCCGGCTGGATGAGGGGTTCTTCAGGGTACGTTTCGATCGCTTGACACCCAAGGAGCGCGAATACGTCATGACTATGGCCCGCCTTGGCAAGGGGCCTTATCGTTCATCCGATGTGGCTGAGGCATTGGGCGAGCCTATTCAAGCACTCGGCCCAAGGCGCGCCAAGATCATAAAAAAAGGTATGATCTACAGCCGAGCGCACGGCGATATCGATTTTACGGTGCCGATGTTTGACGATTTCCTAAAACGTCTTGCGCAGTCGGAAGAGCGTTAAGCCCTATTTGCCCGTTTGAATTTGCTGGATGGCGGTTACCATCAATTCGTCCATCGCATGACGAATCTGATGATCACTCATCGTCACGTTGGCTGCCTCCAGATCCTTGCGAATCTTGCGAAAAACATCCTCGTCTCCCGCTTCCTCGAAATCAGCTTTGACGACATCCATCGCGTATTGATTCGCCGCCGCGCCGCTCAGGCCCATTTTTTCGGCAGCCCACATGCCAACCAGCTTATTGCGCCGGGCTGATGCCTTGAAACGCAATTCCTCGTCATGAGCGAATTTGTTCTCAAAGGCGTCCTTGCGATCGTCGAAGCTGTTCACAGTCAATTCTCCATCCATTGCGAGCGTCGCAGATGATCCTCACTTAGGCGCTCATTTCCTGCAAATCAATGTAGCAGCATCATGACGTCGTTCGAATGTCGTGTTCTTCCCTCGTTGTCGCCGCCGTCGGCTTGGTATAGGGTGATCCTTAGCGATAGGCCTCAAGGTGCATCGACAAGCGGTGCGCCCAGGGTTTTTGCTTTTGCCGCAGCCAAGGAGGCCGGCACGCAATGGACTTCCTCAAACCCCGGTATATCCCCATGAATCGCCGCCGCCGCATCTACGAGGGCAAGGCCAAGATCCTTTACGAAGGCACCGAGCCCGGCACGCTGATCCAACATTTCAAGGACGACGCCACCGCATTCAACGCCAAGAAGCGCGAGGTCATCGATGGCAAGGGCGTCCTCAATAACCGCATCAGCGAGTATATTTTCAACCAGTTGAATGGCATAGGCGTGCCAACCCATTTCCTGCGCCGCATCAATATGCGCGAGCAGCTGATCCGCGAAGTCGAGATCATCCCGCTCGAAGTCGTGGTGCGCAACGTCGCCGCCGGCTCACTGGTGACGCGGCTCGGGCTGGAAGAAGGCAAGCAATTGCCGCGCTCCATCATCGAGTTCTACCACAAGAGCGATGCGCTGGGGGACCCGCTGGTCACCGAGGAGCACATCACCGCCTTTGGCTGGGCCAATCCCCAGGAAATCGATGACATCATGGCGCTTGCCATCCGCATCAATGATTTCCTCACGGGTCTTTTCCTGGGTGCCGGCATCCGTCTCATTGATTTCAAGCTCGAATTCGGCCGCCTGTGGGAAGGCGACATGATGCGCATCGTGCTTGCCGACGAGGTGTCGCCTGATACCTGCCGTCTGTGGGATACGCGCACCGGCGACAAGATGGACAAGGATCGCTTCCGCAAGGACCTCGGTGGCCTCGTTGAAGCCTACACGGAAGTCGCCCGCCGCCTCGGCGTACTGGGCGAAAACGAGCGCCCGAGCGGCCCGGTTCTGGTACAATAATCATCCCGAAGCCGCCCCTCCGGCGCTAGCCGTTGCCGTCTACGCTCTGCAAACGTGGCAACGCAGTACCAGCGGGGGACAGAGTCTGTCCGATGATTGCGCCTTTGCCTGACTCCGCCTAACAACAGGGACGTTTTAAAAAAATTCTCGGAGCTGGATGCATGAAAGCGCGCGTGACCGTCACCTTGAAAACCGGCGTCCTCGATCCCCAGGGCAAGGCGATCGAGGGGGCGTTGGCCTCCCTGGGCTTTGATGGCGTAAGCGGGGTGCGTCAGGGCAAGATCTTCGATATCGAACTTGCCGGTGCGGACGAAGCGACCACACGCTCCGCCATCGAAGCGATGTGCGAGAAGCTTCTCGCCAACACCGTGATCGAAACCTACCATATCGACGCGGTGGCATGATGATGAGATTGATGTCGTCCGCCCTCATTGCGATGTGTGCGTTGATGGCCGTGCCTGTGGCAACGGTCAGGGCGCAGGAGGCAAGTTTCAAGGTTGAAAATCCCGACAGGCGCCTGTGGCGCCTGCGCAATGAAGATGACCTCTTCCGCCGCGAAACCAATTTCCAGTGCGTGCACTCGCTCTGCCCGGCGGCAACCAGCCTGCTGATCACCGAAGCGAAAGGCCCGGCGAAACGTCCGAGCAAAGCCGAATTGCAGACCATCGCCAACCGCGATGTGCCGGCGGCTCTGGCCAAAAGCGGCCAACCGCTTGACCAGCCCAAGATCGCCCAGACCACCATCAAGGGCTGGCCGGCGCTGCGCGGCACTTATGCGATTGCCGCCGGCGACAAGCAGATCGGTATTGCCTTCGCGCAGATCCATCTGGACGGTGCGGTCGTTTTGCTGCGCGCGACATCAGGTGACCGCTCTTTTGCACCACGCGCGCTTGACGCCTTCCTGGAAAATCTGACGTTGCGCGCGCCTTGATCGCGCTTTCACTCCTAGCCGGCCTTGTGACATGAAAACCAGCATTATCGTTTTTCCCGGATCGAACCGTGATCGAGACCTGGGTCGTGCTTTCCGCCGGACCAATGGCGACGAGCCCGCCTATGTCTGGCATGATGAGAGCGAGTTGCCAGCCGGCACTGATGTCGTCGCCCTGCCCGGTGGCTTTTCCTATGGCGATTATCTGCGCTGCGGGGCGATCGCTGCCCGCTCGCCGGTGATGCGGGCGGTGGCGGCCCACGCCAAACGCGGCGGCTTTGTCATCGGCATCTGCAACGGCTTCCAGATTTTGTGCGAAAGCGGCCTCCTGCCCGGCGTCCTCATGCGCAATGAACGGCTGAAATTCCTGTGCCGTACCGTGACCCTGAAGGTTGAGAACGCTGAAACACCCTTTACCCGTGGCTACGGCGCCGGCGCTCTGCTGCGGATGCCGCTCGCCCATGGCGAGGGCAATTATCAGGCTGACGCCAGAACGCTGACGAAGCTGGAAAAGAATGGCCAGGTCGTGTTTCGCTACGTCGATGAGGCCGGCGCCGCGAGCGATAGCGCCAACATCAACGGTGCCGCCCGCTCGATTGCCGGCATCGTCAATGACAAGGGCAATGTACTGGGCATGATGCCTCATCCTGAAAACGCAATTGAACCCCTGCAAGGGTCGAGCGATGGGGCGGGCCTTTTCCGCTCGCTGGCGCTGACCCTGGAAAAGGTCGCCTGACATCCATGTTTGACAACAACCCTGAAATCACCCCTGAACTGATCGCCGCGCACGGCTTGAAGAGCGACGAATATGAGCGCTTCGCTGCCCTCATCGCCCGCACGCCGACGCTGACCGAGCTTGGCATCGTTTCGGCCATGTGGAACGAGCACTGCTCGTACAAATCCTCACGCATCCATCTGCGCAACCTGCCGACAAAGGCGCCCCACGTCATTCAAGGCCCCGGCGAGAATGCCGGCGTCATCGATATCGGCGATGGCGATGCAGCAATCTTCAAGATGGAAAGCCACAATCACCCCTCCTATATCGAGCCCTATCAGGGAGCAGCGACCGGGGTCGGCGGCATTCTGCGCGATGTCTTCACCATGGGCGCGCGGCCGATCGCCGCCATGAACGCGCTGCGCTTTGGCGCGCCCGATCACCTCAAAACCCGCCACCTCGTTGCCGGTGTCGTTGCCGGCATCGGCGGTTATGGCAATTCCTTCGGTGTGCCGACGGTGGGCGGCGAGGTCAATTTCCACAAAAGCTATGACGGTAACTGCCTCGTCAACGCATTCGCGCTTGGAATCGCGCGAACGGACGCCATCTTTTATGCCAAGGCAACTGCGCCCGGCCTGCCGATTGTTTATCTCGGCTCGAAGACAGGCCGCGACGGCATCCACGGCGCCACCATGGCATCGGCTGAGTTCGACGATAAATCCGACGAAAAACGTCCAACCGTCCAGGTTGGCGACCCGTTTGCTGAAAAATGCCTGCTGGAGGCCTGTCTTGAGATCATGGCGGCCGACGCCGTCATCGCCATTCAGGACATGGGCGCTGCCGGCCTCACCTGCTCGGCGGTCGAGATGGGTGCGAAGGGCGATCTTGGAATCGAACTTGATCTTGACCAGGTGCCCTGCCGCGAAACGGGGATGACAGCCTACGAGATGATGCTGTCGGAAAGTCAGGAGCGCATGCTCCTCGTACTGAAGCCCGACAAGGAAGAAACCGCTCGCGCCATCTTCACCAAATGGGGGCTCGATTTCGCCATCATCGGCCACACCACGGATGATCTGCGCTTCCGCGTCCTGCACCACGGCGCGGTGATGGCCGATCTGCCGATCAAGGAACTGGGTGATGAGGCCCCGCTCTATAACCGCCCCTATGTGCCGACCAGGCGCCAGGCCGTGGTGCGGCCCGAAGACGTACCAGCGCCCGCTTCACTGGGCGAGGCGCTGATGACACTTCTCGCCAGCCCCGATCTTTGTTCGCGGCGCTGGGTGGCCGAGCAATATGACAGCGTCATCCTCGGCAATACCCTTGCCGGCCCCGGCGGGGATGCCGCCATCATCCGCGTTGGCGAAGGCCCGAAGGCATTGGCACTCACCTGCGACGTGACGCCGCGCTACTGCCAGGCCGATCCGCTTTATGGCGGACGTCAGGCGGTGGCGGAAGCCTGGCGCAATCTGACGGCGGTTGGCGCCACCCCGCTGGCGATCACCGATAATCTCAATTTCGGTTCGCCCGAACGCCCTGAGATCATGGGGCAGCTGGTTGCTGCCATCCGCGGCATCGGCGATGCCTGCCGCATTCTCGACTTCCCGGTCGTCTCCGGCAATGTCTCGCTTTATAACGAGACCAATGGTCAGGCGATCATGCCAACGCCCACCATCGGCGGCGTCGGTCTGCTGCCTGACCTGTCCCGACGCGCCGGCATTGCCTTCAACCGCGAGGGCGACACCCTGCTTCTCATCGGGGAGACGGTCGGCTGGCTTGGCCAGTCGCTTTACCTGCGTGAGATTTGCGCTCGCGAGGAAGGCTCACCCCCGCCGCCCCATCTCCATACCGAGAAGCGTAATGGCGACTTCGTGCGTGACCTGATCCGCGCCGGAGAAGTGACTGTCTGTCATGATCTTTCCGATGGCGGCTTGCTGATCGCCCTGGCTGAAATGGCGATTGCCGGCGGGATCGGCGCTGCAATTGATGCCCGCCCGCACGGCGCGCCCCCTCATGCCGTCTTCTTCGGCGAGGACCAGGCGCGCTACGTCATTGCTGTCGATAGCAACGCTACTGCCGACATCATCGCCAGGGGCCGCGACCTCGGGGTCGCGGTTGCGCGTATCGGCACCACCGGCGGTGAGGAATTGACCATTCTCGACGAGCCACCCATAAAGGTAGCGGCGCTGAAGGCTGCTCATGAGGGTTGGTTTCCCGCCTTCATGACACCATCCGCCATCACGCAGGAGAGCTAGCCATGGCAATGCGTTCGGAAGATATTCAGGCGCTCCTCCGTGACGCCTTTCCTGATGCCAATGTCGAGATCCGCGATCTTGCCGGCGATGGTGACCATTATGCCGCGACCGTCATTGCTGAAGCCTTCCGCGGCAAATCGCGTGTAGAGCAGCATCAAATGGTGTATGCAGCTCTCAAGGGGAGGATGGGCGGCGAGCTTCATGCGCTCGCTCTCACCACCTCCCCGCCAGCCTGAACCTTGACTTCACCGAGGGCCTTGACCCCTTCGAGGAGATGAAAATGACCGATATCCACGCCCAGATCGACCAGGAAGTGAAATCGACCCCCGTCGTGCTTTACATGAAAGGCACGCCGCAAATGCCGATGTGCGGCTTCTCCAGCCAGGTCGCCTTCATCCTCGACAAGCTCGGCATCGATTACAAGGGCGTCAACGTTTTGGCCGATCAGGGCATTCGCGAAGGCATCAAGGCTTACGCCAACTGGCCGACCATCCCGCAGCTTTACGTCAAGGGCGAATTCATCGGCGGCTGCGACATCGTCCGCGAGATGTATCAGTCGGGCGAGCTGAAGCAATTGCTGGCTGAAAAAGGCGTCATCACCGAAGCTGCCTGACGACAGCCCCCTGTGAATGAAAACGGCCCCAACCGGGGCCGTTTTGCGTTGCAGGTGTAGCGCAGACAATATCAGCGCGAATAGTATTCGACTGCGAAAATAATGCAATAAAATCAATGCATTACAGAAGATAATTTTTGCGTGTGTATCATCTGTGTAATAGGAAATAAATCCTAAAAACGTCTTTCCGAACGCCTGATTAACGCTTTCATCACTGCCTATCAAAACCTCCGAAAATAGGGCTCAAGACCGTAGTCGAGTTAGCCTCTAAAGCACCATGATTAAGGGAGGCGGTCCCGGGAAATTTCGTTTTTTGGGTCTTTCCCTTGTAAACAGTGAAAAACTTCTTTCTGTTCTCCAAGTTATTTTATCCCCTTCAGCCTTTCCCGACCCCTTCAGTCGCATTACAATGTTTCAACTTGGAGTCAATAATTGATATCGCAACGTTCACGCTACGCCTTAAAGGCGCTCATTCATCTGGCACGATTGGGACCGGGCGCAGCACGTTCAACTCGGCTCATAGCCCAAAATGAGCAGATTCCGGCTGCTTTCTTGGAGCAAATCATGCTTGATTTGAAACGGGCAGGCTTTGTTTCCAGCAAGCGCGGCAAGGAGGGAGGCTATCAGCTGGATAAACTCCCGGAAAAGCTGACGCTAGCTACCATCCTTCGGCAGATTGACGGGCCAGTGGCGCCACTGCCCTGCCTTTCACGCACAGCATATCGCCGCTGCGAGGACTGCGGCGATGAAGCTACCTGTGGGTTGCGCGCCATCCTTTCAGAAACCCACGAGGCGACGCTAGCCATTCTGGAAAAGCGGACTTTGGCAGAGGCTATTGCCAGGGCGGATCTAAATTCCAGCGAGCTTGGCGCCTTCGGACAGGATGTCTTCGCGGGGGCTTTCATTTAAGACAAACCGTCGAAATATCTCGTTTTTCCGAAAAAAATAACGCTACTTGATTTTCTGACTAATCCGGTCAAGATTATATGGATTGATCGGAGATCTTATATGTCCATGCGCATCTTCCCCCGACTAGTCGCGATCGCCCTGACTGGCGTACTTGCTCTTGCATCCGGTGCCAAAGCCGAGATCAACCTACTCAATGTCTCCTATGATCCGACCCGTGAGCTTTACAAGGCGATCAATGCGGCCTTCGGAGACATCTGGAGTAAAAGCTCTGGCGAAAAGGTCACGATCCGCGCCTCCCATGGCGGCTCGGGCTCACAGGCGCGTGCTGTCATTGACGGACTGAAGGCAGATGTAGTCACGCTGGCGCTCGCTCCCGACATTGATGCTATCGCCGCCAACTCGGGCAGGCTCCCTGCCGATTGGGCCAAGCGCCTGCCCAACAACTCAACGCCCTATACGTCGACCATCGTGTTCCTGGTGCGAAAGGGCAACCCGAAGGGGATCAAGGATTGGGACGATCTGGCCAAGCCTGGCGTCGGCGTGGTCACTCCCAACCCCAAGACGTCAGGCGGCGCGCGCTGGAATTATCTCGCCGCCTGGGGCCATGCGCAGCGCCGCTTTGCGGGCGATGATTCCAAGGTCCGCGCCTTTGTGAGGGCAATCTATAAGAACGCCCCGGTACTCGACACGGGCGCACGCGGCTCCACCATCACTTTCGCACAGCGCGGCGTGGGCGATGTGCTGATTGCTTGGGAGAACGAGGCCTTCCTAGCCTTCGACGAATTCGGTAAGGACAAGTTCGAAATCATAGCGCCCCCCCTTTCGATCCTCGCTGAGCCCCCGGTGGCGCTGGTCGACGCAAATGTGGACGCCAACGGAACCCGTAAAGCGGCGCAGACCTATCTGGAGTTCCTCTACACGCCTACGGCCCAGAAGATCATCGCAAAGAACCATTATCGCCCGCGCGACGAAGCCGCTGCCGACCACTCCGATCTCGCACGTTTCCCCAAGCTCGAACTCCTCACCATCGATGCGCATTTTGGCGGCTGGGCCGCTGCGCAGAAGGCGCATTTCTCTGAGGGCGGAACCTTCGACCAGATCTACGGAACGGGGGCGAAGTGAGGACTGTTCTCCTCAAACCCTCTCCCCTGCCCGGCTTTACTCCCGCGCTAGGGGCGGCCCTACTCTGGCTCGGCCTGTTGGTGCTTATCCCGCTAGCGGCGCTGGTCTGGCGCGCTTCCGGGCTCGGCCTGTCTGGGATCCTTGCGATAGCCGGGCAACCGCGAGTGGCGGCGGCATTGAAACTGTCTTTCGGCCTCTCGCTGCTGGCGGCTGCGCTCAATGTGGTGCTGGGCGGCGTGGTCGCCTGGGTGTTGACGCGCTATGAATTTCCCGGTCGCCGCCTCCTCGATGCGGCGGTCGATCTGCCCTTCGCCTTGCCTACGGCCGTGGCAGGCATCGCTTTGACTGCGGTCTATGCGCCCAATGGCTGGATCGGCGCTCCCCTCGACGCACTGGGGTTCAAGGTGGCATTTACACCGCTGGGTATTTTCATCGCGCTGGTCTTCATCGGCCTGCCCTTCATGGTGCGCAGCGTAGAGCCGGTGCTCTCGGAAGTGGAGCCCGAGATCGAGGAGGCCTCTGCAACGCTGGGCGCTTCGCGTCTGCGCACCATCTTTCAGGTGGTGTTGCCGCCTCTGGTTCCCGCCTTCCTGACCGGCTTTGCTCTGGCGCTGGCCCGCGCGGTCGGAGAATATGGCTCCGTGGTCTTCATTTCAGGCAACATACCCTTCGTCTCGGAGATCGCACCTCTCTTGATCGTGGTGCGCCTCGAGGAGTTTGATGAGGCGGGCGCGACGGCGGTGGCTACCATCATGCTCGCTCTGTCTTTCGCGATCTTGCTGATAATCAATCTCGTCCAGGCCCATGTGCGTCGGAGGACAGGACATGATTGATCTTCCCTTGCCCGAGACACCCCTGCGCATCCAGCGCGACCGCGATGCGCTTGCGGAAGCTCCAGCGCTGCGGCGTACGTTGATCGGATTTGCGGTGACGGTCCTGACGCTTTTTCTGTTCTTGCCACTGGCGACGGTTTTTATCGAAGCCTTCGGCAAAGGCGTCGCCGGTTTCCTCAACGCCTTGAGCGACGCTGAAGTGCAATCCTCCATAAAACTCACGCTGATCGTCGCCACCATCTGCGTGCCCATCAACACGGCCTTTGGCATCGCAGCTGCCTGGGCTGTGGCTCGCTTTGAGTTTACTGGCAAGAGCGCATTGGTGACGTTCATTGATCTACCCTTTTCGGTCTCGCCGGTCATCGCGGGGCTGTGCTGCGTTTTGCTCTTCGGCGCGCGCGGTTTGCTGGGACCGCAGCTTGCGTCTTATGGAGTTGAGGTGATCTTCGCTATTCCCGGCATCGTACTGGCGACACTTTTTGTTACCTTTCCGTTTGTCGCACGCGAACTCATTCCCCTCATGCAGCAACAGGGGAGTGATGACGAACAGGCGGCGCTGACTTTGGGCGCATCGGGCTGGCGCATGTTTCTCACGGTCACGCTACCCAATGTCAAATGGGGCCTTCTCTATGGGGTGCTACTTTGCAACGCGCGCGCCATGGGTGAATTCGGCGCAGTCGCGGTTGTTTCCGGACGTATACGCGGCGGCACTAGCACCATGCCGTTGCAGGTGGAGGCGCTCTACAATGATTACAACATGGTTGGCGCTTTCGCCGTTGCTTCTTTGCTGGCCTTACTGGCGCTCATCACACTCATAGTAAAAACCTTCCTCGAATGGCGCTTTACCGGTGAACTCGCCCTGCGCCGCAGAACCTGAGGTCATGATGGACATCACTATTCGAAGATTGCAAAAAACCTTCGGTGCATCGCCTGCCTTGCATGGGGTGGATCTCGACATTCGCTCCGGCGAATTGATCGGACTGCTAGGGCCATCAGGCTCGGGCAAAACGACCTTGCTGCGCGCCATCGCAGGACTTGAGAGGCCGTCGGCGGGACAAATTTTTTTCGGTGGGCAGAACGCCTCGATGTTCAGCGTTCAGGAACGCCGCGTCGGTTTCGTTTTTCAGAACTACGCACTGTTCCGCCATATGAACGTAGCTGAAAATATCAGCTACGGAATGCGCGTACGTCCGCGTGCAACGCGCCCTTCACCCCAACAGATCAAGCAACGCGTTGGCGAATTACTTGATCTAGTTCAGCTAACCGGTCTTGAGGTCCGCTTTCCCGGGCAACTTTCGGGCGGTCAGCGTCAGCGTGTGGCCCTAGCGCGAGCCCTTGCGGTTGACCCGCGCGTATTATTGCTCGATGAGCCTTTCGGCGCTCTCGACGCGCGGGTGCGCAAGGATCTACGTGTTTGGTTGCGGGACCTGCACAAGCGGACCGGGCACACGACCATCTTCGTCACCCACGATCAGGACGAGGCGCTGGAAATGTCGGACCGCGTGGCCATCCTCAATCGGGGAGCTTTGGAGCAGATCGGCGCGCCCGATGAGATCTACAATGCGCCCGCCACGCCTTTCATCTTTCAGTTCATTGGCGACGCAAACCGCGTACCCCTAAACATCGCAAACGGACAAGCGCGCCTCGGGGCAGCCAAACTCGGGAGGGTTTCAATAGGTCTTGAAGGTGCGGCGGAGCTTTTCTTCCGGCCTGAAGACGCAGTGATCGATGAGGCTGCAGGATTGCTCAGCGGCGAGATCACAGCCCTTCGCAGGCAAGGCGCCAAACGGCGCGCTGACGTCCGGCTCGATCAAACCGGCGCGATGATCGAAGTCGATCTGCCCTATGGCGCGATTGTCTATCCATCGCAAAGGGTTGGACTGCGGCTAGAACGCATGGGCCTTTTTGCGAACGGCCGCCGCGTCAGCTTTCTGGATGAGGCGCATCGCGTGGCTTGATCTTATATTCGATACAGGAGTTGCCCATAGTTGCGGATGATACTTTCCTCTCAAGGATCTATGCACTTAGATCCCCGCGCCGCTTTCGTTGCCATCATCTAGGCCGCCTTCCACGCGGGCGCGTGTCCTCGACCGCAGTTCGGCTATGAGCGGGCGCAGAATGACGTCCGTCGTAAGGACGGCCCCCGCCGCCCATTGATTGCCCGTCAGGACATAGACCCCCGACGACAAGGCCACCGATAGAGCGATGTCGCTGGCGTCCATGCGGGTGGCGATGCGCGCAAGGAAGCTCGGCTCAACAGCGGGGGCTATGTTGAACTCAGCGGCAGTTGGGACTGCGGGTTCAATCACGCCAAGGGCCGCCGTGTGATTGGTCAACCGGTCGATGAGAATGAAAGCGCCGAGCTCCCTGTCCTTCCGATAGTCCGCCATAACGAGGGGCTTGTCGCAGGCCAGCGAGACGAGGCCGATCTGGTTCATGGTCAGCATCTGCGTGGGGCGGGGCAGGAAGCTCTCCACATCGATCTGGTGATGCAGCGCCGCGATGCGGGCGTTGGCGGTCCCGGTCGCGAGCTGGATGATATAATCACGCCCCGGCGCCAGCGGCGCATCAATCATCCAGAGGAGGCGCGCATCCATGTTGCGGCGGGGCTTGAGATGGTGCGGCGTGGAGGCCAGCACATCGCCGCGCGACACGTCGATTTCGTCGGTCAGGGTAAGCGTCACCGCCTCGCCTGCGATTGCTTGCGCGCGCTCGCCATCTGGCCCGATGATGCGGGCCACTTTGCTGCGCCGAGCACCCGGCAACGCCACGATCTCGTCGCCGCGCTTGATTTCGCCTGAGGCGATGGTTCCCGCATAGCCGCGAAAGTCGAGATCGGGACGGTTGACCCATTGCACAGGCATGGCGAAGACGGTTTCCGCGCTCGCGGACACGGGCTCCACGGTCTCAAGATGGGCCAGCAGGCTGGGACCGCGATACCAGGGGGTGCGCTGGGAATGGATCGCGATATTGTCGCCATCGCGCGCCGACAACGGGATTGCCACTACATGGGCGAAGCCGAGGCCAGCCGTCAGTTCGCGATAGGCCTCGACGATGGTGTTGAACACATCCTCGTCGAAGCCCACCAGATCCATCTTGTTCACGGCGAGCACGATATCGCGCACGCCCAACATCGAAACAATGAAGGAATGTCGGCGCGTTTGCGGCAGGATGCCCTTGCGCGCATCAATCAGAATGATCGCGAGTTCAGCGGTCGAGGCGCCAGTGGCCATGTTGCGCGTATATTGCTCATGGCCGGGCGTGTCGGCCACGATAAAGGCGCGCTTGTTCGAGCCGAAATAGCGATAGGCGACATCGATGGTGATGCCCTGTTCGCGCTCCGCCGAAAGCCCATCCAGCAGCAGGGCGAAATCGAGATTGGCGCCCTGGGTGCCAAATTTTTTGCTATCGCGTTCCAGAGCTTCGAGCTGGTCTTCGAAGATGCTGTTGGTGTCGTAGAGCATACGGCCGATGAGGGTCGATTTGCCATCATCCACCGAGCCGCAGGTAAAGAAGCGCAGCAGGGATTGCGCGCGCGGTGCGAGCATCGAGTCCCGATCTGTCGCAGGAAGCGCGCCGTGCATCAGAAATATCCTTCCTGCTTCTTGGCTTCCATGGACCCGGAGCCATCATGGTCGATCATGCGGCCCTGACGCTCGGAACTGCGCGAGGCGCGCATCTCCGCGATGATCTCCGGCAGCGTCGCGGCGGTGCTCTCCACCGCGCCCGTGAGGGGATAGCAACCCAATGTGCGGAAGCGCACCATTCGAATCTGCGCCTCTTCACCCGGCAATAATGGCAGGCGCTCGTCATCGCGCATGATGAGCGCGCCATCACGCTCCACGACTGGCCGGGGCGCGGCGAAATAGAGGGGAACGACGGGGATATTCTCTTGAAGAATGTAGTCCCACACATCCGCCTCGGTCCAGTTGGATAGGGGAAACACGCGGAAGCTTTCGCCCGGCCGCTTGCGGGTGTTGTAGAGGCGCCAAGGCTCCGGGCGCTGGTTCTTGGGGTCCCAGCGATGCTCCGCCGAGCGCAGGGAAAAAACGCGCTCTTTAGCGCGGGATTTCTCCTCATCGCGTCGCGCGCCGCCAAAGGCTGCGTCGAATTTGTAGAGGTCTAGCGCCTGCTTGAGCCCCTGCGTCTTCATAACATCCGTATGTAGCCGCGAGCCCGACACTATGGGGCTGATCCCGGCGCGCACACCCTCCTGATTGATATGCACGATGAGGTCGACGCCCAGCTCCTTCGCGCGTTGGTCGCGAAAGGCGATCATCTCGCGGAACTTCCAGGTGGTGTCCACATGTAGCAGCGGGAAGGGCGGGTTGGCAGGGTAGAAGGCCTTCATCGCCAGATGCAGCAGCACGGCGGAATCCTTACCGATGGAATAGAGGATCACCGGTCGCTCGCAGGTGGCGGCCACCTCCCGGAAGATATGAATGCTCTCGGCCTCCAGCTTGCGCAGATGCTCGAGGCTCATGCGGGTACTCCTGCACGGGAAAGGCGACCATCGGGCCCCAAATGCAGGCCACATTCCTTCTTGGCCTCACTCTCCCACCACCATCGGCCTGCGCGCTCGGGCTCACCTTCAGCGACTGCGCGGGTGCAGGGAGCGCAACCAATAGAGAGGAAGCCCTGCGCATGGAGCGAATTTACCGGCACATTATTGGCTTTGGTGAAAGCGACCGCATCGGCGCGGGTCCAGTCGAAAATGGGGTTCAATTTGACGAGCCCACGCTCCTCGTCAAAGCTGACGAAGGAGAGCGCCTGGCGATGATCGGACTGGTCGGCGCGAAGGCCCGTCACCCAGCCTTGCGCACCTGACAGCGCCCGTTCCAAGGGCTCAAGCTTGCGGGTCTCGCAGCAAGCCTTCCGGGCCCCCATGGAACCATAGAACCCGTTCACCCCCTGGGCCGCCGTCAGTGCCTCTACCGCGCTGGTCTGGGGCGAGAAACTTTGCACCTTGATACCAAAAAGGGCCTCGGTCTGCGCCCAGACCTCATAGGTCTGGGGAAACATGCGGCCAGTGTCGAGCGTAGCGAAGGCTATTTTGATGCCTGCGGTAGCAATTATGTGCGTGATCGCCTGGTCCTCGATGCCGAAGCTGGTGGTGAAGACCACGGGGCCGAGTATTGCAGTGCGTAAGGCCTGAATGCGTTCCAGTGCGCTCTGGTCTGCCGCCTGCTCATTTAGCAGAGCAACCATGTCGCTGGACACTTTCATCATAGAACCTTCCAAACCCTTCGGGATAACCAATCTATAAACACAATAAACACATGCCTCAAGTGTTTTCTTTTAAAATTACCATTTTCATATGTGTTTATTTTGGGCAGCGACTACTGTTAAGCTGAACGATAGTTTTTATATCCGGTCACTCTTCGAATCCCCGCCTCCAATTTATGAGGACCCGCAATACCAATTCAGAGCGGCAGAAAAGTAACTCCCTAATAAAACGGACAGCTCTCTTCATGTGCACTGTATTATACCAACGGCTGAGCACTCTAACCCACATGCGCTTATTCGCGCATCTCGACGGATCTAATCGTGCATGTAGGCAGAACCGAATAACCCTTGGCATTAGATTACCTAGAACGATTTACCTACCTAGCAACTCCCTTAAATTGGAGTTCAGCGTATTCCTTGCGCAAAAACCTCATGAAGCTTTTAAATTAGCTAACAATGGATAAAACTGGCCTCGCAGGCACAAAGGAAAATAATTGGTAGATGCTCTACGATAGAAATAGGAGGCTGGCATCTCAGCCAGCCTCGCGATCCATTTCATTTTAACGTACTGCCACTAATTGGCCAGATCACTCGGCGATGCGGATATCCACGAGCTTGTCGAAAGTGCTTTCGGATTTGATTAGGCCCCATTCCACCATCCAGTCATGGGTGCGCTGGAATTCTGCGGGCGCATAGGGCTCGGGGTAGTTGTAACGCAGGCGCGGCAAATGCAGGTCAGCGGCGGTCAGGCCATATTCCGCAGGCACTTCATTGACGAGGTGATGCAGCCAGGGCGTGATGTCCTGATTGATCTTGTCGACGGCCTTGATATGGGCGCGATGCAAGCCGGTGAAAATCTCTGCATCGACGGACGTGTCGGCGACTTCGAGGCCATTGTAATAGGCCTCGCTGATCACCTTCATGCCCAGTTTTTCCGCCAGTGAAATCCACGGCTCCATCACGGCGGCGGCCTTCACCGTGCCGTCCAGAACCGCTTTGAAGCGCTGGTTGGGAACGCCGATGTGAACGGTCTTGACCTCATCCTTGGTCATGAAGCCCGCGAGCATGCCCAGCGTGATATAGTGCGAGCCCGCATGAAAATTCACGGCGACTTCGACGCCCGCGAGATCCTGTGGCACATTGTAGGGCGAGTCCTTGCGCACGATGATGGCCTGGGTGGAGACCGCCGCGCGCTTGGTGATGACCTTGGCGCCCGCACAGGTATCCTGCGTACGGCGCATCTGGCCCCATTCGCAGGCGTGATAGACGTAGATAACTTCCCTTTCAAGATTCCTGACAGCCTTCCAGCCCTACCAATCAAGTTATTGTGTCTCTTGATATGCGCCCTGGTCCCTTTTTTCCTTGCAAGCTTTGTACACCGCCTAGTCCTGAACAAGCTGATGACTGCGCCCAGATAGCTGAGACAGTCCCTCGGCAGTCAGTATGACAGGATCGATCAAGATCAAGATAAAAATTGAAGACGTCAAGGGATTGATGTCGCAGATCAACCTTTTGTCAATGTGTTTTTTTGCCTCTTACCTCAATTTGTCAGCGTTCACATTTATTCCAGACCATTTCCATATGGTATCGTTTTTCAGGAACTTCAGTCTGTAGGCGACCTTGATATTGGCCGTTTTGAATACACCAGCGAGCACCAGCGCTCCATCAGCGTCAAACTTTGCATCCTCATAAGAGTCGTAGTCTTCATACACGATCTCTTCAAAGAACAATCGGTTTGTTCGAAAGGGTTTAAATGCTTCGAAAAGCTGTTCGACAGATAGTTGGGCTTGAACTTCTCTTGACGCTTTTGCGTGTAGGACGCTGTAATTCCCTGTCATATTTGCATCGTTGAAGGTCATTAGCGTCGTGCGAATGAGGATTTCCTGCTCATCATCTGACGGGACAGACGCGGCATTGGCAGGTGCAAGAGCGATCATGATCATGATCGCTGTGATCATCGTCATGGACATCGTTCTGAGACCGACCAGCAACTTCGCCGCTTTGGCTGCAATCCACATTGACCTCATGGCTATTTTCCTCGCTCTTTATCCCAGGTTCTCAAGGTAGCATGGACAGCCGACTTGGCAATCTGCGTAGTCATCGCTCAGACAGGGATGGGTTAGTGCTGTGAGCCGATCTTTTCGGCGCTACGCGATGACGATCAAAGCTGCCCCAGCCTGCTAATACAGTTGGGAGGCGAGCATAACCGCGACAGCTATTAGCAGGAAAAGCAATAATGCCGTGACGCCATGAAGAAATTTATCAAGCCATTGCGGTCGGTATCTTGTTGTATCGTTCAAGTCAGGCTTTGAATGCTGATATAGTTCATAAGCTGCGTAAACGAAGACCGCGCCCAGAACGGCGTTAATCGCAAGGAGGACCGTCAGGGACAGTGTCTGTGATATCCACCACATAAAGTGCCGCCAATTTCAGAGAAAATTGTTCGGCCAGATGATGCTGCGCCACATGTGCGAGGACGGCGTATTGTCGAACCCTAGCCCCTCTTCGGGTTGCCGGAAGTTTCGCCCGATCAGGTCTTTGAAATCATCGATTTCGACTTTCACGCTCGGGTCAAACGAATAGAGGTCATTGCAGGTGACGAGCCGCGCGGACATGTACCATTTATGATTGTGCGCCATTTCATAGTCGCGCTGGATGTAAGCAGGCGGCCGGTATTCCTCCCCGAACGTACGGGTGTAAAGCTCGGGATATTCATAGTTCATCTGCGGGTCCGGATAAAAGCGCAGCGCCTGATGATAGCGCACGGCCCAGGAGACTTCCTCGTCTACATAGGGTTCGATGAGTTGGGCGCCGTAGTAGCCGTGATCGGAACGGATATGAGCCGTCACGGCGACGTCGTGCAGCAGGCAGGCCAGCACGATCTTTTCCGGCAGGCCGTTCTTCTGCGCAAGACGGGCGCTCTGTAGCAGGTGCTGACCACCGCGCGCCAGCAGCAGGATGCGTTTTTCGAAGAAGTCGATTAGGGTCGGTTTCTCAGGCATGGGTGGCAGACGCGGATCATCGTGCATAAGATAGCGGCCCGGGATCGGGGTGCCGCCGCCTGCACCCAGAATGCCAGCCTTCCCAAAGAATGGCATCGCTACCTTGCGGTCGAGAAGGCTCATCAACGCCTGTTCCAGCAATTCGTCCTTCTGCTCGGAATCCATGTCGGACGTGACCTGACGAGCTACGATGGCACGAGCCTCGGTCACCAATTCATCATGCGTCATGGGGCGTCTCCTCCCTTGCTCAGGGGGCTTATCTGCCCCGTTCCTCTCAATCAGTATTTGAAGAAAAGCAATTGCTCAAGACTGATCTCTTATTCATCGGATCCATCGTCAACGGGCGTCATATCCACTGCCCCTGCGGGAATAATCTCATCAGTCTTGATTGGCTGCTTGTTTAGCTTGGGCGCTTTCTTCGCAGCGGGCTTTGCCTCTGGATTGGCGGCAGCGTCTGGGCCCGCAGCAGCTGCTGCCTTTGCCTTCTTTGGCTTGCTGCGCTTGGCCGTCTCGTGCTCGATGCCCATGAGCACATTGGTCTGTCCATAATGGCGCTCGATCATGGCAACTGAAGTGCCCATGTTCTTTTTGAGCCAATAGACATTGGTGCCGTTCTGGAGGCGCAGCGTCGCGTAGGTGTGGCGCAGGCTATAAATTGTGCGGTTGTCGCCGTGCGTGTCTTTTTCCACGCCAGCCGCCTTGATCAGTGACTTGAAGCCGACCCAATCCTCAACAGGCAATCCGTCCTCGTGGCAGAAGACAAGATCGTCTGGTTTGGTGTGATGCCCGCGTTTGCGCAAGCGATTGAAGTATCGCTCGCAGCCGGGCTGGCAGACCACCATGCGCGAACCTGTCTTGCCGCTGACATTGAGCGTGACCCACTCTCCATGCTCATTCTTATATGTATTGACGTCACGCCACTTGAGCGGGCGGGCCTCGCCTTTTCTCATGCCCGAGTTGGTCATGATCAGGACGTAGTCACGCAGAAGTTCTCGATCAGCTTTGACCCGGGGATTATCCGTCTGCTTGACCCACTGGCGCATGAACAGCCAGAGCTTGCGGTATTCATCGGCGGTGAATGCGGGGCGCTTATTGACCTTGTTCTTCTCATGCTTGAGCAAGGCTATGACGTGGGGAGGAACTACCCCAAGATCCTGTCCGTGCAAGAAAACGCCGCGTAGCACGGTCCATTCCTGCTTCAATGTAGCGGGTGCGGGAGGCTTCTTCTTGGCGGCGATACCCTTGCCAACTTCATCTTTGCCAGGACCTGTGACCCAGTACGCTTGTCGCCAAGCCCTATAGTCCATGAGATCCTTCTTCTGCAGCAGGGTGATGTCGCGCTTGCCGAAGTAAGGCACGAGGTAACGCTGCAGCGTGCCTTTGATGATGGAATATCTGCCTGCGCTGTTCCTGCCCTCATTCATGCGGGTCTCGGCGTCCCGCAAATACCCAGCGGCTACTTCCGCAAAAGTCTTTTTCCCCAATGGTAGACTTTGCGCCACTCGCTGATGCAATTCGCCCAGTATCTGCAGCGAACGCTCTTTGGCTTTATCCAGATCCGTCTCGCCCGTTGATCGGCGGACATAGCCCTTGTGGCCTTTGACGCTCATGCGGCATTGCCAGACGC
Source organism: Raskinella chloraquaticus (SeqCode) (assembly GCA_002365175.1). GTDB lineage: Bacteria > Pseudomonadota > Alphaproteobacteria > Rhizobiales > UBA4765 > Raskinella > Raskinella chloraquaticus. The sequence goes on from DEZK01000016.1 coordinate 85,779, forward strand.
CGTCTTTGACATCGTCCCGCTGATAAAGCGTGATCCGACCGTTTGCTATTTGGACCTGGTTTGCTGCATGGGCCATTCGTGGCTCGCATCAGGTTCGTGTGTAGCGTCTGTGTAAAATAGACGTCATATTGGGGCTCAGAACAAGCGTTAGACATTTAGTTCATGCTTTGTTCTGTGTAGCACATGTGTAAAAATTAGGGCTACCACATTTTGTATGTGATAGCCCTAAATTCTTGTAAAACATACAAGATATTGTGTTTTGGACGCTAATTAGCTCTAGCGCGAGTAGAACTCGACCACCAGATTGGGTTCCATCTGCACCGGATAGGGCACATCGCCGATTACCGGAATGCGGCTGAACTTCGCCGTCATCTTGGTGTGATCAACGTCCAGATAGTCGGGCGTGTCGCGTTCCCCCGATGCCGCCGCTTCCATCACGGTTGCCAGCTGGCGCGAAGCCTCCTTGACCTCGATCACATCCCCCACCTTGACGAGATAGGAGGCGATGTTGACGCGCTTGCCATTGATCTTGATATGGCCGTGATTGACGAATTGGCGGGCGGCAAACACGGTTGCCACGAATTTCGCGCGATAGACCAGCGCATCGAGGCGCCGCTCGAGCAGGCCGATCAGATTGGCCGACGTGTCGCCACGCATGCGGATGGCCTCAGCGTAATAGCGGCGGAACTGGCGCTCCGAGATATTGCCGTAATAGCCCTTGAGCTTCTGCTTCGCCTTGAGCTGGGTGCCGAAATCGGACGTCTTGCCCTTGCGGCGCTGTCCGTGCTGGCCAGGTCCGTACTCGCGCCGGTTGACCGGGCTCTTGGGGCGGCCCCACAGATTTTGTCCCAGACGACGATCAATCTTGTATTTCGCCTCATGGCGCTTCGACATGGCTCAGTCTCCAGAATATGGAGCGCCAGCACCCCTCTTCCGGGCGCCGTGCTCGCGGTCTCATGATGAGATCGCGCCCTCCTCTATCCCGATTGACCGGGAGCGACAGGCGGCAAGCCGCCACGGGTGCGTTTCCTGCCACAATGGCAGGAGGTGCGGGACATAGAGGGGGTGGCGTGAAATGTCAATCAAAGGACGCGCGCGGCGCCCTGTATCACTGAGTATCAGCATAAGCCCGACACCGGCCAATTTTTGGCACCGGCCATCGACCGGACCAAGCCGCTCTTCTTCCCGAAACCATCACAAGACCAACGACATGCAGCGACTTTTCGCAGACCGTCTTCCCGCGGCTTCCACTCGTGTTAGGATTTAATTCCTTTATTGCGATGAGTGGACCCGATGATGGAATTGCCGCCCTATCTGCGAACAACCCTCCTGCGCCAGCGCTGGCTGGCGGCGGCCGAGCGCTTCGAACTGGCACTGGCCGCCCGCGAACCGGACTATCCGGCGCAGAAGAAGCAGGCGCTGGAATGGCGCCTTGCTGAGCGTGAGGCGGCACTGCACCACGCTTACGACGAACTGCACCAGCTCAATTTGCGCTTTGATCCCAACCAGCCGCGCATTCCCGCCGGCGAACCCGGCGCCGGGCAATGGACGAGCGGGGGTGGTGGGGGTGTCGCTGCCGATGCAGGCGATCCGCTCTTCGACGGTTCCGACACGCCTGACAGCGCAACCGACGCTCCTCCTTCCGATAGCCCGTCCGGCACCATCATCGGCACCGCGCCCGACGGCACACCGATCGTGGCGGCGGGTGACAGAGGAGAGCAAGTAATCAGCCCGCATAAGCCCAATTATCACGATTATACGTCAGGGCCAAACATGGTGTGTTCAGCCGAGAATCGCTGTTCTCGCGAGCAGATGGCCGACTATCTGTCGCGCTTTGCCGTGCCAGGTCAGGACCCTGCAAGGCCGGTTCGCGATAAAGATGTTTCTACAGTGTATGATCCCTATGTTGGAGTGTCTGTAGGCAAAGTAGACACGCGCATTTCTGCAGACGGGTTGACAATAACGAATGTTACAAGGGACGGTCACATCTTTTACTATGGTCAGGTTGAGCGTAGTTTAATCGAGAACCCCGACGGTTCAATGTCAGTGATGACACGCGGTACGGGCAATAATACCTCTTTTGCGCTGTCGATCCTCAACCAACGCACCGGGCCGGGTATATTCGACCAACTTGACGCCAGAATGCGCCAATACATCGGTGAGAGACATGGGTCGCGCAAGACTATGGAGTATTCTGATCTTCGGCATTCTCTCCGTCTCAGCTGCCATGGCCTGGCTTCTGCTCACGCCACGGGAGCAGCCCATGCCCTTTGAATTATCAGCTGAAGAGATGCGCATGCCCTTGCGCGCCATTTCCATCACCGTTCCCAACACCTCCCGCGCCGCGATGCTGGCACAATTGCAGGTCTTTGGCCGTGATACACGCTTTGCCATTTATGCCGGCCCTGTCGATCAGGGCACTAACCTAATCAAAATTGCTGCCTATCGATCGGATATCACCTTCATAGGCACTTTGTCAGCTGATGGGTCAAAATTGGAATTGATAGTTATTCGCACGTTTGACCGTATTCCACAGGTCGCAATCGACCAAGGGGTCGAAGGATTGCGAAGCGCGATTGCGCCGCTATCGGGCGTGCGTTTTGAGCAAAAAGTGTTCGTGCGTGGCGATGACATGCGGCTTGATCCGCGAATTCCGATATCGGCGGTGCGCGGAGGCCGTATCGACCTGAGCGATGGGCTTCATGAAGCGTTGAAACGACGCTTTCTTCGTTTTACTGAACAAAACGGCATGGCGGTGACGTGGGGGCAATTATCAGCCGATCCACGCGAATTCGCCATCAACGCTTATAGCGAGAAGGTGACTGTCTCTGGCGCCACCTTTTCGGGTGGTCGTGAGTTCAGCATTGCATTACATCGCACCGGCGATCGGTCGGCCACGGAGGAATCGCTTTCTGAGCTGTTCGCTCGTTTGCGCCAGGCCCTCGAAGAGGTCGATGGCGTGATATTAATCGACGAAAGCAATTCACATCGTTGATTTTCGCGATCTCCCGTAGACGCGTCAGGCGGCGCTGACCAGCGCCTATATCGCGCTCGACCGGCTCAATTTGCGCTTTGATCCCAGCCAGCCGCGCATTCCCGCCGGCGAACCCGGCGCCGGGCAGTGGACGAGCGGGGGTGGTGGGGGTGTCGCTGCCGATGCAGGCGATCCGCTCTTCGACGGTTCCGACACGCCTGACAGTGCAACCGACGCTCCTCCTTCCGATAGCCCGTCCGGCACCATCATCGGCTCCGCTCCCGACGGCAAACCGATCGTGGCGGCGGGCCAGGACGACAATGTCCCTCGTCGGCTGAGCACGTTTCCGGTGCAGCTGGAAGATGAAGAAGGTGACAAGGGTGCTCACACCATTCGCGATCACGTTGACAAGAGCGAAGAATATTTGATGCGGACGGTACGGGATTCGGTAACGTATAGAGTGCCTAGGGGAGTGTTTTATAAGGAAAGAGCGGGAAGCTTCACTTCGCTGCAATCAGCAAACCGCTTGGTCAATTCAACCCTCAGTGAGCCCAATAATGCTGGCATGGTTGCAGCCGTAGCCGAAGGCCGGATTCTCAAAAACACAACGGTCGAAAGTCAAACATCCTTTTCAAAGCCGACCGGCTATGAAGCCTTCCGCTCCTCTCCCAACCAGCAGCCGATTATCCGTTCAACCGATGCCGTTAGGGTGATCATCGTGCATGATGCAACCCTGACACGCGGCTATCGCGTTCATACGGCTTTTCCGATCACAAAGAAATTCTGACAGAAAGGGCATACGACTATGAAGATACCAGCAATACATAGGCGTATTATGACAATGTTTGATCCAGAATGTCTCGGCAGCTCAAGTTTTGCAACGTTTGAGGACGACTTTAAAAACAATTTCGCCAACGGAAATCTGACTGATGCCGAGATTGATGAATTTGTTGCCTTCATCGATCAAGTCACCGATGAGCGTAATTCGGAGGCCTATTGTCAGGAGGTGTGGGAAGCAGGCGGAAGCCGTTACCGGGCAATGCCGGGCGAGTTCCGCAACGCGCTGAAATATGTCCGCGATGTGATCGCCAGCATCAAGCAAGAGGCCTAGGGTCAGGACCCATCAATTTAGGCAAAACGGCATGGCACGAATGGATAAAATGGCAGGAGAAGCCCGAAAAGCATACCCTTTGGTATGGTTGAGGGCGTCGACGAACCAGTTTGCCATTCGTGCCTTGTCCTTCGGATGGGGTGAAATGACGCGATCTTTATGTCGCAAGCCTTTGAAAGTCAGACGACTTCCTGCAGGC
>DEZK01000028.1 GCA_002365175.1 Raskinella chloraquaticus (SeqCode)
GATGACGCCATCGATTCCGCCGTCACCACTGCCGCCGGTCAGGGCGCGATCCAGCGCGCCCGCCGAGCCGCCATAACCCATCGCGAGGAGCAATTGCACGATGACACGCTCGAAAAACGCGGGCGTTCCCTGCCGAACCCGCGACAGGAGATCTTCGGCAAGCGCAGCTTCCAGTCGACGGTACGCGACGCGGATGGTCTCGTCCGGGGTTAGTGTGGGCTCGTCGACGAGCTTTCCCTTGACCGGGGCGGCGGCTTCGCTTTCGTCAGCGTCGCTTCCCCCGTCATTGCGAAATGCGGCGAACTCCGGGAAGCGCTGAAGGAACTTGATATCGATCCGCTTCGGCGGCGAAGTGAGCACCTCCCGACCGCGATCAGTGATCGTGAACCGGCCTCTGCCGCTCAGCACGATCAGACCGGCTTTTCCGAGGTAGCTTTTCGACCAGTGGACCCGGTTGGCGAAAGTCGTTTGGCGGCCAGACGGCAGCAGGTGTGCCCGTTCGTCCTCTGAAAGGGCAAATTCCGCGGCCAGCTTTTCAACGACATCGCCGATACGCACTTCGCCGTCGGCCGAGGCCCGCAGAACCGGCAGCATCAGGGTTTGAAAATCGGGAATCGCCATCATCGCTCTCCCAGGGCTGCCGCCACGCCACGGAAGCGCTCGAGGGCGGTCTCCAGGCTCTCGACGATCTCCGCGGCGACCTCGTCCGGTGGCGGCAGCAGATCGGGATCGTCCAGCGCATCGTCCTTCAGCCAGAAGATATCGAGATTGACCTTGTCGCGGGCGAGCAGCGCATCCAGCGGAAAGCGCCTGAACTTCTCGCTTTCCTCGCGCTCAGATCGCGGCCGGCCGGAGCGATAGCAGGCGATGAAGTCGTCGAGGTCGGCCCGCACCATCGGGCGCTCTTTCAGCGTGAAGCGCTGATTGGTGCGCAGGTCGTAAATCCAGAGGTCCTTCGTTGCGGCCTCGTCCGAAGGCGGCTTCTTGTCGAAGAAGAGCACGTTCGCCTTCACGCCCTGCTTGTAGAAGATGCCGGTTGGCAGGCGCAGCAGCGTGTGGAAGTCGAAGTTTCGCAACAGCCGCCGCCGGATCGTCTCGCCCGCGCCGCCCTCGAACAGAACGTTGTCCGGCAGCACCACCGCCGCTTCGCCATTCGGCGCCAGCACCGTCATGATGTGCTGGAGGAAGTTCAGCTGCTTGTTGGAGGTGGTGACGAAAAAGTCCTGACGGTCGTAGTCGTCGCGCTCGCTGTCGATCTCGCCGTCGTCGCGGACGATCCGGTAGCTCTGCTTCTTGCCGAAGGGCGGGTTGGTGAGGATCACCTCATAGCTCTTGCCGCCCGCACCGAGCAGCGCATCCTTGGCCTCGACGATGGAATCGACGCCGGTGATGCCGTGCAGATAGAGGTTCATGGCGGCGAGCCGCACAACCTCCGGCACGATGTCGACGCCAGAGAACTTGCCCTTGAGCGCCGAATAGACCGCGCGGTCGCGGGCCTTCGGGTGCCGCTTCATGTGCTCCCAGGCAGCGAGCAGAAAGCCGGCCGTGCCGCAGGCGGGATCATGCACGGTTTGATGCGGCTCGGGATCGACCACCTGCACCATGGCCTCGATCACCGGGCGCGGCGTGAAGTATTGCCCCGCGCCGGACTTCACGTCCTCGGCGTTGCGGGCGAGCAGGCCCTCGTAGATGTCGCCCTTCACGTCGACCGGCAGGCCGAGCCACGTCTCGCTGTCGATCAGGCCTACGAGGCGCTTGAGCTTGGCCGGGTCCTGAATCTCGTTTTGCGCCTTCAGGAAGATCGCGCCGATGATGCCGCCCTGCTTGGAGAGCACATCCAGCAGCTTGACGTATCTGGCGTTCAGCGCCTCGCCCGACAGGTCCTTGATGTCGCCCCAGCGCGAGCCGTCCGGCAGCATCGAGGCTTCGCCGATCTGGGTGACGCGCTCCTCGTCCATCTTGAGGAACAGGAGATAGGAAATCTGGCTGATATAGGCCTGATAGGACACGCCCTGATCGCGCAGCACATGCGCAAAGTTCCAGACCTTGGCGACGAGGGTTTGCGCGTTCATGGGGCGCTTTCGAGAAAGGGATTGCGGATCGTGAGCCTGCCGATCACCTGGCCATGCTGCATGTCCTCGGACCAGAGCGTGTCGCAGCCCGCCTCGATGGCAGCGGCGACGATCAGCGCGTCGTAGAAGGCAAGGATGTGATCACGGGCGAGCGTAAGCGCGGCGGCGTGGAGTTCAGCGGTCAATGGAACGATCATTGGGCATCGTTCTTTGACGACCGCAAGAATGCCTTCGATGATCGGCCATTCCTGCCGCTGCTTGTTGCGCAGAACGCTTGTGACTTCATTCAACACTTGCGCGCTGATGGTCCCGCCCGCCGCCATGATCCCAAGAGCACGGTCGCGCCGCGCATCGATCGAATAGGCATAGATGACGACGTTGCTGTCAAAGAACGCCGTCACCGTTCATTCGCCTCGTCGCGGTTGAACTTGAAACCTTCCGGCAGCGGAATCCTGAACTGCTGCATGCCTTCAATAAAACGGCGGCGGCGCTCTTCATCATCAACCTTTGCGATCTCCACGGTCCGCTTGTCGACAGCCCTGACCTCCACCTCGTCACCCTCGGCGAGGCCAGCCTCCTCGACCAACTTCTTGGGCAGGCGCACGGCGAGGCTGTTGCCCCATTTGGAAACCATCATGACATCCTCCATGATATACGGAACATCATGTATATCATTCCAGGATATCATCATCAAGACCGACGCCTGCGCCCGCGTTTTGCGGGTCTGGCGGTTGACTGGGTGGCCCTGAGCCGCGCGAGCATCGCGCTGGCGGGTTCGTCGGC